>CALISD010000010.1 GCA_938041955.1 uncultured Granulosicoccaceae bacterium | reverse complement strand
CTGACTAACTCAAGTACTTTTCGTTTGTACTCGTCATTGTAGGTTCTGCGTTCTCTTCGGGTCTTTCGTTTTGCCATTGGGCACCTCTGCGAGCATTATCGCTCAATTTGAAGGTGTCCACCAAACTGGGGGAATTCCAAGCTTTATCAGTCCATCAATTGTGTTGTCACTAAAAGCTAGAAAATCGATATCCCGTGTAGCTCTGGTATCTTGGGCATTCCAAACCCTGAATAGTAATGCGCCCTTTAAAACAAATTGATCCGAGTACTGCGATTTGCTTAACCGATACAAAAATCGCTCTATTACAAAATACTGCAGTAGCTCATTAAAAGGCTGGCCTTCATTTCGTGCTTTGTTAAGTAGCTTTTGATGAACGGATTTTGCGATGTCTTTGACCATGCCTTTACAGTACTGCTTCAAGGTAGGGTCGCATGTGTTTTTCCACGCGGCATATCTTTGCGTATTTTAAAAGATCTCTGGGTTTTGGCTTCATGCGGCTCTTGTACATATCTACGGCCTCACGAATAGTGTCTGTTCCTAGTTTATCTTTGAACTTAAAAATATCGGCTATTGTTTTCTCTGGGCTATACACTTTGACTTTTGCCGCATCAATCATATGTGTCTGTATGCCGGCACTAAAGGCTTCTCCAGAGAACATGTAGATTTTATTGGGGGGGTACTGCAGTCGAGGTTTTTCTTTGCCTCTGTTAATTGCCACTGATACTTCATGGGGAATTTGTGTAGTGATATCGTGGAAGTGAAGCGCTGAAATAAGACAAATCACACCGTCTGGAATTCTGTGCGCAACAGTGACGAGGTCTGGATCAGATAGCTCTGGCATGTCTACTAGACGATAGAGCCCTCTGCTAAGGCATTCCAGCTCTCCGGCATCACGCAGACCGTACAGTGTCCTGCGGTGGATCCCATATTTTAGGGCCTCGCCAGTTCTTAGAATTCCGCCTTGTGAGCGGAATATTTCCCGAGCTTCTTCGATTTTCATGGTGATCAGGGCGTTTGTATCTATTGGACAATAACACCTACAGATTATACATATCTGTAGGTGTTATTGTCCAATCAGTGTAGTTGTAAATAACGCGATAGCCTTAACGGAGCCCTGTCATATAATATCGGACAGTGAATTTGGATGATGCTTTAAGAAAGCAAATGAGTCTGGTTTCATAATTTCTCGCCCCAAAGTCTTACCTGTTGCAGGATGTATTCAAAGCTAAGGAATTCTTGTTCTAATCGTCCACATTCAGTGGACAATAGAAAGCGATATAGGTTTTTTTCGTCATCGCTGAGAGTAGGGGGTATGTCTGTTCCAGCGATAATCGATTCTTTAACTGCCGAGTGACGATGCGCCTCGTAAACGCCTTGCGTCATCATTAGCGGTGTTAGCTGGGGTAGAGATACTCGAGCATTAGACAGGTACTTTAGTCCCCAAGTATCGATATCACCCCAGTAAGCAATACGTTTACTATTTAAATTGGGACTGGCAGTCCAGCCGAGGTCGAATCCTGCTCCAAGGATAGCGATGGTTCCAGGTAGGTTGGGAAGTTGATGTTGGCAGCTTTCGTTTTCTACTATTAGTAATTGTTGACACGGTAGTGAGGCATGTAGGAGTTCAGTGCTTGCGATGCGTTGTTTTTTAAATGGTAAAAGATTACCGTCTAAATCAATAAGCAGCAGCCAGTGTTCGCCTTCGCGTAGTGCATCCAGAAATTTTTCTAAGCCTATTTTACTGACTTCGCCTTCAAAACGTTCATCAAGCAGTTTGGTAATCAATGCAGAGTTACGTTCAAAGAACTTAGTGTCAATGCCTGCTAGAGATAAAGTGCGTAGCGGTTTGCCCTGGGCAATTCCAAAGTCCAGTTCCATTGCCAGTGTGCATGCTTGAATAACCTCTATTATTGGTTTTTCATGCCACAGTGATCGCCTTCGAATTAATAGCGAATGAAACATTGGTTCAGTGTTTGCTGCCAAAACTTTAATTTTTGTTGATGATCCTGCTATTAATTCGCTGCACGTTGACCTGTAGGGTTTTACGACTATTAAAGATGTTTTTGTGATGAAAAACTTGGTTATGTTCTGCTCGTGCGACTTTGTCAGCCTGAAACTGCTTTATATTTAGAGTTCTTTAGCGAGATAAATCTTACGAGTGAGTCACTATTAGAATGATGAGGTGACTCATGTTAGCTGGCTCTCTGTTTTTGTCAGTACGGCTTAAACGCTGGCGTTTGCTTTACAGGATGAAGTTTGGCAGGCTAGTGGCTCATGGCGTGAGCCACTTAGAAAATTAAATCCAAATGAACCAGATGGACCGTATTTACAAGCTCGATTCTCTGTTGGCGAATGGCAGAGCAAGATCGTTAGAGTTTCTGCTGCAGGAGCTCGAGGTATCCCGTGCGACCTTCAAACGTGATCTGCGCTTCATGCGTGACCGATTCAATGCACCGATTGAATGGGACAGGGAATCAGGTGGGTACCGAATGGAATCTGGCAGTTCGGTGGGGCCAAAATACGAATTGCCCGGATTGTGGTTTAATCAACAAGAGTTGCTGGCGCTTGCCACCATGCAGCAGTTGTTGAGTTCTATTGATAAGGGCGGGCCAATAGCGAATCAGCTACAGCCGTTGATGGACAGGATCAATCTCAAACTCGGTCATGAAAAGGAAGAGGCGAGGGAACTTGCCAATAGAGTAAAGCTGGTTTCTACCTCCAGTAGAATGAATGATCTTGAACATTTTGAATCGGTAGGTTCTGCGCTGGTTAAACGCAAACGGATTGATATGGAATACGAAGCGCGGGGATCTTCCAAAGCTGCATCAAAACGTGTGGTGTCTCCGCAGCGGCTAATTCACTATCGAAGTAACTGGTACCTGGGTGCGTGGTGTCATTCCTCTAAGGGGATACGGACATTCTCTTTAGATTCGATAGTGTCTTGCGTGTTGCTGGAAGTAACGGCAAAGCATCTTTCGAAAAAGGACTTGGCGGAATACTACGATACTGGCTACGGCCTTTTTGGCGGAAAGAAACGCCAGTGGGCCAGGCTTAAATTCAATTCAACGGCTACACGCTATGTTGAAAATGAGGTGTGGCACCCAGAGCAGCGAACATCAACTGATAGTGCAGGGAGCTACCTACTAGAAGTGCCTTACGTTTTTTCAACTGAATTAATTATGGATGTCTTGCGTCATGGGGCAGATGTTGAGGTACTTGGGCCTTCGAGTTTGCTTGCGGAAGTAAGGAAAAAGATTGAGGCTATGAGGTTGTTGTACTGAAGGTGTAGGTTTCTCTTCGTGGTTTAAGTCTAAAGGTGAAACGACAAGTCAATTTGGAGGTTAAAGTGTCCCCGGAAATGCAGGTGAATGGGCTGCTCGAAGATAGCACCCAAAAAATAAGTGATGGCGGTAACGCCGAATAATAAATTTGCACTGGAGCATAAGCTGTGCGATTCATGGTTAAGGATCGCAGTATATCGTTTGGACACTGCCTTTTTAGAAAGGCACGAACAGTGACGGAACTTATCGAGGTGACCTGGATTTTGAGCTATGACAACGATTGAAGTGCGCAAAGAAGAAAACAGTGATTTGGTTGCAGAGAATCGACAGCTGAAGAAGGAGAATGAGAAGTTAAAGCGACAGATTCTATTGTATCAATATTCTAACGAAGGTAATTTTCTAGATAGGCAGGGTCATTGGGTCGCTCCAGCTCTAGCGATCGTTAGCGTCTGTATGACGTACTATTTTCTATTGACAGCTCCATGGTAGATTCAGCTCGCAGCGGCGTAACCAGCCGGCGTCGGGCCGTCTGGGAGGGAGCGCTCCGTAACGCTTATAGATGGCTAATAACACCGAAGCGCTAATCCCATGACCCTGAGCGACTCTTGCTTTGGCTGGAGTTGTGATATTCCCTTCGAATGTTCTGGCGGCATGGGAAGCAAGCTCCGTTTGGGCTTGTGGTTGACGTGGCAACAAAAAGAACGCTGGTTTTTAAAAAATAGAGCCAAATGGCTGAGAAACCCCGGAAAACGCTGGTGGCGGATGCATTGACAGAGGTGGGGATAGGCTCGGAAAGTTCCTGCCTTATTCATGGAGGTAATTATTCTAAAACGGCAGTAGACAGTGGATGGGGCTGGTGCAGGTTTCCCTGTCCGTAAAATCGTAAATCTAACCGAGAAAACGCAAAGCCCGTAATTATTGCCAACTGGTGGAACAATTTTCAATAATTGCTTCTGATCGCTCATGAATAAGGCTATAATTTTGGAATCTGCGATATACATGCGACAAGAATGAGTCTGTCGCTAGGGTATATGCCATTGTCCGAGTCTCTCCCTCGGCACCATTTATTTCTTTTCGTGAATCCTCTCGTTGGTGCAAACTTCCTCTTTCGAAGTGCTCGATATTGTCGATGATCAGGATCGTGTGATTGGATCGGCAACACGCGGAGACATTCATCAGCGTGGTTTAACCCACCGCTCTATTCATGTGTTGGTTTTTGACGGCGCGGGCTCTGTGTTGTTGCAAAAACGATCGCTGCAAAAAGATGAATGTGGTGGCATGTGGGATACCTCCTGTGCAGGTCATGTGGAGTCCGGGCAAAGTTACGTTGAAACAGCACCCCGTGAGTTGCAGGAAGAGCTCGGCATCTCTGTGGTGGCTCCGTTAGAAGCCCTGTTTAAAATGTCACCTAATAAAGACAACGGCCATGAGTTTGCGATGGTGTTTTCAATGATCGGCCAAGGGCCTTTCGTCGCGGCTGAAGATGAAATAGATGAGCTGCGTTGGTTTACCTTTGAACAGGTAGACCAGTGGATCGAAAAATTATCGTCAGTAAATAACTTGAGTGGAGACACTCAGGATTTGACCAGCGGTTTCATGCAAATATGGAAGCGTTTTCGTAACGGCGCTTAGTCGTAACTGCCCTTGAGAGCGAACCTACTGACCTCGTGATGCAAACCAGCGATTTCGATTACCCACTGCCAACCGAGCTTATTGCTCAGCACCCGCCAGCTTCCAGAAGCGGCGGCCGATTGCTATGTCTGGAATCGGAGATAAAGCATCAGCAAATAACTGATCTTCCATCGCAGTTGCGAGCGGGTGATCTTTTGGTGATGAATAACACACGTGTTTATCCTGCACGCCTTACTGGCAAAAAGGCCACAGGCGGACGGATTGAGTTGTTGGTTGAAAATATCATCGATAGCAATACGGCACTGTGCTTATGTAAAGCCAGTAAGTCTCCTAAGGCCGATAGCAAAATATTTCTAGACAGTGGCCATGCAGCTATTGTCTGTGGCAGGCAGGATGATCTGTTTGAGGTTAGGTTTCAGCTTGACACTCCGCTGCTTGACTACCTGCAACAACATGGCTCATTGCCGTTGCCACCGTATATTGAAAGACCGGTTGATAATGCTGATAGTGATCGCTACCAAACTGTTTTTGCCAGTGACACAGGTGCGGTGGCTGCGCCCACTGCAGGTTTGCACTTTGATGATGAATTGCTGCAGCGCTGTAAAGAGGTGGGGGCAGACATTGATTTTATAACACTTCATGTCGGTGCAGGTACATTCCAGCCAGTTCGCGATGATGATTTAAGTAAGCATAAAATGCATGCCGAATGGCTCAGTGTCAGTCAGGCGGTATGTGAAAAAATAGAAAAAACAAAGCAAAATGGTGGTCGCGTGATTGCCATTGGAACCACGGTAGTCAGGGCGCTGGAAACTGCCGCGCGTGAAGGAGCGTTGGCTGCATTTGAAGGGGACACACGTTTGTTTATACAGCCGGGTGACTCCTTCAGGGTGATCGACGGGTTGCTTACCAACTTCCACTTACCGCGTTCTACTTTGTTGATGCTTGTCTGTGCGTTTGGTGGCAAGCAGCGAATGTTGGATGCCTACCGCACTGCTGTTGATGAAAAGTATCGCTTCTTTAGTTACGGAGATGCGATGCTGATCTGGCCGCAGGCGTCGCCGGATATACCGAAGTCGATATCTTAGCCATAAACTAAAACTGGAATCTTTCACATGCAATTCAAATTGATTCATAGCGATGGTTTGGCCAGGCGTGCAGAGGTGACGACTGCTCACGGGACAATTCAAACTCCTGTATTCATGCCGGTGGGTACCTATGGAACAGTGAAGGCGTTGAGTCCGGAAGAGCTGTGGGAGGTGAAGTCGCAAATCATACTTGGCAATACTTTTCACTTAATGTTGCGCCCCGGTACTGAAGTGATAAAGCAGCATGGCGATCTGCACGACTTCATGAACTGGGATGGTCCGATTCTGACCGACTCAGGTGGTTTTCAAGTATTCAGTTTGGCTAAGATGCGCAAGATCACTGAACAGGGGGTGTCTTTTCAAAGCCCGATTGATGGCAGCAAAGTGTGGCTGGACCCGGAAGTGTCTATGCAGGTGCAATACGATCTCGGATCAGACATTGTCATGAGCTTCGATGAGTGCACTGCCTATCCTGCCACTGAAAGTGAAGCGCGCGCCTCGATGGAGCTTTCTATGCGCTGGGCGAAACGTGGGCGCATTGCCCACAATGAGCTCGGCAATAGCAATGCATTGTTCGGTATTGTACAGGGCGGGATGCATATACCGCTGCGCGAGCAATCATCAGCAGCACTCACTGATATTGGTTTTGACGGTTACGCAATTGGTGGGCTGGCGGTAGGCGAGCCTAAAGAAGAGCGCGAACGAGTACTGGAGGCATCAGTGCCTTTTCTGCCTGAAAACGCGCCGCGTTATTTAATGGGGGTGGGCAAGCCTGGAGACATTGTTGAAGCAGTGCGGCGTGGAGTGGACATGTTTGATTGCGTGATGCCTACAAGAAATGCTCGCAACGACACCATATTCACCAGTCGTGGTGTGTTGAAGCTCAGAAATGCGAGATTTCGAACCGATACAGCGCCGCTGGATGGTGATTGTGATTGTTATACCTGCAAAAATTACTCGCGAGCTTATCTGTACCATCTGAGCAAGTGTAAGGAGATTCTCGGGTCCAGATTAAACACTATCCACAACGTCCGATTCTACCTGCGACTGATGGAAGATATTCGTGATGCGATTGAGGCGGATCAGTTCGACGCCTTTGCGCAAAAGTTTTACGCCTTGCAGGCGGAGGGGCCTGCATGATGTTCCACACCTGAACAACCTGACGAATACGACCAGGCAGAAGCAAACACTCTCCAGACTGACCACCCAGCGGCAGCTTGTGGCATAATTGTTGGCTTAAGTCGAATAACGGAGAAATCGCGATGTCATTTTTTATCTCAGACGCTCATGCACAAGCCGCTGGTGGACAAGGGTCAATGATCAGTCTACTGCTGCCTTTCCTGCTGCTGCCTATCTTCTACTTTCTGATGATTCGTCCTCAGCAGAAACGGGTAAAAGAGCACAAGGCGATGACAGAGGCCTTAAAAAAGGGCGATGAGATTATTACTAATGGCGGTCTGGGCGGCACAATCACCAAGGTAAATGACGGATTTTTTCAGGTGCAAATTGCTGATAACGTCGAAGTCACAGTGCAGCAGAATGCTGTAGCGAACCTGTTACCGAAGGGCACTTTGAAAAAAGTATGATTGATCGGGCTTTCAATCCCGGTTTTTGTGCCTATCTTTAACCTTCAACATTAAAAAAAGCGTTCTACCGTGCCGCAGATTGCATTGGCCAGGCTATTCGTCTGGTTCAACGGCCCGGTAATATTGAAATCGCTCTTCGAATCCCTTGTGGTTAGTCAATGATCAATAAATATCCTCTGTGGAAGTATCTGTTTCTGGCTGCGGTCGTGTTAGCGGGCTGCTTGTTCGCTTTGCCTAACTTGTATGGCGATGACCCAGCGGTGCAAATTTCTCCGCGCAACGGGGTGCTGGCGCCGGATCTCAACGCGGAAGTAACGAAAACTCTCGAGAGCGGTGGTGTAGAGGGCTTCAGCTTTCGTCCTGACGATGATCGCTTGCTGGTGCTTTTTGAAGATGCAGAAAACCAGCTCAAAGGTCGGGATTTAATCCAGCAAAATCACAGTAACCGTAACACGGTGGCGCTCAATCTTGTGCCGGCAACCCCTGACTGGCTGCGCTCGATTGGCAAGCCGATGGGTCTTGGTCTAGATCTCCGGGGTGGGGTTCACTTTTTGATGGAAGTTGATATCGACACTGCCATTGCTCAGTCAGAGGCGGGCTACATTGACCAGTTCCGGACTTTTCTCAAAACCCGGGATATGCGTCATCGAGGCGCACAACATACCGAGGACGGGGTAAAGGTTCGGTTCGACGATGCGGACAAGCGTGACGCCGCCCTGGCGGTCATGGAGCCTGAATATCGTGATCTGGATATGACGTCGTTTGAGGATGGCGGTAAATTCTACATTAACGCAAAGATGTCTGAAATCGCCCGTGACAATGAACGTCGTGCGGCTATTGATCAAAATATCATTACTTTGCGTAATCGAGTCAATGAACTAGGGGTTGCAGAACCCATTGTGCAACAACAAGGTCGCGAGAGAATTGTTGTCCAGCTGCCCGGTGTGCAGGACACCACCATTGCCAAAGAAATTTTAGGTGCGACGGCCACACTTGAATATCGAATGGTGCACGGGACGTCGGCCGATTGGTATGGCGCAAAAGATACCGGCAGAGTACCACCGAATGCCAAATTATATGAGTTGCGAGATGATGGCAGTCCGGTGCTACTACAGCGCCAGGTGATTGTAACGGGTGATCAAATCAAAGATGCGTCTTCCGGCATTGATACGCAGAGCGGATCACCAGCGGTATTCATTAGCCTGGATGGTCCGGGCGCGAAGCGCATGCAGAAAGTCAGCGCTGATAATATTGGCAACCCGATGGCGGTGGTATTTATTGAAAATCAGGTTACCACTGTCAAAAAGGGTGATTCCTACGAGAAGAAGCGTACCCGGGTAGAAGAGGTCATCAACGTGGCGACGATTCGTGATGTGCTGAGTCATCGCTTTCAAACGACCGGTCTTGACACTAACGAAGCTCGCAACCTTTCTTTATTGTTGCGTGCAGGTGCATTAAAAGCGCCGGTGGAGATTGTTGAAGAGCGTACCGTGGGTCCAAGTCTCGGGCAGGAAAACATTGACCGTGGAAAGATGTCAGTGTTAATCGGTCTGGCATTGGTGCTGATCTTCATGGCGATCTATTACAAATCGTTCGGCGTGATCGCTGATCTTGCACTGGTCACCAACCTGGTGTTAATTGTGGCCGTGTTGTCCATGCTACCGACTTCATTAACGTTACCGGGTATTGCGGGAATAGTGCTGACGGTGGGGATGGCAGTAGATGCCAACGTACTGATTTTTGAGCGTATACGGGAAGAACTGCGCAACGGCAACAATGTTCAGGCAGCGATCAATTCAGGTTATGAAAAAGCCTTTACTACCATTGCTGACGCCAACGTCACTACGTTGATCGCAGCGGTGGTGCTGTTTGTTTTTGGTACTGGTCCCATCAAGGGCTTTGCTGTGACCTTGTCGATCGGTATCGTCACCTCAATGTTTACTGCGATCTTTGGAACACGTGCGATTGTCAACTGGCGCTATGGCGGTAAGAAGCTTGACAGCTTACCTATCTAGTACTGCACAACGTTCTTCTTAAATTTAATTGTTCAAGTGATTGGCATCAATGGCTACAACTAAACAAAACACAAATGTACGCTTTGACATTATGGGCCTGCGTAAGCCGGCGACTATCTTGTCAGCGATATTGATTCTTATTTCAATAGGTGCGCTTGTCACTCGTGGTCTTAACTTCGGGATCGATTTTACCGGTGGGTATGTCGTTGAAGCCGGTTTTGAGCAAGGGGCCGAACTGCCGGAGATTCGATCCGCTCTTGATGCAAACGGATTTCCGGATGCAATCGTTCAGCACTTTGGTACCACCAGCGAAGTGTTGGTTCGACTGGCACCCACAGAAGGGCTTGATGGCGCAACCGTGAACACAGAGGTTGATCGGGTTTTGGGTTCTGTTGGTCAGGGTGAGGTCACGATGCGTCGTGTTGAGTACGTGGGCCCGCAAGTCGGTGAAGAATTGCGGGAACAGGGCGGGTTAGCAGTGTTGATCGCGCTTGCCTTTATTGTTGTGTATATCTGGTTACGCTTTGAGAAAAAATTCTCTGTCGGCGCGGTGGCGGCATTGGTGCACGATGTGATCATTACGTTGGGCTTTTTCGCTATCACTCAGATCAACTTTGATTTAAGTGTGCTGGCGGCCATTCTCGCAGTCATTGGTTATTCCCTGAATGACACCATCGTTGTATTTGACCGTATTCGTGAAAACTTCCGAACCATTCGCAAGAAAGCGCCGGTGGAATTGATGAACATATCGATCAACCAGACCTTATCGCGAACGATCATTACGTCCTTAACCACGTTGTTGGTATTGCTGGCGTTGTTTCTTCTTGGTGGTGAATCGATCAGAAGTTTTTCTATCGCGCTGATTATCGGTGTGGTGGTGGGGACTTACTCATCAATCTATGTCGCAAGTTCAGCGGTACTTGGGCTTGGCCTGACACGAGAAGACATGATCCCGGTTGAGAAAGAGGGCACGGCGTTGGATGATATTCCTTAGGGATGCATTCTTCGTTGAGGCAGGAAGACTGCAATATTCGGGTATTGCAGTCTCTAAGGTAGAAAGTACTAGATCTCCAGCACCTTAAGGGCCTTTAAACTCTGTACCATCGGGGCAAATACCCTCGGCGAGGCAGCAATAATGTTGCCTGATTCAAGCCAGTTGTCTTCACCATTGGTGTCACCGACCAAGCCGCCAGCTTCCCGCACTATAAGCGCACCGGCCGCGACATCCCATGGTTTGAGGTCATATTGCCAATAACCATCGAGTCTGCCGGCAGCAACATACGCCAATTCCAGCGCCGCCGAGCCCTGTCGTCGAATACCTGATGCCTGTGTCGTAAAGTGATGCAGCGTTTTGTTGTAGGCGTTGAAATCATTTTTACCTGTGTTGGCATACCCGGTGGCAAGCAATGCGTTTTCAAGGCCGGCTCTTTTACTGACCCGCAGACGTTTGCCATCTAGCGTGGCGCCATCACCGCGAGTAGCGGTGAAGAGCTCCTGGCTGACCGGGTCGTAAATGACCGCTTGTTCCATTCTGCCTTTTTCAGCAACAGCGATTGAGACACAAAATGCCGGATAACCGTGCAGGTAATTTTTAGTCCCGTCCAGCGGATCGATGTACCATTTGAAGTCTGCTGATTCGTTGCCGACAATACCTGCCTCTTCGCAGATGAATTGATGGTCCGGGTAGGATCGCTGTAGTACGTTGACAATCTCAGCTTCAGTCAGGCGATCAACCTCTGAGACAAAATCATTTTTGCCTTTGGCTTCAATCGTAATAGTATCGAGCCTGTCCATGTATTTGGTCAGTACTCGGCCTCCGGCACGCGCCGCGCGTGTGGCGATGTTCAGCATCGGGTGCATGTAGTGGCGGCTCCTGGAGGGGGTGTTAAATAGTTAGCGGGCAAGAATACACGTTATTGCGTGGCTTTGATCGTGAAGGTTCGGGAATTTTAATTTTTTGTTGTCCAGCGGGCACAATGATTGGCGAGTGAGTGTTGGATAATAAAAAGATCAGATTTGTTCTTGTCGAAACCAGTAGTGGTGGCAACATCGGCGCGGCCGCGCGTGCGATGAAAACTATGGGCTTGTCCGATCTTGCTCTGGTCAATCCCTGCGAGTTTAGAACTTATGAATGCTACTCGCGTGCGTCGGGGGCGGCTGAACTGCTCGATGACGCTTTGGTGTGTGATTCCCTTGAGGTAGCTATTGCGGATTGTTCATTGGTGATCGGCACGAGTGCGCGGCTTCGAACACTGAGTTGGCCGCAGATTGAGCCGCATGAGTTCGAGCAGTCTTTTTCAGCGGCAGGCGCTGACGCAAAGATTGCCGTGGTGTTCGGTCGCGAACGCAGCGGTTTAACGAATAGTGAGCTGGCGCTTTGCTCGCAGTTGGTTGTGATTCCTTCGGTTGAAGGCTTTAGTTCTCTCAACATCGCAGCTGCAGTGCAAGTGCTGGCGTATGAGGTACGTCGCATCAGTTTGCGAGCAGGGGCTCAACCCGTCTCGGCGCCAGAAAAAACTCCCCCGGGTGAGTTGCCCGCCGTGCATGAGGAACTCGAGCACATGTATAAGCATTTGGAATCAACGATGGTAAATACTGGCTATCTTGATCCAGACAACCCGCGGATGATGATGCCGCGGTTTAGGCGGCTATTTAATCGAGCAGGAATGAATCGAAGTGAAGTGCAGTTGATAAGGGGCTTGTTGGCTTCATTGCAGAAGGCTGCAAACAGGATTAAAGCCGGGTCTTAGGCAGCTTTGAGTAAATAAATGCCGGAAAAACTGCTGAGGCACTTTGCTTTCTAAAAAGAAGCCTTATAATACCTGAGTAAATCAATCGGGTAATTGGGCATGTTCGCGCAAATTAAGGAAGACATTTACTGTGTGTTCGATCGCGATCCGGCTTCACGGACGGTATTCGAGATCCTGACCACCTATCCTGGAACTCACGCATTATTGATGCATCGTTTGTCGCACTGGTTGTGGGGCAAGGGTCTAAAGTGGCTTGCCCGGGCGTTTTCCTACATTGGCCGCTGGTTTACCGGAATAGAGATTCACCCCGGTGCAACCATCGGACGTCGATTTTTTATCGACCACGGTACCGGCGTCGTCATCGGCGAAACAACAGAAATCGGTGACGATGTAACGCTTTATCACGGCGTGACCCTGGGTGGTGCGACGTGGAATAAGGGTAAACGGCACCCAACGGTACACAACAATGTGGTGGTGGGTGCTGGGGCGAAAATTCTCGGGCCGATTGAAATTGGCCAAGACGCACGAATTGGGTCAAATGCGGTAGTCGTTAAAGACGTACCGCCGGGTGCGACGATGGTCGGTGTTCCAGCCCGGCAAGTGGATAAAAAGGCCAATCTTGCCGAGGTAAGGCAGGAGACCGCGAGCAAAATTGGTTTTGACGCTTACGGCGTTACCGCTGATTTGCCCGATCCGATGATCGAGGCGATCAACAAAATGCTCGACCACATTCATGCCACTGATCAACGATTCGAAGAGATGCGGTGTGCATTACGTAAGCTTGGCGAGCATGTAGACACGATAGAGCCGCTTGAAATGGACAGTTGGCTGTCGGAATGCCGCGGCGAGAACGTATCCTCCGTGAAGGCGTCGGATGCTGAAGCGGTGAATGTCGGTGGTAATTCGGCAGGTGCCGAAAAAAGTGCTGTAAACAGCTAGGAAGGTCTACCGCGCAAGCTCCCGGGTGTCGGGAATTTATATTACGTTGAGTGGGTGCTGTAATACTTGACTGTTTTTGTAGGATATGTAAACTGGGTGGGTCCGTTTGAGGTAATTCTATGAAGCTCACAACACGGGGAAGGTATGCTGTTACAGCCATGCTAGACCTCGCACTGCACAAAGAGCAGGGGCCGATTAGTTTGGCAGATATCTCCGAGAGACAGGAAATATCGCTCTCGTACCTCGAACAGCTGTTTGCACGGCTTCGACGTGGCAAACTGGTGGAAAGTACCCGTGGTCCGGGTGGCGGCTACCGAATTGTGAGCCCACTTGATCAGGTGGTGATTTCCGATATCGTCCGTGCAGTCAATGAATCAGTAGATACCACGCAGTGTGGTGGACAAAAAAACTGCCACCAGCACGGCCGTTGCCTGACGCACGATCTTTGGGAAGGGTTGAGCGAACAAATAGAGAATTTTTTAAGTGGCATTAGCTTGCAAGACCTTATTGACCGGGAACAGGTCAGGAAGGTAGCCGAAAGACAAGATAATCTTGTGCATTTTCGGCAAAACGTAAATTAGCACCTGTGTGGTCCAGTGGCCACACGAACAGAAACATGTGATCGGATGATCACATGCATTAA
The DNA here is from genome assembly GCA_938041955.1 of uncultured Granulosicoccaceae bacterium. Taxonomy (GTDB): domain Bacteria; phylum Pseudomonadota; class Gammaproteobacteria; order Granulosicoccales; family Granulosicoccaceae. Next base: position 150,171 of record CALISD010000010.1, on the reverse strand, counting down.
TAACAGTCCCGCCCGTAATAAGATGGGCGTAGCAACAGTGAGAGAGTTAAGTGGGAACCTTAAACATACCTGTATATCTGGATTACTCAGCCACTACACCGGTGGACGAGAGAGTAGCCAAGGCGATGATGGATTGCCTGACAGTGCAGGGCAACTTTGGTAATCCGGCGTCGCGATCGCACGTTTTTGGCTGGAAGGCTGAAGATGCAGTGAAAGAAGCGCGAGCCAACGTGGCAAAATTAATCGGTGCTGATCCAAAAGAGATTGTCTGGACATCAGGTGCAACAGAGTCAGATAACCTGGCAATTAAAGGCGCAGCGCACTTTAACGCGAAGAAGGGCAAACACATCATTACGGTTAAAACCGAGCACAAAGCAGTGCTTGACACTTGCCGCCAGTTAGAGCGTGAAGGTTTTGAAGTCACCTATCTTGATCCGCAAGACAATGGATTGGTTGATATCACTAAGTTGGCTGATGCCATCCGTGAAGACACCACTCTCGTATCGGTGATGCACGTGAACAACGAAATCGGCGTGATTCAGGACATCGCAGCAATAGGCGCATTAACCCGCTCAAAGAAAATATTGTTCCACGTCGATGCAGCTCAGAGCCCCGGCAAAGTGGCTATCGATGTTGATGCGATGAACGTTGATTTAATGTCTTTGTGCGCACACAAAGCGTACGGCCCAAAAGGTATTGGCGCGCTGTATGTTCGCCGCAAGCCGCGGGTACGTATTGAAGCTCAAATTCATGGCGGTGGTCATGAGCGTGGCATGCGTTCAGGTACGCTGGCAACGCACCAGATTGTAGGCATGGGTGAGTGCTTCCGTATTGCTCATGAAGAAATGGAAGAAGAGAATATCCGCATCGAAAAAATGCGTGATCGTCTCTGGGATGGTCTGAAAGATATGGAAGAGGTTTACCTTAACGGTGACCTTGAGCAGCGCATTCCCGGCAACATGAATATCAGTTTTAACTTCGTTGAAGGCGAAAGCTTAATGATGTCTTTAAAAGACATTGCTGTTTCAAGTGGTTCTGCATGTACCAGTGACAGTCTTGAGCCTTCATACGTACTGCGGGCGTTAGGTCGCAATGATGAGCTGGCTCACAGCTCGTTGCGATTCACTCTTGGCCGTTTCAGTACAATGGAAGAGGTTGATTTCACCGTCAAAGAAGTGCGTAAAGCGGTTGAGCATTTGCGTGATCTCTCACCTTTGTGGGATATGTACAAAGATGGCATTGATCTCGATACGGTGCAGTGGGCAGCACACTAGAAAGCAATTTACTTAGTACCACCCTGGTTTAGGATTAAAGGAACAAAAACATGGCTTATAGCGACAAGGTTATTGATCATTACGAAAACCCACGCAACGTTGGCAAACTTGATGCTGATAGCGCTAACGTAGGTACTGGTATGGTGGGAGCACCTGCTTGTGGCGACGTAATGCGTCTGCAAATCCAGGTTGATGACAACGGCGTGATCGAAGACGCTAAGTTCAAGACTTACGGCTGTGGTTCTGCGATTGCTTCGTCCTCTCTGGTAACAGAAATGGTGAAAGGCAAAACCCTTGATGAAGCGGCTGCGATTAAGAACATGGAAATCGTAGAAGAACTTGCACTTCCACCCGTGAAGATTCACTGCTCTGTATTGGCTGAAGATGCTATTGCTGCGGCAATTGCGGACATACGTGCCAAGCAGGACAAAAAAGCAGAGTCTGCGGCTTAGTAGTAATAAGACAATGGCAATTACTTTGACAGATGCGGCAGCAGACCGCGTTAAAACCTTCATGGACAACCGGGGTAAGGGTGTGGGATTACGGCTTGCCGTCCGCACCACCGGTTGTTCAGGTATGGCATATGTACTTGAGTTCGCTGATGAACTTGATGAGGGTGATGTTGTGTTCGAAGACAACGATGTCACAGTGATTATCGACCCCAAAAGTCTTGTTTATCTTGACGGCACTGAACTTGATTTCGGCAAGGAAGGGCTGAATGAAGGGTTCAAGTTCAAAAATCCCAATGTTAAGGACGAGTGCGGTTGCGGAGAGAGTTTTACCGTATAGCTCGTCTCTGATTTTAATGCATCAGATCAACAAACCTCACGAAGTCGAATTAATTACTTGGACATCGAATCCTTTAATTTTGAGCAGAACTATTTTGATCTGTTCGAACTCCCGGTTAGCTGCGAGATAGATGCCTCTCTACTGCGCGCTAAGTTTATGGAGTTGCAACGCCAGTTTCATCCTGATGGATTTGCAGCGGCTTCGTCTGCTGCCAGCCGTCGTGCTGTACAAATAACCGCTCACATCAACGGGGCTCATCAGACACTGTCTGATCCTCTGCTTAGAGCGGAGTATTGTTTGCAGCTGGCAGGCCTGAGTACAGATGCAGAAACTGATGCAAAAATGGATACCCTGTTTCTGATGCAGCAAATGGAGCTTAGAGAGTCGCTGGAAGAAGTGGCAACCTCTGCTGATCCCTACAAGTCACTTGATTCAGTGCGTGATGAGATTGATCAGTTGATTGAAAAAACCTCTGCGGCTGCTTCTGCATCAATACACGCTCAAGGCTACGATGAAGCACGGGAATTGATTCGTCGCTGGCAGTTTCTCGGGAAGCTTGCTGATGAGGCGAATACAATAGAAGCACAGCTTGATGATGCTTAAGATGTTACTGCCCATGGGAACTCTGTGTAAGTGCTTAAGTTGTTTTTATAAACTAACGGGCTTCAATACCAGCCAGCGTTCTTTTTCTCTGTCAGGGAGGGCAGCGTAATGGCGTTACTACAAATTTCAGAGCCAGGGCAATCCACCGCGCCGCACCAGCATCGGTTTGCTGCAGGCATTGATCTTGGAACAACAAACTCCCTTGTGGCGACTGTCAGAAGCGGTGTTGCCAATGTATTGCAAGACCAGGACGGCGAGGCGATCTTTCCGTCTGTGGTGCGTTATGACAAGCATGGCGTTGTGGCAATTGGTAAAGCAGCCCGTGAGCAAGCGGCAGAGGATCCATACAACACAATCTCTTCAGTTAAGCGTCTTATTGGTTTAAGTGCCGAAGATATTGCTGAGTCTGCGGCAGGCATGATGTATAAGCTTGAAAAAAATGATTCATCGGTGCCAAGAATATCGACTGCTGCGGGTCCGAAAACGGCGATCGAAGTATCGGCAGACATATTGAGGGCTTTGCGCGAACGAGCCGAATTGAGTTTGGGCGGTGAGCTCACCGGGGTGGTTGTGACCGTGCCGGCCTACTTTGATGACACGCAAAGACAAGCCACAAAAGATGCAGCTCGGCTTGCCGGGTTAAATGTGTATCGCCTGGTGAATGAGCCGACGGCTGCAGCAATAGCTTACGGACTTGACCAGGCTGAAATGGATGCAACTATTGCGGTCTATGATCTGGGTGGCGGCACGTTTGATATATCGATCTTGAAGCTTGAGAGAGGCGTATTCGAGGTGCTCTCAACAGCAGGCGACACGGCCCTTGGTGGAGACGATATTGACCAGGCAGTTGTAGACTGGATCATTAGTCAGCAGGGCATTGATGTTGGTAACGATGCAGGCTTACAACGATCACTGCTTGATCAGGCAAGATCGGTAAAGCATCAGCTGTCCAGTGCTGACAGTGCACAATTCGAACTGCAGCACGGTGATACTAGTATTAGTGCATCCGTTTCAGTTGATACGTTTAATGAGCTGTTGAGTGGGTTGCTGGAGCGAACTTTAAAGTCTTGTCGCAGTGCGTTAAGGCAGGCGAAGCTTAAGAAAAACCAAATTGATAACGTGGTGATGGTGGGTGGCTCGACTCGCGTTCCGGCAGTCAGAGCAGCAGTAAGTGCGTTTTTTGAAAAAGAAGTACTTACTGATATTAATCCTGATGAGGTGGTTGCTATCGGTGCGTCTTTGCAAGCAGATGTGCTTGCGGGGAATAAGCCGGACAGTGATATGTTATTACTTGACGTTATTCCATTATCGTTGGGTATTGAAACGCATGGTGGATTGGTAGAGCAGATTATCTCTCGTAACACGACTATCCCCGCCGCCAGAGCGCAGGAATTTACCACCTACAAAGATGGTCAGACGGCCATGGCGTTACATGTAGTGCAAGGGGAAAGAGACCTTGTTCGAGATTGTCGCTCCCTGGGGCGCTTTGAGCTTCGAGGGTTTAACCCGGTAGTCGCCGGGCAGGCGCGTATACAGGTGACTTTTCAGGTGGACGCTGACGGACTGCTTACGGTGTCTGCGTTGGAAAAAGCCAGCAACGTGCATGCTGAGGTACAGATAAAACCTTCGTACGGTTTACTTGATTCTGAAATAGAATCAATGATTCGTGACTCAATGACAAACGCCGAGCAAGATGTTGCAGCCCGGATGCTCCAGGAGCAAAGAGTTGAAGCGGAGCGAGCCGTAGAGGCACTGGACGCGGCGATGGCTAAAGATGCCGACCAGTTTCTTGATCAAAGTGAAAAGCAAAAAATACTTGATGCCAGAGCATCTGTGTTGGAATCAAATGACACAGGTGATAGTGAAGCAATAAAGAAAGCTTTGCGTGGCCTTGAGAAAGTTAGCGAAATTTATGTGTCCCGACGAATGAACGCGTCTATAGGCGAAGCCATGAAGGGCAAAAATATTGATAGTTATGCAAAACAGGACAATCCATCGTAATGCCAAAAATTACTGTTAAGCCGCATGCGGAGATTTGCCCGGAAGGTAAGGAGTTTGAAGCGCCGACCGGTACTTCGATTTGTGATGCCTTGTTGTCACAGCACATACACATTGAACATGCCTGTGAGAAGTCCTGTGCCTGTACAACGTGCCATGTGTACATCAGGGCAGGCATAGATTCAATGGATGAGGCCACAGAGCTTGAGGAGGACTACCTCGACAAAGCCTGGGGGGTTGAACCCGATTCGCGGTTGAGCTGTCAGGCAATTGTTGAAGATGAAGATCTCACCATAGAAATTCCGAAGTACACCATCAACATGGTGTCTGAAGCACAACACTAGGTAGGCTGGATAAATATGGCGCTTAAATGGACAGATACACTCGACATTGCCATTGAGCTTGTCGATACGCATACAGATGTCGATCCCCAGCAGGTTCGTTTTACAGACTTGCATCGCTGGGTGACAGAATTGCCGGATTTCGACGATGATCCAGAGAAATCCAACGAAAAAATTCTTGAAGCTATCCAGATGACCTGGATAGACGAGATGGATTAATTTGAGCCAAATAGCCTGGTTCAACGCAAATTAGCTGAAAAACCTCCTGCAGGAGAAAAAATTGCAGCTAATATTTGACGATTAAGCGGAGCGAGCGTAGACTCGCCTGCTCAATGTTCGGGGCATAGCGCAGCCTGGTAGCGCACCTGCTTTGGGAGCAGGGGGTCGCAGGTTCGAATCCTGCTGCCCCGACCAATTTTTTTGTAGCATCCGTGCTGACATCCCAATTTGTCAGCTGCAGTTAGTGTCAGGTATCTCAGTACTACTCGCTGAATACGCACTGGTGCAATCACGGACGAAGAACCAGGGTTAAAGCGCCCGTAGCTCATCTGGATAGAGCATCGGCCTTCTAAGCCGAGGGTAGCAGGTTCGAGTCCTGCCGGGCGTACCATCCCGAGCTTGCGACGGGATACAAATCGCAGTGACCTTTGGTCAAGTGTTTTAAGTTAGATTCGAATGCCGCAAACGTGTTCTTTTCTAATTGTTTTAAGAAAAAGTTTAGTGGTGGGCGTAGCTCAGTTGGTAGAGCGCAGGATTGTGATTCCTGTGGTCGTGGGTTCAATCCCCATCGTCCACCCCAACTTTTACTCCTGTACGAGAATTGTGTCTCTACCAATGCAGATACAATCTTTCTGGCAAGAAAGTGCAGGGAGCTGGTAGCTTCGTCTATAATGCGAGGCTTGGATTAAGCGAGAGTGGCGGAATTGGTAGACGCGCTGGATTTAGGTTCCAGTGGGGTAACCCGTGGGAGTTCAAGTCTCCCCTCTCGTACCATCCTACAAACATACATTGGCGCAACTTATTTCAGGTAAGGCCGCAGGCCAGGCCGTAAGCCAGGCACTTTCAGTCATAGCTTCCGCGTTCAGTTAATTTAAACAAAATCCATACAGCTTGGTTGCTGGTGAGGGTATATGCAGGTTACAGAAGAATCCGTGAACGGTCTTGAGCGCACAATTAAAATTCAGGTGCCGAGTGAAGACATAGACACCGCTGTGCAAAAGAAGCTGCAGTCGCTGCAGAAAGATGTCCGCATCAATGGCTTCCGCCCAGGCAAGGTGCCGTTGCAGGTGGTACGCAAGCGCTACGGTGGTCAGGTGCGACAGGAAGTGCTTGGTGATGTGATAAACGAGAGTTATCACAATGCTTTGACTCAGGAAAAATATCGTCCCGCAGGCATGCCGTCGATAGAACCCGTGAAAAATGAGGATGAAAATGCTGAAGAGTTTGCCTACACGGCAACTTTCGAAGTGTATCCGGAGATTGAACTGGCGAGCCTGCAGGGCTCGTCGGTTGTGAAGACTGAATGCTCAGTAGGTGATTCTGATCTTGACGAAATGATAGAAACTCTGCGCGAGCAGCGAAAGGTGTGGAATGAGGTCGATCGTCCTGCTGCTGATGGCGATCAGGTGGTTATGGACTTCGTTGGCAGTATTGACGGAGAGGAGTTTGCAGGAGGCGCTGCGAAAGAAGCGCCATTGGTGCTTGGGTCAAATTCAATGATTCCTGGGTTTGAAGAGCAGCTTGTCGGAGCCTCGAAAGGTGACGACAAGACGATTACTGTTAATTTCCCTGATGACTACCGTGCAACAGACCTTGCAGGAAAAGAGGCTAAGTTTGAAATAACTGTGCAGGCCGTCAAATTGTCTGAGCTTCCTGAGGTGAATGACGAGTTTGCTAAGGAATTCGGTGTGGAAGAGGGTGGAGTGGATGCACTTCGTGCCGATATCAGAAAGAACATGGAAAGAGAGCTCAAACAAGCGCTTGAAAATCGTGACAAACAGGCAGTCATGGATTTACTGCTAGAAAAGAACGAATTCCCGGTGCCAAAAAGTCTCATAAAGGAAGAAATTGAGCGTTTACGCAAGCAGTTGACCGAACAAATGCAGGCTCCAGAAGGTTCAGCACCGGAGCTTGGTGATGAATTATTTGAGTCAGATGCGGAGCGACGAGTGAAGTTAGGCTTGTTGGTTGCGGAAATAATCAGGAAGAACGAATTTAAGCCGGATCCGGACAAAGTGCGCACTACCATCGAATCAATGGCATCGTCCTATGAAGATCCCAAGCAAGTGGTCGACTACTACTATAGTAACCAAGAATATATGCAGAATATTGAAGGCCTGGTGTTAGAACAACAAGTAACCGATTGGGCTATGGAACAAGCCACGGTGGAGAGCCAGGCTGCATCATTTAAAGAAGTGATGAATCCGGATAAACAGAATCAGACCAGTTAATGCTATTGAGTCTGTAGAAAAGCGATATATATAGAGAATATGAACATGATCAAAAGCCCATTGGATCCTTACATGGTAGCGCCTCAAGCCACGGGATATATCCCGAGTGTGGAAGAAGTGACGCCGCGTGGTTCAATGCGTTACGACATTTACTCGCGCATGCTCAAAGAGCGCGTTGTATTTTTGGTTGGTCAGGTTGAAGATTTTATGGCCAACGTTGTGGTCGCTCAGCTGCTTTTTCTGGAATCAGAGAATCCAGACAAAGATATTTCCTTGTATATCAATAGCCCGGGTGGATCGGTAACTGCCGGCATGGCCATTTACGATACGATGCAATTCATCAAACCTGATGTCAGCACACTTTGTGTTGGTCAGGCGGCAAGCATGGGTGCTTTATTGCTCGCTGGTGGTGCATCGGGCAAGAGATTTGCTCTACCGCATAGCCGAATGATGATTCACCAGCCGCTGGGCGGCTTTCAGGGTCAGGCGACAGATATTGAAATTCACGCCCAGGAAATACTTTCTATAAAGCATCGTCTAAATGAGGTGCTCGCGCATCACACGGGTAAAGATCTTGAAAGAATTCAAAAAGATACCGATCGAGATCATTTTATGACTGCCAATGATGGCGTGGAATATGGTCTGATTGACCGAGTAGTTGAAAATCGTGGTAGAGAGTCGGAAATAGCTTCTTCTTCCAGCTAATAACGTCATGAATCAGCGCTTATTGCGATACCGGTATCGTCCGGTAACGCTTTGGTAGCGGCGATATTAACACTGGTATCTCCTTGCAAAATTTGGCGAAAAGCGGCAAGGTGAGAGTGCAAAAACAGGGTATTCTGTACAAATGAGTGACGGCGAAAATAAAAATCCGGAAGACAGTAAGCTGCTTTACTGTTCTTTCTGCGGGAAGAGCCAGCACGAAGTTCGCAAGCTTATTGCCGGACCATCTGTGTTTATCTGTGATGAGTGTGTTGACTTGTGCAACGACATTATCACCGAAGAGATGCAGGAGAAAGCGGCAACTGCTACCGGCGATCTGCTGAAACCACAAGAGATTAGAGACACTCTGGACCAGTACGTGATTGGTCAGGAGGACGCCAAGAAGATTCTTGCTGTCGCAGTCTATAATCACTACAAGCGTCTGCAGTACCAGAGTCAGAGCGATAAGAAAGACGAAGTTGAGTTAGCAAAAAGTAATATCTTGCTTGTTGGCCCGACTGGCTGCGGTAAGACTTTGCTGGCTGAAACGCTCGCACGTCTGCTTAATGTGCCGTTCACTATGGCTGATGCGACCACCTTAACCGAAGCGGGTTATGTTGGCGAAGATGTTGAAAACATTATCCAGAAGCTATTGCAAAAGTGTGACTACGATGTCGAAAAGGCACAGAGTGGCATTGTCTACATCGATGAAATAGACAAGATTTCGCGCAAGGCAGACAACCCGTCGATCACTCGCGATGTCTCCGGGGAAGGCGTACAGCAAGCGCTGCTTAAGCTCATTGAGGGCACGGTAGCTTCGGTTCCTCCACAAGGTGGGCGTAAGCACCCTCAGCAGGAATTCCTTCAAGTAGACACCAAGAACATATTGTTTATCGTCGGCGGTGCATTTGCCGGTCTCGACAAAATAATTCGTGACCGTTCTGACAAAGGTGGAATCGGATTCGCAGCTGATGTGAAAACGAAAGACGAAACTGCCAAGCTTGGCGAAGTACTGTCAACGGTCGAGCCTGAAGATCTGGTTCGTTATGGACTTATTCCGGAATTCGTTGGTCGTCTGCCTGTCATCGCCACACTTCGTGAGCTTGATGAAAGTGCGTTGGTTCGTATTTTGACCGAGCCTAAAAATGCAATTACCAAGCAATACGAGAAGTTGCTCAGCATGGAAAATGTTGAGATCGAATTTCGTGAAGATGCACTGTACGCCGTAGCTGAAAAGGCAACTGAACGTAAGACTGGTGCACGCGGTCTGCGCACGATACTCGAAAACATATTACTCGACACCATGTACGACCTGCCTCAAATGGAAGGCGTCAAAAAAGTGATCGTTGACGGTGCTGTTGTCAGAGGCGAAGCGAAACCCTATTTGTTGCTGGCAAGCAACGATGATGAGACAGCTGAAAACGAAGCAGATGACGAAGGCTTTCGTCGCGCAGCTTCAGACGAGTAAGTAAGACTTAAGAAGCAGCCCGCTGTGTAGCGGGTTGCTCTCCAACCGAGTTGTTTCCCTCCCGGTAGTTGAACATCCATAAAGACTGACACATTGCCCGTTGCACCTGGCAGTGCGGTGAATACCATAGGTCGTTTATTCACTGCTCTTTTCCTTGTAAATTCCTGTTTCGGCCTTACACTTGAAGCGTCAGGGTGGCAATGTTGCCGGTCTGAATTCCAGTGAGGCAGTATGGCCGACAACTCTAATTCATCCGGAAAGCCATCCGGCAAAGCATCCGCTAAAAAAGATTCAGTAGCTGATACTGGTGATGTGGGCGAATCCAGTGACTTAAATGATCGCGTACCTCTGGTACCGTTGCGTGATGTTGTGGTTTATCCACACATGGTGATTCCGCTTTTTGTTGGGCGTGAGAAGTCAATTCTGGCGCTGGACGAGGCAATGTCTCGTGATAAGCAGATATTACTTTCCGCGCAGAAACGTGCTGATATTGAAGATCCGGATGTAGAGGATATAAATTCTTTTGGCACGCTTGCCGACATCCTCCAATTGCTCAAACTGCCTGATGGCACGATCAAAGTGCTGGTCGAGGGAAGTCAGCGGGCGATAATTTCTGATATTGAAAAAACTGAAGATGGATTCTTCGCGGCGACAGCCGAGATTGTTCCTCAAGATGCGGATCACGACGAAGTTGAAATGGAAGTGCTGGTTCGATCTGTCACCAGGCTCTTTGAGCAATACGTAAAGCTAAAAGAGAAACTGGCGCCGGAAATTCTGACCTCATTGAGCGGAATAGAAGATCCATCTCGACTTGCGGATACAGTTGCTGCACACCTGTCTCTTAAAATTGACGAGAAACAGAAAATACTTGAGATTGAGCATCCTGCGGATCGGCTTGAAAAATTAATGAGCTTGATGGAAGGCGAGCTCGATATGCTGCAAGTCGAGAAGCGCATTCGTGGCCGCGTTAAGCAGCAGATGGAGAAGAGCCAACGCGAGTATTATCTCAACGAGCAAATGAAGGCCATTCAGAAAGAATTGGGTGACCTCGATGATGTGCCCAATGAAATCGAAGACCTGGCTGAGAAAATCGAATCGGCGGGTATGAGTGTTGAAGCGAAAGAAAAAGTCTCATCGGAGCTTCAAAAGCTCAAGATGATGTCACCCATGTCTGCAGAGGCTACGGTGGTACGAAATTACATTGAGACACTCACGAACCTGCCGTGGAAGAAGCGCACGAGATTAAAGTCTAATTTGGCGGACGCTGAATCTGTACTCGAAACTGATCACTACGGCTTAGAGAAAGTTAAAGAGCGCATTCTTGAATACCTCGCTGTGCAAAAACGTGTGAAGAAAGCGAAAGGACCTATCTTGTGTTTGGTTGGACCGCCAGGGGTAGGTAAGACATCACTAGGTAAATCAATCGCCCGTGCCACGGGTCGAAAATTCAGCCGCATGGCGCTGGGTGGTGTGCGTGATGAGGCAGAAATAAGAGGTCACAGGCGCACTTATATTGGCTCCATGCCTGGTAAGATTTTGCAGAACATTACCAAAGCAGAGTCACGCAATCCATTAATGCTGCTTGATGAAATCGATAAAATGTCTACGGATTTTCGTGGCGATCCATCATCAGCATTGCTTGAAGTCTTAGATCCCGAGCAGAACCATACGTTTACAGATCACTATCTTGAGGTTGAATATGACCTGTCTGATGTGATGTTTGTGGCCACTGCTAACAGCATGGATATTCCAGCGCCGTTGCTCGACCGTATGGAAGTCATACGGATTCCCGGGTACACGGAGACTGAGAAGTTGCATATCGCAATGAACTATCTCGTACCGCGTAAAATCGAAGACAACGGGTTGCGCGAGGGTGAAATGGAATTACCCGAAGATACTGTCAGACAGGTAATCCGGCATTACACTCGTGAAGCAGGGGTGCGTGGACTTGAGCGTGAAATTTCAAAGATCTGTCGAAAAATCGTTACCCAGATTCTGCTTGAGACGGAAACCAAAAAAATCACGGTAACGCCTGAGAATCTTTCCGAGTATCTCGGTGTTGAACAGTTCCGAATCGGTAAATCGGATCTTGAAGATAAAATAGGGCAGGTGACCGGATTGGCCTGGACTCAGGTAGGCGGTGAACTGTTAACAATTGAGACAGCAGTAGTGCCGGGAAAGGGTAAGTTTATCTATACCGGACAGCTGGGTGAAGTGATGCAGGAGTCAATTCAGGCTGCCAAAACAGTTGTCAGGAGTCGAGCTCAATCGCTTGGCCTGGAAGATGATTTTCACACATTAAAAGATATTCATATCCATGTGCCCGAAGGTGCAACTCCTAAAGACGGACCGAGTGCCGGTATTGGTATGTGCACCGCGTTGGTGTCAGCGATGACTGGTATTCCTGTTCGCTCTGACGTCGCTATGACCGGTGAAATAACACTGCGTGGAGAGGTTTTACCGATTGGTGGTTTAAAAGAAAAGCTTCTGGCAGCACATCGCGGCGGTATAAAGACTGTCATCATTCCAAAAGATAATGAGAAGGATCTGGCTGATATACCTGAAGAGGTTCTCGATAACCTTGAAGTTAAGCCCGCGCAATGGATAGACGATGTGCTGATGATCGCGTTAACGAGTGCGCCGGTACCGCTTCTGCCGGATACTAACAAAGCAGACGGAAAAGCAAAGACTGGCTCAGGTAAGAAAAAACCTTCCCAATCAGTCAGACACCACTAAGCGAAACGCTTCGAATAAACGGAGCAGTGTGGTAAAGTGACGGCATGGATTGAAGCGGCTGAATATTGGTCGCTTTGTACAGTTTAAGCAACATAGCTTGCCTGTAATAGATTTTATTGACGCAGGTACCCCACCCCTGACATACACTGTTTCGTCTCGTTACGGAGTAGTTAGTCAGTTGCGGCGACTGCGACATTTTGCAATTATCTTCGAGGATACCTCTGAATGAACAAAACTGAATTTGTTGACGCGGTTGCTGATGAAGCAGACGTACAAAAATCGGATGCTTTGAAAATCGTTGACTCAATGACCAAGGTCATTGGTGACGCACTTAAGAAAGACGACCAGGTGACTCTGGTCGGTTTTGGCACATTCTTAGTTAGTAAAAGAGAAGCTCGTAAAGGTCGTAATCCTCGCACCGGTGAAGAGATTCAAATCAAAGCATCGAATGTTCCGCGATTTAAACCTGGCAAAGCGCTGAAAGAAACTATAAACTAGAGCAGATCTGTTGGGTGCTTAGCTCAGCTGGGAGAGCATCGCCCTTACAAGGCGAGGGTCGGGGGTTCGATCCCCTCAGCACCCACCACTATTTTGGAGCGGTAGTTCAGTTGGTTAGAATACCGGCCTGTCACGCCGGGGGTCGCGGGTTCGAGTCCCGTCCGCTCCGCCAATAAAATTAAAGGGTGTCTCGGCACCCTTTTTTTATGTCTACTGCTATATTTGTAGATCTAGTATGGTCCAATGATCGTTCGCAACTCGTCTAGCTAAAATACTATGTTACTTGATCTAAGAGACGGCATCCGCAATTCAAAGTGGCTCAAGTATGTCCTGGTTGGCATCATCTGTGTGCCTTTTGCGCTCGTCGGTATTAACTCATATTTTGGGAACAACGGTGCGGACTACGCTGCCAAGGTAAACGGTCAGAAGGTCTCTCTGAACTCGTTTCAAAATGCCTACCAACAATCTCGCAACCAACTACAGCAAACGTTCGGTGGCAGATTGCCGGAAGGGTTGAACCTGGGTGCAATGGTGAATAACCAGGCAATGTCTACGGTGGTCAGGCAAGAGGTTCTCAGGCAATCCACCTTTGAGAATGGCTTCGCGGTTGGTGACGAAGATCTGGCGCAAAGAATATTTTCGATTGACGGCTTTACCGTCGATGGCGTCTTCGACAAAGAGCGCTACACCCGTCAATTGCAGTCCATGGGAGTATCAGCGTCAGAGTTCGAAAATCAGTTTCGAGCCGATTTGCTGCTCCAGCAGTTTCGTGATGGTGTGGTTGTCAGCGGATTCTCTCTTGGCGACGAGAGCGCGCGTATAAATGAGTTGCGTAGCCAGAAGCGATCAGCATCACTAATATCTTTAGATACTCAAGCAAAAGCAGAAACCATCGAAGTTTCAGATGACGAGATTACTGCACACTACGAGGCAAATATCGCGTCGTTCAACAACCCTCAAAAAGTAAAAGTGGAATACCTTGAGCTCAAGGTAGACCATTTAAAAGACAGCATTGATGTCACCGATGAAGATATTGCAGGGTATTTTGAGCAGAATAAATCACAGTGGGTTGTGCCAGAAAAGCGCGATGCTTCACACATATTGCTGGCCATCGACAGCGATGCATCGGAAGCGGATGTTGCTGCAAAGAAACAAGAAGCTGATGATCTTGTCGCGCGTATAAACGCCGGTGAAACGTTGGCGTCACTGGCAGCTACTCTGTCGGATGATCCGGGTTCCGCTGACAATGGCGGCAATTTGGGTGAGTTCGGTCGAGGTGTTATGGTCCCTGAGTTTGAAGAGGTAGCCTTTGCAATGGCTGATGGGGAAGTAAGTGAGCCGGTGCGCTCTGACTTTGGCTTTCATATCATTCAACTTAATAAAACTATTGCTGAGCAAGGCCAGTCTTTCGAAGACGTTAAAGACGAAGTTGAAGATCAGTACCGCACAGAGCTTGCAGAAACTAAATATTTTGAAGCCAGTGAATTGCTCTCTAATGCCTCTTACGAAAATAATGATTCGCTCCAACCGGCTTCTGATGAAACAGGCTTGGCGATGCAAACCACCGAGTGGATTGATCGCACCATGTCAGATGGAATTGCCCAATACCCGCAGGTGTTGGCTGCGGCGTTGACAGACGATGTATTGAACAACGGTCTCAACTCAGAAGTGCTTGAGGTGGGTGAGAATCACGCCATTGTGCTTCGCACTATTGAGCACGAGGAAGCCTCACCGAAACCCATCGATGAAGTACGTGAAGATATTATCAAACTGGTACAGAGTGAAAAAGCGAGCGAAGAGCTTCAAACCCTTGCTGATACGCTGGTGACTGAGCTTGAGGGTGGAGCAGACGCTGCAGCACTCGCGACAGAGCATGGGGGTGATTTTACTGAGTCAGCCGCCATTGCAAGAAATGATAGCGAAGCGGACAGAGCAGTGGTGAGAAAGCTGTTCACAATGCCTAAGCCGGAATCAGGCACGGCAACGTACAGTACAGTGACCGACACTGGTAACAACATCATCATTGTTGTATTCACAGGTGTCGAATCGGATGCGGAAGTAGAAGTCAGTGCACCGATAGCAGTGCCTGCTACAGCCGAATTTGATGCATTGGTTAGTGCAATTGAAGGCGAAGCGGAGATAGAGCGCAATGACGCGTTGCTATCACCGACAGAATATCAGTAGCGCCGGTTGTAGTTACACGGTCAATGAGCCAGCGTTTTGCTGGCTTTTTTTTGTTTGACTGTTCTAGAGCCTTACGACTCTAATGGCGGCATCGCCACGTTGTTAAACCCTGCATCTACATAAACAATTTGGCCCGTAATGCCCGCTGCCATATCCGAACACAGGAATGCCGCGGTATCGCCAACCTGTTCAATGGTCACATTACGTTTGAGCGGTGAGGTATTCGCTACGTGCCCGAGCAATTTTTTAAAGTCCCCGATACCAGATGCAGCCAGTGTCCGAATGGGCCCTGCAGAAATAGCATTGACTCTTACACCCACTGGCCCGAGTGAATGCGCCATGAATCGAGTGTTGGCTTCAAGGCTGGCTTTGGCCAAACCCATCACGTTGTAGTTCGGCATTGAGCGTACCGCACCTAGATAACTTAGCGTGAGAAGTGCTGCATCCTCTGAAAGCAGTGGCTTGCACGCTTTTGCAAGGGCGGCGAAGCTATATGAGCTGATGTCATGCGCTATGCGAAAGCCTTCGCGGGTGACGCAATCCAGATAGTCACCTTCCAGTTGTTCACGTGGTGCGAATCCGACGGCGTGTACCAGCACGTCAAGCGAGCCCCAGTGATTTTTTATTGATGCTGCCAGGTCATCGATCTGCTGATCGTGCTCCACGTCACATGGAAATACAGCGGTCGAATCACACTCGGCGGCCATATCAATGACGCGATCTTTTAACCTTTCGCCTTGATAGGTAAATGCGAGCTCGGCGCCCTCTCGATGCATTGATTGTGCGATTCCCCAAGCGATAGAGCGCTTGCTGGCAACGCCAATGATGAGGGCCTTTTTACCTGAGAGGAATCCCATGTCAATCTCCTGTGTCTTTGAGGTCCGATTATACGCGGAATTGGCAGTAATCATCAGCGCTGATTAGCGGGTTTGCACCTGAAAATCACGGAAAAACAAAATCCCGGAATATTCCCTATAATTAAATAGATATCAACGAGTAGTACTCGAATCGGAGGTCCTACCATCGAACGCAAATTCAATTTAAAAGACTGGGTGCTATTGTTCGCGATAGTCATGGTTGGTTGTCTGGTGATGTTGTCCATGTATATGGTTGACCGCCAGTGGAGAATGATGGCCGGTATGAAAACCACCATCAGTAGCCAGGCTGATGATTTGCGATCTCTGCGACAGACTGTGCAAAGTGTTCAAAACCAGCTTGATTCAGGCATTACTGTCGCAGGCGTTGGCCAGACAGACGGCCAAACTGGTGTAGCAGGCGCTCATGAAGCTCTCGCTGGGAGTGCATTCCGGCGTGCTCACAAAGCGCGACAAAAAGAAGATTTTGCCGAAGGCGACTGGTACGTTAATTCATTTGTCGCGAGCCTGAAAACCATCACGCCAATCGTATCAGCCGATGCGGATGCCAGCAGTGTTCAAAGCTACGTGGTTGAAAGCCTGATTCAACGCAACCCTGATACATTGGCCTGGGATGGCTTATTGGCAAAGTCATGGCAGGTCAGTGATGATGGCATGACCATCGAATTTACGCTTCGGGATAATCTGGTATTCGCAGATGGTGTGCCTGTTACCGCTACTGACGTTCAGTTTTCGTTTGAATTCTTAATGGATGAACGCATTGCAGCGCCCAGACTGCGCGCTTACTACGACAAGATTGCATCCGTTGAAGCAATTGATAGCAAGACGGTCAAGTTCGTGTTTGCAGAACCCTACTTTGAGAGTCTGGGCCTGGCAGGGGGAATGAGTGTACTTGCGAAACATTTCTATGAGCGCTTCCTGGAAGATGCTGAAACGTTTAATCAATCCAAAGGCTTGTTGTTTGGTTCCGGACCCTACCGTCTTGAAGACCCTGAAAACTGGACCCCGGACACTGGTCGCGTTGAGCTACTGCGCAATCAACGTTACTGGGGTGAGGTGCAGTCTTCGTATGATCGACTGATATGGAATGTCATCGACAATGCCAGTGCAAGACTCGCCGCTTTTAGAAACGATACCATTGATGTATACACGGCCAAGCCTGTGGAATACCAAACGTTGCGTGACGATGCGCAGATAAAAGATAAGTCTCAAAATTTCGAATATATGAGCCCGAACGCCGGGTATAGCTATATTGGCTGGAACCAGGTGCGTGATAACAAGCCAAGTCTCTTTGCAGATACCAGGGTGCGTGTAGCGATGACTCATCTAACTGATCGGCAACGTATTATCGATGAAATCTTTCTCGGTTATGCTGAGATTGCTGTCAGTCCGTTTAACCCGCGTAGCAAACAGCACAATAAAAGCGTCGAGCCCTGGCCTGCTGACATTGAAAAAGGCAAAGCACTGTTGGCAGAGGCCGGATTTGTAGATCGTGATGGTGATGGTGTGCTTGAAAATGAAGCAGGTGAGGCGTTTGAATTTGAACTCGTCTACTTTCAAGGCAGTGATGATACAAAACGCATCGTGCTGTTTTTAAAAGACCTGTATGCGCGCGCGGGTATATCACTGATACCCAAGCCGACTGAATGGTCGGTGATGCTCGATTTTCTGGAGTCCAGAAATTTCGATGCCATTATTCTTGGTTGGAGCAGCGGAATAGAAACCGACATAGATCAAATGTTTCACAGCGATCAAATTACCGATGGTGATAACTTTGTGAGCTACAAAAGCGAAGCGCTTGATCAGCTGATTGATCAGGCGCGGGCCAGTGTTGTTGAGGAAGAACGTATGCCAATTTGGCAGGAGGCAGAAGCGGTCATGCATGAAACGCAGCCATACACGTTCTTAATGCGGCGTAAATCCTTACTGTTTATTGATGATCGATTTAAAAATATTGAGATTACCAACCTTGGTTTGAACACGGCGCAGGTGCCGGTTGAGACCTATGTGCCACTCAGCCTTCAAAAGCACAGTGAGTAACGCCACCGTGTTACATCGTCGGGAAATCGCTCAACCGTGCTGACGTATCTGCTCCGGCGAGTGCTGCTCATCGTCCCGACCCTGATTGGCATAACTTTGGTTGTGTTCTCCGTAATGGCAGCATCACCGGGTGGTATCGGTTCGCAGGCGATGTCTGAAGGTGTCATGCAGCCGGAAGCACGCAAAGCGATGGAGGCCTACTACAACAAGCGTTATGGTCTGGATGATCCGGCTCCGGTTCAGTATCTGCGTTGGCTAAACAATATTTCGCCAATTGGTTTTACATTGAGTGAATCTGGTGAAATTGGTGAATTTAGTTTTACTAAAGGCTCAGACCTTGGCGAGTCCTTTCTTTATGGTCGATCTGTGTCGGAACTTATTCGCGAGCGATTGCCAATAACGCTATTACTGAATATTGTATCAATACCGATTGTTTATATTATTGCGATTGCCATCGGGGTAAGGGCGGCCACGCAGCATGGCAGGTCTTTTGATGTGACTTCCGGCACCATATTGTTGGGACTATGGTCTGTACCGGTGATGTTGGCGGGTGTGTTATTGATCGGTTTTTTTGCCAGCGAACAAAACTGGCATTGGTTCCCGGAGTCCGGGCTTAACCGTCGCGAGGCCCTGGATATGACCTTCCTGCCTCATTGGAGCGGATTTAAGCAAGTGCTGATGTTAGCAGCTGCCATGGCGTCGAGCGTTGTTCTTTTGTTAGTCGCCAATGCACGACTCCCCCACTGGTGGCGCTCGATGTTTTTTGGCGGAATTGGACTGGCCGCGGGTATTGCTATGGCCGAAGCCAACGGGCAGTTAAGCAATCAATCAATGCACTTTATACTGAGTTTATCTGTGGCATTACTTTTCTGGTGGATAGCAAGCAGTGATTTTTTTGCCATGCGTGTATTGCTTGCCGGAGCTGTCGGTGTTGCAGCTGCTCTGTTGTTATTTCAGTTCGTAAGTGATGGCGCGTTTGTTCGTGGTTTTCTGTTTGATCGCCTGTGGCATCTGGTGTTGCCTGTGTTGTGTCTTACATTTGGTGGTTTTGCATTTCTTGCCAAGTTATCCAGGTCGGCAGTGCTTGAAAATTTGTCCGCTGACTACGCGCGAACTGCACGCGCTAAAGGTGCACCTGAAGAGTTGGTGTTGTGGAGACATGTATTTCGCAACAGCCTGATTCCCCTTATCACCGTTGCCGCTTCTCTGCTACCGGGCTTGTTGGCCGGGTCGGTGATTGTCGAAAGCCTGTTCAGCATAGAAGGCATGGGCAAGCTGGCGGTGGAAGCGGTGAAAGGGCGGGACCGTGAAATGGTGCTGTCGTTAACACTGGTCAGCGGTGTGCTTACGTTGATCGGCTATTTGATCGCAGATTTATGTTATGCCCTGGCGGATCCGCGGGTGAGCTATGACTAACACTACGACCGGCGATCGGAAATTTAGAAAAGAATTGCGTCGTCGCGGGCTTGGTGCGCGCGTATTTAATAGCACGATGAAAAAGCGTGGTGCTCAGATTGGCGCCTGTTGGTTGGGGCTGTTGTTGTTTGTAGCGGTGTTTGCCCCCTTGCTGGCCAACAGTCGGCCGCTACTTATGAGTGTTGATGGTGTACTCAGTAGCCCTGCTGCTAAGTATTTCAGCGCCGCTGATGTTGCATTGGTTGTTATCTTCCTGCTGGCGATTCTACTTTTTGTTTGGCGGCAATTCAGCGCTGGACGTAACTTGCTGGTACTCGCGGTGGTCGGTTCGCTTACTTTTATCGTGTGCCATTTGGTATTAACCCCACCGAAACTATCTGTCTACGAAAGCTTTCGTGAATCTGATGTTTCGTTGCGTGCAGATTGGGTGCTGAGTGCGCCAATACCGTATTCACCTAAAGACTATCTAAGAGACTATGGCGATACCGGCCTGCAGGCACCGGGGTCTTCTGGAGAGCGAATGCATCTGTTCGGCACGGAAGCCAATGGAGCAGATCTGTTGAGTCGAATGATTCATGCATCACGGCTAGCGCTTGGTATTGGCATTGTCGCCACAAGCATTGCCATGGTGTTGGGTGTGATATTTGGTGGGTTGATGGGTTATTTTTCCGGTGTGGTAGATATGCTTGGCATGCGCCTGGTAGAAATATTTGAAGCGGTGCCAACGTTGTTTCTGCTGCTTACGTTTGTGGCGTTTTTTGATCGTAGCTTATACATCATGATGGTGATTATTGGTCTGACCAGCTGGCCGGGTTATGCACGTTATGTTCGTGCGGAATTTTTACGATTGCGTGAACAAGACTTTGTGCAGGCGGCCGTGGCGTCCGGTTTGCCACTGGCGTCCATCTTGTTTCGGCATATATTGCCGAATGCCGTTGCACCGGTACTGGTTGCGGCAAGCTTTGGTGTGGCATCCGCCATACTCGCTGAAGCGACCCTGAGTTTTCTCGGGCTTGGCCTGGTAGATGATCCGTCGTGGGGGCAGATGTTAAATCAGGCGGTTCAGTCGTCTACTTTTAACTGGTGGTTGGCGTTATTCCCCGGCGGTGCGATCTTTTTAACGGTGTTCTCTTACAATTTAATCGGCGAGGCGTTGCGTGACGCTTTTGATCCAATCACCCAGCGGGCTCAAGCGGCCAGTGAATCTGCTGAGCAACGCCAATGACATTGCTTCAAGTCAATAATCTGCAAACAGTACTAAAATCCGCAGCAGGCGATGTGCACGCGGTAAAAGGCATTGATCTTAAGATCTATCGCGGTGAGACCGTATGCCTTGTTGGGGAATCAGGCAGTGGTAAATCAGTCACGGCACTTTCAATCTTACGTCTGTTGCCTGCAGGTATAGCGCTTCACCCGCGGGGAGAGGTTCTTCTCACGCGGCGTGACGGTGGAGTGGAAGATCTTCTACAGCTCAGTGACCATGCCATGTCAGAGGTGCGCGGCAGACGCATTTCCATGATTTTCCAGGAGCCGATGTCTTCCCTTAATCCGGTGTTTACCATTGGTGAACAAATTACCGAAGCGCTGCAGCTATCGTGGCCGAAGATGCCTGAGAAAGTGGCTCGTGAAATTGCCCTCGAAGCACTTGTTGAGGTAAAGATTAAAGATCCGCAGGTGCGTTTTAATGATTACCCGCATAGATTGTCGGGTGGCCAAAGGCAAAGAGTGATGATTGCCATGGCGCTGGCCTGCCAACCGGATTTACTGATTGCTGATGAACCAACGACTGCACTTGATGTGACTGTGCAAAGCAAAATTCTGAATTTAATTGATGATTTGCAGCGTGATAAAGGCATGGCGGTGCTGTTTATTACTCATGATCTCGGTGTTGTTGCGCAGATAGCTGATCGTGTTGCAGTGATGCGTTATGGAGAAATAGTTGAGCAGGGTGACCACAGTGATGTGTTGTACAACCCGAAACATCCCTATACCCGCAGCCTGTTGAAAGCGCTGCCAGAAAATTTACAACGACAAACTCCACAACTGACTTCATCTGAGGTGATGCTTGAAGCGCGTAATTTAAAAGTGTGGTTTCCGGTTCGACAGGGACTTTTTCGACGCGTAGCGAGTCATGTGCGGGCCGTAGATGATGTGTCGTTAAAGATAAATCGTGGTGAGATCGTCGCCCTCGTCGGTGAGTCAGGTAGTGGCAAGTCAACTCTCGGTCGTGCGCTGGTTCGGTTATTGGAGCCCACAGGGGGTGAAATTTATTATCAAGGTAAAGAGATAGGGAATCTATCGTCTCAGGATTTTCGACCCTACCGAACCGATCTGCAGGTGGTATTTCAAGATCCGCTCTCTTCACTCAACCCACGTTTAACAATTGCCACCACCCTGACTGAGCCCATGGCAGTACATGGCATTGGTGACTCTAACGATCACCGGATCGAACTGGCGGCACAGCTGCTCGATGATGTGCAACTCCCTCGTGACTATCTGTGGCGTTACCCGCATGAGTTTTCTGGTGGTCAAAGACAAAGAATCGGTATCTCTCGAGCGTTGGCGGTGAATCCGAAACTTATTGTCTGTGATGAGGTAACCAGTGCGCTCGATGTGTCGGTGCAGGCAGAGATACTACAATTGCTGCTACAGTTGCGCAGCCGTTACGGTTTAACGTTGCTGTTTATTACTCACAATATTTCTGTGGTCGAATACGTGAGTGACCGAACGCTTGTTATGCATCAGGGGAAATTAGTTGAGGCTGGTGACACGGCACAGGTGTGCGGTGATCCCAAGCATGCGTACACGAAAACGCTGATTGATGCAGTGCCGAGAATGAATGGCGGTGTAAATTTACAGCCTGGCTTTCAATAGCGTATCTATTGCGAATGAAGAGTGCGATACAATATCCCCAGTAAAAAACGTACGTCGGTAATAACATGATTGAAATAGAACGTAAGTTTCTGGTGGATAGTGCCAGCTGGCCGCGCAGTGAAGAGCGCATCATTATGCGTCAGGGGTATCTGGCTCAGCAGGATAATCTGGTTTGCCGCGTCAGGCAAAAGAATGAACAATTTTACCTGTCTATCAAAGCATCGATAGATAAGCTTTCAAGCTACGACTATGAATACCCGATTCCCAAAGAGGATGGTGAAACCATGCTCAATAAGCTATGCGATCATGCGGCGGTAACTAAAACCCGTCACTTAATAAAGCAAGGTGACCTAATCTGGGAGATTGATGAGTTTCACGGCGCAAATGATGGCCTGGTCGTAGCAGAGATTGAGCTTCCGTCTTCTGATCACCAATTTGATAAACCTGATTGGCTGTTAGATGAAGTTTCTGAAGACCGCCGCTACACTAACTATGCATTGTATTGTGACCCATATAGCCAGTGGTAAGACCACCAGGAGCCTGTCCGAGAACTATGATCTACTGCGGTCGCGATATTTTGGCCAGCTATTACGATCCTTTTCGTTAAAGAAGAATGACTATTCGCCTCTAACGATCAGAAATATCTGACCTAAAATCTCACAACCTCGCTACGACCCTAGTTCCCGGACAAGCTCTAGCTTGTTTGCAATAATTGTCGCAGTAATTCTTCATATACATCGGTGAGTTTGTCGAGATCACTCACTGATACGCATTCATCTACTTGGTGAATGGTCGCGTTACATGGGCCGAGCTCTAACACCTGTGCACCGGTAGGAGCGATAAAACGACCGTCTGAGGTGCCGCCGCTGGTGGAAAGCTCAGCGTCTGTATTACATACCTTCTTAATGGCTGCGACGGTAGCCTGAACTAACTCGCCGCGTCCGGTGATAAACGGATTGCCCGATAAGCGCCAGTTAATTTCATAGTTAAGATCGCTTGCATCAAGAATTTTTTTCACTCTGTCTTTTAGTTCTTCGGCCGTCACTTCTGTTGAAAATCGAAAATTAAACCGCACAGATAGATCACCCGGTATGACGTTGTCTGCACCGGTACCCGCATTAAGATTTGATATTTGAAATGTGGTGGCGGGGAAAAATTCGTTGCCGTTATCCCATCGCTCCTGAGTCAGTGTGCTTAAGGCGGCGGAAAATTCGTGTACAGGGTTGATGCCTAAATGCGGGTAGGCCACGTGTCCCTGCTTCCCTTTAACGACTAAATCTCCGTTGAGGGAGCCGCGTCTTCCGTTCTTGATGATGTCACCGAGGTGATCAGTGCTGGTCGGCTCGCCGACAACGCACCAATCCATCTTTACTTTGTTGCTCTGCAGATGCTCCACTACCTTCACTGTACCGTTAACGGCCGGGCCTTCTTCGTCGCTGGTAATTAAGAAGCCGATACGTCCATTGATATCTCCCGTATCAAGTACTCTTTCAACGGCGACCACCATTGCGGCGATGCTACTCTTCATGTCTGCAGCGCCCCGACCAAACAAATAGTCCTCATGAATAGTGGCTGCGAAGGGCGGGTGAGTCCAGTTTTCGAGGGGTCCTGTGGGGACTACATCAGTGTGCCCGGCAAATACAAACAGTGGACCTTCGCCTTGTGTCACAGACCAAAGATTATCAACATCTTCAAAGCGCAGGTTCTCATGCTGAAACCCGACGTTGCCAAGTCTGTCTGTGATGATTTTTTGGCAACCGGCGTCATTGGGTGTGACGGATTCGCAGCGAATAAGTTGTTGCGCAAGATCTATGGTCTTCGACATATTCTAATTTTCTAATTGTGTTAGGAGCGAACTATAAAGAGCATTGAGTGCCGATTCATCGGTGATTTTTGTGCGAGCTTCGGATTGAATGTAGAAAGAATCCTCAGCCGTTTCACCAAGGGTGGTGATGTTGGCGGATACCACCCGGATACCGTTGTCAGCAAAGCATCGACCGATTGCACTCAGCAGGCCGGGGCGATCAATGGCTTTGATGAATAAACTGGTCGAATCATCAGAGACGCTATTGTCAAATTGAATGATCGGTTTAAAGTCAAAGTGAGTGAGTCTTCTCGGGGCTCTGAGTTCGATGTTTTCCTGTCTTTTGTTTTCCGTCAGTACGGAATCAAGCTGTTGGTATATGCTTTCCAGCCGTTCGCTATCTCTAATTGATTCGCCTTCACGATCTAATACAAAAAAGGTGTCCAGCGTCCAGCCGTTTAGCGAGGATAATATTTGTGCGCTGACAATAGTGAGGTTGAGTTGATCCAGCGTCGCCACGATATCTGAGAAAAGATGGGCATGGTCAGATACATGTATAAATATTTCAGTGGAGCCACGATCGGTTTCTCTTCGTAATAAGATCAGCGGTTCGCCAGCCCCGAGGAGTGACATGTTGGTGGTGTGCCAGCAGATTTCGTCTGCGCTGTACTGCAGAAAATATTGCCCATCGCAGTATTTCCATATCTGTTCAATCAAATTGGTATCAATTGAGTTGGCAGTCAGTAACTCATAGGCTTGTTGTTTTTTTTGTGCGATGACTTCGGGCCGGTCAATAGGGTTATCCAGTCCTCGCTTCAGTGCATCTGCGGTGTATCTATAAAGCTGCTCCAGTAAGTTCTGTTTCCACGAGTTCCAAAGTTCCGGGTTAGTGCCGCGAATATCTGCAACCGTCAGTAGATAGAGAAAATTCAGATAGCGCATTGAGCCGACAAAGCGTGCAAATTCATATATCACTTCAGGGTCTGATGTGTCTTTTCTTTGTGCCGTCATAGACATGTCGAGATGGTGCCGTATAGTCCATACCACCAGTTTGCTGTCTACCGCATTTAATCCGTGATGTTTGCAAAAAACTTCCGCATCCTCGGCACCTAGAATTGAGTGATCACCACCTCGTCCTTTGGCAATATCATGAAAGAGCCCGATCAGATAGAGGAGTTCGGGTTTTTCAGTGCTCTGCATAATCTCAGAGCATTCAGGGTACTCGTGGTTATGGATCGGAATCGCAAATCGTCGAAGATTGCGAATCACCATCAGGGTGTGTTCATCTACCGTATAGATATGAAACAGATCATATTGCATGCGCCCAACGATTTTTTCAAAATTCGGTAGATAGCTCGCGAGAACACCGTATCGATTCATCAGACGCAGCTTGCGGGTGATTTTCTTCGGTTCACGGAACAACTGTAAAAATAGATCACGCGGGATGGCGTCTGATCTGAATTTTTTGTTGATCAGGTGCATATTGCTTTTCAAGCTGCGTAGCGTGCGTGCTCCTATACCACGCACCTCTTTGTACGAGGCGAATACTTGAAAGAGCTCAAGCATTGCCGGTGGATATCTTGTGAAAACCTCATCATTAACAATTTCTACGTAGTCGTTAATAATGACAAAGTAATCGTTGTAGGTGGCCTTCTTTTTTTCTTGTGCGGGTGCTGCGAGCTTTGCTTCCATCAACTGCAGTAGCATGTCGTTGAGTCTTTCTACGCCGGTTACCGTTCGAAAGTACAGTTGCATGAACTGCTCTACTGCTTCGTTGCTGTGTTCTTCAGTGGTTTCAAAACCAAAATCTGTTGCGAGCTCACGTTGATAGTCAAACAGGAGCCTGTCTTCTTTGCGTTTGCTTTTTACGTGCAGTAAAAAACGGATTCTCCAAAGCGTGTCCCGGCTGCTCGTGAGTTCATCAAGTTCTGCCTGGCTCAAGTAACCGTCGGCAACCAAGGCATGCAGGTTTGAATTTCCGTATTGTCTGATCAGCATCCATTCAACGGTTTGAATGTCACGCAAACCACCGGGGCTTTCTTTGAGGTTAGGTTCCAATCTGAAAGCGGTGCCCTGGAACTTTTTATGACGATCTTTTTGTTCCTGGTGTTTGGCGACAAAGAATTTTGCAACCGGCCAAATGCTCTCGGGTTTGATAGCCTCTTTTAACTCGTTGAATAACTCTCTGCTGCCACAGACGTAGCGGCTTTCAATTAGGTTCGTGATGACTGTGGCATCTGCCTTTGCTTCTTTAATACAGCGTTTTACATCTCTTACGCTGTGACCAACATCAAGGCCAAGGTCCCACAGGTGGGTAACGAATGCGCCTATTTCTTCATCGGCATCAGTAAAGTTTTTTGTTGTTAGAATCAGTATGTCAATATCGGAGAAGGGGTGAAGCTCGGCCCGCCCATAACCCCCGACTGCTATTAATGCGACAGAGTGACGTGCGCTTGCAGGCAATGTGCGTTGCCAGATGTGCGTGACAATGGTGTCAACTATTGCTGATTGCCAACCGATTAACTCTGCCACCGGCGCACCGGTTTGAAATAGCGTTGTGAGTGTCTCGCGTGCGCTCGTTAGCGCCTCTTTATATGCACTGAGAGTGGAGTCGGCGGCCTCTATCTTCGAGATCATTGCAGGAAGATGGATTAGTGAGGTGATTTCCTGCGGAACGTCGCTGCTCATTCGATAGACGGTTGTTGGCTTGTTAGTGTTCTGCAGGGGAGAGAGTTAACAACTCATACCCGGTTTCTGTCACCAGCACAGTATGTTCCCACTGGGCCGACAGGCTGCGATCTTTAGTCACTACTGTCCAGTCGTCAGGCAGTAGTTTGGTGTGTCGCTTACCGGCGTTAATCATGGGTTCGATGGTAAATACCATGCCGGCCTCCAGAACCAGTCCCTCACCCGCGTGACCGTAGTGCAGTACTTGTGGTTCTTCATGAAAAAGTTTGCCGATCCCATGGCCGCAGTATTCCCGCACCACCGAGCATCGTTCACCTTCTGCATATTCTTGAATGGCATGGCCGATGTCCCCAAGGGTAGCGCCCGGGCGTACCACTGCAATGCCGCGATCCAGGCTCTCGAGGGCAATATCGCAAATGCGTTTGCCTTTCACCGTCGGGTCGCCCAAGTGGTACATACGGCTGGTGTCGCCGTGATAGCCGTCTTTGATCACTGTCACGTCGATATTGATGATGTCTTTTTTCTTGAGCACGCGGTCACCTGGAATGCCGTGGCAGACAACATGGTTCAGTGAGGTGCAAATAGATTTCGGAAAGCCCCGGTAGTTGAGCGGGGCCGGGATTGCGCCCTGTACCTGCGTGATGTGTTCGTGGCAGATTGCATCAAGTTCACCCGTGGTGATCCCCGGCTTTACATACTCGGTGATCAAATCCAGCACTTCCGCTGCCATTCGGCCGGCAACGCGCATTTTTTCGATTTCGGAGGGTGATTTTATGGGTACTGAGTGTCTGCGTGACATTCTGCTGCTGTGGTCCTGTTTCGTGACCTGCAGTGATTTCGATGCGCGAGGGCGCATCACGAGCCGCATATGCAGGGCAGTGTTGGTAAAAGTTCGGTCTGTGTCCGCTATTGTATTGGAATAAACCCGATTTCTGGAATATAATTACTGGCTGGCTGGTGTGGTTTGTGAACACATCAGGCCAATCAACCGGTTTACGCCGGAATACACACGTCCCTTGTAGCAGAACACGCTGGGTGCTTGATGCGAAATTTCGCTGAAGGTTGCTTGTTCGAAGGGGCGGAGGCCCAACCCAATACAATATTGAGAATACATATGTCTAAGGTAAGCATGCGCCAGATGTTAGAAGCTGGTGTGCACTTCGGTCACCAAACTCGTTACTGGTGCCCTCAAATGGCGCCCTACATTTATGGTGAGCGCAACAAAATCCATATTTTCAATCTCGAAAGCACTGTTCCAGCGCTAGACGATGCATTGAATTTCCTTGGCAGTCTTGCCGCCAAAAACGGCCGGGTCCTGTTTGTAGGTACCAAGCGTGCCGCGCGTGATGCTGTTAAAGATGCTGCCGAAGCGTGCAACATGCCATATGTCAATCGTCGTTGGCCCGGTGGCATGATGACCAACTTCAAAACCGTTAAGCAATCTGTGAAGCGAATGCTTGAGCTTGAAGAGATGTTCTCCAGCGGTGGTGAAGAGCGGTTGAACAAGAAAGAAGCACTGACTTTGCGCCGTGAGCTCGAAAAGCTGGACAAAAGTCTTGGTGGTGTAAAAGCAATGGAGCGTCTTCCGGATGCGCTGTTTGTGGTGGACACCGGTTATGAAAAAATTGCAATCGCTGAAGCTCGCAAGCTTGGAATCCCGATCGTTGCGGTGGTGGATAGTAACAACTCACCCAAACTGGTCGATTATGTGATTCCGGGCAACGATGATGCCGTACGTGCGATTCAGCTCTATGTTGATGCAGCTGCGGAATCGATAAAAGCCGGTAAAACCTCTGGTTCAGTTTCAGGTGCCAAGGAATACGCTGAGCCTAAAGCAGAAGCGCCAGCTGCTGAAGTATCCGCTGAAGATGCCGCAGCCGCAGCTGCTGCGTCACTGGCAGCTGCTGCTGAAACAGCAGAGCCTGTAGCAGCAGAAACGGTAGCTACAGAAGCAGCGCCGACTCCAGACGCAGCGCCGACTCCAGACGTAGCCCCGGCTCCAGAAGCGGCGCCCGCAGTTGAAGCGCCGGCAGCGGATGGTGCTGATAAAGCCGCTCCTGCAGATACCTAAAAGCAGCAGAGGCTTTAGCAAGACGTCGCTTTAGCAAAATCTTATTGGGCTCAGGCACTGAGCCCTTATCCGATACGTAGACACACGTGTCGACGCCGCCAATACGGGTGGTAATGAACTTAATAGGTCAAGAAATGGCAATTACAGCAGCAATGGTAAAGGAACTGCGCGAAAGAACTGGCGCAGGCATGATGGAGTGCAAGAACGCACTAGTGGAATCAAATGGTGATTTGGATGCGGCTGCGGAGCAGATGCGTATTTCAGGTCTGGCTAAGGCTGACAAAAAGTCAGGTCGCATAGCGGCAGAGGGTGTAATCGCTACAGAAACTGCTGCAGACGGCAAAGCCGTGGCGATGGTTGAAGTGAATTGTGAGACTGATTTTGTTGCCAAAGGTGATGATTTTACCGGTTTTGCAAAGGCTGCGGCAGCAGCGGTACTTGAGCACAACCCGGCTGACGTTGAAGCGTTGGGTGCATTGGCTTCTGGCGACAAAACGTTGGAAGAAGTGCGTCAGGTGCTGGTTTCAAAGCTGGGTGAAAATATCCAGGTTCGGCGTTTTATTCGCCGTGACATGCAAAACGGCACTGCCGGTGTGTATATGCATGGCGAGAGCATCGGTGTAGTTACAGAAGTCAGTGGTACTGAGGCCCTTGCGCGGGATATCGCCATGCATGTGGCTGCGAGTCGTCCGGTATGCATCAGTGCTGACGAAGTACCTGCAGATGTATTGGCTCAGGAAAAGAAAATTCTCGTGGCAGAAGCTGCAGAGAGTGGCAAGCCGGCTGAGATCATCGAAAAGATGGTCGAGGGCAGAATGCGCAAGTATCTGGCCGACATCACGCTACTTGGTCAGCCGTTTGTGAAAAATCCTGATCAAACCGTTGAGAAACTGCTTAAATCTGAAGATGCACAGGCTCACTTTTTTGCTCGATTCGAAGTTGGAGAGGGTATAGAAAAGAAGACTGAGAACTTTGCAGAAGAGGTAATGGCCCAGGTTAAGGGTGACTAGCAGCGGCTTACTCCGTGTCTCTACGGCTATGTGGGGAGCAGGGGCTACAAGTTCGCAATCTTCACCAGTGAGACAAAAGCCGGCCAATGAGCCGGCTTTTTTTATGGCACAATTCCCGTGTTTAGCCGAAGCGGTCTTCTGATCGTGCATACGAACCCTCACCTAAGCGCTCGAGTTGAGAAAAACGAGAATATCCATGTCGAGCAAGCCCACTAAAAAACGCATAATGCTGAAGCTCAGCGGTGAAGCGTTGATGGGTGATCTTCAGTATGGGATAGATCCGGTATATATCGAGCGTATTGCATCTGAAATTGCTGAGCTGATTGCTGCAGATGTTGAAGTGGCTGTAGTGATCGGTGGTGGTAACATCTTCCGCGGGGCCTATCTAGCTGAGGGCGGCATGGATCGGGTCACAGGTGATCACATCGGGATGCTTGCGACGGTTATCAATGCGTTATCACTGCAGGATACACTTGAGCGCAAGGGCGTCCATTGCCGTGTGATGTCAGCGCTTAAAATTAACGAAGTGTGCGAAGACTATATTCGCCGTCGAGCAGTCAGGCATTTGCAGAAGGGTAGGGTGGTCATTTTTGCATCGGGTATAGGTAATCCGTTTTTTACCACTGACACCGCTGCGAGCTTGCGAGCGGTTGAAATTGGTGCTGATGTGATGCTGAAGGCGACCAAGGTAGACGGTATTTACGATAAAGACCCAAACAAGTTTCCAGATGCAGTAAAGATTGATTACATCACTTATGATGAAGTGATTAACAGGAAGCTTGCGGTCATGGATACAACGGCCATTGTCATGTGCCGTGATAACAACCTTCCGCTGAAGGTGTTTAATATGAATACCCCTGGCGAGATGGTCAGAGCGGTGACTGGTGAATCTGTCGGTTCTGTTGTGGAAAGTGGAGAAATATAAAAATGATTGAAGATATTAAAAAAGACGCATCCGCCCGTATGGGTAAGAGCCTGGAATCGTTGCAGACGGAGTTTAGCCGTATACGCACGGGTCGAGCACATACCAGCCTGCTTGATCACATCAAGGTGGACTACTACGGCAACTCATCTGCGTTGAATCAGGTTGCTAAAATCACGATCGAAGATTCACGCACGCTCACTGTTACCCCGTGGGAAAAAGACATGGTGGCGCCGATCGAGAAAGCGATTATTAATTCTGATTTGGGGCTTAACCCGTCGAGTGCCGGCACGGTGATAAGAATTCCGATGCCACCTCTGACTGAAGAGCGACGCAAAGATCTGGTGCGCGTAGTTCGCGCTGAGGCGGAAAATGCAAGAGTCAGCGTGCGAAACGTTCGTCGCGACGCTAACAGTGATCTTAAAGACCTGCAAAAAGAAAAAGAAATATCAGAAGACGAAGAGCGTAAAGGTCAGGAACTCGTGCAAAAAGTGACCGACGAAAATATCGCCAAAGTCGATGAGTTGTTAAAAGGGAAAGAAGCGGAATTGATGGAAGTCTAAGCAGACTTCTTGAGCTTATTATTGTGAAAGAGATGCCAAGGCATATCGCTGTCATAATGGATGGCAACGGTCGGTGGGCGCGGCAACGTGGATTGCCTCGTAGCGCGGGTCATCAGGCGGGGGTTAAAGCAACTCGTAAAATAGTTGAGCACTGCGCTCGCCTAAAAACAGATGCGTTAACTATTTACGCCTTCAGTAGTGAAAACTGGCGTCGGCCCGCCACTGAGGTCAATTTTCTGATGGAGTTGTTTGTAAAAGCGATCAGCAGTGAGCTTAATAAATTACACGAAAATAATATTCGAGTGCGCTTCATTGGTGAGCTATCCAGATTCCCGTCGGCATTGCTCAGAGAGATAACGCTGGCCTCCGAAAAGACAGCCAATAATACCGGTATGCGACTGAACATTGCGGTGAATTACGGTGGGCGCAATGAGCTGACCAATGCAGTGGTTGAAATTGCGCGCAAAGTTGAGACTGGTGAGCTTGATTCGAAGTCGATAACTGAAGAAATTATCCTGCAGCATACGTGGTTGCCAGACTGCCCGGAGCCGGATTTATTTGTGCGCACCGGTGGCGAACAACGGCTGAGTAATTATTTGCTCTGGCATATCGCTTATACCGAACTTGCTTTTACTGACACGCTCTGGCCGGATTTTGATGGCGATGAGCTAGACCGCATTATCGAAGACTACTCAAATCGCCAACGCAGGTTTGGCCAAACCGGTGATCAAGTGCAGGCGACAAAATGAATGATCTTACTGTGCTCCTGGCGCTTCACTGTACTGCGACATGCTAAAGCAGCGAATAATCACTGCCGTGATCTTATCTGCCGTTGCATTGTGGGCATTACTGGGTTGGAATGATCTGTTTTTTGCTTTATTTCTATTGGGCATAGCCGGTGCCTGCGCTTGGGAATGGGGCAACCTTGTTAGCATAACTCCGCGGCCGTTGCATGTGGCCTATACCGTTATCGCTACCGTTACCACAGCTTGTTGTTTTTATTTAATCAACGATTCAACACTGACACCGATGGTATTAATTGGTGTTGTACTATGGATGGCAATTGTTTGTGATCTTGTGCTTCGTCCGGTTATAAATTCAAGTAGGACCACCACCGGTGACACTCAGACGAATTGGATGTTGCTGGTATTGGCGTCGTATACATTGTTAATGGCTGTGTGCTGTCTTTACTGGCTACGGCAATATCATGGCCCGGGCATTGTGATCTATACCATTGCACTGGTGGCGGCTGCTGACACAGGTGCCTATTTTAGCGGTAAGAAATTCGGCATGAGAAAGTTGGCTGTCAATATCAGTCAAGGTAAAACTCTCGAAGGCGCAGCTGGTGGATTGCTATTGGCGTTGGCAGTCGCGGCTGTTGCATCCCCCTTTTTAACAAGCACTGGAATTAACCCCTGGTCGCTCTTTATTATGAGTGCTATGGCTGCACTGTTTTCTATAGCTGGCGATCTCTTTATCAGCCGTGCTAAACGTACCCGTGATATCAAAGACAGCGGCTCGCTGTTACCTGGCCATGGTGGGGTATTGGATCGCTTTGATGGGTTGCTGGCTGCTATTCCATGGATCACATTTGCTGTGTTGTGGCTCTAGCATGACGAGTAAAGAGTCCATTGCAGTCTTTGGTTCTACAGGGTCTATTGGAACGAGTACGCTTGATGTTCTGGAGCGGAACCACACACGATATAAAGTTGCGGCATTAACCGCCAACACTGATGTTGATACTATTTTCGCGCAGTGTTTGAAATTTCAGCCGTCGTACGCGGCAATGGGTGTTCCATCAGCGGCTGCCGAGCTGGCTCGACGGCTTGCTCAGGCCGGTTGTGCTACGCAGGTGCTAGATGGGCCGGATGCGATGACCCGGATCGCAGTTAACCCCGATATCGCTATTGTGATGGCAGCCATTGTAGGTTTTGCAGGGCTGCCACCCACCTTGGCCGCTGCACAGTGTGGCAAACGAATATTGCTCGCAAATAAAGAGTCAATGGTGGTTGCCGGTGACTTGCTAACACAAGCTGCAAAGCAGGGCGGTGCGTCGATTGTCCCTGTAGACAGTGAGCACAATGCTATCTTTCAATGTTTGCCCGAGAGCAATCGTTGCAGTCCTGATGGAGGGCCGCAAGGTGGTGTATCTTCGTTAGTGTTGACAGCCTCTGGTGGGCCGTTTCGGCAGCTTAGCCTGGAACAAATGCAGTCGGTGTCGGTTGACCAGGCATTGAATCATCCTAACTGGTCCATGGGACCAAAGATCTCTGTTGATTCCGCCACCATGATGAACAAGGGCCTCGAGGTTATTGAGGCAAGCTATTTATTTGATATTGATGAAAGTTTGATCGAGGTTGTAGTACATCCGGAGAGTTTCATTCATTCTATGGTGCGCTATATTGATGGTTCTGTTCTTGCGCAGCTCGGGCAGGCGGATATGCGCACCCCGATTGCCCATGCACTGGCCTGGCCTGACAGAATTGAAGCGGGGGTTGAACCAATCGACTTTATTCGCCTTGGCAGTATGCATTTTGAGGCCCCGGATCACACACGCTTTCCCTGCCTCGCACTGGCGCGCAGAGCATTGAAAATGGGTGGTAGTGCGCCAGGGGTGTTGAATGCAGCAAATGAGATTGCTGTGCAGGAGTTTTTAGAAGGGCGTATCGGATTTGTCGATATTGCCAAGGTCAATTCACACGTTTTACAACAGTTTGAATCTGCAGCGCCAGAGTCTGTAGAGGATCTTTTTAGCATGGACCAATCAGCGCGAAAGTTTGCGCTAGACTACATTGAACATGAAGCGTCTAAGCCTGTCGCGTGATGTGTTCTTGAGCAGTTGCTCGTCTGTGCCGCCGCGGCATGCAGGGTTACCGGTATTTTAAATGCAAAGTTTTTTTCTTAGTCTCGTTGCTTTTTTTATCGCTATTGGCGTACTCGTGACCATTCATGAGTTCGGTCACTACTGGGTTGCCCGTAAAATGGGCGTCAAAGTGCTGCGCTTTTCAATTGGTTTTGGTAAGCCGTTGTGGAAGAAAGTGGCGGGCGCAGACCAAACCGAATATGTACTGGCCGCTATTCCTCTGGGTGGTTATGTCAAGATGCTGGATGAACGCGAGGGTGATGTTGACCCCTCAGAGATTGATCGATCATTCAACAGAAAAAGTGTCTGGGCAAGAATAGCCATCGTCATTGCCGGGCCACTTGCGAATCTGATTCTGGCAGTATTGCTTTATTGGCTGATTTTCATTGTCGGTATTACCGGTATTGCACCTATCGTCAGTGCCCCTGCTGAAGCAACACCTGCGGCCCTTGCCGGTTTTCAGTCGGAAGATAAAATTATCAATATCAACGGCAAGGCGACGCCTACGTGGAATACAGTCTATGTCGGCTTGCTGGACGGCATTGTCAGCGGTGGCGGCAATGTCGATGTCACAGTGAATACCGCGGATGGCAGCACGATCACCCGCCAGCTGGTTTTGGCTAAAGAGCTATTGAATCAGGAGGGCGATGTTGTCGGTTCCATTGGTCTGAATCGTTGGTGGCCTGATGTCGATCCGGTGATCGGCGGCATTGTACCTGGTGGGGCTGCAGCAGCTTCCGGCCTGCAAGAGGGCGATCGGATTCTCTCCAGTGACGGTGTATCAATTGCCACCTGGCGGCAGTTGGTTGACATCATTCGCGCCAGTGCAGATAAAACCCTGGATCTTTCTGTGATGCGCGGTGAGTCTGAAATGGCGATACAGCTGACTCCGGCACTCAAAGAAACGCCGCAAGGTGACATCGGTTTTATAGGCGCTCGTGAAACTCAATCGCAAGCAGTCATCGATGAAAAGCTCCGTACCGTTGAACGCTATTCACCTCTAACAGCGTTGGGTAAGGCATTTGGCCGCACTATGGACATGATCTCGGTCAGTGTCAAAATGATAGGCAAGCTTCTCACTGGACAGGCGTCGCTTAAGAACACAGTCAGCGGCCCGATCTCAATAGCTCAATTCGCCGGGCAGTCAGTGAGTGTGGGCATTGACCACTACCTGAGCTTTATCGCTCTGGTGTCTATTAGTCTGGGTATTTTTAACCTGTTTCCAGTGCCGATGCTGGATGGCGGCCACTTGCTTTATTATGCATTTGAAGTGGTCACTGGCAAACAAGTGTCTGAGAAAGTCCAGATCTTCGGCCAGCAGATAGGGATCGCCTTGCTGGGTACGCTGATGATATTTGTTTTCTACCAGGATATCCTAAGGCTCTTCACTAGCTAGTGTTGCTCAGGACAAACTGGCACAGTGGTAGGATGATAAGCCGGTAAGCAGGTGTGTATCCGCAGAATTCCGCCGCTGTAGGGGCTATGTGTATGCTGCGGAAACTTTGCTTGAGCTCTGTTTTCACCTTGGCTTTTAGGTTTAGATTCGGTAATCCCTCTGTGTGGGTGCAGTTGGTATTCTGTCGCGAATTCTCCGCTGCTTACCGTCCATGCCATCAGGTACTTTTTGCCGATTCAAGTGGCGTCTACTGGTGCTGCTACTACTCAGCGCCGCAGGCGTATCCACTCCCTTCCATTCAGATCTCTATGCCGCAGAGGCAGAGTTTGTTATTGGCGATATTATTGTTCGCGGTAATGAAAAGGTCGAGACAGGGACTGTTCTGAACTACCTCCCGCTGCGCGCCGGAGAGAGGTTTCGCCAAGGCAGTGATAGCGGCCGTGTGATCAGGGCGCTGTATGACACTGAGTTATTCGATGACATCACTATTACACGAGATGAGTCCTCACTAATTGTCACTGTGGTTGAACGCCCTACCATTGCTCTCATTGAAGTAAGTGGCAATGAAGACTTGCCCTCTGAACAACTTAATGAAACTTTGCAGGACATCGGCTTGGCGACGGGCCGCATATTCAGGCGTTCGGTGCTGGACAACCTTGAAACAGAAGTTCGCCAGGTGTATTTCAGCCGGGGTCAATACGGCACGCGTGTGGAGTCGAGTGTTGAAGAGCTTGATCGCAATAGAGTGAGTGTGTCTATTGATATCGAAGAAGGTGCTGTCGCGCGAATCAGCCACGTCAATATTGTCGGCAATAAAGATTTCAGTGAAAAAGAGCTGCTGAAGCTTTTAGCCTCTGGCACTCGCAGCGCGAACCCATTCAGTTCACGCGACAAATATTCAAGAGCAAAGCTTTCGGCAGATACCGAAACTTTGCGAGCCTGGTATTTTGACCGTGGATATTTGCGCTTTGATATAAAGTCCACCCAAGTCACTATCTCGCCAGACAAGCAAGACATTAACATCACTATCAATATAGATGAAGGCAAGCAATACACAGTGGGTGATGTCACTTTTTCCGGTGAAAATTTAGGCGTAGATGTAGATAAAGAGACGCTGGAAGCATTGTTATTATTAAATCGTGGTGATATCTATTCACGTAAGAATATGACGGAGAGTTCCAGTGCGATAAGTGATCGTCT
Organism: uncultured Granulosicoccaceae bacterium; assembly: GCA_938041955.1. Taxonomy (GTDB): domain Bacteria; phylum Pseudomonadota; class Gammaproteobacteria; order Granulosicoccales; family Granulosicoccaceae. The sequence continues at coordinate 113,406 of CALISD010000010.1, read as the reverse complement.
TGGTGAAGACGGCTATGCTTTTGCGGCCGTCAATGTGATACCCGACCTCGATGATGACAGCAACACTGTTAATCTTGAATACACGGTAAACCCGGGAAAACGTGTGTATGTGCGCCGAATCATATTCAGTGGTCAGGAACGAACCCAGGACGAAGTGCTTCGCCGTGAGATGCGCCAGATGGAGGGCAGTAGATTTTCACCTGCGGCATTATCGCGTTCGCAAACGAGACTTCAACGTCTGCCGTATATTGAGAGAGTGTCTATAAACACGCCGCGTGTGCCGGGCACTGATGATCTGGTTGATATCTCGGTTAACGTGCTCGAAGGGGCGTCGGGTTCATTTGGCGCAGGTGCTGGTTATGGGTCGGACGGATTCATCTTTAATATTAACTTCACTCAAGAGAATTTATTTGGCACAGGTGAAAGACTGGCTGTAACTTTTGATAACAGTACCAGTCAGGATAATTTCTCGATTTCCTATACTGATCCGTATTACACCAATGATGGCATCAGTCGCAATGTGCGAGCGTTTATCCGAAAGACTGATACCGGTCAACTCGACTCTACTGCCAACTATATCCTTGACAGCTATGGCACGAAAGTGCGGTACGGAGTGCCGCTGAGTGAATTTTCAACCTTTAGTTTCGGGTTTGGATATGAGCGTGTTAACGCGATTGAAACCACCGGCACCTCAGATGAAGTTTCGCAATTCATCGATGATTTCGGCTCCGAATACGATTTGTTCGATGTGTCGCTGGGCTATGCGCATGACACACGTAATCGCACAGTATTCGCCACCAGCGGTGCACGTAACTCGATTAGCCTGGAGGCCACTTCACCAAACAGTGATCTTACTTATCTCAGGGCGGGCTACAGCTTCGAGTACTTTCGTCCTTTGACCAACAGCCTGACCCTCGCGTTCAGCACCAAAATTAACTACGGCGAAGGCGAAAAAGGCTTGAGAAAGCTGCCGTTTTTCCGTCGGTTTTTTGCCGGAGGTATTCAGTCGGTGCGTGGTTACCAAAGAAACACTCTGGGCCCGAAAGACTCTCTCGATAATGCCGAAGGCGGGGATTTCCGCACAACTGGTTCCTTTGAGTTGATCTTTCCGCCACCGTTTACCGAGTCGAGCGGGGCTACCAGGTTGAGTTTGTTTGCCGATTTTGGCAATGTGTTTGAGGATGTGTCAGACTTTGAGTCAGAGGAGTTGCGCGGATCCTATGGTTTGTCGTTCGTGTGGTTAGCGCCCATTGGGCCTTTGACCTTCGTTTACGCCGAAACGTTTAACGATGATGAAACAGATAAGATAAAACACTTTGACTTCACAATTGGCACTATTTTCTAACTCGCAGCCACTGTTCAAAACCGCTAGGGCAATCCCTGGAATCGTCATACTCATAGTTGCTAAATGTTCTGGCCGGAGGAGTTACGCTTGATTGCGCGTGCCGCGATAATTTTCTTGTTTGCGTTTATGACGAATGCAGCATGGGCTGAAGATATAAAAATCGGCTTTGTCGATATTCCCTATCTGATAGACAAAGCGCCGCAGGCCCAGGCTGCAAGCAGTCGTCTTGAGCGTGAGTTTGCGCCACGCCAAAACCTTATCAAGCAACAAAAAAGTGAGCTTGAACAACTCAAGACTGATCTTGATGGCGATTCGCTAAACACCACAGAGCGAGCGCAGGTTGAGCGCGAGTACCGAAAAACCGAACGTCGCATGAAGCGTGATGAGCAGGAGTTTCGGGAAGAGCTTAACATCCAGAAAAATCAGGAGTTCAAGCAAGTCCGGGTATATGTGCTGGACGCAATAGCGACCTTTGCGAAACGCCATAACTACGACATGATCATAAGTGATGGTGTGTTGTTCGCTAACAAAACTGTCGATGTGACGGACAAGGTGTTGTTTGAACTACAGCAATCTGTCGCTCAGTCGAACGATCAGAAAACCAACTGATTGCGGGCTAATGAAGCGGTATCGATGAAACGGAATCAGTGAATACTGTATCTCTTAAGTGTAGTGAGATAGCAACTGCCATCGGTGCGGAACTGCGTGGCGATGGTGATGCTGTGGTGACTTCCATTGCATCTATAGGCACGGCAACTGCCGGAAGCATCACCTTTGTCACTGGCAAGAAATTTGTGGCTGCTTTGCGAGCCAGTGCTGCTACGGCGGTTATCCTGCCAGATGCTTTTTCCAACGAAACATCTGCGATTCGATTGGTGATGGAAAATCCCTACCTCGGATATGCAAAACTCACAGGGCTTTGGTCAGCTGAGTTGTATGGCACAGCGGTTACCGGGGTGCACGATTTAGCCAGCGTTGCTTCCTCTGCCGCACTCAGCGTCGGGGTGTCCGTGGCGCAGCATGCGGTTGTAGCGTCTGGTGCCAGATTAGCAGAGAATGTCTCGGTTGGTGCCGGCGCCTACATTGGTGAGGGTGTTTCAATTGGTGCGGGTACGCTCATACACCCTAATGTCACCATATTACGTGACTGCAGTATAGGGTGTGACAGTGAGATTCACTCAGGGGCGGTAGTCGGTGCAGATGGCTTTGGCTTTGCACCTGCGCCTGATGGGTGGGAGAAAATACATCAGTTGGGTGCGGTTGTTATTGGTGACCGTGTGAGCATAGGAGCCTGTACAACTGTTGATCGAGGCGCACTTGAAGACACTGTGATCAGTGACGGAGTGATACTCGATAATCATATTCAGGTCGCACACAATGTGGTAATCGGCCGGAACACCGCTATAGCAGGGTGTACCGGTATCGCAGGGAGTACAGCGATAGGGGCTAATTGCCGAATTGGCGGTGCAGTATCGATTGTCGGTCATATCACTATTTGCGACGATGTGCTGATCACTGCGAACTCATTTGTGAATCGATCCGTGGTGCAACCGGGGAGCTATTCGTCCGGGTTTCCCCTTGAGACCTCAGCTCAGTGGCGTAAAAACGCTGTTCGGCTGCAGCGCCTGGATGAGATTAGCCGACAAGTGGGTAAACTGAAATCCTAACGGCGCTGCTATAACCGCCCAAATTATTTACACTAGTGCAGTCCGCACCGTAAATGAGAGAGTATCTTGGAAGCGCTTGAAACCACCGAGATAATGAAATATCTGCCTCACCGCTATCCGTTCTTACTCATAGATCGGGTAACCAGCCTTGAGCCCGGTGTTGAACTTAACGCAATAAAGAACGTCACCGCCAATGAGCCCATTTTTACAGGGCACTTTCCACAATTCCCGGTCTTTCCAGGGGTGCTCATACTAGAGGCGATGGCGCAGTGCTGCGCGGTCTATACATTTCGCGAGCTTGGTGGCTACCCGAGTGATGAAACGCTGTATCTTTTGGTCGGGATAGATAACGCGCGATTCAAGAAGCAGGTCATTCCGGGAGATCAAATAAAACTCAGAGTGGTGCACCAAAAAACCCGACGCGGCATCTCAAAGTTTGATGCCACAGCGATTGTCGATGGCAATCTTTGTAGCAGTGCGGAGATTATCATTGCTAAAAACGAGATTGAGCTGTGATCCATCCAAGCGCGATTATCGACCCGTCTGCGACGGTACATGAATCGTGTGAGGTCGGGCCGTTCGCGGTGATAGGTGCTGATGTGGTCATTGGATCCGGTAACACCATTGGTCCACATGCCGTGATAAGCGGACCGACCACTATCGCAGAAGATAACCACATTTTTCAGTTCGCATCGATTGGTGCAGATCCGCAGGATCTAAAGTTTGATGGCAAAGAAAGCCGGCTGGAGATTGGTAGTCGCAATCGAATCAGAGAATTTGTCACGGTAAATCGTGGTACTGCAGGTGGTGGTGGGGTGACACGAATAGGTAATGACAATCTTCTCATGGCTTACGTTCATGTAGCGCATGATTGCCTCATAGATAACCACACTGTTTTTGCCAATTCAGCATCACTGGCGGGGCATGTGTCAGTGGGTGATTACGCCATCCTGGGCGGGTTTACCCTGGTTCATCAATTCAGTCGTATCGGAGCACACAGCTTTTCCGGTATGGGGTCAGTGATAAACAAAGATGTACCGCCGTATTTGCTGGTGACCGGGCACTATGCAGAGTCTAAAGGGATCAACAAGCAAGGCTTAAAGCGACGCGGCTTTAGTAAGGAAGAGATCAGCGCTCTACAAAAAAGCTACTTGAGTCTGGTCCGTAGAAAGGGGGTGATTGAAGAATCAGTGTTTGAGGAAGTGCAGCAACTTGCAGATCAGTTTCCAGGGGTAAAAAACATGTTGGATTTTGTTCGCAGTGCCGAGCGCGGTACGGTCAGTTAGACTCGAACTACGTGCAGGCGATATCTTTGACGTTGGCATCTGATCTGGCTTTATTCACCAGAGACAAAATCAATTCTGCGGTTCGCTTGCTTGCGCCTTGAGAGCCAAGTTGTTTGTATACCGACGCCAGCCCTGTCAATTGCTCGTTGTTGGTTTCTTTGTTCATGAGAAGCGTGTTTATCTCTGCCGTGAGATTCTCTTCTGTCACTTCATCTTGCAGAAGTTCAGGCACCACGCGTTTGTCAGCGATGATGTTAACCAGGCTTATATGTTCTATTGTTAGCCAGCGCTTTAATACCTTGTAGCTCAGTGGTTTGAGTTTATAAATAACCACCATGGGTACACCAAGAATAGCTAACTCCAAAGTGGCAGTGCCGGAGGCGACTAACGCAGCATCGCAAGTAGCAAGAATTTCGTAGTCCGTTGACTGTATGAAGGTAACGCTCGCATCGCAATCATTGGCCATTTTTTCCAGTAGCGTAAGTTCGATAGTTTCGGCGACCGGCAGAACGAATTCTATCTCTGTATGCTGCTTAGCCAGATTTTCACAAGCTTTCAGCATCGGAGGTAATAGCATGCTGATTTCACTTTTGCGACTGCCAGGCAGCAGTGCGATTCGCTTCGTCGCGCTCTTATCAGAAGGAGTGCTACTTGCGGCCTCAATCAGTGATTTGTTATCCATTAATGGATTGCCGACATAGGAGCAGGCTATCTGCGCATCGTCAAAAATCTTTTTTTCAAACGGCAGAATCAATGCCATGTGATCGACGAGCTTGCTGAGTTCTGCAATACGACCGGCGCGTGATGCCCACACTTTTGGTGCGATAAAGAAAAGCACTGGAATGCCAAGAGACTTGGCGGTGGTAGCGAGCTTCATATTGAAGTGCGGATAGTCGACCAGTACCAGGATGTCCGGGCGACGTTCTGATAGGGCGTTACGCAGAGTTGATAAATTTGCTCGCAGGGCAGGGTATTTGTGGAGCACCTCTAATAGCCCCATCACGGCATTCTTATCCACGTCAACGAGGATCTCCATGCCGGTGTCCGCCAGGCGGTTTCCACCCATACCGAAAAACTCAATCGGAGTTGAGTCGGGTGCCGCGTCCGATGCGATTGCGACTAGTGCATCGACGACACCTGCTGCATGCATGTCGCCCGACGCCTCGCCAGCGCTGATCATTACTTTCATTGAGGTACTGTTAAGAATCCAATGATGGAAGGTTATCACAGCCACCGGAATGGAGGGCTGTGCCAGTTCCTACTATTGGCAGCACCCACTCTATGCGGGTACTAATACGGGTATCGTTACTGATAACGACGCGCGATGCCAATAACGAGTCGCGCGACACAAATCTATATCATCTTTCGGCGAAACAATACCAACAGCAAGCCCATTAGACCGAATGAACCACCCCCTGAACTACCCCCTGAACTAACAGGTTCAGCTGTTGCAGCTGCAAATGCAGGTTGTGGCTGAGCTGCGGCTTTCTCGTTACCGGAAACATCGTTTGAAGTCGCGACCAGAGTGGTGCTGGATTGATCGGTATTGTTTGATTGATCTGTATCAAATGTACTCGAGTCCAGTACAGCCGTAAATGAAACGTCCCCGGTTGACGCAGGCGTTGTCAGATTCAAAGACACTGACGAGTTGGCATTCTTTGCCAAGACCGATGTTTGGCAGACCACATCTTCGCCTGCGCCAGCTTGCTGACAAATCCAGCTTGACGAAGAAAAAGAAACCAGCTTAGATTCTGCCGGAACACTGGTACGGAGTGACACCCGGTTAGCACCCATGTCCGAATTGTTGGTGACAAACATATCAAGCTGCATATCCGCACCTGCAACAGCGTTGTTTGGTGCTGCACTGACAATGGAAAGCTCACTTTGATAAAGTTCTATAACAGATTGCTTGTCGCCGTCACTGATGAACTCCCTTTGGCCGATTTTCGCATCACTGTTTTGTAGCGCCGTGATGGTTTCCCTGCCGTCGGCGGAGAAAAAGTGTGTGCCATAGTGCATGATAGATGAATAGTCGTACTCACCTAAGGTAATGGCATCAGTCAGTATGTCAAAGTTATGGGTTTTATCGGTGCTGATGCTGTCCCAGTTGATCTGAACATAGTTATCTCGATCAGGTCGGGTGTGCTCATGCAATAGTCCCAAGGCATGACCGATTTCATGAATCATACTGCCTTCACTGCATTTGTCCCCGGTGTAAATGCTTTGCGCACCGGTATTCTGAAAGCCAACCCATGACGCACACTGATTGGCATCTATGAAATCTATATAGTTAGGGTAAGCGGTCGCTGTACTGGCGGTTCGTTCAACCAGTGTGACTGCACCGGTCGCATTCCAACTCTCGATCGCCGCGTAGACTTTGGCTACCGCTGAAGCCGAAAGCTGATCACTGATGCTATAAGGTACGACGCCGTTCGGCCAAACCGTTCCATAGATATAGTTACTCAGGCCGCGAATTGAGCGCTGCTTGCTGTGATAAAAGTATTGTTCAGCATCGCCGAAAATTATATCTCCCTCGGCAATGGCAACACCATTGATGTTGTCCAACACTCGCAGGTGAGTCTCACCATTGCGGAATGCCATGGGCACGATAACTTGCGAGAAACTGTCGGACGGATGATTTGCAGCGTGTGCAGACTCATCGTTTTCGGCAAATGCATTGACTGATGTCAGTGATGTACATATCACTGACAGCGCTAGTGCACTGCGCGGTGTAATACTGAATAAACAAATCTTCAAAACTCAACCCCTGGCCTTTGTTGGGCTTTTAATTTGCCTGGTGTGTTAATAATTTTTATAGTCACCAAGCATTGGGCACGGACACTTACGGTAAGTGTCTGTACGCTCTGGGGCACTGTAACGGCCGGGGCAATTGTTACTTGAGGAAAACTGTTGTATCGGGTTGCGATTCAGTGCTTCAGATTGGGGTTCGAGTACCGCACTGATGAATTACGCGAACGCTGTCACGAGAATCGTTGAGTGGTTACTCGACCAGAAACAGCTCCGGATCTACCCAGGTTCGATTTAAACCCACTGACCAGTGCAGGTGGGCGCCGGTGACTCTGCCTGTTGCCCCGACTTCACCGATCTTCTGCCCGCGTTTGACCATTTCGCCAGGCTTTACATCGATTTTGCTCAGGTGCGCATAGAAGGTTTGCAGTCCCTGGCCGTGGCCAAGGAATATGCAGTTGCCACTGAAAAAGTAATCGCTGGCCTCAACGACGTATCCGTCAGCTGGTGCGTAGACAGGTGTGCCTTCAGGAGCGGCGATGTCCATACCGCCGTGTGGATTGCGAGGCTGCTTGTTGAAGAATCGTCTGGAGCCAAATGAGCTACTGCGAATGCCCTCTGTGGGTAAATCAAATCTGAGGCCCAGTGTTGCATCGTGTCGGTAGCGTTTCGCATTGGCAATTGAGGTGCGGTCTTTCTTGATACGCACCATATCGGTTTCATTGGGATTGACCTGGCGTTTGTTCTTTATGGTGATGTGTTGCTCAGGGTAATCTTTTGATTCGACCTCAAACTCATGCAGCGCACTGGCGCCGTCGGCGTATTTAATTTTTAAAGTGTGCCATCCCGGCTTGGTTGATAGTGGAATGCCGACCAGTGCGCGATAGCCCTGGTTTGTGTTGACCACAGCGACGGGAATATCGTTGAACGTTGCAGTTGGTGCGGCGGCATCCCTTTCGCCAAGATCAATAATCGCAACGCCACCGGGGGTATGCTGCACGGTGGGGAGACGAAAGTGATCCGATGTCGAAGCCGCCGACGCTGTTGTCGCGACGGTCAGGCAGAATAGGAGGGCAGTAGAAAAAAAACGCAGTGAGCAAAGCACAGAAATCCCCAGTAAGTTTGTATCAAAAATGGTACAGATTGAAGCATTAAAGATACATATAAGATTGTTCTGATTTGCAAAGTCGTAAGCAAATGAAAATCTAAAAAAGAATGAAGAAAAACCTGCCGCGTCACGCTATGATTCGCGATTATATCAGTCTACGTGTTTTGGCCGCCATAAATGCGATTGAGCAAAATCAAGCTAGCAGGCTTTAAGTCTTTCGTCGATCCGACGACGCTGCAGCTTTCTACTAACCTCACCGGCATCGTTGGGCCGAATGGCTGTGGTAAATCCAACACCATTGACGCCGTTCGCTGGGTGATGGGTGAGTCTTCAGCCAAGCATTTGCGTGGCGCATCCATGACGGATGTCATCTTCTCCGGATCTTCCTCGCGTAAACCTGTCGGGCAGGCGTCAGTTGAATTGGTATTCGATAACAGCGAAGGCAAGCTTGGCGGCCAATGGGCAGGCTACGCAGAAATAGCCTTACGTCGGCAAGTAACACGCGAGGGTCAGTCACAATATTTTTTGAATGGTACCAAGTGCCGTCGGCGGGATATCACTGATATTTTTCTCGGTACGGGTCTTGGTCCGCGTAGTTACGCAATTATCGAACAGGGCATGATCTCGCGCCTGATCGACGCCAAACCTGAAGAGATGCGGGTTTACCTCGAAGAAGCGGCTGGGATTTCCAAATACAAAGAGCGTCGGCGTGAGACTGAAAACAGAATTCGCCATACCCGTGACAACCTTGATCGCTTAAATGACCTGCGCGAAGAAGTCGATAAGCAACTGGCACATTTGCAGCGCCAGTCTCGCACTGCAGAAAAATATAGAACCTTAAAGGTTGATGAGAAGCAGTTTCGCGGTGAGCTATTGGGTTTGCGTTGGCTGGAGTATCAGGATGCACTCAATTCCTTTGATACGCGCCTTCAAGAGCGCGAGAGCAACGTTGCTATTGCTGATGAGAAGCGCGCTGAGGCTGAAGAAAATATCACCATTATGCGCGATAAGCGCACAGAAGTTGAGGCGCAGCTTAACGATGTGCAGGGAAAATTCTACGCAGTGGGCGCAGAGATCACTCGTGCTGAACAATCAATCCAGCATGCGCGCGACGAGCGTGAAAAGCGTGCTCGTGAATTGCAACGCATCGATGATGAAACCACTGAAATAAAGGCAAACATCGAAGACGATGTTCAGCGCATCATGGAAGTGGAAGAGGCATTGGCGGAGGCTGGCCCTACGCGCGACAAAATAGAACGTGAGCAACTCGAAGCAACGCAGCGTTACGAAAAAGCAGAGAGTGATTTTCAGGATGGGCTGGCCAGCTGGGAAGAGCTGAACTCCGAACACTCTGAACAGGAAATGATCTCGCAGGTCGAGTCTTCTCGACTTGGCGGGTTACAAAAGAATGTTACCGATCTAAAGTTAAGACAAGAGCGATTGCAGCGTGAAAGAGCAGAGCTTTCAGAGCGCGGGGAAGATACCAACCTAAATGAGTTGGTGGCGGACCAGAAAAGCAAAGGTACAGAGGAGCTGGCCATGCGTGGCCAGCTTGATAGCGCCACTATTGCGTTGACGCAAATAAAAGAAAAGGTCAATTTTTCTGAACAGCAGCTTGATACCAAGCGTACAGAGCTACAGAGCAGTAATGGTCGACTGGCATCACTGCAAGCTTTGCAACAAGCAGCTACAGGTGGCAGTGAGAAGAAACGAATTGAATGGTTGGAAAAGAATGGCCTTGCAGATGCACCGCCGCTGTTAAAACTTCTTGATATAGATAGCGGATGGGAAAAAGCCATTGAAGTAGTGCTCGGTGATTTTCTTGATGCAATCTGTGTTGATGATTTTGATGCTTTGAGTAAAAAGCTCAGCAGCCTTCCAGAGGCCGGAGTTAATGCACTGCGAGACGGTGTGAAAAATAATGCCGGCGATGACGAGCAAAAGTGGCTAGCCACTGTGGTTAATAGTCGCGCAGGCATCGCAGAGTTATTGCATGGCGTGACAATATGTGAGAACAACGAAGAAGCGTTTGCGGCCAGAGAGTCTCTTAAGCCCGGTGAGTCAGTGGTTACTCGTGATGGCTTATGGATGGGGCGTCATTGGTTGTGTGTGCGCCCAAGCGATGGCAATGGCAGTGTTCTGGAGCGGCAGGAAGAACTTGAAAGCCTGCAGCAGAAAGTAAAGCTTCTAAAGCAAGACATCACATCGATAGAAGAAGCACTGGAGCAACAGAAACAACAGGTCGTCGAGCGCGAAAACAACCGCGATAAATTGCAAACCCTGATCAATGCGCGTCATCGGGAAATCAGCACCATAAACGGCAAGATAGAATCTGCACGATCACAGATTGATCAGGCAGATGAACGAGCATCTAAGGTCGATTCCGAACTGGAAGAGATCGACGCCGTCGTATCGCGTACTACGCGTGAGCATCAGGAAGCTGCAAGGCGAGCTGAAGAGGCAGAAAAGCAGTTGCATCATTTGCAGCAGCGACTCGCTGAAATGGATGAACGCCGTCAGGAAGTGCTTGAGCAGCGCAACGTAGCGCGCCAGGCGCTTGATCAGGTGCGTGAGTCCGGCCAGGCCACGATTGTAAAGCTCGAGTCAATGAAATCAGGTCGTGAATCGATTGAGCAGAACCGCGAGCGCATGACTCGTCAGTTAGAACAGCTCAATGCCAGACGAAAAGAGCTTGATTCACAGCAGCAGCCGGATAACGGTGAAATCGAGCGACTTAAAACGCAACACTTGACCTTGCTGCGCAGTCGCAGTGAGATTGAATCTTCGTTGCAATCTGCTCGCAAGGCGCTTGAAGAGCATGATAATCAGCAGCGCCAGCAAGAACAAAACAGACACCGTCTAGAGCAGGCGGCAACGCAAGCGCGTGAGCTATTGCAGCAAGTGAACATGGAGTCGCAGGAATCACGGGTGAGGCTAAAGACCATTGATGAACAGCTTGTTGAAGCTGAGATTGATCGCGAAGAGCTACTGCCGACAATTCCAGAAGATGCCAGTGTTAAAGTCTGGGCAGAGCAACTCGCTGAGGTGGAGAGAAAGATTCAGAAGTTAGGTCCTATCAACCTTGCAGCCATAGAAGAGTATCAAGAGCAATTGCAGCGCAAAGAATATCTGGATGAGCAATTTAAGGACATCACGGATGCACTGGAAACACTGGAAGAGGCGATTCACAAAATTGATCGTGAAACCCGCACTATGTTCAGTGAAACCTTTGATGCTGTGAATACCAAGCTGCAAGAGCTCTTCCCCAAGTTATTCGGTGGTGGTGAGGCAAAGCTTGAACTCATTGGTGATGATTTGCTCGAAGCAGGCGTGGCAGTGATGGCGCGGCCTCCTGGTAAGCGTGTTACCAGTATTCAACTGCTTTCCGGTGGTGAAAAAGCACTCACAGCAGTGGCGATGGTATTTGCCTTCTTTCATTTGCGACCTTCGCCTTTTTGCATGCTGGATGAGGTCGATGCACCACTTGATGACGCCAATGTCAGCCGTTTTGCAAAAATGGTAGAAGAGATGTCCAGCCAGGTGCAGTTCATCTTTATTACACACAACAAAGTTACGATGGAGCTAAGTAATCAGCTCATGGGAGTCACAATGCAGGAGCCCGGCGTATCGCGTTTGGTGACGGTAGATGTTGACGAAGCAGTAGAGCTTGCTGTTGCCTAGCAGTGCTATGAATGCGCATAGCTACAGGTAGTAATTACATACTTTATTTCCGTAACGTCAATCGACGCGCAAAAGTTTGTTTTGTAAACTTATCGCTGTCGTGAGTCTTCAATAAAAGGTCAGGTTGCAGATGGAATTTTTTCGCTGGATACTTGTTTTGACGGGTGTGGTTTTGTTGGGCGTTGCATACCTGATGGGTCGCAAAAAAGTTAAGACTGACGTTTATCAGCGCACAGCCGCTGACGCTTACGATCCCTCTTTAGATGAACTCAGTGTGCCTATTAGTGATCCTGTCACTTTGACTGATGATGCTGAGGCGGACTGGCAGAGTGCCGGGTCAAATGACAGCAGCGAATATGCTACACAGTTCGATAATCAGGACTATCAGCGTTCTAATGAGTCGTTCCTTAGTGATGAAGAGATAGATGCAGCTTTGCCATCCAATGATTCCTACGAATTGGATTCAGTGCAGGTGGAGCTGGATATTAGCGATCAGTTTGATGATCTTGATCGTGATGATCGAAGTGTTGCGAGCTCAGCTCCCAGTTTCGCAAGTGCGGTAAAGAAATCAGCGTACGTGGCGGATGATGAAGATCAATCAGCGCGAAATTTTCCGGAAGAGTTTGAAACCTACCAGGAAGAGCCTGTTGAGCTAGATAGTTTTGAAGAAAAACTCGTCAGCGTGCATGTCGTCGCTCAGCGTGACCGAAGATTTTATGGCAGTGATCTTAAGGCACTGTTTGATCAGCATGGTTACAAGTTCGGTCGAATGTCGCTTTATCACTGCACGCTCGAGGGAGACAAGGTCTTTTCAATTGCCAATATGGTCAAGCCCGGCACTTTTGATGAGGCAGGATTCGATAAATTCGAAACGCCCGGCATTACTTTGTTTATGCGTTTACCGATAGAGCTCGATGCTGATGTTGCATTTGATTTTTTAATTAGAGAAGCAAGTGGCTTGGCGGAAGAGCTTAATGGACAGTTGCGTGATGCAAATCGCAATCCGCTAAGTAAGCAGACGATTCAGCATATGCGTGAAGATATACAGCAATATGTTTTCCGTACCAAGCGAGTGTTGCATTCGTCGTAGCGTACAGGTGTTGTAACTATTCAGGGCCGCCTGTTGCATCAATCGGCGTTGTCGTTCGTGCTCAACCAGTATGTTGAGCGCGAACTCCTACCACAAGAATACAACAGGCCCGCCTGCAGTTTATTTGTTCAACGATGCAATCTGCGCACGTCTGTCCACAGCCCATTTGTACTGTGGCGGCCACAAAGAATAATCCGGGTCGTCGCCTAGTTCCAGTGCGGCCCGAAGAGGCCAGAAGGGATCGTGCATGATTTCTCTGCCAAGCGCCACAAACTCTGCTTTGCCGGATGCTGCTATCTCTTCAGCTTGATGTGGATCGATAATGACGCCAACAGCCATAGACTTAAGTGGTGTTTCATTTTGAATGCGATCTGCAAATGGCACCTGAAAGCCCGGGGTTCTTGCGGAGCTTTTTGTCAGTGGCTTGCCGTCATCATCTAGTCTGAAGCGCGGTGCGCCACCGATGCCACCAGAGGAGCAATCGACCACGTCTACGCCGCAGTTCGCCAGTTCATTGGACAAGGTGACGGAGTCATCCATTGACCAGCCGTCATCAGACCCGTCAATCGCAGAAATTCTAAAGAACAGTGGCATAGTCTCACCGATAGCTTCACGTATGGCGCGAGTTACTTCCAATGGGAAGCGCATACGGTTTTGGATGTTGCCGCCATATTCATCTTTACGGAAGTTAGATAAAGGTGAAAGGAAAGAGTGCAGCAAATAGCCGTGTGCACCGTGGATCTCAATGACTTTGAATCCCGCATCAATTGATCGCTTTGCAGCGGTGACAAATGTCACTATAAGTTGTTGTAGATCATCGCTAGATAATTCGCGTGGGGTGGGGAAATTATCTGCCACTGCCACTGGACTTGCACCGACCACCGGCCATGCATGCGGGTCATCTGCCGCCAGAGGTTGACCGCCATTGAATGGTGCTGCGGTGGATGCTTTTCGACCAGCGTGGGCCAATTGAATTCCTGCAACACAACCCATTTGATCGATAAAACTTGTAATCGGCTTAAGCGCTTCAACTTGCTCGTCATTCCAGATGCCAAGGCAATGAGGTGTGATGCGGCCGATCGCCTCTACTGCAGTGGCTTCGGCGAATACTAAACCCGCTTTCCCCCGTGCAAACGTACTTAGATGTGCAAAGTGCCAGGGTTGCGCCAGGCCTTCAACGGCTGAATACATGCACAGAGGTGATACCACTACGCGGTTGGGAAAAGTAATGCCACGTATCGTGACCGGGGTGAACAGCGTTGACATGACGGGTCTCCGTGATTCGTGCTTAGCTACCTGCCAGTGTAGGTTGCGGGGAAGTTCGTATAAGCCTTGTTACTTAGCCGTTTACGTAGATAGGGCAGTACGGCAACCAAAAGCAACAGGGAAGGTGCCAGCCACTTTAACAGGTACAGCAGTCGTTCAAGAACATATCGCTTTTTCATAAAGTCGAAAGTGTTTTGGTATAAATCAAACTCTTCTACCAGTATTTCAGAAAGTTTAAGAGCAGTTGCAGCATCATAGCCTGCGTCTTTGTATTGGTTGTTGATGAGCGCTTTTTTACTTGCTATGTCATCAGAGCCCGCTGAGTTTTCAAAATACACGCCGTAGTCTGCGTCCAGAATATAAGGACTCTGATTGTCGGGTCTCACTTCCACAACAACGTGCCGCTTGAAGGCGAGAATAGAGTTGGGAATATGGTTGTCCCATAGGATATCGGACAGCATGGTAGAAGTGTCACCACACAGACCAATACCTCGTTCTAATGTTTTTCTGAAGTCGGAGAAATGGTACCTCTGCAGTTGCTCTTCGCCACTCAGGCGGCCGACAAGGTGCAACCAAATGTTTTCTTTTGCAGGGACACGCTGTGAGTAAAGGTCAGGAGGTTGAGTTTCCCAGTCTTCAATATGAGCCAGAGCATTTTGAATGACAAAGGTAAGCCGATGTGCGAAGTCGAGATCAGATTCCTGTTCACGCCTTTTAATTTGTTGAAGCGTGTCGTCAATGCCGAGAGTGAGGTCGTTGGCAAACTTCAGTTTTGCAGCGGGGATATCTTCTGCGACACGCATGGATGTCAATTCACCGTAAAAATTCAGGCTGAAAAGCAACAGGGAAACGGTGGCGCATAGCAGCAAGAATACTCTCTTTAAGACCAACATTTGGAAACCACAGACTTCTCAGCGAATGATCAACGGACAATAGCATGCAGGGCCTCTGTGGCCTGTGCTCTGGATTCCGCTATGGCTAAGTTGTTTAAGCTGATGCGATGCAGTCTGCAGTCACGCCTGGGAAAATCTTTGCTGGCAGATGTGATTACTTGTGAATGTCTAACCGGCCACCTATGCCAGGCGAAATCTCATTTTGTGAGGCAACCCCGCTGAGATTGCCTGTGCATGACGCCAATCATTTAGCTGAACTGGTAGCCAATTTTTCCGCAGCCACTGAATTCGATCTCTACATTTCCGGCCACAGCGGCAATAACCCCCAGGCAGGTGCCTGTGGATACCCGGTCTCCTGCCTTTAGGCCATGCCCATTGGCCCGCAGTGAGTTGTGCATCCACAGCAGGGAGTTAAGTGGGTGGCCCAGTACCGCTGCACCGGTGCCGCTATTGGTTTCTGTGCCGTTGGTCAAGGCAGTAACTTTGACCTGAGTCAGATCGATTGATCGCCAGTTTTCTATTGCCGGTCCTTCAATAAATGCGACGTTAGCGCCGAAGTCAGCTACTGCGCAATGTAGGCTTGGTAGTCCTTTGCCTTCGGTGCGTCGCCCGACAATTTCCACTGCAATGTGGCAGCTTTTGATCAGATCAGGCAGATCGTCAATTGATAAATCCCGGTCAGTCGGGAAGTCGCTACCGCACAGAAATGAAAATTCAGCCTCGCCGCCCAGTACGCCGCTTCGAAGGCTTAGATTTGCACCCGGTTCACAACAGTCTTGCTCGAACATGGGGCCATAAAAGGGAGCATCACAACCAAATAGTTTTTGTGCACCTTCGTTGGTTGCACCGACTTTGTAGCCAATGCGCTTTGACGGGTAACTTTCGATTGCGACGGTCTGCAGCTGATAAGCTTCGTCCAGCGATGCAATGGCATCGTAAGGTGCCGGGTCAATCTGTTGGTGATTGGCGCGAGCATCTGCGAGATTTTTTGCCAGTTTTGTGTGATCAGCTGCGGACATGTTATGCCTTTTGGTGTTTTTACGAGGGTTCTCATCGTAGGGGGTTGTGTCGCCGGCGGCAAGCTCGATTATTTGTCGCGATGGAGTGTCCTGGATCGCAGGTGTCAGGTCTTTGTAATCGAACGCGAATGTCGCTGAAGCGCTATAATCGAGGATTAATTGTTAAAGAACGGTGGGAGAATTCTGTGGCTGAAGATTGGGGCTACCAGAGCGATATTGAAGTCATTGACGCACTGCTTGAAGTTGATGAAAAGTTTATTGTTGATGCCGGCTGTGGTGCCGGGGCGTTGTGCCGACACCTGGCGGCTCGTGGTGCGCGCATGCTCGGTATTGACCCTGATCCTCAGCAGGCTGAAAAAAACCGCAATGCACCGGTCGTAGCCAACGTCGGATTCGAACAGGCTGGTGCTGGCAGGATTCCGGTTGAGCCTAATTCGGTTGACGGAGTGATATTTTCTTACTCGCTGCATCATGTCTATGCGCCTGACTATCCTGTGGTGTTTGATGAGATCTCAAGAGTTCTCAAAAGCACAGGTTTTTTATACGTTGTTGAACCGGTTGCCAATGGCAGCAAACAACATGTGATGGCGCCATTTCATGATGAGACGGCCGTGCGGCTGGCAGCTTACAATGCGCTGGTTAAACACGCGAACAACCGTTTTAATGACATGCGTGAAATATACTACGACATAGACAGCACCTATGATTCGTTTGATAGCTTTGCAAAAAACTATGAGAGCAAGGGGTTTAACACATACACCAGTGATGTTCGCCAGCCGGAAGTACAAAAGAGATTTCATGCCTGTGAAAATAGTCATGGCTCTTATACGTTAACGCAACCAATGCGTGTGAATTACTACACGCAACCCAAACTTTAACAGGGCGAATGATGGAATCTGTATTAACTGGTGACATTGGTGGCACCAATGCTCGCTTTGCTTTGTTTCGGGATGGTCAATACATTGAATCAAGTATGCGAATTCTGCCGGTTGCTGATAAGCCGGATCTGGCAGACACGATCGCACACTACTTGGCTGACACTGATTGTGAGCCTGTTTCCAAGATTGCACTATCAGTGGCGAGCACGGCCGAGTACGCTAATGATATGGAGCTAACGAACAATAACGTCAGCTTCAAGGTCTCTGATTTGGTTGAACGATTTGCCTTGCAACAGGCACGAGTGGTCAATGACTTTACTGCGGCGGCGTTGGGGGTGGTTAGTCTTCCTGACGAGCATCTGCAAGTCATTCACCCGGGGGTTCAACATGCTGCACTGGAAGCATCCGGGCTTAATCATGCGCCGAAAGCGGTATTGGGTGCTGGCACAGGACTGGGGGTTTCCGGACTGGTCTACTCCGGTTCACACTGGATTCCTCTGCAAGGGCAAGGTGGCCATGTGACGATGACGGCACAAACGACCCGTGAGTTGGCAATACGCGATGAGCTTGCTAAAACGTTAGGTCATGTATCTGCTGAGCGTTACCTATCAGGGCCGGGCACAGTGGGTGTTTATGAAGCGATCTGCAAAATTGATAATCGTCCTGTGCAGTTCGCGGATGCCAAAGACATTAGCGCCAATGCCATTAATGCAAGCTGTGCTGCGTGCAGCGAAGTAATGCAGTTATTCTGTAAGTATCTCGGTGTAGTGGCCGGGGATCTGGCTGTTACCCTCGGATCATCAGGTGGGATTTATATCGCTGGCGGTATCGTGCCGCACCTGGGCGAGTATTTCAGCAATTCAGAGTTCCTGCACTGGCTGCACTACAAAGGCAGGTTCAGTGAGTTCGTGTCGGACATGCCTGTGTGGCTTGTCACTGGCGGTCAGCCGGCACTATTTGGTGCCTACCAAAGCCTTGAGCCGCACTACGATAGCTACGGGTATACTGTGCATTCCTGCTAAATCGCGATACTACAGCGCACCTTATCCGGTGCGCTGTGTCGACAACAACTTATTTTTGTTTCAGGACAATTTCAACGCGTCGGTTTTGCTGTCTTCCCTCTGGAGTATCGTTGGATGCAATGGGGTAATCTTCGCCATAACCTGCTGCAGAAAGGTTTTCAGCGGGCACGCCGGAATCGCGCAGAAACTGCAGTGTTGATGAGGCACGCGCAAAAGATAGCTCCGAATTGTTGTTGAAGCGATTGCCTTCACCTACCGGAATATTGTCTGTATGACCAATAACGGTGATATCAGCATCACTTTGCAAGGCAAGTTGTTGTGCAATTTGGCTAAGTAAATTGCTGCCTGGAGCACTGAGCACCGTGCCGCCGGTTCTAAACAAGCCAGTGTTTCCAACCCGGACATTAACGTTGTCATTGGAGTCGACGGTAACTTGTGTTCCCTCCAGACCATCGATAGTCGAAGCCAGCTTTGCGTTTACGTCGGAGGCCCATGTCGCAGGGGCGCTGAGGGTGTTTTGCAATTTCGATCGCAGGTGGTCCCGCCCTACTGTGACAGATGCCAGTTGGTTCTCAAGCGTTGATCGTGTCGACTTGGAGTGGGCAATTGCCCGTCCCAGTCGCGCTCGCAGGTGCTTCCGGTCAGCGGTTGCAGCAGCCAGTTGGTCTTCAAGCGTTGATCGTGTCGACTTGGAGTAGGCGATCGCCCGTCCCAGTCGCGCTCGCAGGTGCTTCTGGTCAGCGGTTGCAGCAGCGAGTTGGTCTTCAAGTGTTGATCGTGTCGACTTGGAGTGGGCAATCGCCCGTCCCAGTCGCGCTCGCAGGTGCTTCCGGTCAGCGGTTGCAGTAGCGAGTTGGTCTTCAAGTGTTGATCGTGTCGACTTGGAGTGGGCAATCGCTCGACCCAGTCGAGCTCGCAAGTGCTTCTGATCAGCGGTTGCGGTGGCCAGCTGGCTTTCAAGGGTAGATCGTGTAGATTTGGAGTGGGCAATCGCACGCCTTAATCGAGCGTCTAGTGTTTTGCTCTTTTCGTTGGCGCGAGTCAGGTTGCTTTCAATTTCAGCTTTGTCTGCTTTTGCAGAATTGAATTCTCCTAAAAGGTAGTCACGGCCTCGCGTCACGTTGCTGAGTTTTGTTTTGGTGGAGTTGAACTCACCAAGCAGGTAGTCACGACCACGGGTGACGTTACTTAGTTTGGTCTGCAATCCCGTGATTTCTTCTTTTAGTGTTGCTACGTCGTCTTCGGCAAACACCAGATTGCTGGCGGCCAGGAGCGCAATAGTCACTGCTGTTACGGCAAATTTTGCCATTGGATTCCTCCGGATATCGGTTGTGAAATGGGCAGATGCACGGCATAGCGGCAGGCATGTTAAAAGCCACTGCAAAAGCTCGGCGCCTTGTTCAGGCACTGACGAGTCGATTATATCGGTACTCGGCACTCGATGGGAAAGTTTTCAGGTGATGCCACTGTGCGGCTCTAGCGGTCTCATTGAGACTCTGTCCAGAGCCTGGACGAAGGCCTGTGTGAGTGGTGTAAACTAGCAACCGGAGAGATCTGAAACCCGTAATTGGAAGTGATTATGACTAATGTAGCGTTTACCGTTAACGGCGATTCCGTCCAGATTGATGTGGAGGACAGGACACTCCTGGTCGATGCGCTGCGGGATAAACTGCAACTCACGGGTACTCACGTTGGTTGTGATACCAGTCAATGTGGATGTTGCACCATTCGACTCAACAGCCAGGCGGTGAAGTCCTGCACAGTGCTGGCGGTGCAGGCGCAGGGAGCAGAAATCACCACCATAGAAGGTGTCGCCGATGACGATCAACTGCACCCGGTTCAGGCAGCATTTTCTGCATGTCATGGCCTGCAGTGTGGATACTGCACCCCGGGGATGATCATGGCAACGATCGAGCTGCTAAGTACTAATCCGCATCCGACAGATCAGGAAATTCGTGAAGGCCTGTCCGGGAATCTTTGCCGCTGCACGGGCTACCTCAATATTGAATCTGCGGTTCGTGCCGCTCAAACTGAGATGGCAGCGAGCCACCGCAACGAAGGATTAATCTCGACGGGCCAAAAATCATGACGTTGTTACGCCATGAAGATCGCAGGCTTATCACGGGGTCCGGTAAGTTTACTGCGGACTGGAACCTGGAAGGGCAAATACATGCGTCCATTGTGCGTTCTGATCGCGCTCATGCAGAGATCATGTCGATTGACATTGAAGTTGCCAGGAGTGTCGCCGGTGTGGTTGCGGTGTATACCGCCGCGGATGTCACTGCGAGTGGGTTTTCACCGATACCTGCCGGACCTGACATTGTCGGCGCTCATGGTGAAGTCATCATAAAAAATGCGATGCCATTGCTTGCCATTGATCGGGTGCGCTTTGTAGGACAGGCCGTTGCAATGGTGGTAGCCATCAGTGAAGACATCGCCCACGATGCCGCCGAGTTGGTAGAAGTAGATTATCGTGAGCTGGCGCCGATCGCGAGTACTGAACAGGCGCTTACGCAGAATGCAGAACAGTTGCACATCAATGCGTCCAGTAATCTATCGTTAGTATACGAGTCTGGTGACAGCAAAAAAGTGGAGCAGGCATTTGCTACCGCAGATCGAACAACAACACTTACTATGGAAAGCCAGCGTTTGTGTGGTGCGCCGTTAGAGCCTCGTGCTGCGTTGGTAGACTATAACGCCACCACTGATGTCACCACAGTTTATACGCCAACACAAGGCTTGCTGGGTATGCGCGCAGCACTTGCTGGTATTACGGGTCTACAAGCTTCGGATATAGAAATTGTCACCGAAGATGTGGGTGGATCTTTCGGGCTTCGCGGAGGGCCAGGCTCCGAGCATGGGTTGCTTGTGCTGGCCGCACAACAGTTAAAGCGACCGGTAAAGTGGGTAGCCAGACGTTCAGAGCTATTTATTGGCGAATGGCATGGACGGGCACTAACGCTGACCGGATCAGTTGCTTTAGACAAGGATGACCAGATCACGGCTTTGCGTTTTGACGATACCGTAGACCTTGGGGCGTACAATTGTTATTTCGGGGGTTTTATAGGTACCAATAATCTGTCAGTGACTATGGGCGGCGCGTATCAAATTCCTGCTTTATATATGCAGTCAACGCTCGTATACACTAACAAGGTTCCGGTGACAGCCTACCGTGGCGCAGGCCGCCCGGATATAGCATTTGCAATCGAACGGTTAATTGATCAAGCCGCCGCGGAACACCAGTTGGACGCAGTTGAATTTAGAAAGAAAAACCTTATTAGTAAAGAGGCGTTTCCGTACATGACTGCCAATGGTACTGAATATGATTGCGGTGATTTTTCAGCGGTGCTTGATAAAGCATTGGATCTGGCAAACTACAGTAGTTTTTCAGAACGTCGGAAGGCAGCAAGTCTTCAAAGAAAAATTCGTGGTATTGGTGTGGGTTATTACGTTGAAAAATCCGGCGCAGGTGGTGCACCGAAAGATCAGGTCTCATGCAAATTTAGTGGTGATGGCACACTGACCTTGTTTGCAGTAACAGGCCCGTCTGGTCAGGGGCATGAAACGTCCTTCGCACAAATTGTGGGTGAGGGTCTGGGTATCAGTGTTAGTCAAATATCTTACCAGGCAGGGGATGCAAAGCAGCAATTGATCGGCAATGGCACAGGTGGGTCGAGGTCCCTATACGGGGTCGGGTCTGCGTTTAAGCTTTTGATCGCAGCGGTGATAGAAAAAGCCAAGCCCTATGCGGCAGTTGCGCTGTCAGTAGACGTAGATGATATTGCATTTGATGGTGGCCGTTTCCATGACCGCAGTGCTACTAACAGTATTCATTTAAATGAACTTGTGAGTCAGGTGGCAGGTGAGGAAGAGCACCCGTTTAACGTGACAGCGGAAACCACAACGGGTGCGAATTATCCCAATGGCTGTCATGTTGCTGAGTGTGAACTTGACCCAGACACGGGTGTTGTTGAAATTGTTGCCTACGCAGCGGTAGATGATCTTGGTAACGTCATTAATCCGGAGCTTGTCAGAGGGCAGGTGCATGGTGGAGTAGTGCAGGGCGCCGGTCAGGCCTTTACCGAGGCGGTGGTTTATGATGATCAGGCGCAGCTATTGTCTGGCAGTTTTCTCGATTACGCTATGCCGCGTGCAGGCTTGGTACAAAGCATGGTGACAGATACACACGCTGTACCCACTGCGTTAAACGAGTTGGGCTCTAAGGGGGTGGGGGAATCAGGTTGTTCCGGTTCGTTGCCTGCGTTGTCCAATGCAATGATGGATATATTAAGACAACTGGGTGCCGGACCGATGGATATGCCGTACACGCCTTATAGAGTTTGGCAACATTTGCAGGATAACAAGGCCTGACTTCAACTAACAAACGGCACATTGTTCAGCAGCATGTTTCATTAGACGATTCATAACGGGGTAATTCATTGATCACCAAATTCTTCTCATCGGGGCGCAGGACTTTTCAGTCGCTTTCAGAAAAAGAAATTCTTGCACTGGCAATTTCAGCGGAAGAAGACGATGGCAGAATATATCGTGCCTATGCTGATGGCCTGCGGGCCGACTTTCCGGCATCGGCAAAGATTTTTGAAGGTATGGCAGAAGAGGAAGATCTTCATCGCCAGTGGCTGATAGATCTGTTTAAAAAACGTTTTGGTGATTCAATTCCGCTAATACGCCGTGAGCATGTGCGCGGCTACTATGAGCGCAAGCCAGACTGGCTAGTGCGTCCGTTGAGTTTAGAAAAAACCCGTACGCAAGCGGAGCAAATGGAACGCACAGCGGAGCGCTTTTATCATGCAGCCGCTGCACGAACAATGGATGCTGACACTCGTCGTTTGCTGGGTGACCTCGCCTTGGCGGAGGCAGAGCATCATGAGTCTGCCACGTTGTTAGAGAAGGAGTTGTTGCCGGATGGTGTTCGGGATGAAGAAGAAAATGTAGAAAAGCGTCAGTTTTTACTGACCTATATACAACCGGGTCTGGCGGGGTTGATGGATGGTTCTATCTCTACTTTAGCACCTATCTTCGCGGCTGCCTTTGCAACCGGTGATACCTGGAAGACATTTTTAGTTGGTCTGTCGGCCTCTATTGGTGCCGGTATCTCTATGGGGTTTACCGAAGCGGCGCATGATGACGGGGTGTTGTCGGGTCGTGGTTCGCCGATCAAACGCGGTCTGTCATCGGGTATCATGACTACCATCGGCGGTCTGGGCCACACACTCCCGTATCTCATTCCAAGTTTTAAGATAGCTACAACAGTGGCCATTGCTATAGTGTTTGTAGAGCTGTGGGCCATCACGTGGATACAAAACCGATATATGGACACGCCGTGGGGCAGGGCAGCTTTTCAGGTTTTGCTCGGTGGCGCTCTGGTTTTCGCCGCAGGAATCATTATTGGTCATGGGTGAAGATAACAGCGATCGTCACGAAGTAAGTTTGTGGGCGTCAAAAATACCGATGCTGGGTAAGATCGCCGATCATCATTGGTTTGTCATTGATGACTGTGGTCAGCAATCGCGCTGGGAGGTGTGGCAAACCGCCAATGCGATTTGTAATGACGTGGGCGAAAGCTGGGATCATCTGCATAAAGACTTATTGCCACCGACCCAGGGCGTTGGTAATGGTGTCGCCTATCAGCTTAAGTCGTGGACTGGCAGTGAGGCGCATTATTTAATTGAACGGATTCGACAAACGCCAGAGCAATATCCCTGGTGTAGTAAGTATCGTTACTGGCCGGGCCCCAACAGCAACACCTATGTGCAATGGGTGTTATTGGGTCAGTACAATCTTGGCCGGAAAGGTTTGGGGAAACATTACTGCCGTTTGGCTGGACGTGCACATGTTTGACGAAGCCGGGCAAAAGATACAGTAACTATTTAAACGCATAGCCCATAAAAACACCGGCGCTATTGGCACTGAATTTTTCACCGTAGTTGGTGTAGTCCATGTTGACCACACGCAGGCCGATTCTCCAGTCTGATCTTAGTTGCATATCTGCAAGCAATGCCAAGCCGTGCGAATTATTTATCATGTCTTCAAGTTCGCCGCCGTTGTCACTTTCGATACTGAGTTTGTTTCTATAGTGACCGGTGAAGCCGAGGCCGAAGCGAATTCGTCCGTTGCGTACGTATTGCGTTAAGCTTGCGGTAAATCTGGAGAAATCCACAGAAACGTTGCTGGCGTATGCACCATCGGTTTTATAGCCCACTGATAGTTCGGTGCTCAGATTCCCACGATTAAAAAGTGGTGTTTGAAATTGATAGCCTGCTTCTACATACATGCCGGTACCCGCATCTATGCTGGATGATGAACCATCAGTGAATTCCAATGTGCCTATTTCTGCACCGCCGATGTCAAAGCCAAATCGCAACTCCGGGCCGTCTGCCGCCAGTGGCGCTGATACGAGCAATGCGGTGCTGATTAAAAAATTCCGAATGACTGACTTCACATTAAATTCCTTCGACCATAGATTTTTACAAAGCTATAACGATGCATCGGTTTGTTAAGTCAATTGATTGAGTTTGTTGCCATCTGGTGCGAGTTTATAAGCACTGGTTCACAGTTGAGGAGTGGTTTTATTGGTTACAGGGTGGCCTTCTGACGAGAGGCAACTGTAAATCCGTTAGGGTGCATAGACTTATTTTTCCGGGCGGAGTTAAAAGTAGATTTCTGCTATGCATCAGGAATTAATGGGTTCACGAAAAATAATCGCGTAACGGCGGTTCGCGTAAAAATGTATTGAACATAAACCTCAATACAAATTGCGTCATTGCGGCCACGTCCGTTTTAGCAATGACTGGTCGGATTTAAGAATGACGTGCTGGCCGTTGATTCACTGGCCCATCTGTCGGATTTCAGTGCAGGCTCTGTATGGTTTTATATTGGCTGCTTGCCAACGGTGGATGCGATTTTCGCTTGCTTCCCGTGCAGCTTAATGTGTGCTCGCAAGGTGTGTAACTGTAAAAAGAAGCGCGGTGTTGTTTTCGACGGAGGAGTGTTAATTGATCAGTATCAATCAAAAGTTTCGGCAATAAATGCAGAGACACCAGGGCAAAGCGCATCTGCCCGTGCCGGATATACAGCACGTAAAAATCGTAAAAAAACACCGGTACCTGAGCAAGACCAAGGGCGATCGACGCCCCTGGACTGCGCGATTAGATCTTTCGAACGTCCGGTCCGTCCGGAGTATCGACAACTTCATAGCCCAGGGCTGCAAGATCATCACGGGCTTTATCCGCCGCTGCCCAGTCTTTATCTGTGCGTGCCTGTTGGCGTGCTTCTACCAATGTCATGATTTGGTCCGGTACCTCTGCTCTGGCTTGCGGTGCCCACTCAGGCAAACGAAGCCCGAGGACCGAATCGAATAAAGTGACAGTGGCTTTTTTGTCAGCATCAGTTACATCAGATGATTTCAGTAGTTCCCAGATGAGTGCGATTGCCTGTGATGTGTTCAAGTCATCGTTTACAAACGAGGTGAAGCGTTCCGTAAAGTCTTTGCTGGGGGTGCCGGCGTCCGGCCAATTGAAGTAGGTGTCTCTTAGTCTGTTGAGGGCCGTGGTGGCACTTTGCAGGGTATCCCAACTGAAGTTAATGTCACTGCGATAGTGCGCCAACAAACATAAGTAGCGATAGGCGATAGGGTCGTGTCCCTGATCAATCAGTGTTTGCATGCGCAAAAACTCACCACTGGATTTAGACATCTTGGTTTTGTCAGTTTGCAGGAAGTAGCCATGCATCCAGTAGTTTGATAGTTTGGTGCCATAGCAGGCTTGCGCCTGTGCAATTTCATTGCTGTGGTGAATGGGAATATGGTCTTTTCCACCGCAGTGAATATCGAATAGCGGGCCCAAATATTTTGCCGCCATAGCGGAACATTCAATATGCCAGCCGGGGAACCCTTTGCCCCAAGGGCTTTCCCATTCCATCTGTCGTTGTTCATTTTCCGGGCTGAATTTCCATAGTGCAAAATCGGTAGGGTTGCGCTTCTCGCCCTTGTCGACCCGAGCCCCTTCTTGCAGGCCTTCAATGTTGAGTCTGGCTAAATAGCCGTAATCGGGATCCTGATTGGTATCAAAGTAGACGCCATCGCTGGTGATGTAGGTCATCCCTTTTGCTTCAATCTGTTGTATGGCGACGATTTGCTCTGCGATATGGTCAGTGGCTTTGCAGGTGATGGTCGGCGACAGGATGTTCAGATGTTGCAGATCATCAAAAAACGCCTGTGTATAGATGTCTGCGATTTCCCAAGCGGTCTTACCCGTGCGGGCCGAGCCGGTTTCCATTTTGTCTTCGCCGTCATCCGCATCTGAAACCAGGTGGCCGACATCGGTGATATTAACGACGTGGTCAACCTTGTAGTTATTGTGTTCAAGCACGCGCCGCAGTACATCTTCAAAAATGTAGGTGCGCAAATTGCCGATGTGAGCATAGTTGTACACGGTCGGGCCACAGCAGTAGAGGCCGACGCTGCCATCGTCTTTTATTGGAACAAAGTCGCGCAGTTCGCGATGGTAAGTATCGTAGAGCTTGAGGGTCATAGTGACATCGGTAGTGGTGGCTTTTGGTGGTTTTCTAGTGGAGACGATTATTCTTCAAATACGACAGTGATGCGGCGATTCATTTTACCCTTCTTTTCAACCTTTTGTATTCGAACCGGTCCAATCTCACGGGTAGAGGCGACATGCGTGCCACCACATGGCTGCAGATCGACACCGTCGAACTCTACTAACCTTACTTTGCCTGTGCCTTTCGGCGGGGGCGCGGATAAGGTTCGTACCAGCTCCGGATTGGCATCGAGTTCTTCATCGGTGATCCAGCGGGTGCTCATGGCGTGATTGCCGGTGATCAGTTCATTGAGCCTGGCGGTGGTGGCCTCCTTATCAATATTGTCAGGCAAGTCAAAGTCGAGCCGGCCGCGCGCTCCTGGATTGAGCCTCCGGTAACGGGGGCCGGTATGGTTGCGCAAAGCATATGCAGGCAGCTGTGCATGCGCATCAGCCGATAGCGTCGTTCCCAGTTCAGAGTAAGTGTCACTGTGTCACCGGTGTTGAGTTTGCTCAGATCATTGGATTCCATGCAGTGAATCAGAGCCCCTGTGTCACGATCTTTTATCGTGTCGGTGATCCGCAAATCAATGCCTGCGTTACCGGTGACGTTGCCGGTGTCACCCGGCTGACCACCGCCAAACGGATAGAATACCGTTTGATCACAACTGAAACCCTGCTCGTATACATTAGTGATTGTAGCCTGACAGTGTTTCGCGTAACCGTCTTCCCGAAACAGTTCTATCGTCATCGTATTCTCCTGATGTTTCCATGGTGCGTGACAAATACTACACCGCCGGGGTCGCGGGATTCGGTGTTAGAATAAAGCGATGAAAGTATCTACGCTAGTGTTTGATCTGGATGGCACCCTGAGTGACCCGAGTAGCGGGATAATTAACTGTGTGAATTACGCGCTACCGCTCTGTGGTTTTGCTACACGTACCGAGCAGGAAATCAGTGCCGAAATTGGCCCGCCACTCGATTTAATGTTCCGCAAATTTATCCCTGAAATAACAGATGATCAAATTGATGAGTTGGTGCTCTACTACCGCGAGCGATTTGTGACGGACGGGTTTGCCGAAAATTATCTGTACGAAAATATCGCAGAGACAATTGATGTTTTAACGCAATCGGGTTTTCGCGTTGGGGTGTGTACCTCAAAACCGGAAAAGTCTGCCAGGCGGGTACTTGAGCATTTTGAACTACTGTCATACTTCGATTTTGTTAGTGGTGGGGATATTGGTGTAGCCAAGCAATCGCAGTTACAGAACCTGTTGCAAAACAACGTCATTGACAAGCAGGCTGTCATGATAGGGGATCGAGGAGTGGATCTTATCGCCGCGCACAATAACGGCTTGCGATCAGTGGGTGTGCTTTGGGGGTTTGGCGACGTGGCAGAGCTTAAAGCCGAAAAACCGGAATTCATTCTGTCTGATGTGACTGAATTGAGAACGAGCTTCGTGTGCGACTAGAAGGGAATTGCAATGACTACCATTGAACATTTGAATATCACAGTGCCTGATATTGATGCGGCAGTGGACTTTATACAGTTGGTAGCGCCGGATTTCAGCATACGCAAAGATGCTGTGGCTGAACTCGGCTACCGGTGGGTGCATATTGGCAATAATAAATCCTATTTTGCGCTACAGGAACCACACCCGGGGTGCACCGTTAATTCGCCGCACCAGACCTATCGTAACCTGGGGGTAAATCACATTGGCCTCATTATCGAAGATGCTGTGGCCACCGAAGCGTTACTGCTTAAAAATGGCTATCAGGCAAACGGCCCGATGGTGATTGAATCGCACCGTCGACGAATATATTTTTATGACCACACCGGTTTTGAGTGGGAGATGGTGGAATACACATCTGACTCTCCATCAGATCGCTACCTATACGAGTAAACACAAATGACAGCTCTTGAAATAATTGATATTGGTCATCCTACATTGCGTGAAGTCGCAACAGAGGTGCCGGTCGAAGACATAAAGACCGCACCTGTACAGGAATTTATTGATGCTTTAATTCAAACCAAGCGAGATGCAAACGGGGCGGGCATAGCGGCTAACCAGGTCGACAACACCTGGAGAATATTTGTGGTGGAGGTGGCAAGCAACCCTCGTTATCCCTATAAGCCTGAATATCCACTGACTGTGATGATTAATCCGGAAGTAACTTATCTGACTGAAGATCGGTTTGAAAATTTTGAAGGCTGTTTGTCTATTCCTAACTTGCGTGGCGTGGTGCATCGTTGCCCGATAATCAAAGTGACTGGTTATAACCGTGATGCGGAGCCGGTTGAATTTGAAGTCAGGGGAATTACCGCTGGCACTTTTCAGCACGAGGCCGATCATTTAAATGGCGTGTTATTCACAGACAGGCTTATTGATCCACGAACGCTTTGTACGTGGGGTGAATTTAGTGAGCGCTATGAAGAGTCATTCAAAAAGATGGTAGTGGAAGTAGAGTCAACTTATAACAGCTAGGCAGTCAGGTCTAATTCGAGGGGGAGTGTGATTATGAAAGCAGTTTCAGAAGGTCACAGAAAAGTCGTCAATGTCAAAGACGCTGAATTTAAAGCATGGGAATCAGAAGACGGCAGCGATTCAGGTCAGAGCTTTTTTCAACTCAATCCGTCCAATCCCGATGGTGTCGGTTTTCATCTTTTCAGAATGCAGCCCGGAACCACTACAGACTCGCACAGACACACGGGTGATGAAGAGTGGTTTGTATTAGAGGGTGATCTTGTAGATAACGACGGTACACGTTACGAAGTCGGTGATCTGGTGTGGATGAAAGAGGGAACCGAACATAACTCTTATTCTGAGCATGGTTGTACGCTGGTGGTGTATATCAAAGAGGCGGAAACACCGGTAGTTTCGTAACAGGGTTAGTTAAATGGGAGGGCACATGCAATACAAAGTACTTTGGGCGCCATTGCGCTGGACTGAGAATCGGCACATAGAAGCTGAGAGCGTAGGCGACAAGTGCGAGGCTATCATTGCCAACTCACTCGAAGAGGTGACTGATGAACAATGGGCCACTTGCGATGCGCTGCTGAGTCTTCAGGACGTACCGGAGCCGTATCGAAGCAAGGCTCAGAACTGCAAAATATTTGTCACCCCTAAAGTGGGCTACGACAATATTGACCTGCAAGCATGGGCTAAGCGGGGTATCCCGGTATGCAACGTGCCGGACTATGGCACCAGAGAAGTTGCCGATCACACCATGGCACTTTATCTGTCGTTTATTCGCGGTATTACTTATCACACGCGTGAACTGAAAAAAGCACCGGCCGATAACTGGAAGCCTATCAGCTACAAACGATCTATGCGATTGTCAGACAGTATATTCGGTATTGTCGGGATCGGTCGCATCGGCATGGCCACTGCCCTTCGGGCCAAGGCGTTTGAAATGGATGTGTGCTTTTATGATCCGTATGTGGAAAACGGTCGAGATAAGGCGTTGGGTATTCGTAGAGTGGATAGTATGGAGGAACTGTTCGAACAGTGTGATGTGGTCAGTTTGCACCTGCCTTTAAATAAATCAACGACAAAAATAATCAATGCTGAAATACTCAGCCACAGCAAACCGTCGTTGGTATTACTCAATACCGCAAGAGGTCCGGTCATTGACTTGGATGCTTTGTATGAGGCGATGAAAAACAACGTGATTCAGGCGGCGGCCCTCGATGTACTGCCTGAAGAAGCCCCGGTGAATAAGGAACACCCGTTGCTAAAAGCGTGGAGCAACAATGAAGACTGGATTGATCACCGCCTTTTACTTACACCGCACTCGGCCTTTTATAGTGAAGAGAGTATTCGCGATATGCGGTTTATGGGCGGCGCCTGCGCTGCTCGGTATTTGACCGAAAGGGTACTGCAGAATTGCGTCAATCAAGAGTACTTATCAGGTTAGCTATGAATTTGTTCCGCTGAACTCATCAAGAATGGCTTGGGTATGTTCCCCGAGCTTTGGGCTCTTTGTTGGCTTCGGCAGTTTACTATCACTATGAATTACCGGGTGCGCCGGCATCAATAATTCTTCACCTTCTGCGGTGGCGAGAGTCGTTGATCTAAATGCCGGGTGGCCTGAAAGCTGATCAGGTGTATTTATCGCCCCATAAGCAATATTTGCCTGTTGCAGCCGATTTGCGAATTCGCTTGAAGTCAGAGTGGTGGTGATTGCTGTTATATCTCGTTCAAGCGCATCACGATTTGCTACCCGCCTATTGTTATCTGTGTATGCCTCGGAATGTAGAATGCCTGGTGATTGCAATGCCTCTTCACAAAGGCGTTTCCATTCCCGTTCATTTTGTATGGAAATCAATACCAGTTGACCATCCGAACATTCGAACGCGCCATATGGCGCGATGGAAGGATGCTTGAGTCCTGTAGGTTTTGGCGCGCCGGTTCCGTATTCTGCATGTATAAAGGGTACTGCCATCCAATCGGCTGCAACATCAAACAGTGATACTGAAAGCGTCTCACCACGCCCGCTGCGGTCACGTTTGATGACGGCTTCAAGTACGGCGCTGTAGGCAGTCATTCCAGCCCCGATATCACAGATTGATACACCGATGCGCGCAGGTGATTCAGTCGTGCCTGATATAGACACCAAGCCACTTTCAGCTTGAACCAGTAGATCGTAAGCGCGTTTTTTTGCAGCTTCGCCACTGTCGCCGTAGCCGGATACGTTGCATATGATCAGTCGTGGGTTTGCCGCTTGAAGCGCTTCAGTGGTAAACCCTGACCGTGCCAAAGCACCGGGTGATAAGTTCTGTATCAGTACATCGGCTTTTTTTAGCATTGACCAAAGTACTGATGCGCCGTCGCTGCTCTTAAAGTCAAGGCATATAGACTCCTTGTTCTGGTTAAGCCACGTGAAATAGGAACTTTCGCCCTTGGCTGCCGTGTCATAGCGTCTGGCAAAGTCACCTTCTTCTCGCTCTATTTTTATTACCCGTGCGCCGGCTTGCGCCAGTCGAGCTGAACAAAACGGAGCGGCAACTGCCTGTTCGATTGATACAACCAGTAACCCTTCTAGAGGTCCCATCAGAAACTCCTTGGCATGCCGAGCACGTGTTCGCTTAAATATGAAAGTATTAGATTGGTTGAGATCGGGGCTATCTGATACAAGCGCGTCTCTCGAAGTTTGCGTTCAATGTGATATTCGCGGCTGATACCAAATCCGCCATGGGTTTGCAGGCAGGTATCTCCGGCTTTCCACGAAGCATCAGCGGCTAGCATCTTCGCCATATTAGCCTCCGGACCGCAGGCTTCACCGCCATCAAACAGGCGGGCTGCTTTTTCAACCATTAATGCTGCCGCTTCGGTTTGTGCATAGGCGGTAGCGATTGGAAACGATATTCCCTGGTTCTGACCTATGGGTCTGTCAAACACAATGCGCGAGTTGGCGTAATCGGTTGCCTTGTCGGTAAAGTAGCGTGCGTCGCCTATGCATTCTGCGCCAATCAATATACGTTCGGCGTTCATGCCATCCATTACCACCCGAAAGCCTTTGTGTTCTTCGCCGAGCAGGTTGGCTGCCGGCACTTCGAAGTCATCGAAGAACAGTTCGCAGGCATGGTGGTTGATCATTGCATCAATTGGTCTGATGGTCAGGCCGCGTTCTTCCGCGCCGCGCAGGTCGACAATAAAACACGACAGCCCGTCAGTTTTGGATGATCGATCTTCAATGGATTTTGTTCGTGCCAGCAGTACCATCAAATCGGAGTGTTGAACGCGGCTGATCCAGACTTTCTGACCGTTGATCTTGTAATGGTCTTGCGCGCGTGTGGCGGTGGTTTTGAGTGAAGTGGTGTCTGTTCCGGTGCTCGGCTCAGTGACGCCAAACGATTGCAGTCGCAGCTCACCATTTGCAATCGCGGGCAGGTATTTTTGTTTTTGTTCCTCAGAACCGTGCTTCAGCACAGAGCCCATGACGTACATCTGTGCGTGTGCAGCGCCCGGGTGGCCGCCTGAGCGCGAGATTTCCTCAAGAATGGTGCAGGCCTCAATAAGGCCGAGGCCGGCACCTCCATAGGCCTCGGGAATCAGACAGCCGAGAAACCCCGAGTCAGTGATTTCCTTTACAAATTCTGTCGGGTAGCCCTGAGCCTGGTCGAGTTTGCGCCAGTAATCCTCGCCGTAGGAATCACAAATGGCTTTGACGGATTCTCGAATTTCTTGCAAATGCTGATCAGATGACATGGCGGTTCGACGTTGAGTAAAAGAGCAGTCAACCCGGTAGCGACTGGTCAGACTGTGAGTAAAAGTAGTTATTCTATTTCAAATATACCGCGAATTCGGCTAGGTTGTGTCAACCGTCGATATTGAATCGACCAGCTGAAGCCTGAGCCTTACTCACTATGTCTGCGAATACATCGATTGATTGGAAGTCCCAAGTGTACGACGTGCTGAAAGAATACGATATCAAACACATGGTTTATGTGCCGGACGCTGGCCACTCAACGGCTATTCAGAAATTCGAGTCTGATGATCAGGTCTCCTCGGTCGTGCTCACCACAGAGGAGGAAGGCATTCCGTACCTGGCTGGCGCACACCTGGGTGGTGAGCGTGGCGTTTTGCTGATGCAGTCGAGTGGTGTGGGTAATTGCATCAACATGCTCTCGCTGCAAAGTAACTCTCGCTTCCCGTTGCTGATGCTCATCACTATGCGCGGTGACTGGGCAGAATTTAATCAATGGCAAAACCCGATGGGGCAGGCGGCCGAAGCGGCGCTGAATCTTATGGGGGTGCTGACGTGGCGTGCAGATGAACCGCAGCAGGTGGAAGCGTTAATCAGAGGGGCTGCGACCATGGCGTTTGAAGGGGATCAGGCATGTGCTGTTCTTTTAGGTCAGAAGCTCATCGGTAAAAAAGACTGGATTAAATAATATGACTTCATCACTCTTACAGCGTCGCGAAGTGGTTTCTGATTTACTTCAGGACCGAGGTGACTCTCTGGTAGTTACTGGTCTTGGTTCACCCTCCTACGATGTGATGGCCGCGGGTGACAATGATTTGAATTACTATTTATGGGGTGCGATGGGCGGTGCTGCCATGCTCGGGCTTGGGCTTGCCAAAGCAAAGCCTGACCACAGCGTATTGGTCATCACTGGTGACGGTGAGATGCTGATGGCGATGGGCGCGTTTGCCACTATTGCGGTGCAATGTCCAAAAAACCTTACCTTGGTTATTCTCGACAATGGCCACTACGGTGAAACCGGCATGCAGAAAAGTCACACTGGACACGGTATCGAGTTGAACAAAGTAGCAGAGAGTGTCGGTTTCGACTGGACAGCGAGAATCGATAATAAGGAAGGTGTACAGGATCTCCGGCATAAAATGCACGCCAGAGGCTCACTGAATTGCGCCGTCATAGTCATTGATGCTGCCGAGGTTGGGCGGGTGCTGCCGTCACGTGATGGGGTTTATATCAAAAATAGAATGAAGCTCGCATTAGGGCAGGTTCTGTAGTTATGCCATCAACACTTCGGGCAAGTGATTCATGTTGACCGGGATTCCGGTTAACCCGACGTGCGAACGGAAGTTGCTTAAAAGTCGATTGACCGTCGGCGCTGCCACAGCATCGGAAAACGTCGTCGGAACAGGTACAATGCAGGCGGACCATTTTAGCAAAATGATCGAACCTTCTATTCAGTTGGTGAACATCGTATGGGTGAACGCCAAAGTACCAGTTGAGGAATAAGTTATGTCACGCCAATGCATTGATCTGAATTCTGATCTCGGTGAGAGCTTTGGTCCTTGGGGTATGGGTGATGACAGCGCGATGCTTTCAATTGTCACCTCCGCGAATATCGCTTGTGGTGGACACGCCAGTGATCCTGAAACGATGTTTAAGACGTTAACCCTTGCTGCAAAAAATAATGTGGTGGTAGGAGCGCACCCCGGATTTAACGATCGCGAAGGCTTTGGTCGGCGTCTGATCCCTATGTCACCGGAAGAGATCGGCCGTATGTGTGCTGCACAAATTGGAGCACTCATGGCAATGTCAAAGCTGACCGGTACGACAGTGGGCTATGTGAAGCCGCATGGTGCGTTGGGTAATCTGGCCGCCAGTGACCGACAAGTCGCAGATGCGATTGTGGCGGTGGTGCAGTCTATCGACAGTGGCATGGCTGTTCTGGCAATTTCCGGCACTCAAACAGAGCAGGCGGCGCGTGCTGCCAAGGCTCCCGTTTACTCGGAAATATTTGCTGACAGAGGCTATCTGTCAACCGGTCAGCTTGTTCCTCGTGGTCAGGACGGCGCTATGATTCATGATGCAAAAGAAGCGGCTGATCGCTTGCTGGGTTATTTGCAAACCGGTTTGATGCCGGTGATTGACGGTGAACCGATAGCACTTGAAGCACAGTCGATCTGCGTTCACGGTGATAGTGAACACGCGGTCGCGATGGCGCAGGAAATCCGATCACGTCTGACTGCGGCTGGCTTTGATGTGGCAAGTTTTTTATAAATGAAACCCCGGTTCACACCAGTGGCTGATTTCGCCATACTTGTCACGTTTTCCGACGAGATTAACGATGAAGTACATGCCGCCATAGTGGCGTTTGACCAGGCCATAGCACAGTGTAGTTCGGCGGCCAGTCCATCGGGAATCATTGAAGTCGTGCCAGCGTTGGTCAATGTGATGGTCACATTTGATCCTGTGGTTACAGATCATGCCCGACTCGAAGCTGCACTGCGTAAGCTTCTAAACAATACGGCGCAACACCAACAGAATCCTTATAAGCGAACCGTGCAGGTTTGCTATGACGAATCCTTTGCGTTTGATATGGATGCAGTCGCGAAAGCCTGTAAATTAACTCATGAAGCCGTGGTCAATGCACATTTAGCCGGAAACTATAAGGTACTGATGTATGGTTTTGTACCCGGCTATGCCTATATGGGGGGTGTAGGTAAGAGCATTCAAGTACCGCGCAAGACAGCTGCCGTGCGAGATATACCAGCAGGAAGCGTGATAATAGCCGGCGGACAGTGCCTTATTACAACGCTTAAGATGCCTACCGGCTGGTCAGTCATCGGGCGCTCCCCGACACAGGTGCTTCTTGATGACCCTGATCGCCCCTTTTTGTTTGACGTTGGTGATGAGGTAACGTTTGAGAGAATTGATCTGAGCACTTACGAAGCATTATCCGGATCAAAAACTAATGGGTGACGCCAGACTTGCTGTTCAGTTTGCGGGTGCGCTGGTAACCCTGCAAGACAGTGGTCGGGTGGGTCACTTACGCTACGGCGTTGCCGCCTCCGGTCCGATGGATCGTGTGGCTTTTGCTGCTGCCAACGCGGCACTCGGTAATCCGTCGGGTACTACAGCAGTAGAGGTTTCCCTTGGCGGATTAATACTGGAGTGTAAGTCGGGTGCAGTAACGGTTGCGGTGGCGGGTGGTGACTTTACCATTGAGCATGCAGGGTCTAAAACAAGTGGTTGGATGGTTCTCACCTTAACTCAGGGAGAGCGTTTATCGATTCGCGTTGGCACCTCTGGAAGCTGGGCGTACCTGGCATTTGCCGGAGACGTAGTGGCGAATAAATGGTTGGGTCATACGGCAACTCATTCAACTTCGGGTTTTGGCGGTGGTGCAGTGGTAACAGACCAGCAGCTTATTGTTGAGCGTGCCGAGGTGAGAGAAGAGCGAGAAGGGCAGATCGAACAACCCGGCTTCCTGCCACACAACGGACGCATGCGTGTGGTGATGGGTCCACAGGACAACTGGTTTCGAGCTGAGGCGATAACGGCATTTAATAATAACCGCTACAGCCTTACGGACAGCTATGATCGAATGGGAGTTCGTTTGCAAGGGGCTCACCTGCCACTTGATTCAGCGCTTTCGATACCCTCTGAGCCTATAGTAAGAGGGTCAGTGCAAGTCTCAGGTGAAGGCGTGCCCACTGTTCTTCTGGCTGATCACCAAACCACCGGTGGTTACCCGAAAATCGCGACGGTGATCTCCGCAGATACCAATGTGCTGGTGCAGCTACGCAGCCGGGACGAGATTGAGTTTGAAGCGATTACGCCGGTGGCGGCAATTGATATTGCTCGCAGGTTTTCTCAGGACCTGAGTGATTATCTTGCGCAAGTGTCTGTGCCCCGCGGCAACCTGCAACAGCGCTTGATGCAGGAAAATCTTATTAGTGGAGTAGTGAATTCCATCGAGGAATTCTAGGTTGTGGCGAGCCAACTATGAGTTGGGTAAGCGAATAAAAGCGCTGGTAAAATCACTATTATTTGACAGAAAGTACATTGGTTAACACCTGGTGGGCTG
Organism: uncultured Granulosicoccaceae bacterium; assembly: GCA_938041955.1. Lineage (GTDB taxonomy): Bacteria > Pseudomonadota > Gammaproteobacteria > Granulosicoccales > Granulosicoccaceae. The sequence continues at coordinate 76,554 of CALISD010000010.1, read as the reverse complement.
TTTGAAAAGTTCGGCAACACGGATCGAAGCCACAGCTGCCATAGCGGCGTTAGAAAAATTCGACGCAGGCCGGAAACGTGATTTTTTCTGTACACATGGCATCCTGCTGGAGTTCATCTGGTTTGGAGAATCAGGGGTATAAATCAGTATTGTTTTTATTCAAGTAGATTGACTTTACGCTAGTGGTATTCTGTGTAGCTCGAACTTTGGGTTTTGAGTAAGCCGCAGAGCGTAGATTGCGTAAAGTGAGTGAACGAGGTTGGCATTAGTGCAATAAAAAGCATGTCTTAATTACCAGTCAAACGCTTTTACGCTTTGTTTTCATTGATGATTTTCTGGTGAAAGAGTGCACTACAACGATTCTATTAGCGCATGAAACCCATTAAAGGTGTATGGTGGGTCTATTGGAACTCAGTTCCGATCCTCTCTCGAGCCTGATCTCTCGCCAGTTTATCGGCATATCTATTAACTGACACCTCAGTTCTACGCCCCGTTGTGATGGGCTAGATTGGCTCATCCTAGATCGAACCTATCAGTGTTTCCGGTGGGCGATCCCAAGGGATTCATAATGAATAATAACGAAGCAGCGCTTCAAAACGCGCAGCCTACGATCCTGTCTTATGTAAAAGACCTGCCTAATATGTGTTCGCTGGCGGGGCTGGCGTGCACGATACTCGCCATCTATTTCAGTATAACCGGCGTTTTTTACGCTGCCATGATCGGTATGGTGTGGGCGGTTGCTTTTGATTGGGCAGACGGATTGGTCGCTCGTAGAATGAAAGGACGTACAGGTGATGACAGTCGCTTTGGCGGAACGCTTGATGTTTTAATCGATATTGTCAGTTACGGGGTTACACCTGCGGTATTGCTATTGAGCTATGGGCAGTTCGCACCCATATACCTTATTGGAGCATTCGTTATGCTCGCCGCCAGTGCCTTGAGGTTGAGCTACTTCGTGACCTACGGACTGGGAGATGGATCGAAATACACCGGTCTGGCTCTTGATAACAATAGTCTAATACTTGTCTTGATATTCCTGTTGGAGAGTGTGTTTAGCCAGGGAATATTTTCTGTTGTACTTTACGTAAGTTGTCTCGGTCTGGCTGTTTTAAATGTTTCAACACTTAAAACGCCAAAATTTTCAGGCAATACAATAAACGTGTATTTGCTGGCCGCATATACATTGATGATATCCGGCATATATGGCTGGAAGCTTTTTTCATAAGAGCCAGGGGCATCATAGAAAAAGATATTTCGTTAATAATTCTAAACATGAGAACTAAATATGCTTGTATATACAGTGGGTACTTTCGATATGTTGCATGTAGGGCATCTTGCATTACTTGAGCAATGCCGGACATTGGGTAGCAAAGTAGTTGTAGGCGTTGCTTCAGATGATGTTGTGGCTTCCTACAAGCCTAATGTTCCGGTGATTCCGTTGAATCAGCGTCAGGAAATGTTGGAAGCTTTACGCTGTGTAGATAGCGTGCGCCCGTACTATGAACTTGAATATGTGACTGCATGTAAAGAGCTGGATGTTGATATTTTTGTGGTCGGCGAAGATTGGGGAAGTAAGCGACACAACACCGATGTGGAGTCATATTTACAGTCTAAGGGTAAGAAAATTATTCAGGTGCTTTACAATCCTCGTACTTCATCAACAGCGATTAAAAAAGATGTCATGGCTCAAAGATCCCTGCCGATCGCACCGCCATACTTTTCCGCTATGCCTGTCGCTGCTTTGTAGCGCTGCTGTTGGTATCTATCGTGCGATTCGTCCGGAATTTGTGCTGATATTCAGCGAGCGGACTGATCGGCGATCAATTGATCTTGCGAGCCCGGTGCACAGGGAGTGTTACTGGCCATGACACATAATACTACTATCAATTAATTGTCTATGGGGCGATACTGAAATCGTTGCAAAATGGCCTGGCGGTTGTTTTCGGGGCCATTGAGTAACAATTAATCCTCAGGTTGGCTCAAACTGGCTTTGGGTGTATGACGTTACAACAACAAGGAATTATCATGAGCAAAGGTCAAGACAGTAAAAAGAATGACAAAAAGAAACCACTTTTAACACCTAAAGAAAAGAAAGCAGAGAAGGCGGCTAAGAAAGCCACAAAGAAAACTTTCGGTGAATGATGGTGTGGCTATCGAAACTTCGATAGCCGTTTTTTATGGCTTGTAGCCTGTATTAAGTATTTACTATATTGCGATTGATGATGAAAACAATCCGCTTGCTGCCAGACAGGTTTCGCGCCTGGTTGCATGTGTATTAAGAGTTAAATGCTAACGTTTGTTTTATCTGCTCAGCGCCGCTCAACGTCTCTATCTTCATCGGAGGCTAATTGCTGCTGATGTGTTTTTGACTTTCGCGTTTGACATTAGAATGAGTGCACGAGCATGGCGTCTGGAAGTCAGATTAATAGAATATGCAGAGTCTCTGTCTATCTACCTACTACCCTCGAATAATCCAGATGGTGATCGGCTGGGGTACAGTCGGTGTTGTTTATTTCAGCTTAGGGTGGCGTGAAGCAGAAGCGCTTTTGTTGCCGGAGCTATGGCTGGATAAGCAGCTACCATTTACCCCTGCAGCTATTTGGGTGTACCTGGCATTCTTTCTATTGATTCCGTATACCTATATTACTGTGCCTGCCGAGCGATTATTGCGACTGCGCTACGCGATGCAATTATGCGCGCTCATTAGCGGTGTTGTGTTTCTCATTCTGCCCACGGAGTTGAATTACCCGGATGTCACAGGGCATGGAATCAGCGCAGAATTACTTCGGTTTTTAATGGCTATTGATAGCCCGAAAAATTGTTTGCCGTCCCTCCATGCGGCGCTCAGTCTTGTGTGCGTAATAGCACTCTGGCAAAAGCAACAGCTGCTCAGGTCTGTATCCATTGTGGTCTGTGGGCTCGCTATAGGTATTTCTATAATTCAGCTACGCAGACACCTGACAATAGATGTATCGGCGGGCTTGGTTGTTGGTTGCATTGCATTCTATGTGGCTGGTCCTATAGCGAGAGTGCGGCAAAGCGCGAAAGGCAGTTGCAATGAAAGTCTTTAGCATTAGCTCAGGGCTGTAGTGCACAGCCCTGAATTAAAACCTGTGTTAGCCAACGATATTATGGTCAGGCCCATACGGAAAGCCTGTTATGTTTTCCGCACCGGTTTCGGTAATCACCAGAATATCGTGCTCTCTGTAGCCGCCGGCGCCGGGTAAGGCGGCCGGTATTGTCAGCATCGGTTCCATTGATACCACCATGCCGGGTTCTAGAACCGTGTCAATATCTTCTCTGAGCTCTAGCCCTGATTCTCTTCCATAGTAGTGGCTCAGCACGCCGAATGAGTGACCGTAGCCGAATGATCGGTACTGCAGCAAGTTTAGATCTTCGAAGTATTTATTAATCTCTGCACAGATTTGTGCACAACAGACACCGGGCTTTATTAACGACAGCCCGAGTTCGTGCGCACCGACATTGGCTTGCCATATTTTTAATGATTCGGCATCCGCCTCTTCAACAAACAGCGTGCGCTCAAGTGCCGTGTAGTAGCCGTTAATCATCGGAAAGGTGTTAAGGCTCAATATGTCTTTATGTTGTAGCTTTCGTGCTGTTACCGGGTTGTGCGCACCATCAGTGTTGACGCCTGATTGGAACCATACCCAGGTATCGCGATACTCCGAGTCTGGAAAGCTCTTTGCAATTTCCAGTTCCATGGCATCGCGCCCGGCCATGGCAACATCGATTTCTCGAGTGCCGGATTTGATCGCATCCCGTATTGCATAGCCACCTACGTCGGCGATTCTTGCACCTTCTTTTATTAGTGCTATTTCAGCGCTGGACTTGTGCATACGTTGCTGCATTGTGACCGGGGCAATATCTATACACTCGCAGTCGGGGAAAAACTCCAGTAGTTTTTGCTGTTGTTGCAAACTAAGGTGATCACCTTCTATACCTGCGCGCTTTAGTGTTCCGGTGATCTCTTTAATGGCTCGCCAGTAGTTGTCTCTTTGCCAATCGGTGTAAACCACATTCTCAAAGGCGCCCCGGCGTGCCGGCTGCCCACCATCGATGTTGGCAGAAACGGTGACCACACGATCCTTAGTGACCACGCACGCGTACGGCCGGCCGAAGGCGCAGTACAGAAACCCACTGTAATAGGCTACACAATGCATTGAGGTGAATATCACCGCATCGAGGTGGTGATGTTCCAAGCGTGTTCGAATTGTTGAGACGCGTTGTTCAAACTCGTTTTTGCTGAAAGTGAGTGCCGAAGCGGGGCCGTCGTTAGCGCCGTGTTCGAACTGGAAAAAGGCTGGTCGTTTGGTAGACATGAGTGACTCCGGTATAGAACCCGGGTCTGACCCGGGAAAATCTCCGGGCGTGCAGGATGGAAACAGCTAGCGCGTAAAGCGTTGCCGGGGAACACTGAATTGTGCATGGCGACGCCATCGCCATTCCCGAGTCGAATTTATTCCTGTCGGCTCAACGTGGCTAAGGTGGAAACGACTTTCTTGCACACAAGAACGGCATCGACGTCGTTTTGTAGGAGAAGCTGTGACTCGCCAGTCATTACTGACTGGAAAGAATGGCGATCTAAGGAAGCGAAATGTCGAACCTGGGATTAGTTGCTAAGGCAACTAGAATTCCGGTAATCCCCGCGGGATAGCGTGGTGTTAACATTGTTACACATTTGCCCGGTACGAGAATGATCCCCAGCATTCTTGTATGGTACCGGCGTTTGAGCCACTTTTTGATAAGGGCCAATTGCCGGAATAGAGCCATCATGATTCATGAAAATCATGAATTTTCTACTAAAACATAAGAACGAGTTTTTACTTCAGCGTTGCCATGCTGTCTTCATCGCAGGGTTTTGCTGGGCCAATGGCTGGTTCCATTGTGTTTTCCAAAAATCGAATTTAAGGTGTTTTTAATGAAATCTGCTGTTTTGGTGTGCTTGTTCATCATGCTTAGCGCGTGTGATTCCGGACAGAAACAGGTGGTCTCTGATAATCCAACTTCGTTGGCAATCAGTGATGCTGGGGGGACTGTTGCGTGCTCTGCAGATGCGGCAAACCACGGCGATGGTTGGGGTTGGGAAAATGGTGTCTCGTGTCGGTGGCAGGAATCTGATGAGTCGAATGCGTCTGCTGCGCGATCAGTAGTGCCGGAATGTACCGAGGCGGCCGTCAATCAAGGCAGCGGTTGGGGCTGGGAGAATGATCAGTCTTGTCGCTGGGGTGATTCAACGCTCGGCAGAACAACGCCAGTAGAATGTACTTCGGCGGCCAGAAATCAAGGTAACGGCTGGGGTTGGGACAACGGCCAGACTTGTCGTTGGGGCAACTCCACTCTCTCCGGTGGTGTTCAGGGCGCAGCTGCTTCTTCAAGCTCAGGTACAACAGCCACTACAAGTACTTCTTCGACCAACGTTTCATCTATTCGTGTAGGCACACCTAGTGCCTCGGGTGAGTGCTCTGCCAGTGCAGCGGTTACAGATGATGGTTGGGGCTGGGAGTACGGTGCTCCTTGTCGTTGGGGTTCAGTTCGTCCTAATGCTTCTGCTAATTCAGTCTACGTTCCGGGTCCGGTTCGCGTGCCGGTGCCCGGTTATTATCAAGGTAAGCCGATTTGTCTGACCGATGCCAGTGATGGCAACAGTGACAATTTCGGTTTTGAATATGGTCGTACTTGTGCGGTGGTAGAAGGCACTACGGCGACTGCAGAGCGTCCATTGTTAAACACTCGGTGGTGTCAGCCATGGGCTGAAATTAGTTACGGGGATTATGTTTTGCAGAACAATACCTGGAATGACAGTGAGGTGTACTCAAATGACTGGCATCAGTGTATTGAGATGACAGGTTCATCGTCACGATACATTGCCAAGTGGGACTACAACTGGCTTGCGAAAGATCGCGGCAATGAGTTCTCAGTTAAGAGTTATCCGCAGGTGTACTACGGTCGAAAAACCAGAAACTCAGTTTCTGGTACGCCGGAAAAACTCGGTTTGCCAGCGCCTTTAAATCAGTTGCCGAATTTTAAGGTGAAATATAAGTATTCAGAAACCGGCAATCCGGAACGCAACGTGGCGCTTGAGTCTTTCTTCCATACCAGTTGCGAAGCTGAAGAATGGAATAAGCAGTTTGAAATGATGGTTTGGGTTGGCGTGCCTGTTACTCGCGGCCCGGGTCCTAAGGTTGCAGAAGTTACGATCGATGGTGAGGTCTGGAATGTTCATGTCAATCCAAACCTGGATTGGGCGTATGTGGCATTCGTAGCGCAACGGCCAAAGCAGGAAGGTTGGCTTGATTGGAATAAGTTTGTTGAATGGACCCGCTATAACGGTCCGGCTTACGGTGTACCAAGAATCCAAAACAACACCTGCATGGGTGCGATAGAGATCGGAACAGAAACTTTCTGGGGGCAGGGGACATTCACCCTGCATGAATTCAAAGTGGTTCGCAACTAGAAGGTCGCTTTCCGTAGCAACATCGACAGCCCGGTCAGGGCTGTCACGCCACACAACGTAATGGCTATGAACATCGGTAATTCATTACTTTTAAGTGTTGCGCTCAACACCAGTGTGATAATGATTGCGGTAGCAATTTGAATCGTACCCAGTAAACCGGATGCGCTGCCTGCGATATCTGATCGAACGCTCATTGCAGCGGATGTTAAGTTGGGCAGGCACATGCCGTTACTCAGCGCAATAAACTGCATCGGCAGAAATAAACCAATCAGGTGATCGTTGACAGAAAAAAGCCAGAACATCACGACACCAAGTACAAGGGGGATCATGCTGAGTGTGATCAGCTTTTGAGTGCCTTGCTTCTCTGAAAATTTTCCTGCAATAAAGTTGCCTGTAAGGTAACCGATCGCCACAACGCTAAACCATGTGCCATATTCAGTTGCAGTGTAGTTCCGTAATTCCATCACGACATACGGCGCTGCTGCGAGAAAGCAATAATAGATACCCGCCGAACCACACATTATTAGTACATAAGCCAGGAACTCGGGTTCCTTTAGTAATTGCGTATTTGACTGCCAGCTGCTTTGTCTGGGTTTGCTTGATGGCCTCCATGTTTCGTGCTGAAACTTGTAGCTGAATGCCGCAAATGCAAAGCCGGTGATGGAGAGAGAAACGTACATATAACGCCAGCTACTCACATCGGTTAGCCAGCCAAACATCGCCGGGCCAAACAACGGGGCGATCATCATCGCCGTAACCATATAGCCAATGGCGCTTGCGGCCTTATCCTTCGGGTGTACGTCACGCATGATGGTCCGTGGTAGAAACACGCATACGGCGGAGCCAAAGCCTTGAATAAATCTGCCCGCTAACAGCACTTCTATTGTCGGTGCAGCAGCGCATATTGCACTGCCGAGACCAAATACCATCAAAGAGCCGATCATCACCGGCCGTCGGCCAACGCGATCTGCGAGGTTGCCCAACGTCACCTGGGAAAGCATGGCGGCAACCAGATACACGCTTAACACCAGCTGCGCCAAACCATAAGTCGTGCTGAGATCATGCATCACTGCAGTATTTGCAGAGAGTACGCCGTTCATTGCTATCGGGGCTAGCGCAGAGATACCTATCAGCAGCCACATGGGTGGCTGACTAATGGGGGATTCAGCCGCTTGAGTAGGCATTCGCAGTGACAACTTATCAGTGAGTAGTGAGGCAGGAGAAGGTTGCCGATTAGAGCATTATCATGCGCCTAAGGTAAAGCGTTGGCAAAACCGATACTATGCGGGCCTGATTATTTGAACATGGAATTGACGCTATCACTAGCAAAGCCCCTTCTGTTGTTGTATTCGGCGCCATCAACATTGACCTGCTTGCCGCCGCCGATAGTAATGCGCTGGCCGGGGATTCGACCCCGGGAACTCTGCGGCAATTGGCCGGCGGGGTGGGGCGCAATATTGCGGAAAATCTTGCCCGCCTTGGCATTCAGACCAGCCTGGTTTCAAGTGTGGGCGATGACAGCTTCGGCCTCCTGACTATGGCGCAGGCGCAAAGCGCAGGAATTGATATCAGTGATGTGCAGGTAAGCAGGCAATTCCCGACTGCCAGTTATACCGCTGTTCATAACAGTGATGGGGAGTTGCTTGTTGCGGTGTCAGATATGCGAATGTTTGATCAATGGGACATTGAGTGGAATGCTGCCTTGCAGGATAAAATTCAACAAGCTGACGCTGTTGTCGTTGATGCGAATTTACCAGAGGCTTTGATCAAAAAAATTGTCCGCAGCTGTAAACCACATTTTGTATTTGCTGACACGGTATCGAGAAAAAAGAGCAAGCGCTTGTTGCCGGTGGTGTCTTCGTTGGCGCTAATAAAAGTGAATCGCATAGAGGCATGTGCGCTCACCGGGTTTGAAAGCAGCGCCAGTGACAATGAGCTGATTCAGGCATTACTAAAGCTGGGCGCAAAGCAAATATTATTGACCAAAGGCATCGAAGGGGCGACTTTGGCTGGTGCCGAATTCTCTATTGATGTGGCAGCGTCAAAAGTGTCAAAGGTTATTTCAACCAATGGCGCGGGAGATGCGTTGTTATCAGGGGTGCTGGCAGCGCAACTCTATGGTTGTGATCAGAATGAACAGCTGCGCTGGGGCATGCTCGCGGCCACTCACTCATTGGGTGTAGACTCTGCCTGCGCAGATTCTCTCAATTACGAATCAATGACGACATAAACCCGGCGGATGAGATTTACCAATGAATACTATAAATGCCACTACCGATGCTCTGTGCTTAAGTGATGAAGCACAGCAGGCGTTAAATAATTCCAGACCGGTCGTTGCACTTGAATCAACCATTATCTCCCACGGTATGCCCTGGCCTCAGAATGTTGAGACAGCGCTTAAGGTGGAAAATATTGTCCGTGAACATGGAGCGGTGCCAGCCACTATTGGTATATTGGATGGTCGCCTTTGTGCGGGCTTGACTCAAACGCAAATTGAAACTATTGGCCGGGCCGGGCCTGCGGCGATCAAAGTCAGCCGAAGAGATTTGCCTTTTATACTGCAAGACAGCAAGTTGATTGGCGCTACCACAGTCGCTGCAACAATGATTATTGCGTCAATGGCTGGCATCAGAGTTTTCGCTACCGGTGGAATAGGCGGTGTGCATCGTGGTGCTGAAAATACCATGGATATATCCGCTGATCTTTCAGAGTTGGGTAAAACTTCTGTGGCGGTGGTGTGTGCCGGCGCCAAGTCGATTCTTGATATTGGCCTCACACGGGAATACCTTGAAACACAGGGTGTGCCTGTGATTGGTTATCAGTCAGAAGTATGGCCGGCTTTTTATACTCGCCGCACTGAATTTCCAGTCGACTACCAACTTGATACCCCTGAAGCTATTGCGGCGACGTTACGCAGTAAGTGGTCAATAGGTTTGGACGGTGGTGTGGTGGTGTGTGTGCCGGTGCCGGAAGCTTATGCAATGGATGAATCAGTCATGGAATCTGCAATCACCAACGCACTTGATGATATGAATAACCTCGGTATCACTGGTAAAGACACCACGCCTTTCCTACTCGAACGTATTGCGAAAATCACAGGCGGTGATAGCCTGGAAACCAATATCCAGTTGGTGATAAACAATGCCATTGTGGCGAGCGGGATCGCCTGCAGTTTGTAGTGTTGCCTGGTTATTGAACGGTATGGGTTTAAGGTTTTTTGCGTTCGCGCCAGACATTGCCACGTGCGTGAATTGCTGTAGAGGTAACAACACGCCGGCCTGCTGTGAGCTCACGATACAAAGTAAATAAACCCATCGCGATAACAATGGCTGATCCTAGTAGCGTATAGCCGTCGGGCACTTCTGCAAAGATAAAATACCCGAAAACCATGGCCCAGATAAGGCTGGTGTAGCGATAAGGCACGACGTACGCAATATCACCGGTACGCATGGCCAAGACGATAAACTGATAGCCAAAGAATAAAAAGCATGCGGCGCTAAATAGTAGTGCGAATTGCGAGGCCGACACGGGTTGCCAGCCGCTTTGTGCGGTCACCAGAACCGTACCCACGGTACAGATTGAAATGGTGGTAGCGAGTGATACCAGAAGAGAGGGCAATTCAGTTGGTAGTTTTCGGGTAGCAAGATCGCGAACAGCTGCAAAAAGCACCGAGAGTAATACCAGCAACGAGGCAGGTTGAAATCCCTCTACACCCGGGCGCACAATAATTAACACGCCGATAAAGCCGACAGATATGGCGAGCCAGCGCCGCCATCCGATGGGCTCTTTGAGTATGAGTGCACCACCCAGTGCGACAGCCAGGGGCAATGACTGCAAAATGGCGGAAATTGTTGAAAATGGCAAAATGGTAAGCGCTGTTAGGAACAATAATGTTGCACCTGCTTCCATACCCGAGCGCAGCGCCACCATAGGGGTTAAAAGCTCCCTCATTCGGCTTATAACGCCACGTTGCCACGCAATGAGACTGATGAGAATAACCAATATTGCGCCGCGTATGGCCATGATCTGGCCAATAGGCAAGCTGCCATCGAGAAATTTTATAAAGAGATCATTGACAGTGAAGCCCATCATAGACAACATCATATAGAGGCTTGCACGAACGTTGGCTGAGATTGGCATCGGCGGATAATATCAGGTAATGCAGGGCATTATTTGAAAAGGCATTGATAGCGTTTCTGTCAGGTTTGCCGTGTGATTTTTAGTTGTTTTTGAGGAAAAGGAAAGTCTGATGAAAACTCTGCTAGTGGTACTGATTTTTATATTAGCGCCTCTGACGGTGTTGGCGAACAAATTGTCGTCGGGTGCTGAGCCTGCAGTGAGTGCTGCTGTCGGGCAGGCGTCGAACCAGGAAACGTCATTACAAGCTCAACTTGATGCTGTGGCGAAATTACTGGAACAGAAAGACTTCAGCAACGCGGTTCGGGAGCTTAAAAATCTCTCTCGTTCACATACTGGCAACGCAGATGTCTGGAGCTTGCTCGGGGTTGCCTCGCATAAGAAGGGTAACTTCCTCGGGTCAATGGTTGCTTTTGAAAAGTCTATAAAATTGAACCCCGACAACCGCATCACTCTGAGTCAGCAGGCTGATCTGTTTTTGAGCATTGGTGACAGGCAATCAGCACAATCCAATTTGGATAAGCTAAACCAGTTATGCCCTGCAGGTTGTGAACAAAGAGATCGGATCGCGGCGGCGCTTAACAGGTTTTAATTTTCAACGAGCAAGCCCTATTGTCTCTAGCTTAAGGGGACCTGTCGCGTGAGCGAGTGGCGGAGTCATGCATAGATCGCCGCATTTCTGTGTTGTGTATGCAGACAGACTCTCTGGAATATGCAGAGCAACTGTTACCTGTATTGAAGTCGGCAGAGATTACCGCAACAATGCCACTCGCTCATGCGTCGGGTTGCCAACAGCACGCTCAGGCTAAAACTATAAATTCAATTCCACAACCATCGCTGCATGATCACTTAAACAGTGTTGATTGGCATGCGGTTGCCCACCCCATGCATGTTTGAAGTGAATTAGTTCGCTATGAAGTGAGGGGTGTAAAAAAGCCTGATCAAGACGGAAGCCGTTTTTCCCGTTGGGTGAATACCATGTGTATTCTCTGGTGTCTCCTGCATACAAGCGAAACGCATCAGCCCATCGCAGTCGATGGAGTGTTTTTATCCATGTGTCTTCGATCTTGTTAAAAGCCGGTGATTCTTCATCAAGATCTATGCATCCGGAATTTGTGTCGCCAAGTAATACTGCTCCAGGACCACGCCAACCTTGAAGCAGGTTAACCACTGAATCCATAAACGGATACTTCAATCCGGTGGATCGGTTTGGGATGTGCATCGCCATAATGGCAAAGGTAGAATCCGGGGCGGTGACATTGACATGCAGCCAGCGTTTTTTGTTGACTGGGGCTCGATGTAAATTTACGCTTCGCAAAGGCCAGCGGGAGGCGACGAGTAGGGCATTAACGGCGGGTTCTTCAGCAGTTGCAGTGCTGCGTTGATGTATGTAGCCCTGCGTATAAAGCTGTTCGGCGATCCAGCAGCTTGCCTCTGTGGCGCGAAATTCAGAAAGTGCAATAACATCAGGTTGCCAATGATGCAGTTGGTCAACAATGCCCTGTGCTCTTACACCACCACCAGCGCGGATGTTCCATGAAACAATCCTCACCATGGTAGTGGTTCCGGTGCAATGCGCTGTGAGCGCATTGGCAAGCTATATCGCAAACATTTTTTCCATTTCGCGCCTTATCGCTATGGCGTTAAGTGTTTCGTCCACCTCGACATCACTCCATAAAACGGGTTGATTCATGGCGACATTATTTTTAAGCGTAACATGATGCGCTAATCCTATTGGCAATCCGCCGAGGCGCAGTGACTTCTCTGCGGGATACAGTTTTCCCCACACTGTGAATCCGCCTTCACCATCAAGGTTCTCACTGGCTTTTAAATCTCTCTTCGCAGTGGCTACGACGTCTGCCTGAAAACCTTGTGTTGAACCGGTGGCTTTGCCGAGAAGGGCTGCAGATAAAATTGAAATGTTAAGTTCGAGACCGATCAAGTGAAAAGGTTTGAACATGGCGGAGTAGCGACCAGAGTCATCGGTGTTCATGCCGTATTGTTTGAAGCAGGCAGCGGAGTAGTCGTTTGGTGCTTCAATCACCACATACACTCCCCACCGGAGATCTTTGAATACCGGACGGCCGTCTCGCTCGAGTGAAGATACCACCTCGACTTGCCCTGACGCTTCAAGTTGACCACCTTTGTCTTTGGGTCGAAGTACATGGGCAAGATCATCCATTCCCGCAGCCGGAAAGGCTAATCCTTCTGACGGTGCACTAAGCCCGGTACCGTTTGCGATGGCGGCCATTTCCAGGGCTGATTTGGTGCCATCAAGAAAGCTGTTGAACATCTGGCTATTCATACCTGCAGCATTGGCCTGCGCTGCAGTTAAGCCATAGTGGTCCCACACAGAGTCGGGCGTGGAGTGGTGATACGTGGGTAGGTATTTTGTGCCTTTGCCTGCGGCGACTACATTGAAGCCTGTGGCTCTGGCCCACTCGACCAGCTCACAGGTAAGGGCAGGCTGGTCACCGTAGGCCATTGAATACACAACGCCTGCTTGCCTGGCCTGGTGCGCCAATAGTGGACCCGCGAGTACATCTGCTTCGACATTGACCATAACGATGTGCACGCCATTCTCGATGGCCTGGCTTGCGTGTTTGATCCCTACCGCAGGGTTGCCGGTGGCTTCGACAACCACATCAACTACCGCGGTATCTATTATTTCACTTGCATCATCAGTGAAGCGGGTTTGATCAATCAGCGCTTTGCTCCAGCCAACTGACTCGCATGATTGCATAGCGCGAGCTGGATCAAGATCTGCTATTGCGGTAACGATTAAGCCATTGGTTGTCGGTACCTGTGAAAGAAACATGCTACCGAATTTACCAGCACCAATGAGCCCGACTCTGACCGGTTTGCCTTGTGCTGCACGGGCTTGCAGATCGCTGTATAGAAACATGATTTATTCGCTTATCATTTGTTGTTGATGTTATGCACTGGCTTTTGATTCAATCATGTCTGATAAACAGCTGTCTTCAAGTGGCTGTATCGGTGTGAAGTCTCTATGCGCGATCCATTCTTCACGATTAAAGGCGCGAATGTGATTGTCGACATGGCACAGTGACAAATACACGATTGTGCGATCAAAAGGCGAGATGTTGGCAGGGCTTGCGTGCACCAGTAGTGATGAGAAAATGAGCACGCTGCCCGCCGGGCCTGTGGGTGCAACACAGCCACCGCGCTCTGCGAGCTCTGATACGGTTGCACGATCAAGTGTCCATAGCGGGTAGGACGTGGTTTGTAAATCGTGGCCCGCCTTCACCACACCATCTTTGTGGCTGCCGGGTATGAAAAGTAACGGCCCATTGGCGGCAGTTACATCATCTATGAAGAACGCAATGTTCATTGCACGGGGCTCTGGCATTTCATCATCGCGCTTCCAGGTGCCGTAGTCCTGATGCCATTGCCAGACATCGCCGTCAAAAGCGGCTTTTGCATTGACTTTAAACTGATGCATATAAACAGGCCCGTCCAACAGCTGTTGGACCGGCTCTATCAGACGAGGGTGTGCGCCCAGACGCTTGAACCCTTCGTTGTATTGGTGCGCTGCGAAAGCGGTGCGTGCAACGCCGGAGTTTTCTCTCCAGACTTCCTTTCGATCAGACGCATAGACGGTATTTGCCTCGCCTTTTAGAAGTTCGGCTTCTTCCTTGGAGAACAGTCCCTCCAGGAATATATAGCCGGCCTCGTCAAATTCCTGCAGCTGTTGTTCGGTAAGTTTCATGGTATTCCTCGAAAATGATGCTAAGCATTAATGTACTACGAATGCATGAGGCAGGGTATCGTGATATCACACTTTCTGGCAATGATGGAACACTGTGCTCCGGGATTGATGGAGATGCGTTGTCGGGCAATGATCATCGAGCGCCGCAGGTCGCCTGTTACAAGCGGATTGTCGAGCAGCCGATTGCCTCGCCTTGCCGGTTTTAGTGGGCAACGGCTCATTGTATGCTGATGTCGCATTTGGTAACTTTGCAACGCGTTTTCCTGACCCGCCCGCGCAATACCGATCGCACAATTATTTACCCCGGAATACATACAAATGACCTCCTCTTTATGGAAGTTCAATGCTGTTGATACCACACTGCTGTTGTTGGCAACCGCGGTTGATGATGTGCCGTCAATCGTCTGGTACGGCGAAAATTTACCGGCTGATATTGATGTCCGGCGTTTGCAGGCGATAACCGATTTACCGTTGCCGATGGCAAAGTTTGATGCGCCGGTGCCGGTTTCGTTATTTCCTGAAAGATCGAGTGGAATTGACTGTGCACCGGCGCTACGGGGACACAGAGATGGAAGCGCATTTGATCATCGTTTTAAACGCGTAGCGGTAGTGACACAAACAGACGGGCTGACCGTTGAACTTGCGGATGAGGTGGCGGGGCTTGCGCTTTCAATTGCACTCACACTGCATGAAAAAACGGGTGTTTTATCTATCGTGACAACCCTCGTAAACCAATCCGCAGAGCCTTACACGGTTGATTGGCTGGCCAGCGCGAGTATGCCGCTGCCGGGTCAATACCGGGAATGCATGCATATTCATGGTCGTTGGGGCTTGGAGTTTCAAACTCAGCGTTCTGAAATTGCGACAGGGGTGTTGCTGCTGCAAAGCCATCGTGGTCGCACTAGTCATGAGCGGTATCCCGGGGTGGTTGTCGGGGAGTCCGGATTTGGTGAGCAAACAGGTGATGTGATGGCAGCCAATTTGGCCTGGAGTGGCAGCCACAGTACGACTGTGGAGTTGCTCAGTGATGGCAGGCTAGTGTATCAGGCGGGTGTCTCTCTTGATCCGGGTGAATTGCGGCTTGGAGCGGGTGAATCGTATAGTGCGCCGTCCGTTCACTTTACTCGACAAGCCGGAATGAACGCTGCCAGTCATTCTCTGCATCGGTTTATGCGTGAGAAAATACTCCCTCATTGGACACGCATACAAAGGCCGGTGCACGCCAACAGTTGGGAAGCGCTGTACTTCAATCACGATATAAAAACGCTCCAGGCGCTTATTGATGCAGCAGCAGAGGTGGGCGCGGAGCGATTCGTTCTTGATGATGGCTGGTTTCCAGCGCGTCGTTCTGATCATGCAGGTTTGGGTGACTGGGTGGTTGATACCACTATTTATCCGCAGGGCTTGCACCCGGTAGTTGATCACGTGCGCTCAAAGGGGATGCAGTTTGGCTTATGGTTTGAACCCGAAATGGTTAACCCTGACAGTGAAATCTATCGCAATCATCCCGACTGGGCCTTGCACCTGGCGCCTTACGATACTCCGCTGGCGAGAAATCAGTTGGTGTTGAATATAGATAAGCCGGAGGTGTTTGACTATCTGTATAACTGCATCGCGGCACTGGTGAAGGAGTACAAGGTCGACTACATCAAGTGGGATCACAATAGAGATATTGTGTTGGCAGGTGACGGTGTGCGCAGCAAGATGGCAAAGCAGACGCTTGCTTGTTATCGACTAATAGACAAACTCACCACTGAGTTTGAATCGCTTGAGATAGAGTCATGTAGTTCCGGTGGTGCCCGGGCGGATTGGGGCATTCTCAAATACACCGGTCGAGTCTGGACATCAGATTCTATTGACGCCATTGATCGTGTGAAAATTCAACGAGGATACAGCTACTTTAACCCACCGGAAATCATGGGGGCGCACGTCGGTCATGCAGAAGCGCATCTGACGGGTAGGGATATCAATATACACACGCGCGCGATAGTTGCACTGCAGGGTCAGTTCGGTTATGAAATCGATGCGCGGGTGCTTGATGATGCTGAAATTAAAACACTGCGGCACTATGTGGCACTTTATAAACAACACAGAAGTTGGATTTCACAAAGCACCACCTGGCGGCTTGAATCGGCGGTTGAGCATTTAGTTTGTAGTGGCTTGGTGAGTGCTGATCAAAACACCTCTTTGTGGTTCGCCACGGCGGTGTCCAGTTTGTCTTCAACCCTACCGGGGTCTTTTGTTCTTAAAGGATTGCAGCCGGAACGAGATTATCGAGTCTCGCTTGTGAGTGATAATTTGAGCCAGCTTTCAGCGTTTACTAAAAAAATACCTGCCTGGCTGAACGAACCAATCACCCTTAACGGAAAACTACTGATGACAGTGGGATTAACACTGCCTGTGATGCCTGCGCAAACTGCGATATTGCTTGAGGTGAATGCAGCATGACTACGATCAGAACGTTCCATGCACCTGGCAGGGTGAACCTGATCGGTGAATACACCGATTTTAATGGTGGCCTGGTGTTCCCCTGTGCGATCAATCGTGGCACACAGGTTACCGTGACTGAAGATGCATCTGTTTCCGGAGTAGCGCTTTCGTCTGAGCAACTTGAATTTTCCGGCACCGTCAATGTGGCTGTTGATGCACAACCGGTTGATAAGCAGTGGGTTAACTATCCACTTGGTGTGATGGTGGAGTTCGCCAGGCTGGGGTTTAATGTTGATGGCTACAAATTTCACTATAGCGGTGACTTGCCACAGAGCGCGGGTTTGTCTTCATCTGCTTCTATCTCTGTTTTAACAGCGTTTGCGGTGAATGCACTTGTAGGTGCTGATCTATCGCGGCAAGAGTTGGCACTTCTTGCACAGCGTTCCGAGAATGACTTTATTAATGTTCAGTGCGGCATTATGGATCAGTTTGTTATCGCCATGGCGCAAGCAGATTTCGCCATCGCACTTGACTGCGACACACTCAAGTATCAACAAGTACCGCTTAGCCTGGGTGAATACAGAATTGTGATTGGCAATACTAATCAGCCACGTGAACTCAAAAGCAGCGCTTACAATGAAAGGGTGGCAGAGTGTCAATCTGCGCTGGCGATTCTAGCGCCATTGACCAAGGTAGAGCAGTTGGCGCATGTAACGCCATCACAACTGAAAGAGCACAGCCATTTGTTGACAGATGTTGTTGTGCGCAACCGGGCAACACATGTCGTTGAGGAGTCTGATCGTGTTAAACGCGCGACGGTGGCACTTGAGAATGGCGCGCTTGAGGAATTCGGACAGTTAATGTATCAATCACATGTGTCGCTGCGTGATCTGTTTGAAGTGTCAAGCTATACGCTCGACTGTATGGTGGATCTGGCCAGTAACACAGAAGGTGTTATTGGCAGTCGGATGACGGGCGCAGGCTTTGGAGGTTGTACCGTGAGTCTGGTGCATGCAGACAAAGTCGAACCGTTTATCGTAGAAGTAGGCCGGCAGTATCAAAAGAGCACCGATCTTGAAGCAAGCTTTTACGTGACCACTGCTACCGATGGTGTCAGTGAGGTGCAATCATGAGTGTTGAAAAAAACGCTGTAACAGGCAATTGGGAAAGGCGATGGCACCCTTTGCTCGAGCAGTGGGTCATTATATCTGCCAATACCACCGCGCGCCCGTGGTCAGGTCTAACCAGTGATCTGCAGACGGAAATTCCACCGGAGCATGATCCGGCTTGTTTTTTGTGCCCGAGAGTCACTCGTGCGAATGGTGAAGTGAATCCTGACTATCATGGCCCAAGATCGATGGACAATGACTTTCCGTCGTTGGCGGCGCACGCACCGCAACCAGATGTCGCGGCCGATGTTTTATTCAAACGTGATGCAGCCACAGGAAAATGTAGGGTGTTGTGCTGGTCTGAAAAACATCATAAAACGTTGCCTGATCTAACCCGTGAGCAAATGCGTGGCGTGGTGGATTTGTGGTGTGATGAGGTTAAAACCCTATCGTCGGACCCGGTCATTAAGCAAGTGCTGATCTTTGAAAACAAAGGGGTTGAGACGGGTGCGTCAAACCTTCATCCGCACGGACAAATCTATGCTTATCCGTTTGTCACCGATACGGGTCAACGAATGCGACAGTCACAGGCAAGCTATGCTGCTCAGAACCCGCAGCAGGGGATGTTAAAGAATCTTCTACAACACCCGACCTGTGTAGGTAATCTTGTAGAGCAATCTACGCATTGCTCTGTGATCGTGCCGTTTGCAGCGCGCTTTTCATATGAAACCTGGGTCATTCCACACCGCCAGGTGCCAATGATTACTGACTTGAACGACGAGGAACTCGAGGACCTTGCGGGTGTATATCAACGACAAGCCAAACGATACGACATCCTGTTTCAACGCCCGGCGCCCAATATCACGTTGATACACAACGCCCCTTGCGATGACCACGAAGACAACAGGCACTGGCATTTTCATATAGCCATGCAACCGCCGCTGCGGGATCTGGAAAAAGTGAAGTATCTTGCGGGAGCGGAGGCGGGCAGTAACAATATTGTTAATCCGCTTCAGCCGGAACATGCAGCAGAGCAGCTGCGCAACTGCGTGGTTGACTCATGAAGCTTGGCGTATGCTATTACCCTGAACACTGGCCGGAAGCACAATGGCCGGACGATGCTAAACGCATGCGTGCACTCGGAATCAGTGTGGTACGGGTCGGTGAGTTCGCCTGGAGCCGACTGGAACCTTCACGTGATCAATTTAATTTTGACTGGTTGCACCGCGCGCTTGATGTGTTGCACGCTGAAGGGCTTGAAGTCGTACTGGGGACGCCCACAGCTACGCCTCCTAAATGGTTGATCGATGAAGAGCCATCAATTCTAGCAATTGATGAGCAAGGCAAGGCGCGCGGCTTTGGTTCGCGCAGGCACTATTGTTTTTCTTCTGTTGCCTATCGCCGTGAGTGTGATCGAATTGTTAAAAAAGTGCTGGTTGAATTCGGTGAGCACCCGGCA
Source organism: uncultured Granulosicoccaceae bacterium (assembly GCA_938041955.1). Classification (GTDB taxonomy): domain Bacteria; phylum Pseudomonadota; class Gammaproteobacteria; order Granulosicoccales; family Granulosicoccaceae. The sequence goes on along the minus strand of CALISD010000010.1, from coordinate 57,214 downwards.
ATCTCCACATGGCAGACCGATAACGAGTATGGCTGTCACAGTACGATCGTCAGCTACTCGGCAGATGCGCTGGCTGCATTTAAGCGTTGGTGCAGGGCGCGCTATAAAACCATTGATAACTTGAATGCGCTTTGGGGCAATGTATTCTGGAGTATGGAGTACACCAGTTTTGACCAGATACCCTTGCCGATGTTGGCAGTCACGGAGCTTAACCCGGCACACCGATTGGCATTCTGGCGATTCTCCTCTGATCAGGTGGCGTCGTTTAATCGCCTGCAGGTAGAGCTCATAAGAGAGCACTCACCCGGTCGTGATGTGATGCACAACTACATGGGCAACTTCACTGAGTTTGATCACTACACTACCGGTGCTGATCTTGAGATCGCCGCATGGGATAACTACCCACTGGGCTTTCTTGATCGTGATGGCATAAACGAAGATGATTTAAAAAAGTGGTATCGCACCGGTCATCCTGACTCTTCTGCTTTTCATCATGATCTGTATCGTGGCATCGGCCGACTGTGGGTGATAGAGCAACAGCCCGGGCCGGTAAACTGGGCGCCACACAACCCTGCACCGTTGTCCGGTATGGTTCGATTGTGGGCATTGGAAGCGATGGCCCACGGTGCTGAACTGATGTCCTGGTTCAGGTGGCGCCAGTTGCCTGCTGCACAGGAGCAAATGCATACTGGTCTATTGTTACCGGACGGCACTGAAGATGAAGCTGCACAAGAAGTCAGAGGACTGTGCGCTGATTTACAGGCGCTTGAAGCTGCAGGTGTAAACACTGCAGTAGATGCGAAAGCGCCGGTTGCGATGGTATTTGACTACGCCGGTGATCAAATGCTTCGTATACAGCCACAAGGCATCAACTATGGCCCGCTCGAATGGGTGCAGGAAGTGTATACCGCCATAAGAAGGTGTGGAGTTGATGTAGACATCATTAGTCCGCAGGCTGCTCTTGAGGGGTACCGGCTTGTGGTGTTATCGAACAGTGTCTCCGTAGAACCCGGGTTGCAAAGTGAACTCAAGGCCTATTCAGGCCATGTCCTTATTGGCCCTCGATGTGGAAGCAAAACAGAAGAATACTCAATACCCGACAATTTGCCGCCCGGTGCATTGCAGAGTGTGTTGCCCATCAAAGTGAGCCGCGTAGAATCGCTGCCGGATTTTGTAAAGGTTCCTGCCTCTAACGGATACACCGCCGTCAGGTGGCGTGAAAAGGTAGCGGGTAATTTGAAAGCAAATGCCCACTTCGATGATGGTTGGGGTTTTCACTATTGTAGTGACAATATTCACTACCTTAATGCTTGCCTGGAGTCTGATTCACTGTTGCGCTTTATTGAAGAGAGATTGCGTGGCGCTGAAATTGACACTATGCGATGTGGGGAAGGGTTACGCATTCGACGTGCCGGTCGGTTCGTTTTTGTTTTTAACTACGGGCCGCAAACTGAACAGCTCGACAGTGAATGTGACTTTGTATTGGGTGGTGCGGAATTGCCACCTGCAGAGGTGGCTGTCTGGCGTCTATAAGTGTTTCGCTGGCCGTGTCGGTACGGTTAGCGAATTCGAAGCGTACTGTCCGGGTCGAACAGGAAGGCGCGATCTGCGTCGAATCTTGCAGTGAAGTCACCTTTGGCGTCAGCTAGTTGCTGTTCTTCAATGGCTAAGGTCAAAGGTGTTTCGCTTTCCGGGTTAGCGTAGCCAAAGGATGATCCGCCCAGGCTTTCAATGACCTCGATTCGGGTTTCCAGAGAAGCGCCGCCGGTAGAGCTGAAGTGTTCCGGGCGTACTCCAACAAGTATTGTGCTGCCAGGTGATAGTTGCGATTGAACAGGTACAGTGAATGCATCGCTAGTGTATTCAGTTAGTTGTAGTGCACCGCTTGTGGTGACTTCTGCCTTTAGAAAGTTCATTTGTGGTGATCCGATAAACCCGCCCACAAAGACGTTATCCGGATCATTGTATAAATGCATCGGTGCACCGATCTGCTCCACCTTACCTGCACGCAGCACGACGATTTTATCGGCCAGTGTCATGGCTTCAACCTGATCATGGGTGACATAAACCATTGTGGCGCCAAGGTCGTTGTGTAGCTTTGCTATTTCCAGGCGCATGCGCACGCGTAGCTCAGCATCCAGATTGGATAACGGCTCGTCAAACAGGAACACCTTGGGTTCGCGAACGATGGAGCGTCCGATGGCCACTCGTTGTCGTTGTCCACCGGACAAGGCTTTCGGTTTGCGGTCAAGCAGCGGTTCAAGGTGTAGAATTTTTGCCGCCTTTTGGACTCGCTCTTCAACCAGGCTTTCATCATGGCCGGTCATTTTGAGGCCGAAGCCCATGTTCTCTTTGACGGTCATGTGCGGGTAAAGCGCATATGACTGGAACACCATGGCAATACCACGGTCTGCGGCTTCGACGTCTGTTACGTCCTGTTTGTCGATGTGAATTGAGCCGCTGGAGGCGTCCTCAAGACCGGCAATTAACCGAAGCAGGGTTGATTTTCCACATCCGGATGGTCCGACAAAAACCGTAAATTCGCCAGAGTTTATTGATAAGTCAACTCCATGAATTACGTCAATCTTGCCGAATGATTTCTTCAGGGACTTTAGTTCTACATCAGCCAAGGGAGAGCCTCATGAGATAGGTTGGGTTTTATTTGTCAGATTGCAACGGCGATGTTGCATTCATGGTACCTGTGTTTTTCCGATATTTTCAAATATTGCTTGTCGGGCGTCGCCTTCAGTGTTGGTGATAAGCGCAGCGGAGCACTGGACCCCTATTGTCATTGTATTCTTCGCAAATGGCACTTCCTGTTCAAATCAGGAATGTTATGATCGGCGATCAGTAGTGACTATTTATTGCAGGCCAATTGCCGGTCTGTGTCTTGTTTAAACGGAGATTTCATCGAATGAAATTTAAACTCAATTTTTCAATAGCGAGCATCGCAGCGGCAGCCCTGATGTCGACGTCTGCAATGGCGAGCGATCTTATCATCACCTTTGATGATCTGAACCCTGACAAGAAGGCGGCCTATGATGCGGCGGTTGAAGCCTTCAAAAAAGCCAACCCTGACATAAACGTGACTGCCAATAATGGCGATCGCGAAGCACACAAAGGATCTATTCGTAACGCGCTTCAGAACGATTCACCCGACGTTATCACCTGGTACCCGGGCAATCGCATGGGTCCTTTCGTTGATGCGGGTTTGTTTATGGATATCTCTGATCTTTGGGCATCAGATGAGAACCTTGCGAGTAACTTTAACGCCATCAAGCCAACGATGACTCGTGATGGCAAGCAGTGGGGCGTTCCATACTCGTACTATCAGTGGGGCGTGTACTACCGCAAAGACATCTATGACAAGCTAAGCCTTAGCGAGCCGAAAACCTGGGACGAGCTTCTCAGTAACTGTGATGTGATGAAAGAAGCAGGCGTGACCCCATTCACTATCGGTACCAAGTTCCTATGGACTGCGGCTGGCGTATTTGATTATCTGAATCTTCGTACCAACGGTTATGATGTTCACAACGACCTGACTGCAGGCAAGATCAAATACACTGATGATCGCATTCGCGCTACTTTCGCTAACTGGGAAGTGATGCTTGATCGCTGTTCTTTCGTAAGCACTCACGCCACTATGTCATGGCAGGATGCGATTGCACCATTTGCAAACGGTGATGCAGCAATGTACGTAATGGGTAACTTCTCTGTTGGCCAGTATAAGGATGCCGGTCTGACAGACGAGCAAATTGATTTCTTCCAGTTTCCTGAAATCACTGCCGGTCTACCACGTGCTGAAGAAGCGCCTGCTGATGCTTTCTTTATTCCTGCAAAAGCCAAGAACGTAGAAAACGCAAAGAAATTCCTTTCTTTCATCGCCACGGCTGAAGTTCAAAGTGAGTGGAACAAAGCGATTGGCCAACTTCCACCTAATGCTGAGGCAGAGATCAACACAGATGACAAATTCATCGTAGAAGGCATGGAAACATTGTCTACTGCTGCGGGACTGGCACAGTTCTATGACCGTGATGCACCAGCAGCGATGGCTAAAGAAGGTATGCAAGGCTTTCAACGTTTTATGTTGGATCCTTCAACTTTGGACGAAGTGCTTGAAAATCTCGATAAAGTACAAGCTGAAGTATATAAGTAGGTAGTTGGAGGCCGGCTGCTTGCAGCCGGCCTTTTTTCTCTAGATTCTACATCCCCATCCGTTGTATCCGCTTCGGAGAACGCAGTGACGAGCAACACAACTGTACTGACTGATCGATTCGCTACCGCCACAGGGCGTGCGATAGCAGCTGGCGTTGTTCTGGTTTTGTGTGTGGCAGCGCTGATGTTTGTCAGTACGGACCTCGTTCAAGAGCTGTTTGGCTATTCGCAAAATATTAAAGCGCGAGAGCCGACATTTTTTATTCGGATCAGTTTACTGATTGGTGCTATTGCCGCCGCATTCTTTCTAATCACCAGCCTGTCTTATTACAAGCGCAATAAAGTCGCAATAGCGCCCTGGATGTTTCTGTCGATTGGGCTGGTATTCTTCATGATCTACGTGATCGTGCCGATCTTCCAGTCGATTTCTTATTCCTTTACCCGCTGGAATGGTTTGTATGACATCAACGGTATCTGGACGGGGGAATGGGTCGGACTGCATAACTATAAACTGTTACTGAATGATCCGAATTTTTATACCTCCCTTTGGAATAACCTGCTGTGGTTGCTGCTTTTTATGTTGGCAGTGCCAATCGGTTTGTTCATCGCTTTATTTTTGAATCAGACCGTACGCGGTATCCGAATTTACAAGTCACTATTTTTCTTTCCATTTGTAATTTCGCAAGTGGTTGTCGGCCTGATATTTACCTGGGCATATAATCCGGAGTTTGGCCTGTTGAGTGAAATCTGGAGTTGGTTTTTTTGCGAAACCAAAACCAATATTATGGGTAATCTCACGAGAGTATGTTCGCCGGAGCCACCTTCCATTCTCGGGGATGAGACCATGGCAACTTATGGAATTATTGCCGCAGGTCTATGGCCGCAAATCGCCTATTGCATGATCTTATATCTGACTGGCTTGAATAATATCTCTTCAGATCAAATTGAGGCCGGGCGTCTTGATGGTGCAAAGGGTTGGAAGATGTTGCGCCATGTGGTGCTTCCGCAGCTTAAGCCTGCGACTTTTATAGCGATTGTGGTGACCGTCATTGGTGCGCTTCGATCATTTGATATGATCGCCACAATGACGCAGGGCGGTCCTTATGGGTCAAGTAACGTTCTGGCTTACTACATGTACGATCAGGCGGTTGGCGAAGGCGTGGGGCGTTATGGTTATGGTTCGGCCATTGCCACGGTGTTGTTCTTGATCATGTTGGTCTACATTAGCTACTTCCTGTGGCGGATGTATCAGGACGAAATGGAGGCCAGATAAATGTTTCCGAGTCCGATTGAGAAATCATCAGTAGGCCTTCGCCTGGCCTACAAGGTGTTGTTGCCGGTGGCGTTGTTCCTCTGGCTGTTGCCTTTGCTCGCTATCTTTATGACGTCTATTCGGCCTGCGTCTGATATCGCCACGGGCAACGTGTTTGGTATTCCCAGCTCTTTTCAGTTGCTTCAGAATTACGGTGAGGTGTTTGCTAAAACTGATGCGCTTCAGTACTTGCTAAATACGTTAATGATAGCGGTTCCTACAACAATAATATCGGTGGCACTGGCATGCCTTACCGGCTACGCACTGGCGATATATAAGTTCAAATGGGCATTGCCATTGTTCTTTTTGTTTGTCGCCGGAAACTTTGTACCATTTCAAATCTTAATGCTGCCCGTCGTCGATATGTCGAATCGACTTGAGATCATTAATACCGTGCCTGGCCTGGTGATGTTCCATGCCGCATTTCAGACCGGATTCTGTACCTTGTTTATGCGTAACTTTATTAAAGCGCTGCCGTTTGAGCTAATTGAATCTGCAAGGCTTGAAGGGGTCGATGAGTTTAAGATATTCTGGCATTTAGTGTTGCCGTTGGTTAAGCCCGCCGTCGCAGCGCTTTGTGTGCTGATTTTTACTTTCATCTGGAACGATTTCTTCTGGGCTTCGGTGCTGATTCGCGATGATTCCAATCTACCGATCACGGTGGGTGTACGCACACTCAACGGTGAATTTGTTCAGCAATGGCATTTGGTGTCAGCCGCTTCACTGTTAGCAGCAGTTCCACCGGTGTTGATGTTCTTTGCTATGCAGAAGCACTTTATAGCTGGTTTGACGCTAGGGGCTACCAAAGGGTAGTTATTGATAGAGCAACGTTGGAATTATTTAAAAGTGCTTTCTTTATCGTCTTTCAGTTGTGATACATGACAGGGCTTGAATTAACAGCAGCTGATCTGATTGGTGTGCTCACGCATGTGAAGCGTTGGATCAGTAATCTCCGTCGTGCAGGAAACGATCGCAAGACAGAGTCCCGCAAGGCGCTTCGTAGCGTGATTCTAGCGGTAAGAGAAACAGAGATTTATATTCGTCAGATCAAAGATGGTGGCAGGAAATCTATAACGATTGAACGCGAACTATCACTGCGCTGGACTGAATTGTCTTTTGCACTGGAGGATATCGGTTTATCGAAATTATCCAATAAATGCCGCGTAACGGGTAAGTTCTGGGCTGATCCGTCGAAGTTTGATAAGGCGTTTCTGGATCAACTGGCGGACAAGCTTAACGAGTTAGAGCAATTGTCGGTGACGGCGGATAAAGAGAACAACTAAACAACAGTTGCCACCTTGTGGTGGCAACTGTTTGTTATTACTACTGAACGGTGAGTTTGCCACCTGTTCCCAAGCCGCCTTCCACTTCCTGGCCTTTGTAGTTGCGCAGCGCCTTTACCATTTGGTTGTAGGAATCTGCGAATGCAGCGGTGACAATTTTACCGGCAGGTGTGCTTGAATAGCCGCCAGCGCCTGCAAAGCCACCATTAAACAGGCCGCCGAATACGGCGAAATCAAAGTTCTTCGCACTTCCGGTTGCCGCAGAAACCTGAACACCACTTCGGTTGTCTATCAGTAGAAGAGTGGTTGAAGCTTCATTGCGTTTAAGCCCACCGGCAATGGCTGAGCCAACGCTGCCAAGCAAGCTGCCAACAAGTGCGCCACCGGCGCCGCCGGTTTTCGCTGCAAACTGAACAGACGGTGAGACTGTGTAGTCGGCAGAAACCATCTGACCCGCGCCAAAATTGCTTGATTCTCTGAGTTCTCCGCTTGCCGCCAGTGCCCGCTCTGCATTGATCGCTTTCATGGCAGTGCCACGCTCAACAACGACAAAGCAGTTCGACTGCTGAATCATTAGTCTGAGTACTGGCAGTGTGCTGCCAAGTTGCGGGTAATCGGTGTAAAACCGATTCCACCAGGGGCGCGCGGTGTCTTCAAACAGGGCCATGGTGCCAAGTGGTGCTTCACAGTTTTCCAATGCCGAATTCTGACCCTCAGCGGTTGCACCACCCGCAGCACCAGTGATGGTGTTGCCGGATGATCCGCCGAGTACAGGGGCTGTCGACAGGCAGCCGGATACCATCATTACTGCAGCGGATGCTACGATGGTTCGTGAAAGGGTGTACATCATTGTTGTAATTCTCCTTAGGTTATCGCTCCTACGAGGTCGAGCGTACAGGCCAAACGCTGTGGAGTCTATTGTGAATTCTGTTGCTCTGAAAATCAATGGGAAAAAAATCACACCAAGGTTTTGTGTCGTTTTTAGCTGGAAAGTGTGGTGCAAATCTATATTTGGACGTTGCTCTGTATTCAGACTCGACCGCTGCATCCAGTTGCGCAGCCAGGCCGATGAACATTGTGCCGGCAAATACATTCAGCCAGCGACCGAGTTGGGATTGCACAATCCAGGCTTGAAATTCTCTGCCTGCGAATTCGGTCGATAATAATCAGCCGAGACCTGAATGGATGCAGTCTGGCTGGAAAATTTGTAAATCGATCTGACCGATTCCAAATTGATGAACAGCGATGGCAACCACGGACAGAAGATGCTGGTTTTGGGACGAGAAGGTGGGAGAACGAGCCTTGCTTGAATTCTCAGGAAAGTTGATTTTGAGCGCACGTTTGGTTGGGCTTTTATAACTTGATAGGTTTTTTTATTTGATTGAGAAGGCGCGGATCGGTGTTAATCCGGAAATAACAGATACAAATCTGTCGGCATATCGTCAGGTACTAAAAGAGATTGGAGCGTCGCAACAGTTGCACAGGTGTCATTGGCAGCAGACTAATGAATGAATTGATGCGCCAGTGTAAACGCCGAGTGCCGCGGTGGCTCCTTTGGCCTGACGGAGAAGGCTGCTGGCCAATAAGGTAGTACATTGCTGCTGGTGTTGTGTGGTGTCAGGGTAAAAGTCTGTGCTTCGCAGTGACGCAGTTCGCAGGCAATGGCTGCCCCCTTTTTAAGCGCTGCAACGCAGTTGCGTGCTGCGTGCTGTCGATGGAAATATCGGCTAAAGACGTGTCATTTTCAAACCATGTCGCTATGATTCGCTCATGCAATCAATTGATCATTTATTGTTTTTAGACTTTGCAGGTGTTGCGGTGTTTGCAGCGACAGGTGCTTTGGCCGCTTCCCGTAAGCAGCTGGATATTGTTGGTTTTATTTTTCTTGCAGCTATTACTGGTATGGGGGGCGGCACGCTGCGTGATCTTATATTGGGAAAGCTTCCTGTTTTCTGGGTAGAGCAATCACTGTATATAGTGGTCTGTGTGCTAGTGGCAATGGTAGTATTTTTTACCGCGCACCTGGTCGAATACCGATATCGCCTATTGTTGTGGCTTGATGCTATAGGTTTGGCTGCCTATTGTGTGATGGGGACAATGATAGGATTGGAGTATGGAGTGTCTCCTTTTGCGGCCATCGTTACAGGCGTTATGACAGCAAGCTTCGGGGGGATTTTTCGTGATGTTGTTACCGGTGAAAAATCAGTTCTTTTAAGTGATGAAATCTATATTAGTGCTGCGTTGCTCGGTGCATCATGCTTCGCACTACTCATGAGCTTTCAAGTCGATAAGGGGGTATCCATAGTTATCGGCGTTTTGCTGGCTTTTGCGCTTAGAGCAGCAGCATTGTTGTATGGTTGGACAACACCCCGATACAAGCCTCGAAAAGGACGCCAGATATGATAGGTGTTGTCTGTAAAAGTGGTTATAAGGTATTTGTCTAGGTTCATTGCCGGCCGCTTGCTTTGCAAGCGGCGTGTGCTAATGGGAGTTACTAGTTACTAGTGCCTTCGTTGTTACTCTGGCGGTCACCACGTTCGCCTCGCTTGTGACCTCGGTCGTCTTTATCATGCTTATGGCCGCGACCTCTACCACCTTTTTCTTCTTTCACCTGATCGAATCCTGCCCGCTCTACATCAGAAACATTGCCGTCCTGATTGACATCGAGTTGTGATTCAAGTGCGGAGCGACGCGCTTGTTTAGCGGCTTTGCGTTCGGCGCGAGATAACTCTCCATCGCCGTCGGTGTCATATTCGGCAACCATAGAGGCCTTGCGTGCTTCTTTCATGGCTTTACGTTCTGAGCGAGATAGTTCGCCATCGCCATCAGTGTCAAATTCCAGGGCTGCTGCAGACCGTCGTGCGTCGCGGCTTTGCATAATTTCATCTGCCGATATGACGCCATCGCCATCAGTGTCGGTGAGGGTGACGTTGCCCACTGCCCACAGTGGTGCGGACACCAGAGTTGCCAGTAATACGGCGAGGGCTGATTTGGTTTTGTTTTGCTTGATCATTTTTCTTGCCTTTTGATTGTTAAGAGATTCTGATCACTGGGGGTTCCAGGGTGTAGATCAGTTCGAGCTTTTCTGTCTGGCTCAAAACAATTATCGGAATAAATTGTGTAAATACTTCGCAAGAACGGAGAATGTATCTAGTGTACTGTTGCAAACAATCTGGTCATATGAGTCGACGAGGCAAAGAGATTCATGTCTAACGTACCAGGTTCAACCTGATGGTCATGCATGCTGAATCCGGGTCATTTGTCACTTTACTCAGCCGCGTCTGCGGGAGCCTGGTATTTGTCTGTCACAGTAAAGCTACTCTTGAAAAGGCAACAGCCATTCCCCGTAGGCCGATGTCTGTCATTGTTTAACAAGGCAGACCTCAATGGGAAGCTTCACTGATGAAGTGGATGCCTGTGGAGCGGATTGATTGGCACAGATTGTTGTCAATTGATCAATTCGAACTTATAGCCAAGACCATAAACAGAGTGGATGTACTCATTTTCAGTATCCAGCGCCTTGAGTTTTTGGCGTAGCTTTTTAACATGACTGTCTATGGTTCGATCGCTGACTATTCTGTTGTCCGGGTAAATGCGGTGCATCAGCTGTTGTCGGTTATATATTCTCCCAGGGTGTGCATGCATGGTTTTTAGTAATAAAAGCTCAACCTGGGTTAATGTGCACGGAATGCCGTTTACCTTTACCAGTGCTTCCTGCTCAAGTAGTACGAATCGTTCGTCATCGCTTGTTGTTTGTGGCTCAGCTCTTCTAAGAACGGCTTTTACCCGTGCGACAACTTCGCGCGGGCTATATGGCTTGCAAATATAATCGTCTGCGCCAATTTCCAAACCAAGTAGCCGGTCAATCTCTTCCACTCTTGCAGTGAGCATGATGATGGGTACGTTCGAGGTTTTTCTGATTTCTCGACAAATAGTCAATCCGTCGGTGCCGGGTAGCATTAAATCCAGCAGTATCAGATCTGGCGGAGTGAGTTGTAGCTTCTCCAGCGCCTCAGTACCGTCTGAATAAATAGACGTTTGATAGTCTTCTTTTTGCAGGTATTCGTTTAAAAGCGCCGCAAGCTTCGGTTCGTCTTCGACGATAGCGATATTCAACTCTGCTCCCCTTGCAGTATTGGAAAGCTCACGGATATTCGTAAGCCTCCGGTGTCTGAGTGTGCTGCGATACACGTGCCATGGTGAGCATCAACGATTTTCTTGACGATCGACAGGCCGAGCCCTGATCCACCATATTGACGGCTGCGGGATTGCTCCGCTCTAAACAACGGTTCAAAGAGTTTCTCCAGTGCATCTGATGGAACTCCGGGTGCAGAGTCTGACCATACAAGCTTGATGCTTTTATTAGCAATGTCATTGTCTATTAGAATGGTGATTGAGCCGGGTGTGTCTGTATAACGTAATGAGTTTTGCATTAAGTTATCAATCAGTTGCTCGAGGCGTTGCTTGTCACCGCTTATATAATGGGTGGTTCCTTTAGTATCAACCGTGACTGCCAGTTCATTATCCAGAAACTGATAGTGTTCTATTTGCTTGTTAACAAGGTCGCGCAGATTAATAGGTTCCATTTGATAATCCAATGCTCCGGCATCTGCCAGGGACAATGTGTGCAAGTCATCAATGAGTCGGTTGAGTTTAATGGTCTCTGCATGCAAGGAATCAACAGAACTGCTGTTGAGTGCCCGCACACCATCTTGTAGTGCTTCGAGTTCGCCACGTAGTACGGCAACCGGTGTGCGCAGTTCATGGGAAATTTCAGCAACAAGGCGCTGGCGTGCCTCTCTGTTTTGTTCAAGCGTTGCTCCGAGCTTGTTTATGTCTGTGGCCAGATCTCCAATTTCATCGCGCCGATCGGTTTTAATGCGATGGTTGAAATTGCCCTGGCTGATTTCTGCCACGGTGCTTTTAACGCTTAATATCGGCTTCACAATTCGTGATGCAAGAGGCGCCGCCAGCAGCGCTGACAGCAAAACCATGCTTAGACCTGCGAGCGCAAAACCTCTTTTTTGCTGGCTTTCGAATGCCTGATCAAATTGGTTGTCAAGCCGTTGTAATGGATTTAACCCAAGATAGCCAACCACTTTGCCATCACTGTTTATGGCTTGCCAGGTCGGTTGTTTATTTTTATTGATACGACCGACCAGCGCTTGTTTTTCGCTGTTCGCAAGAATCAGCCTGCGTTCGATGCGATTGTTTGGAGGTGGCGGTGGGCGCCGCTCCTTTGATCCTTTCTCTGCTCGTCTGTGACGACGGTTTTGGAGCTCACTCGAACGTATTAACTTTTTCCAAAGACCGGGGTCTGAAGTGACAGGCTCCCAACTACCATCGTTGACGTATTGATTTTCCAGCGCCCCGACAAGCGGGTTGAGACGTTCGATATCTGCGTTGTTGATATAATTAAGAAATCCTCTGCTGAAACTAAAACTGCTGACCACAAACATGAGAGCCACAAGCAACGCGCTGGCGATCAATAAGGTAATAAATAGCTGATACTTTAAACGCATACGAGTTTGCGGAAACAAAAGGTGACGGATGTCTACAGCTTGAAGTATCGGCCAGTAATGTGCAAAAAAAGTGGAAATTCCACCTTTGTAAGCCATAGAATGACAGAAGTCCGATTTATGGGAATTCAAATATGAACACTTTGCCAAATTCAGTTGAGGGGCGTGATGCAGCAGCTCACCTTCACGGCTATACCAATGCGTTGAAACATAGTGAAGTAGGGCCGTTAATTATTGAAAACGGCAAGGGCGTGCATGTTTGGGACAATTCCGGAAACAAGTATATCGAAGCGATGGCGGGTTTATGGAGCACTGCGCTGGGATTCAGTGAGCAACGTCTGGTAGATGTTGCGACACAACAAATGCAAAAACTACCGTATTACCATACCTTTGCTCACAAGGGGCATGGACAGGCAGCAGATCTTGCTCATAAGTTGGTGGAAATGGTCCCCGGCCCGATGAGCAAGGCGTTTTTTACTAACTCCGGTTCAGAAGCGATCGATACGGCGATTAAGCTTTGTTGGTATCGATCGAATGCTCTGGGCAAGCCGGAGAAGAAAAAAATTATTGCCAGAAACCGTGCCTACCATGGGGTGACTACGGCCGGTGCGTGTTTGACTGGTTTGCCCGCCAATCAAACCTCATTTGATTGCATCGTGCCGGTAGTGCGTGTCACCTGCCCGCATCACTGGAGAGAAGGGCATGCAGGTGAATCGGAGGAAGACTTTGCCACGCGTTTGGCGGATGAATTAGACGCAACCATTGTCGCCGAAGGTCCGGATACAGTGGCTGCATTTTTTGCCGAGCCGGTGCAGGGCGCTGGTGGAGTCGTGGTTCCGCCCAAAACCTACTGGTCAAAGATACAGGCGGTGCTCAACAAGTACGACATCCTGTTGGTAGCAGATGAAGTAATTTGCGGCTTTGGTCGAACAGGAAACATGTTTGGATCAGAAACCTATGACATTAAGCCCGACATGATGACGCTTTCAAAGCAATTGACATCGTCATACCTACCGGGATCTGCGCTAATGATTAATGACCGGGTGTTTGCGCCGATTGCTGATGAAAGCAACAAAGTGGGTGTGTTAGGCCATGGCTATACCGGTGGGGGTCATCCGGTGGTGTGTGCGGTTGCCAATGAAACCATTCGTATCATAGAAGAAGACAATCTGGTTGAACATGCAGCGAGCGTTGGTGCGCATATGCTTGAAGGATTACGTCAGTATGAGTCACATCCGCTGGTCGCCGAAGTCAGAGGTGTTGGCTTGATCGCGGCGATTGAACTGGTCACAGATAAGGCGACAAAAGTTGCTCTGGAAAAACCAGGTCAACTCGGTGCAATAGCGAATGCGAAATCGATGGAGAACGGATTCTTTACCCGCAACATGGCGGATGCCATGGCGTTTTGCCCGCCGTTGATTATTAACAAGTCTGAAGTAGATGATCTGGTTGATCGTGTGGGTAAGGCATTAGATGCAACACTGGCCGAACTACCCGCTGGAACAGTGGCTTAACGACGATGCAAAACTTTCTGGTACTTTCCCTGGTGGCCTCTGTTGTTTTGACACTGTTGCTCAACCTGTTGCCAATGCTTTTTCCAAAGTCATCGGCAAAAATAGAGCGCAAAGTTCACGAGAAAGTCAGTGAAGCCGTCGCTAAGCAGGAAGAGGGAACCCAGCCACGGGTAAGAGTTTTTTTTCCGTGGAAGGCAATGTTGCTCATCTCTGTCGGGTTAACCATAGTGGTTAACCCGATCAGCCTTTTCGCGTCGCGCTAACGTTATCCTTTCGCCTGCGTCATTTCCGCAGCAGCAAGCTTTATACAGCAAGCGACAATTTCCATCGCAGTCTCCACTTCCTCTACCGGCGGTCTGGTCGGCGCTAATCGAATATTGCGATCAGACGGGTCGACACCATCGGGGAAGGTTGCTCCGGTGGGGGTGAGTGCAAGGCCGGCCTCTTTGGCAAGCTCCACCACACGGCTGGCAATCGGTTGTGCTGTGTCAAGACTGACAAAGTAACCGCCGCGCGGGTCTGTCCAAGTGGCGAGGTTCAGGTTGCCGAGTTCACGGTTCAATATTTCCTGTACTTTGTCGAACTTGGGTTTCAGAATTTTTGCATGCTCTTGCATCAATCCGCGTAAGCCGTTGGGGTAGTCCCGCAAAAACAATACATGCCGCCATTGCTCCGCTTTATTGGGACCAATCGTTTGTGCGCTCAGGGCTTTAGACCAATACTTAATGTTGTCGACACTCATGCCGGCAAGGCCAAGCCCGCCGCTGGCAAAAGTGACCTTTGAGGTTGAGCCAAACAAAATCACACGATCCTGGTTGCCACTGTCTTTACCGATCTGCAACAGGTTGGGAGCCGTGGGCGGGCTGTCATCCAGGTGATGCACTGAATAGGCGTCATCAGCGAAAATAGTAAAGTCGGCGGCAGCGGCCTTTATATTCACTAATCGTTCAGCGTATTTCTGAGAGATCGTATCGCCGGTTGGATTGCTGTACGTCGGAACAAAATATATCCCTTTCACTGACGCATCATTGGCGACTAATTTTTCAACCGCGTCCATATCAGGGCCGTTGATGGTCATATCAACGGTGAGGAGTTCAAAGCCAAGTTCGCGAGCCAGCAGGAAGTGTCTGTCATACCCCGGGACTGCCACAATCAGCTTTGGCGAATCGTTGTACCAGCCACCATCACTGTTTTTGACGCCACGCAACAATGCCCAGGTCAAAAAACGACTCATTAATTCAAGGCTTGAGTTGTTGCCCATGATCAGTTCATCTGCGCCAACATTGAGCTGTTCGCAAAATAACTCACGAGCTTCTGCTAACCCCAGTACGCCTCCCGGGTAGTTGCGAATGTCGATTCCATTGTCAGTGATATAATTGCCTTCGTGCACGGCGCTGAGGATTGGCAGGCTTAGGTCAAAATTGGCATCGGCGGGTTGGCCGCGCTCCATATTCAGGTTGAGGTTTTGCGCCTTAAATGCCTGGTGTTGTTGTAGCAGCGCATCGTAGTCTGTCATGGAATCAGCGTCGGTCATTAAGTTTGCTCTGAAAGGAGTTCGAAGCCGTATATTATGCAACAAATGTCCAAATGCTGCGTCAATTGCGTGCGCACTGAGATAAGATAAGTCTCTTCCACTTCACTGAAACTACAATCGCGAGGCGATGATGAGCAAGATCGGATTTATAGGCGTTGGACTAATGGGTGCCGCGATGGCTGGACGACTGATAGACAAAGGTCACACGCTAACAGTGCTCGGGAATCGGTCGAGAGAGAACATCACGGCCCTTGTAGGACGTGGTGCTACTGAAGCATCGGATGCCTGTGAGTTGGCAAAGGCGTCTGAAATAGTGATGTTGTGCATGGGAACGTCAGATCAGGTGGAAAGTCGCATGAACGGTAATGACGGCGTCATTGCCGGGTTGCAGCCAGGTGCTGTGGTGATTGATTTTGGTACGTCGCTGCCTGCGTCGACCAGAAAACTGGGTGAAGCGGTCGCGCAGGCAGGCGGGCAATTTCTGGATGCGCCACTGGGTCGGACACCGGCTCATGCGGTTGACGGTCTGTTAAATATCATGTGCGCGGGTGACAAAGACGCCTACACCAAAGTGCATCCTGTGCTTGCAGATGTTGGCGAGAATGTCTTCCACCTGGGGGCTCTGGGGTCCGGACACACAGTCAAATTGATCAACAACTTTTTTGGCATGACGGTAGCCAATGCGATGTGTGAGGCATTTGCGATGGCGGACGTGCAGGGGGTTGATCGCAAGGCGCTATATGATGTGATGTCTGCCGGGCCACTGCACAGCGGGATGATGGATTTTGTAAAAGGCTATGGCGTAGACGGTGACCCGTCTCAGCTAGCTTTTGCGATAAAAAATGCTGCTAAAGATGTTGGCTATTACTCAAAAATGGCCGAGCAAGCCGGTGTTCAGAGCGTGATGTCCACAGCGCCATTGGGTGCCCTGCGTGAAGCGGATGAATCGGGTAAGGGCGACGAAATGGTATCGCAGATGGTTGACTACTATGCCGCAAAATTAAAAGCCAAATAAAAACCATTCTGTAGAAAGGTGGCTGCAGCACGAACTGCTGCAGCTGATCTTAATTTATTTAACCCCGTTTCCTGATCTGCTGCGATTAAGTTACTACGCAGCAACGGAGGCGGTTGATGGATCCGCGCAATTATCAAATAGTGGCACTTAGCACCTTTGTGGTGTTTGGTGTCACGGTCCTTGGATTCGATATTCACCTGTCGAATGCAGTCGCCATTATTGGTGCCGCACTGCTCACCCAATACGGGTTGTTTTCGACCATTCCTTCCTTTACAAGCCTGGTTAATGAGGCAAAAAGTGCACTGATATCAGCGTTGTCGTTAGTGCTGTTGCTGCGCACAGATATGCTATTCATTGCAGCACTGGCCGCTATTGTTGCCATTGTCAGTAAGCGTTATTTACGTTTCAACGGTCACCATCTATTTAACCCGTCAGCTTTTGCATTGGTCGTTGTTACCGGTCTTTCTTCGCATGCCTATCTTTCTCCCGGTCAGTGGGGGGCATTGGGACTATTCGCATTCGGTGTGATGGGTATTGGTCTGTTGGTGGTGACCAGGGCTCAGCGACTGGATGTGTCTCTTGCGTTTCTATTGTCGTTTGCGGCACTCGTACTGTTTCGTGGTTGGTACCTTGGTGATCCTATAGAAATTGCATGGCATCAGTTGCAAAGCGGTGCTTTGCTACTATTCGCATTTTTTATGATTACTGACCCCAAAACAACACCGGTTAGCGCACGGCCGAGAATAGTTTTTGGTGTATTGGTCAGTGCCCTCACATTTGTATTGCAGTTTTACTTCTACGTTTCCGCAGCTGCTATCTATGCGTTGGTCACGCTTGCGCCTCTGGTGGCTATTTTTAATTTGTACTTTAGGGAAAATACTCATGCTAAAAATGATGTTGTCTATCACCGCGTTGCTCACGTTAGTGAGTTCCAACAGCGCAATGGCTTTCTGCGGTTTCTACGTCGCCAAAGCTGATACGGATTTATATAACAGCGCTTCTCAGGTGGTAATGGTTCGCGATAAAGATCGAACTGTAATTACTATGTCTAATGACTTTAAGGGCGATGTGCGGGATTTCGCGATGGTGGTGCCTGTGCCAACCTTTATTGAACGTGAACAAATTAATGTCGCGAATCAAGCGTTGGTTGATCATCTGGACGCCTATACGGCACCGCGCCTGGTTGAGTACTTTGATGAAGATCCGTGCAGCCGGGTTCGTTATGAACGCATGATGGCGGAATCAGCTGTCGAGGATAGTGTTGTTCAAAAAGCAGTTACAGCTGATGAAGAACTGGGCGTCACTATTGAGGCTAAATATACGGTGGGTGAATACGATATATTGATTCTATCTGCTGAGGAGAGCGGTGGTCTTATCGATTGGTTAAAAATCAATGACTATCAATTGCCTGAAGGTGCTGAACAAGTAGTCGGCAGTTACCTCAAGCAAGGTATGCGATTTTTTGTAGCTAAAGTCAATCTCGAGAGCCAGTTGGCAGGTGGATTCAGTGATCTTCGACCTTTGCAAATAGCCTTCGAAAGTCCGAAGTTCATGTTACCCATACGATTGGGTACATTGAATGCAGATGGTCAGCAGGAGTTGTTTGTCTATGCGTTAACTCGTACCGGACGGGTTGAGACCTCCAACTATCGCACTGTAAAAATGCCCTCTGATGTTGAGATCCCTGGTTTTGTCAAAAACCGGTTCGGGGAGTTCTATAAAGATATGTTCACAGTTCAAACAGAAAAAGAAAACGGTAAGGCGGTATTTCTTGAGTATGCGTGGGATATGGCCTGGTGTGATCCCTGTGCTGCAGATCCGCTCACAGCTACACAGTTGCGACAGCTTGGTGCTTTCTGGCTGGATTCAGAAACCGATGCTCAGCAACGCAATCGGCCCGCTGCGCAAAATGTTTTTGTTACCCGATTACATGTTCGCTATGACCAGCAGCATTTTCCTGATGATCTTAAGTTTATAGAGACCGGGGATCGCACTAACTACCAGGGGCGTTATATCATGCGTCATGCATGGAAGGGTGAATCAAACTGCTCTGCAGCGAAGGATTACCTCAACATGGTGCAGGAGCGTGAAACACGTGCCGGAAATCTATTGGCCAGTTTAACCGGCTGGGACAGAAATGATATCGCAGCCTCGATGGGGGTCAGCGCACTGCCAGCGCCGCAAAAGTGGTGGAAACGTATTTGGCAAGACGTGAAGTAAATAAAAAACCTGGTCGGCCCAGGTGCACAATGGCCGACCAGATTGGGGGTGGGTATTACTTAGTTTCGTACAATTTCAATTCTCAATACTTCAGAGCCGGCTGCAAAATCCCAGTTCTGGCCATCAGGCACATTGGCCAGGCCTGCTTGTCCGGCGTGTGCTGCAATGTCGGCGCGTGGTGATTCAACCGGTGCTTCAACAACATCGCCGACTTTGCATGGTGGTGGAAAGAATGACTGTGCATCGGCTTGATTGGCCCGGGTGCCTGCGTCATAGGCCATTGCCATTACGGTGACTGGTACATTGCCGGCAGGCAGTGCAACCGAGTCGACTCCACTGATGCCGTCGTTTGTGCAGATAACCATGTTAACTGCACTGAATACCTGGCCGGTCTCTGTTGTGGTCAAGCTTGTGGTAACGCTCGCACCTGCAGCAAATGGCCCCGCACCGGCAATACCTGCATCACTGACAAGGTCAGGATTGGCACCTGCGAAAGCAACCAATGCGTCGCTGTTACCAGTCTCCGCAATGTCGCGAATCGCATCACTTGCCTGAGCTCCGACCTGGAACAGATGTGCACTTGGGTCATGCAGTGCGACAACAGGAGGAGTCATAAGCTGTCCGGCTGTCATGTTGGTCAGAGTTACCTGGAATGTTCCGGGTTGCGAAACGGGGGCTGAGTCACTGTCAGAATCGCAGGCGGTAAGTGTAACGATGGCTGAAACGAGTGCCAAAGGAAGTATAGATTTCATGGTTATTCCTCGAAGATTTAATTGTTGGATGAGTGAATTTCGACTATTCGTACTTTCGAAAATACAAAGCGTTTTTCACCGGTTATTGCTTGCTAGCGCAGGTTAGGTCGCTCGAGGTGATTTAAGTTGTCACGGAGATATCACGAAACCATAGGCAAATGATCACGTAACTAGGGTGGCCTGTCGTATCCCATGGGCGTTATCGTTCGTGACCTGGCCGGCTGCCTCGAAATACACAAGTATGTTGCGCGCGAAATCCGACCCCGTGAGTACGACAGGTGACCCTGAGAAGTTACCCGGGACTGTAAAAGCAGTCGATGTTTGAATTTAGTTCCGCAGCAGCGAAACTAAAGTTAGGGCGAGGCGTGGATGACGTGTGGGATTTGATGTACTCGCTTACGCGTCGGGTTTCCTTGGGGGTCTGATTGAATTTGGGGCAGGTTAGTCGCGGTGAGGCGTGGAGTTTTGTAGGACTTGATCTGCTGGCTCACGTGCCGGGTTGCTCTGGCAGTCCTGCAGTCGCTCCGTGGATGATCGCTTCGAGCGCAGCCAGGCCATCGGTCAATGCGGCGGGGCCGGGTTGCAGAATAACGGGTGATTTTATTTCATGCAGCTGCCCGTTCTTGACTGCAGTAATTTGATCCCAGCCAGGCCGTGCCGCGACTTTTTCCGGTCTGAATTTTTTGCCGCACCAGGAGCCGATGATGATATCCGGATTTGCATCGATGACGCGTTGAGGGTCAGCGATAATTCGCTCTGCGCCGCCGGCACAAAGGGCAAGTTCTGGAAAGCAGTCTTTTCCACCCGCGATCTCCAGTAGCTCAGAAACCCAGCGGATCGCTGAAATCATGGGATCGTCCCACTCTTCAAAATAGACTCGAGGTCGGACGGCGAGCTGTTCTGCGCGCAGCACTGTGGCCTGTATCGATTCTATATAGCCGTTAACCAGTGATCGGCCTTTATCCGTCGCACCGGTGAGGCTCGCAAGCTGAAGAATCATACTCAGTATTTCATTTACAGAGCGCTGGTTGAACAGCAGTACATTGACGCCGAGTTTGATCAAATCTCTTGCTATATCCGCCTGCAGGTCTGAAAATCCAATCACCAGATCTGGTCTTAGATCCATGATCTTGTCAATTTTTGCCGATGTGAATGCGGACACTCGTGGTTTTTCCTGTCGAGCCTGTGGTGGCCTGACGGTGAAGCCGGAGATGCCGACAATCCGATCTTGCTCTCCCAACAGGTATAATGTCTCGGTTGTCTCTTCTGTGAGGCAAACGATTCTTTCTGGGTAGCGCGCGCAATAAGTCAAGAGTTGAGGCGTCGGTAAGTCGGGTGGTCAGTTTAACAAACTGAGCCAGTTCTGGTTTGGCCATGATTCGGCTGTGACATCGATGCACTGAAGCTGTGCTGATATGGTAATAGATGAATAACGACGCAGAAACAATAAACGGCCGTAGAGCGCAGCTTAGCGGACTGGAAAAATACGGCTTGTTGTTGATGGGTATCTTTCTCATCATTTTGTCCGGTGGCCGATTCGTAACCCCGTCTGCTGCTTTTTTAGCGCCGATATTTCTACTGCGCTTTACTAGAAATACCTCCTGTAAAGTGGGTATCTCAATACTTTATGTTTTATTGTTTCTGAGTCTGTTGGTGCGGCTGCACGACTATGTTGCTGTGCCTCGTCCGCTGAATCTGGTGCTGATCGCAGGTATTGCTTTGTTGGAGGTACTGCCGTTTCTTATAGACCGTAAACTCTTTAACAGACTGCCAGCGCTACTGGGATCTTTGGTTTTGCCGTGTGCGTTTGTGGTGCTTGCTTTCATTGCCTCTGCGGTGCTGCCTATTGGCTCTATGGGGGATAAAGCCTATTCACAGGTTGGTAATTACGAATTAATGCAGTTGCTCTCTGTCACCGGAATCCATGGTATTGCCTTTGTTATTTTCTGGTTCGCTGCCGTTATGGCTTTTTTATGGGATTCGGGATTTGCGTGGCGACGCAGCCGCAGTCAGGTGGTTCTGCTGTTGTTATGCATGATGATTATTTTCGTGTCTGGTGGATTTCGAAACGTTTTTGATGAAAATGAATCAGACACAGTACGTATTGCAGGAGTAGTGGGTAATCAAACGCAACTGTTACAAGGCCTGGCTGAGCATGGTGTGGTGGGTGGATTGTCTGGACTCTCTGTCGCGGCAGACTACCCCGCTGATAAAGTCAATGAAGTGATCGGTGCGCATCACAATGATTTGTTGCAACGAACAAAGAACGAGGCTATTGCCGGTGCATCAATTGTTTCCTGGGCAGAAGCGGACGGTGTTGTTTTCAGGAGTGCAGAGCCGGCACTGGTGGCGCGAGTTTCTGAAGCTGCTCGTACGGCAGGAATATATGTAGTGGCGACGTTCGCGGTAGTTGATGATCCTTCGGATGCCAAGATCCGCAAGCCAATTGAAAACAAGTTAGTGGTATTTGGCCCGCAAGGCATGGTGCTTGGGCAATATACAAAAAAACGATCACTTTGGAACGACCACTACACCCCCGGCAACAACGAGATGCTATTGCTCGATACAGAGTTTGGTGAGTTAGCTTTTGCGATTGGTTTTGATTTGGACTTCCCGGGCTCGATTCGAATGGCGGGTGATGCAGATATAATTATTTCTCCTGCGTCTGACTGGCGAACACTTTCTCCGCACCACAGTTTAATGGCGACGTTTCGTGGTGTGGAAAACGGCGTTGCACTTTTTCGACCAACCCGCAATGGCATGTCTATAGCCAGTGATTCACACGGGCGTATTCTTGCGCAGACAGACCACTTTCGAGCTGCGCCGCATGCGCTGGTAGCAAGCGTACCTACCGGAGGTGTCTCTACTTTGTACTCAGTGTGGGGGGATTGGTTTGCGTGGCTGAATGTTGCGCTGTTGCCGTTGTTGCTCATAGTGGCATTTCGGGCCGGTCGCGATAACAAAGATCAGTTAGGGTCGCTAGGTCACACAGATGCTGATGATGTCCGTGAACGAAGCAGAATCACAGCGATTCAATGGCGTGATTCTGAGCGGGATAATCACCTTGATCGTAACGGTTGAGTAAAGTTGTTGGGGCGTTTTAGTTAATGGCGATTGCTTGTGAGTGATAAAAAAAGGCCAATCGCAGATTGCGTTGGCCTTTCAAATACATCGGTATATCGTACAAGTTTTTGTAACGATTTATTTAATAGCGACTTAATTCGTAACTATTCAGTAGAAAATGAAATAAATTCAATTTTTCGACTGCCTTTGCAGTCTTGGGTAGCTTTCCAGGGTGGGCCCGTCGTATCCATGGGGCAGGAGTTCGCGCGCAACATACAGGTGTATTTCGAGGCGGCCGGCCAGGTCACGAACGACAAGGCCCATAGATGCGACAGGTGTGCCCTGGATAGTTACCTTACTTCATCGCTACTTTTACAGCCATGCTGAGAAGGTCGTCCCACATAGAGCCGTCTTTGTCGGCATCAAGAAAGCTCTCAAGCATTCCACGGTTTTGGTTGGCCGCAATACCAGTTCCAAAAACATCGCTGTTGTTGCTGTTTCCGCCACCAAAAAGTCCACCGCTACTTTTCTTGCCTTTCCCTAGCAACTTTTTACTTAGCGCACTCATGACGAGTGACGCCAGTATAGGAAGTGCTTTCTTCATCAGTGTTGATGACAACCCGGCTTGGTTGGCACTGTAGTTAGCCACGTTACGGCTCACGTCTTTGCTACCGAATATATGGCCGAGGATAGAATTTCCTTCTTCAACTGTGCTGTTTTGGCCCAGGCTCGAAAGATCGTCCAGGTAGTTGTTGTGATTGCCTTTTTGTAGAGCGTTGATAAGGCTGGAGAGGCCGGTATCAGTTGAGGCATTGTTGCGCAAGCCGCGGGTAAGGGCAGGGATTAGCTGACCGGCAGCATTGCGCGCCTGGTCTTCGCCAACACCCAGTTGCTTTGCGAGTTCGCTGACCACATTTGAGCTTTGGTCACCTAGTAGTGATTCTAAAATATTCATCGTTCTATTCCCGGGGGCAGGTCATTGCCAAATGAGATGTATTGCTTAAAGCTGTTCAAGAATCTTGTCAGCAGAGCTGACTTCAAACTTGGGCCCGTCTTCTACATTCAGGTGAGTGATTTTTCCGTCATCCACGATCATGGAAAAACGCTGTGACCGAATGCCGAGCCCGCGCTCGACGAGATCGAGTTCCAGTCCGAGTGTTTTGATCCACATAGCGCTGCCATCGGCGGCCATCAATAGGTTTTCAGCATTTTGAGATTTCCCCCAGGCGCCCATCACGAAGGGATCGTTCACAGACACGCACACCACCCGGTCCACCCCTTTTGCGGTGATTTTGTCGTGGTTGGCAACAAAGCTTGGCAGGTGTGCTTCAGAGCAGGTCGGGGTGAACGCGCCCGGAACTGCAAAAAGTACCACTTTTTTACCGTTGAACAGTTCGTCGGTTGTGATTGATTCTGGTCCGTTTTCGCCCAGGAATGCCAGAGTGCCGGCTGGAACGGTGTCGCCCACTTTTACAGTCATAATTTCGCTCGAGTATGGATTTGAGGATGTGAGGGCATAGAAACACAGTCACACTGCTGCGTAAAGTGGAAACTGGCGCTTCGGGGGCTTGTTAACTGGCTGACTCGTGTTGGCCCCATGCAAGAACAGAGGCCCCGGGGGAAGCCCGACGCGTATGCGAGGATCAACTCCCTGACTTCACTTATTACAGAGGCAATTGATCTGGCTGTGTTGATACTCAATGCAGCTGTCCTATCAGAGCGGAAAGGAAACCAGACCCCCGATGCAAGCCAGCTGGCTAGATACCCAGCAGTTCCTGCAGCTTATCTTTTTGTGCATATCCGTCCTTGTAGCCAAGCTCGATCAAGTCGCGGGCAAAGGCTGAGTCAAACAGCAGATAACTGGTGAGCGGTCTGCCTTCTTTGGCCATGGCGCCGACACCGCTGAGCAGTACACGCATGGAGCGAGGGAATCGCTTCATGTGTTTGGCGACGATGTCGCGAATATCTACGCTGGGTGATATCACTAAAAACTCAACCGGTCTTAGCATGGTGTCGTTGTGTTTAAAGCTGGGTTGTTTGGTCTTCGACAGCGCAAAGTTAATGCGGTTAAGGCGTTCGATGTCTGAGTCGAGACGATCCATGAATAATGTGTCAAACATATAGCCTGCGACGAAGCCAAGATTTGGATATCTGGGTGTGTACTCAGCCGGGTTGTATTCGGTCTGTGGATTTCGAACACTAATGATTAACAGTTTGTCAGCTCCGAGGTGTAGCGCCGGGCTCAAAGGCGCAGATTCCCGCATGGACCCGTCACCGTGGTATTCATTGCCAATTTTTATCGCTGGGAATACCACGGGAATGCCAATGGAGGCCATAAAGTGATCAACCCGTAAACGGGCGGGAATACCATAGCGTCTTGTGCGTTCCCAGGGGTTGATATCTTCGTGACCCTCGTAGTAGGTCAAAGAAGCACCACGGGCATAGGACGACGCTGTGACACCTAGCGCGCGTAAGTGCCCGCTATGAATGCATTGGCGCATGCGCGCCAGATTGACATGATTTTCAAGCAGTGAACGCAACGGGGTGTTGTCCAGCAGAGAATCGGGCTGCGAGTTGCCGGCGCCGCCACTCGCGAACGACCAAATCCAGCGGGCCCCGGTTTTGGCAGCTGCCTTGGAATCAGTGCGGACCACCATATCCATCTGCAGATTTTCCCACATGCCCAGCAGCCGCTCCATACCGTCACTGAAGTCAACAGAGCGGCTGGCAACAAGCCCCGCATTGAGTGAGCCGGCAGAAGTGCCGGTAACCACAGGAAATGGCGATGGGGATTTTGATGGTAGTAATTCTTCGACAACCTTCAGCACACCAGCCTGGTAGGCTGTGCGTGCACCACCGCCAGGCAGTATCAGACCCAGGGTTTGAGGATCGTCATTTTTCTTTTTGGAAAACCAGTGTATTCCCATTCTTTTGTAAGGCTGTGGCAGGTCAAAGGAGTAAGCCTATCAATAGCCAAGCCAAAATGGGTGAAAAAGACCGAGGTGTTGCTATTGTTGACGCAGACTGGCGGTTTGCTGCTCTTTGACAATACGCTGTTGCAGAGAATTGTGAAGGTCGCGTTTGGCGTTTTCCACTTCCATCAATGCGGTACTGACTTGCTGCCAATCAACCGAAGCATCACTTTGCTTGCGTTGGTGATGCATGCCTGCGACGCAGATGGCGATAGCCGCCAATGCCAGGCAGGTGACGCCGCGACGGGCGGCTTTGTTTTTAGTTTGCTGCATATGTTGCGAACTCTTCTCGTCCGATTTCATTGACAATGGCATCTACTTCGCGCCAACTGGCAGCCAGGTCGATGAGCGAGTTTTCTATCGCACCTAGTGCCTGTAAATCTTGCAGCGCCAGTCGTACATTGCGACGCAGTTGTGCTGTATTAGCAGCCTCCCGATAGACCTGTGCATTTTTTTGCAGTACGAACAACACGAAATCTACCCGCTCGGTACTGGCGGTAAACGTAGACATCAGTCGAGATTGCGAATCAGCGAATTTAACCCAGATCTGTTTTTGTGCTGACAATGAATTCAAGACACTCTGGTTGGAGCTAACGATGATCCGGTTCTTGTCTCGCCCGAGTGGCGTGCTGGCAGTGTTTAGCTGTGCCTGCCGCATTTCCTGCTCGGCGTGTTGCATGCGGCGATCAATTGCGGCAATTGCAGCCTGTGTCTCGCGCTGACGGTTCGCCATGTCGGCGCGGCTCTCCTGCGTGTTGCGAGCGTACTCGACTCGCAGTTTGGCAGCCCGTTCGAAGTTACCGGCAATGGCGTCAAGTTCGGTGGCCAGTTCTTCGATGACGTCATCCATGTGAGGCGCTTGCTGTACCCGTGCGCTCAGCGCTCTGAATGCGGTAAGGTTTTCAGTAAGCAAGCGATAAGTAGTCGCTGCCCCCATCCTTTGAGAGTCAGAAACGGTTTCCAATACAGATTGCTTGATCAGATTAAATTGCTCAGGGAGTCCGCGCTCAGCTGAGATACTGAATGAACTGCACGAAAGCGTTAGTACGCATACGGCAATGCATTTGAAGAGACTGGCCCGTGCCTTCATGATTTACTCGATCTTCGTCGGTTATTGCAATTATGCGGTGTTCTCCGCAATTGAAGCACAGGCTATCGGCACATTTTTGTCATGCTTTAGCAAAAACACTCTCTATGGCCACGAGTTGCCGATGCATTCGATTGTCCGCCGAAACTGTTCGATGATGAAAATGAAGACTTCCGGGCAATATCAATTACAATTGACTGACTATCAAAATAAACGGTAAGCCCTCGTCGATGAAACTGTTGAGTGAAATTAAAGCGCGATTCAAACCTGCGCTGGAAGCGTTGCTAGAGAACGCTGATACAGCACAAATCGATTCCCTGCTGGCCATGGTTCGCCCCACGCAAGACGACAAATTTGGCGACTACCAGGTTAACTGCGCAATGGCGTTGGGTAAAAAGCTCGGCACCGCGCCCAGAGACATTGCGGCGGGTTTGCTACAGCAGGTCAAGCTGGATGACTTATGTGCCAGGACTGAGCTCGCAGGTCCGGGTTTTATCAATCTGACCATAAATGACAACTGGATCAAAAAATGTTTGTCGAGCGCAATCTCAGATGATCGCCTCGGGGTAGAGCAAGTCACTGAGCCTCGAACGGTTGTCATCGATTTATCGTCGCCGAATGTCGCCAAGCCGATGCACGTTGGGCACATCAGATCAACAGTTATTGGTGATGCGTTAGCCAACATTCACCGCTTCATCGGTCACAAGGTGATCACAGATAACCATCTGGGTGACTGGGGTACGCAGTTTGGCATGATCATCTACGGTTATAAAAATTTTGTTGATCAGGCGGCCTATGAGAAAAACCCGGTTCAAGAGCTCAGCAGATTATATAAGTACGTTCGCGTGATAATGGATTTTCATGCTGCCGGTCGTAAATTACCTGAAGCCACTGAGTTAAAGCAAAAGCAAATTGAGGCGTTGGAAAAAGTACAAGCGCAGGATCACGGCGACAATAAAGGCAAACTGAAGCAACAGAAAAAAGATATACAGCGACTCAAGGAAAAAATCGCATCGCAGGAAGAGGCAATTGCGGATTTTCGGAATACCGTTGAAGGCTGTGATCCTGAACTCGCAACGGTGGCTCTTGAACATTCGAGTGTTGAGCGCGAGGTGCTGGCCGAGACAGCAAAGCTTCATGAGGGGGATAAAGAAAACAGAGATCTATGGGATAAGTTCCTGCCTTTTTGTTTGCAGGACATACAACGTATTTATGATCGGCTGGGTGTAAAATTCGATTTCATATTGGGTGAGAGTTATTATCAGGATCAACTCGCCAGCATAGTCGATGAACTCACCAGTAACGGCCTTGCCACTGAAAGTGATGGTGCGATGTGTGTGTTTCTTAAAGGCTTTGAAGCCCCGATGATCATTCGCAAGAAAGATGGTGCATTTTTATATCCCACCACCGACCTTGCAACGATTAAACACAGGGTAGAAGAGTGGCAGGCAGACAGTATGCTGTATGTCGTAGATCATCGGCAGCATGATCACTTTGAAAAGCTGTTTGCAGCATCCAGGCTGTGGGGTTATAACGAAGTAGAAATGACCCATGTGAGCTTTGGTACTGTAATGGGTGATGATGGTAAACCGTTTAAAACCCGCGCCGGAGATACTGTCGGGCTTGAAGGCTTGCTGGACGAAGCCGAGAGCCGTGCGCTCGCGGTAGCGATAGAGCAGAACCCGAATCTGGAAGAAAGCCGGCAGCATGAAATTGGCAGGGTGGTCGGCTTAGGTGCATTGAAGTATGCTGATTTATCGCAGAACAGAACCTCAGACTACAAGTTCAGCTACGATAAAATGCTTGCTCTGAAGGGAAATACAGCCACTTATCTGCAGTATGCCAATGCGCGCGTGCACGGTATATTAAGCAAGCTCGATACAGATGCCGCCAGTCTCCGCAACACAGCAGATGACATAGTGTTCACCGAAACGGTGGAAAGACAGCTTGCTATGCAACTGCTGCGTTTTGATGAAACGATTGATGAGGTACTTGTTGAGTACAAACCCAATTTACTGTGTAACTACCTGTTTGATCTTGCACAGGTATTTGCGCGCTTCTTTGATCAGTGCTCTGTGCGTGATGCATCGTCCGTTGAGTTGCAGCGCAGCCGTTTGCAGTTGTGTGGGCTTACCTCAAGAACACTCACTTGTGGTTTGGGACTTTTAGGAATTGAATCTCTAGAGAGAATTTAACCGAATTGATGTTGAGTCTTGGTCATGACTTGCTTGAGTGTAAGGTTTTCTGCGCCATATGCATTGGGCGTTCAAAGACAAAATTACTGGAAGCTTTGATGAGATACCGGCGCGGAGAGCCGCTTTGGTCTAAAGCGGCACGCGAATGCTCTGGCACTACCGGGGTCGCATTGCGCTTCATTTGCCTGCCGCTAGAAGAGTCCGGCGGAAACGCCACCAGCGTGAGCGTGGTACCAGGTCAATTTTTGTAACTGTGAAAAGTAACAATAGATGCAGTGCAAAGTTGCAGGGTATCAGTCGTGCAGTTTTGTGTGTACCTCCAGGCCTGCCGTAGAGAAAACGACTTAAGGTACTAAATTGGGTCGTGCAGGCATTTCGGGCTTCCCTCAGGGGGGGCTGGTAAAGTGCCCACTCAGCTTCAACACTCATAAAAGAGAATCCATTCCTGAATGGAAAGTCACAGCCAATAGCGATACCATCAAAGGCAATCATTAGCTGGAGGAACAACGTGACTGACCAAACCAAATTTCTGTTAACTGAAAAAGACATCCCGAAGTCCTGGTACAACATACAAGCAGATCTACCAGAGCCGCTTCCTGCTGTGTTACATCCCGGTACTGGTCAGCCGATCGGTCCTGATGATTTAGCGCCGTTGTTCCCTATGGAGCTGATCATGCAGGAGGTCAGCCAGGAGCGTGAGATTGATATTCCGGAACCGGTTCGAAGCGTCTACACACAATGGCGTCCTACGCCGCTCTACCGTGCCCATCGATTGGAAAAAGCGCTCGATACACCGGCAAAAATTTACTACAAATATGAAGGCGTGAGCCCTTCGGGAAGTCATAAGCCGAACACCGCTGTTCCGCAGGCTTTTTATAACATGAATGAAGGTATCAAAAAGATCGCAACCGAAACCGGTGCCGGCCAGTGGGGTTCTTCACTGGCCTATGCTGCAGGGCTTTTTGGTATAGATGTAAAAGTCTTTATGGTCAAAGTGAGTTTTGATCAGAAACCCTATCGTAAAGCCATGATGGAAACGTATGGTGCAACATGTATAGCCAGCCCAAGTAATGAAACCAATGCGGGTCGAGCCATTCTGGCTGAAACGCCTGACAGTACCGGTAGTTTAGGAATCGCCATTAGTGAAGCGGTAGAAGTTGCTGCCACTAATGACGATACCAAGTACGCACTGGGTAGTGTTTTAAATCATGTGTTGATGCATCAGACGATTATCGGTCAAGAGGCTATGCGTCAGATGGATATGGCGGGTGACTACCCGGATGTCGTGGTGGGTTGTTCCGGTGGGGGCAGTAACTTTGCCGGTATAGCATTACCGTTTCTTGGTGAAAAGCTTCGCGGTGGTCACAATGTTCGACTGGTGGCTGTCGAGCCCGCGGCTTGTCCGTCACTAACACGTGGTCGGTACGCTTATGATTTTGGTGACACCGGACAAATGACACCGTTAGTTAAAATGCATACCCTGGGTGCCAGCTTTGTACCTTCGGGGTTTCATGCCGGTGGCTTGCGTTATCATGGTATGGCGCCAATTGTCAGTCATATTCATGAGCTAGGGTTAATTGAAGCACACGCGCTCCAACAACTTGAATGCTTTGAGGCCGGCGTACTGTTTGGCAGGACCGAGAGTATTATTCCGGCACCGGAGGCCACGCATGCAGTGCGCGGTGCAATTGTTGAAGCGCTTCGTTGCAAGGAAGAGGGTAAGAGTGAAACTATCCTGTTTAATCTGTGCGGCCACGGTCATTTTGATATGCAGGCTTACACTGATTACTTCGCCGGTAAGCTAACCAATCAGACATATGATGAGTCTGAGTTGGCAATGGCTTTGGCCGGCTTGCCGTCAGTGGCAACCGGAAGTTAGTAATCAACTGCTCACGATAGCATTCGCTATCGTGGGTGATTAACTTGTTGTGCCCTATTGATCAACCAGGGTTAGGAGTTCACGTGCGACATACCAATGTATGTGAGCACGAACGACAACGCCCATGGATGCCGCAGGTGTGCCCTGAATAGATACGCTTGACTAAAACTCAAGCTGTACCTTGAGCGCTTGTGATCGATCGCAAGCCAGTTGAAAGGCTTCCACTGCATCGTTCAGCGGCAGGGTGTGTGTGATGAGTTTCTTTATATCTACGCGACCGGTGCGCATCCATTCCACTCCGGTAAAAAACTCTTCGTGAAAACGGAATGAACCCCTGAGTTGTAGTTCCTTTGCAGTGAGTTGCTGCAACGGTAGTTTCATATCTCCACCAAGACCGAGCTGCACGATAATGCCGCCTGGGCGCAGCACGGAGATTGCAGACGACAGCGCGGCCTCAACGCCGGTGCATTCAAACAGCACATCGAAGTGACCTTTGTTGTGTTCCCACTCTTTCAGCGCATGGTTGTCTGCCGCATTGACAGTAGTGTCTGCGCCCAGTGCAGAGGCGGTGGATAACGGATAGTCAGCTATATCTGTTGCGACAATCTCAACCGCTCCAGCGTTACGCGCAACAACAATACAGAGTAATCCTATCGGTCCACAGCCAGTGATCAGCACGCGCTTACCCACCAGGCTGCCTGCCTGTTTACAAGCATGTATGGCAACCGCCAGTGGCTCGGCCATCGCTGCTTCGCCAATAGATAAGTCGTCTGCCACCGCGCACTGTGCGGCGTGCACAGTGAGTTGTTCGCGAAATGCACCTTGAATATGTGGGAAGGGCATTGCAGAGCCATAGAAACGCATGTCCAGGCAATGATTAGGTTGGGCGTTGAGGCAGTATTGGCAGGATCCACACGGTCGTGAGGGCGATACCGCCACTTTTTGCCCGACACTGAGATGATCTACGGCGGATCCGGTTTCAGAAATAACGCCCGCGACTTCATGCCCGAGAATCATTGGTTCACGCAGTTTGACCGTGCCAAAACCACCATGGTTAAAGTAGTGCAGATCAGACCCGCAGATACCACCACGTTCGATGTTGACTAGCACCTCATCGGGTGCGGGAGCGCGGGGTTCTCGCTCTTCTATTCGGAGATCTTGTGCTGCATGGGCAACTATCGCGCGCATCGGACGGCCTTTATGGAGGGACTGGGTTTCGGGTAAGTTCGACGTGTAGAAGTTAACAGATGCAAGCCACTGTTGCATTCATCGCAGGTTTTTCTTGTGGTTATTTTCGTAAAATAGAGGGCCTTTTCAGGTACTATTTCCGGTATTAAAAGCAAGCGGTGAGTGCAGCATGAACCCGTTTGCTGTGCTCTGGAATCTAACGACGGAATCTCATGGATCTATTTAGTCTCGAAGGTAAAACTGCACTTGTGACAGGTTCTTCACAAGGTATCGGATATGCGTTGGCTCGCGGCCTGGCGGCGGCGGGTGCGAAAGTGGTTCTCAACGGCCGTGATACGCAGAAGCTTCAGCAGGCGGTAGAACAATTCGGTCAAGAGGGAGTGTCAAGTGCATCATTTGATGTCACTGATCACCATGCCGTTCGGGAAGCAGTGGATGCGTTGGAAGCCAGAGGAGTCTCTATCGATATCCTTATAAACAATGCAGGCATGCAGCATCGATCACCATTAGAGGACTTTGACCCGGCAGCGTTTGAGCAGTTGTTGCAGACAAATATTGCGAGTGTCTTTCATGTCTCGCAGGCGGTGGCGCAACACATGATTAAACGCAAGGCCGGTAAAATAATCAATATTGCCAGTGTTCAAACCAAGTTGGCGAGACCGGGTATTGCCCCGTACACAGCCACCAAGGGTGCCGTAGGTAATTTAACCAAAGGTATGGCGACAGACTGGGCTCAGTACGGTATGCAGTGCAATGCTATAGCACCGGGTTATTTTGATACACCGCTTAATGCAGCTCTGGTGGCAGATCCTGAATTTTCCGCATGGCTTGAAAAACGCACACCGGCTGGTCGGTGGGGAGATGTGCAGGAGTTGGTGGGTGCTGCAATTTTTTTATCGTCAGCGGCTTCCAGTTTTGTCAACGGTCACACGCTTTATGTAGATGGAGGCATTACTGCATCATTGTAGCTATGGATAACATTGTAGTGATGGGGGTTGCCGGTTGTGGAAAAACCACAGTTGGTAAAGCGTTGGCGGATCATTTTAATTTTCGATTTGTCGAAGGGGATGAGCTACACGATCCTGCCAGCGTTGAAAAAATGTCTCGCGGTGAAGCGCTCACCGATAGTGATCGATGGCCCTGGTTACAGCGCGTCGGTGAGAGTATGTGTAGCATGAACTCAGATGGTTCGTCGGCGGTGGTTAGCTGCTCGGCGTTACGTCGAGCCTATCGCGATCACATATGCACGCATTCAAACGGTGCGGTGCTGTTTGTGCACCTGCATGCCGATCAAGCCGTGATAGCCAGGCGCATGGCGGCACGTGTTGGGCATTTCATGCCTGCGAGTTTATTAGACAGCCAGTATGCGACGCTTGAGCTGCTCGATCAGAGCGAAACCGGGATCCTGATTGATATCACTCCGACGATGGAGGAAGTTATCGCTGTGGCTATCGAGAAGGTCGCAACAGTATTTTGAATGTAAGTTGAAGCCCGCAGAGTGAGCAAGGGCAGCGGTTACGCTGTTGATCTGTTGGACGAGCGGTTTCGGGCCTTGCTCACGCAGCGGGTTGCCTTGATCGTCTATTAGGGATGAGGTGTAATCCTTTTCAGACTCCTGTAACTGCATGATGCATGACACGAAGAAAGTGGCAGTCGCAGATCGATCTTGGGTAGCCCGCAGCGTGAGCAAGGACAGCGGTTAAGCTGTTGATCTCGTTGGACGAGCGGGGTTTCGGCCTTGCTCACGCAGCGGGTTACCTTGATCGTCTATTACGGATGAGGTGTATTCCTTTTCAGACTCCTGTTGCCGTACTTAACATGGCAAGGAGCAGAAGGCAGTCGAAGATCGATCTTGAGTAGCGCGCAGAGTGAGCAAGGACAGCGGTTACGCTGTTGATCGGTAGGACGAGCGGTTTCTGCCTTGCTCACGCAGCGGGTTACCTTGATCGTCTATTACAGATGAGGTGTATTCCTTTTCAATCTCGTTGTAACTGTACGTAGCATGGCAAGGAGCAGAGGCAGTCGTAGATCGATCTTGGGTAGCCCGTAGCGTTAGCAAGGATCAGCGTTTACGCTGTTGATCTGTTGGACGAGCGGTTTCGGCCTTGCTCACGCAGCGGGTTGCCTTGATCGTCGTTACCTATGATCCATATTCCTTTTATACGCCTGTTGCCGTACGTAGCATGGCAAGAAGCAGAAGGCAGTCGCAGATCGATCTTAGGTAGCCCGCAGCGTTAGCAAGGATCAGCGTTTACGCTGTTGATCGGTAGGACGAGCGGTTTCGGGCCTTGCTCACGCAGCGGGTTACCTTGATCGTCTATTACGGATGAGGTGTATTCCTTTTCAATCTCGTTGTAACCGTACGTAGCATGGCAAGGAGCAGAAGGCAGTCGTAGATCGATCTTGGGTAGCCCGCCCGTGAGCAAGGAGCAGCGTTTACGCTGTTGATCTGTTGGACGAGCGGTTTCGGGCCTTGCTCGCGCGGCGGGTTGCGTTGATCGTCGTTACCTATGATCCTTATTCCTTTTATACGCCTGTTGCCGCACGAAGCATGGCAAGGAGCAGAAGGCAGTCGTAGATCGATCTTAGGTAGCCCGTAGCGTGAGCAAGGACAGCGGTTACGCTGCTGATCTGCTGGACGAGCGGTTTCAGGCCTTGCTCACGCGGCGGGTTACCTTGATCGTCTGTTATTCATGATGCATATTCCTTTTCAGACTCTTGTTGCCGTGAGGGTGCATTTTGCAGCGCATCGGCTTAACTGATGTGCTGCAAGTGGTCATGCTACTTGTTGAGCGAGTCGGTCTCCCAGCGTCTTTCCAGCCAACGAACACCGGCAGATACCACTAAGATCAGTAGTAAGTATTCGAGTAGCAATACGGTGTAGATTTCCAGCGGTCGATATTCTGTGACGACCAGCTCATTGGCTTTGCGGGTCAGTTCCTGCATGCCGATGACCGATACCAGTGACGACATTTTCAGCATGTACACCAGCTGATTGCCAAGCGCCGGTAAGATTCTTTTTATCGCCTGCGGAAGGATGATAAACCGCATCGTATCCATATAGCCAAGGGCGACGGTGTGTGATGCTTCGTACTGGCCTTTGTCTATTGATTGTATTCCGGCTCTGAATATCTCTGCTTCAAATGCACTGTCTGATAACGCAAGAGCGATGACACCCGCCCAGAACACGGTAATAGTTATGCCCAGGAGTTGCGGTAAGCCGTAGTAAACCCACAGTATCATTACAAGAATAGGAACCGCTCTTACCAGCTCCACGTACACCCGATTAAAGCCTCTGAGCCATTTGTTGGTAGACAGGCCGGGTAGTGCGACTAACAGACCGATAACAATAGAAATAACGATGGCCGTCACTGACAGCAGTACGGTGTACTTAAGTCCGCTGATCATGAACTTTAAGTTGATCAGACCTTTGGGGTTTGTCGGATCTACAACATACCAGCCCCAGTCACCAGAGCACGCAGTCAGCAGTAGCGCTGCGCTACATATAAGTAGAATTCTTGTCATGGAATCAGTGGGGCAGTATTTGTTGCAGGAATTCCTGACAACGCTTGCTGTCAGGCGCTTCAAAAAACTTTTTCGTTTCAGACAGCTCAACAATTTCTCCGTGATCCATAAACACCATGGTGTCTGCCACGCGTCGTGCAAAACCCATTTCGTGAGTTACGCAAATCATCGTCATGCCACTTTCCGCCAGTTCCACCATGACATCCAGCACTTCGTTTATCATCTCGGGATCAAGCGCTGACGTAGGTTCATCAAACAACATGATCTTCGGCTCCATGCAAAGCGAGCGTGCGATGGCAACTCGCTGTTGCTGACCGCCAGACAATTGTGTGGGATATTTTTCAGCTTGCTCCGGAATCCTTACTCGCTCTAAATATTGCATTGCGAGTTCCGTGGCCTGGCTTTTACTGAGATTGCGAGAGCGAACCGGCCCGAGCGTTAAGTTTTCTAAAACAGTTAAGTGAGGGAAAAGGTTGAACTGCTGAAAGACCATTCCGACGTTGTCGTGAATCACCTGGAGGCTGTTTTTTTTACCGTCCAGTTGATGTCCGTCAATAGTGATGGTGCCGCTATTGTGAACTTCCAGTTGATTGATACACCTAATGAGTGTTGATTTTCCGGAGCCGGAGGGTCCACACACCACGACCCGCTCACCAAGGCTGACGTCGATCGACACTTCGTTAAGCGCTTGGAATGTACCGAAAAATTTCGAAACCGAGCGCATTTGAATAATCTGCTGATTGTCAATCTGGCTCTTTGGGATTTGGGCCATTTGAGGGCCTTTGGGACGCTGCGAACAGCGTAGAACTTAACAGATCCGCCTGATTTTTGCGCGATTAATCAACCATACGAACGGCGGTTGCAATGTCCTGAGGACCATGCAACGATGCCTGTTTACACATACAACGGAAATACAAATGAAATTTATTAAGGCTCTGGCCGCCGCCGCTCTGGTAAGTTTTGCCGCCACGCCGGTATTTGCAGATTCAGTTCTTAAGGAAATACTCGATACCGGTGTGCTGAAAGTCGGTACCACAGGTGATTGGAATCCGATGACTGTTAAGGATCCTGCCACCAATAGCTACGAAGGCTATGACATTGATGTGATGACGGAATTAGCTAAAGACATGGGCGTTGAGCTCGAGTTTGTCGCGACAGACTGGAAGACGCTGGTCAACGGTGTGCTGGGGGGTAATTATCACATGACAGGCTCTGCTTCGATAAGTCCTGCGCGAATGAAAGTTGCAGGTTATTCAGAAAGCTACATCGCGGTTCAAATCCAACCTTACACTACCACTGACAAAGCAGATCGCTTTGACGGTTGGGATTCAATCAACCAGGCGGGTGTGAAGGTCGCAGCAACACTCGGAACCACTTTTGAAAAGCAAGTGAAGGAATGGTTTCCGGCGGCAGAAATAAAAGCAGTAGAAGCGCCAGCTCTGCAGCATCAGGAAGTGTTGTCTGGTCGCTCGGACGTTTTCGTGACATCGAACATTGAGGGAGCCACCCTGACCAAGAAGTTCGGCAAGTTGGTCCCTATTAAGGTAGAGGCAGCGCGCGCTCCGACACCAATTGCGATGTTGCTTCCACAGGATGATCAGGTGTGGATAAACTATGTGAACAACTGGGTTAAGATCAAAAAAGCACGTGGCTTCTTTGATGCCACTGCTGCGAAGTGGGGTATGTAACACTCGAGGTTCAATTAAGCCTGATGTGAAAAAGCGATTCATTTGAATCGCTTTTTTTTTGCCGGTGCGGTTACCGCGCAGGGGGGCTGCCAACATGCTCTAGACCATACTTATCCCGCAACGCTTTCATGGCTAATTGATAACTCGCCTCGCTGGCTTTGTCCGAATCTTTGCCAATCGTTTTTAGTAGTTCATCTGATTCGATAAAGAATTGATCCAGACCTGCCGGTGTACAAATTAATAGCGCGGTCACCGGGTTGTCGGTTTCATTCCAGAATGAATGCGGTTTGAAGCCAGGGCATGTCACACTTTCGCCAGCGGATATAGTGAATTTAGTTTCGTCTTGAAACTGGAATGTCAGTGTTCCGTCGATTACACAAAACACTTCTACAAATTCATGTCGTGTGAAGATCGGAGGAGGGCTGTTGCCTGGCTCCACGTATTCGATAACAGTGACGCTATAGTCTGTTTCGCTGCCGGGTGTTCTGATTCTTATGCGGCTTCCCATTAACGTATTAAGCCACGGCCGTTGGATTTGGTTTTTAGTGTTTGTCATTCGATATTCACTAGCGTGTAGGGAAAAAAGCTATCGAAGCTTTTGTTCTCAGGCGATCATGTGTTGTTCACTTGAGCGGTACCAAGTGTGTGTTGCCTGATAGTGGTTCGGTACGGCTTCGATTGCATGTAAACTATCTTCTTGGATAATACTGCCACATATTAGCAATACCAGCTTCTGCCGCGAGCGACTCATCAAAACGGCAAGGTAATATATTGCTATGCCTAAACTGGTTGCGGGGAGATTGGTCGGGAGATCGAATTGCCTGCGGTCTTCCGGTTATATTTTCTTCCGGCACTTTCGATAAGGATTGAATTTTCCGGTCGAGGTGGTTTTGATCCTTCAGCAGTGGCTGGTGATGTCGATTTAGTCGAGGTCAAAAGATTTTATGTCGTGCCGGGGTAGTTCTTCCGTTCCAAGCTCTTTCACAATCGGTCTGCGACGACGGCGTGTTTTAGTGGGGATCATGCCACGCATTGATTCAAGCTTGCCAAAGCAGAGCAATTTATCATCTGGTTCCAATACTCTATCGGAGCGTGGGTTGGGAATTGTTTTTGAACCGCGATACAGGGTAAGGACATTTATATCTTTCTCAGAGAGCATGCTGTCCTTTATTGTCAAGCCGACAAAATTTGAACCTTCCGGAACATATATTTCACTGACACCATAACCTTTACTTACCGTCAGGCGCTGTCGAATATCAATTTCGGGGAAATCCACTTGTGCAGAGATGTAATCAATGACAGCGCCGGCAACATCAAGGCCGGTGCTGGTTTCAATGCCCTCGAGCCCGGGGGAGGAATTGACCTCCATTATCTGTGGGCCATTAGCGCCCTCAAGCATATCAACACCTGCAACGCGCAGGCCCAGGATTTGTGCTGAGCGCACCGCGGTTTCTTTGTAAATGTCATCCAGTTCCACCGGTTCGGCTATGCCTCCCCGGTGAACATTGCTTCGAAATTCCTGCCCTTGCGCTGTGCGCCGCATTGCAGCAACAACACGATCACCGACAACGAAGGCGCGAATGTCTTTGCCGGCACTTTCAGCCACGAATTTTTGTATTAATACATTTTGTTTTTGGCTTTGCAGTAGCTCGATAATTGACTCTGCTGCTTTAACGGATTCGGCCAAAAGCACGCCAATGCCCTGAGTGCCCTCTATTAGTTTTATCACAACCGGTGCGCCACCGACGCGCTCAATCGCAGGAAGCACGTCTTTTTTGTCTCGTACGAATGTTGTTCTTGGGATGCCAATGTGGTGGCGACTCAATATTTGCAAACTACGCAACTTGTCGCGTGAGTTAATAATGCCGTGCGCGGTGTTGGCGCAGAACACGTCCATCTCCTGAAACTGCCTGACCACGGCAGTTCCATAGTAAGTTACAGAGGCCCCGATTCTGGGCAACACGGCATCGTAGGTGCTTAGTGGTTTCTGGCGAAAGTAGAGATCAGGGATGCCCTGTTGTAGATCAATTGCAAACTTGAGTGTGTCCAGCACCTTAACGGTGTGATCTCGTTGCAAGGCGGCTTGTTTGAGCCGGCTGGTACTATAAGATTGGGGACCACGGGATAGTATCGCGAGTTTCATACTGCACCGAACGCCTTATGCATCTTGTGTTTTGATAAATATATTTCTTCTAGCCAACTATATACGAGATTCTAAATGAATGAATTACTGATTTTCGGTTGGTGTGAATAGGTAGAATTGCCTGATCTCGGTGTTGGTCGGATTAAGGTAAAGCTAGTACAGGTGCGTGAACTTGTGCACTGCACACATAGGATGTTCGTCCGCATATCTCGCGACGTAAGTTGCAAATCGGTGCATGCGCTGAGGTGGGTAGCAGAGGTCTGAATTCTTTTTATGCATTCGATTTAAATAAACGTTGTTTATTGTCATAGGCTGCTATTTTTTCTACTGGCTGTGTCAGGGTTCCAGCTCCCAGAGAGGTCATCAGACGGGCGGCAAAAGGTAGTTTGGAAACGGGTTGAAAGAACGTGTCTCGAAGCCATGGCAACACCGCGCTATCTGATTGATATAGCGGAGTCAGACTTAGGCTTGCAGTTTGAAACAACCGCACATGCATGTTACGTAAATGTGCATAGTTTCGCAGTGCCTCATCGATTGACTTTGCGTGCCTAAGTGAAACGGTCAGCGCCTTGCTATCAAGGAGTGCCATGTTAGCCCCCTGGCCGAGTTGCGGGCTGGTGGCATGTGCTGCATCACCAATGAATGCGATTCGCTTTGCATAGGGTTGTTTAAGTGTGTGGTGAGAATACTGTGCGAAGGTTAGCTGCGAAAAATCTTCAATCTCCTGAAGGAGTGGTTCGACGTCCGGCCAGATTTTATGTATGTCATGCTTTAGCGCATCAATACCGCTCGCCACTGTCTGTTCATAGTCCGTTGACTTTATGCTCCAGAAGAAAGTGGCCAAAGCGTCTTTCTGACCTGGTAGATGGCCAACCATAATACGTGCTGCCTGATACCGTTGTTCAAGCAACCGTTTGTTGAACCCATGATCACCCAGTCGGACTGTGCCCCACAGTGCGCCGTAGTCGAGTGGTTTTGATTTGGTTTTCAATTTTGCAAGCGTCAGTAGTTTTGATTGTCTGCCGCTGGCGTCGATGATCAGATCAAAAGGGGCAGAGTGTTTATTGTCGTGCGCGTCTGACAGTGAGACGCTGGATTTATCGAATTGACAGGCATCGACATCCCAATTGGTGTTGATCCTAATGTTTCGTGCTTTTACCGCATCATGCAGTATATGGAATAGAGTCGCGCGGTGAATTGCCACACCATATAGATCACCGGGCAATGCGGTGTATTTTATGTCCAGCACAGTTTTGTTTTTATGCGCGGTTTTACCTAACATGCCATCAATACGTTGGCCGGAAGTTTCAACGTCTTTGCGCAAGCCGAGCCATTCCAGAACAGCCAGTCCGGTGGGCTGCAGCATGAGTCCGGAGCCTACCGGGTGTGGCTCGTCAAAGCGTTCAAACAACGTCACTGAAAACCCTGCATCATGCAGAGCGACTGCGGCAGATAACCCTGCTGGACCACATCCGACTATGGCTATGTCTAGAGTCAAGGAGCCTCGCTTTCAAATTTTAGATTTTGTCTAATAGAAAAACTGACACGCTGGTGTCCGCGTTTGTCAGGTATCGATTCCGGACTTCGGTATAAATTGGATGAACCCGATAGGTGGCATCATGTTATGTGATAAACATGGCAAGGAACAGTGCTTAGGCTTTGGATTTGTTGGATGAGCGGTACTGGCCTTGATCACGCTGCGGTTCACCTTGATGGTCTGTTGCTAATGATGTGCATTTCCTTTCATCTTCGGTAGTCATGCGAGGCATGGTCAGGAGCGGTAGGCAGCGGTAGATCGAATTGAGGAAGCCCACTGCGTGAGCATGAGGCAGCGCTTAGGCTGTTGATTCATTGGACGGCCGTTGGTGGCCTTGCTTACGCAGCGGGTTACCTTGATGGTCGATTGCTAATGATGTGTATTTCCTTTCATCTTCCGTAGTCATGCGAAGCGTGGTAAGGAGCGGTAGATCTGGCGGTGGCTGTTTTATACGTTAGAAATTGTTGGTAGTATGGTGGGTTTAATAGTACGCAGATGCACTTACAAAACATGAGGGATTTATGAATCGGGCCATTGCTGCTCATCATGGAAAATATGGCAGAGCTTGTCTGTATGAGCAGAGCAGGTCTATGGCGACGCACGCTCACAGAGAAGGTCATTTAATTTTTCAACTGGCGGGGCAAACGGCTCAGATTTCACTGGCTGGCAGGGCTCATCCACTCAGTTCGGATCTCGGAGTGGCGGTTAACCCGCTCCAACCCCACAGCGTCAGTTACGTCGATAGCCAGGATCCAGCGTTGTTATTGATTCTGTACATCAATCCCATTTGGTTTTTTGAAATTAGCCGGATCGAAGAGGAAACCTTGCGCTTTGGCAGTAGTTATATAGAAATAACGCCAGCCGTTCAGTGGCTCGTACAGGCGGTGGCCGAATTGTTGGTGAGGGATGGTGATTCTTCTTTGTTTGACGGATATTTATTTGACCTCTCACGAGCTTGTTACAACCAGAGCCATGCAGCGGGAGTTTCTATGAAGCGCGTCGGCGATAAGGATCGTCGTGTACGAAAATCTATCTCTCTAATGGACGAATACGCTGGTGACCCGTTGGCACTTGATGAAGTGGCGAGTCGGTCCGGGTTATCAAGACCTCACTTTTACAAGCTGTTTCGTGAGAATGTGGGAATCACGCCAAACGTGTATCTCAACACTTTGCGTATGGAAAGGGCGATTGATCGCCTGGCGAGCAGTGAAGATGCGGTCACTGTTATTGGACTTGATCTTGGCTTTTCGTGTCAGGCGAGCTTCTCGCGTTTCTTTGCTGCAAATGTCGGCATTCCACCGAGTAACTACCGTCGTGTCGTTCAAGTTGAATAACGAAAGCTGCACGAGCCAGGCAGAAAATGAGGTGCAGGCGGGCTGTTTGGAAAGTTCGGTAACACTTCATCTTCGCCACAGCCGCCATAGCCGCGTTAGAAAACTCGACGTAGGCCTGCATTATTCCGCCTTGCTCTGACGACTGTCGCTGTGAAAAGTTGGTTACCGAACTTCCCGCGCAGCCCGTTAAGCTTCTGAAGATGGCCCGTTGGCATCAGTTTATGTGCATAATCACAAGATGTGCAAAGTAAACGATACGTTTATTTTGGCACATTAATTAGATGTCATCGGTTGAGACTTACCGACACACATTAAATACGGCAAAGTAAGCCCACAAGTGGCTGCGTTAGATGTGAGTCGTTTGTGGAGTAGTGATGACGCTACCAGCCACGAATCGCTCGATTCTCTATCGAGCCGTTTTTCCGTAAGCCACTGTTCCAGGACATAGCCACTGCGCCGGAAGTAGGCAACTACTTTGTTACATTTTTGCTTATGCCGACATGGACTCAGGCGAGGCAAATTGGTGTGAAAGAATTTACGCACAACTGCCATAAGAGAAGCTCTCCGCTGATGAAAACCAAAAGCCGCACCCTGGCCAAACGACTCAAGCACCCGGTTCGCGAGATGTTGCTGGACCGCTCTGGCCGGAATGATTTAGCCAGGTTAGAGCAAACTCTTCCCGAGCTGAAAGATTGTGCGGCAGGTATGGACGCTTGCGCGGCGTTATTACGGCCCGCCTATCGACACTATATCGATAATGTCTCGAATGATTTTATGGCGGCATCACTTGAATCTTCAGCGTTTCTCTACAGTATGGCTCGCACGATGCAGCCGCAAACAATAGTGGATCTTGGTAGCGGCTTTAGCTCTTTGGTGTTGCGCAGGTATGCCGCTGAAGCGAGCAATAATCCTGTGATTTGGTCTGTCGATGATCACGGTGGCTGGCTGGAGAAAACGGCTGAATTTTTACAGTATATGGAATGTCCGTCAGACAATTTACTGGAGTGGCCGAATACCTCCACGATCGATGATATAAAGTTTGATCTCATATTTCATGATATGGGGAATATGAACACTCGTGCCGACGCTCTGCCGTGGGTGACAGACCACCTGAGTGAGAGGGGCTATGTCATTCTCGATGATATGCATAAATCGGAATATCGTAAGAAAGCCCTTTCCCATATGCAGCAAGCGGATGTTGAATGTTATTCGTTGCGCGCATTAACACATGACTACTTGGGTCGGTTTGCAGTAATGGCCGGGCCGCCGAAACGGTAGATTTCACAACCGGGATTAATCACCAGATAAATACCCAAACTAAAGTGCAGCCGCAGCGCGTCTTGTTTGCTGTGGTAAGCGTTTTTCCGCCTACTGATTGCCACCTACGATATTGAAATTTTGACAGCGAAAAAAAAAGTACTGGTATTGATCGGCACCCGGCCTGAGTGCATAAAACTGGCCCCGGTTGTATATGCTCTGCAGCAAGCCGATCTACTCGAGGTGGTTGTGTGTCTAACATCGCAGCATAAGCAAATGCTGCAGCAGGTGATTAAGTGGTTTCCGTTAGCGGTTGATCGTGATCTCAACATCATGACCGAGGGACAGCAGCTCCCTGAACTGTACAGTCGTCTACTTACCGGTATAAACGAGGTCATCCGTGAAGAAGAGCCGGATATGGTGCTGGTGCAAGGCGATACCACCACCGCGTTGGCAGGTGCTACTGCCGCCTTTATGCATGATCTCATTGCGGTACATCTTGAGGCGGGTCTTCGTACCTACAATCGCCGCGCACCGTGGCCGGAGGAAACTAATCGTGGTGTGATCAGTCGTCTGGCGCTGATCCATCTGGCTCCCACTCAGCAAAACGCAGATGTTTTAAAGGGTGAGAATGTTGACGGGCTGGTAGAAGTTGTTGGCAACACGGTGATTGATGCATTGCTTGACGTCCGAGATCGGATTAACAGCGACGATGTCATACAGCAGAACATACGCCAGTCGCTGGCTGAATATCCGGTAGATCCGAATACAGATAAGTTCATTTTAGTCACTGGCCACAGGCGAGAAAGCTTTGGTGAGGGTATGCAGGATATTTGCTCTGCTTTATCTGCAATCGCCGAACAGCATCCGAATCTTAAGATTGTCTACGCGGTTCATTTGAATCCACAGGTACACAAGGTGGTGCATGCACGTCTGGGTGAGCACAAAAGCATTGTACTAATGCCGCCTCTGGAATACGGTACCTTTGTTTATCTGATGGACAGAAGTTATTTCATTCTCAGTGATAGTGGCGGAATACAAGAAGAAGCCCCTTCACTTAATAAACCGGTATTGGTGATGCGCGAGACCACAGAGAGAACCGAGGCGGTTGAGTGCGGTGCGGTGCAACTGGTGGGTACTAAATCGAGCGCGATTATTGAAGCGGCAAATACGCTTTTAAGTGATGACACTGTTTATCAGCGGATGGCAAACGTTTCAAACCCGTTTGGGGATGGTAATAGCAGTGAACGTGTGGCTTCCATTCTTTATAAATGTGCGAATGATGCAGCTTTATTGCAGTAGATCTGTCGTCAATGTGATAACAACTGTTTCCATTGTCTGCAAAATATTTAAGGTAAACAACCAGTGTTCAGCAAGTCAT
This sequence comes from uncultured Granulosicoccaceae bacterium, assembly GCA_938041955.1. Taxonomy (GTDB): domain Bacteria; phylum Pseudomonadota; class Gammaproteobacteria; order Granulosicoccales; family Granulosicoccaceae. Next base: position 12,661 of record CALISD010000010.1, on the reverse strand, counting down.
GATACCTACTGATAATAATCGCCGCAGTCGTCCTGCCAGAGGCTTTGTAGCGGGAATCAAGTGGTGGTGGAATACGCGAATCCGATCGTGGTGGACCGTCAGACTGCCAGCGCACCAGCAGCAAAAACGGCAGGCAGGTCAGAAGATTCAATTTGAAAAAATTGCCAGTGAGCTTACGCCTCCTTCGACGGGTACAACCACGGCAATACTTACTGTGTACAAGCGTTCTGAATTCCTGACAGCTCAGATTGCTGCGCTGAAAAATCAAACTCATCCGCCAGCGGAAATCTGGGTGTGGACAAACAGCAGCGATATCTTACCGACCGATTTTTCGAGTGAAGTTGATCGGGTGGTGGTGTCCAACACTAATTGGAAGTTCTGGGGCAGGTTCGCGATAGGCAATTTGGCCCGAACCACGTACTTGTGCATCCTTGATGACGATGTTTTGCCTGAACCGCGTTGGATAGAGAATTGTATTTCAACCTATGACGCAGGTACCAAAGGGATTCTTGGCGGTTCTGGCGTTATCCTGCCTGAAGCGGGTGGATACTCTTCGAAACATAAAGTTGGATGGAATGGCAACCATTTCAATGAACCTGCAGAAGTTGATCTGGTGGGGCACGCCTGGTTTTTTCGTAAAGAGTATCTGCAATATATGTGGATAGAACAGCCGCACTCGTGGGAAAACGGTGAGGATATCCACTTTAGCTATATGGCCCTTAAGCATGGTGGTTTAAGTACCTGGGTGCCGCCTCATCCTGATGATGATCAATCGCTTTGGAGTTGCCGTCCGGATTTCGGTAAAACGGTCGGTCGCACTAAAGCCGCCACTCATAAGTCAGTTGGTCATCACGGTTTACGCGACGAGATTGTTGATGCTTATCGTAGCGACGGTTGGAAGTTAACCACTGAGCGTCAGCGCACTTCTCAGAATACGTCACCTGTTACCACCGGGATCACCAATGGGGTTTAGTTGGAAGCGTCTATTCAGCAAGCCGACGTCACGCTACCCGGTCGCGAACCCAGCTGATAAAAGTTTCGCTGAAGCTATAGCGCAACTTAACGTACGGCTTATTGTGTGTGATAATTTTTCCCTGGTGCGCTTTGGCGATGGTGAAATGATTATTATCAATGGCGAGGCCATTGATCTTTCAAAAAAATTCAATGGCGAGCACCAATACATTCCGGGTGAAGTGAAACATGAACAGCAGCGAGCGCTGTTGCAACAGTCGCTAAGATGGCAGGCACCACACTACTTTGTTGGCATTGCCTGCCCGTGCTGTGTGGGCACTCCGGCTTTTCTTGCACTTAAGGCACAGTCGGAGCAATCAGAACAGCAGCTCACCTGGGCGAATATATTTGTGAACTCGAATTTTTCGACGTTCATGTCAGACACCATTGATGCATTGGCGGGCCGAACCGTTAACATGATTTGTCACCAGAAGGCAGATGTTGCACAGCTGCCATTTGTCGTTTCAACTTCATTTCGCAGTGGGCCGAATTCCTGGCTTAATGATCATCAGCGCCTGCTGGAAGAAATCAGTGCCTATATTGAGTTAAATGCTTCTACTGATGAAGTCTTTCTATTTTGTGCAGGTGTGTTGTCAAATATTCTCGTCTATCAACTAAGTGAAAAATATCCAGACAACACCTATATTGATATCGGGTCAGTGTTTGATGATGTCATGGGTCTTGGAAAAACCCGAAGATACCTGCGTAACGGAAAAACCCTGCAACAGACATGTGTCTGGGTGTAGCGTTGTGGTCAATTGCTGATTGAATAGCGCGTGTGTGGTTGCAGGAGAGAGGCCGAACCTTCACACAGGCGCCCTCGCCGAAGCTGAGGTTGTGATGCCTCAAAAATGCCCCACATTGCCTATACAATCGACCAACAACAGTCTGATATTGATGTCATCAAATCCCACTTCAACTGAGCTCAGCGAGCCCTCAGCCTGGTCGATACTTCGTCGTCTGGCGAGTTACCTGGGGCGCTATAAGGCGAGGGTGGCAGTTAGCCTGTTGGCGTTGTTAGTGGCGGCGGTGGCCACCTTGACAATGCCTGTCGCGTTTCGCTACCTGGTTGATCTGGGCTTTGCCACTCCTGCGGCTGCTGCCAACGATCAATCATCGATCAGCAGCGCTAATGTTGACTTAATTTTTATTGGTTTATTTGCGCTTGCCACGGTGTTAGCCATCAGTACTGCGGTGCGATTCTATTGCGTCTCATGGCTTGGTGAGCGAATTACCGCCGACCTTCGCAGTGACGTTTACTCGCAGGTGTTGCGGCAGGATCCGCAATTTTTTGAAACGCTTAAAACCGGTGAGGTGTTGTCACGACTGTCATCCGATACGACCTTAATTCAATCTCTGGTGGGTACCAGCATTTCACTGGGGTTGCGCAACACGTTGTTGTTTTTCGGCTCGCTGTTCATGATGCTCTATACCGATCTGCGTTTGGCGGCGATTATTGTAGGGTTGCTTTTGGTGGTGGTGCTGCCGATATTGTTTTTCGGTCGTAAGGTAAGAACGTTGTCGCGAACCAGTCAGGACAAGTTGGCTGATACCGGAGCGATGGCAGGTGAAACACTGAATGCCATGCAAATCGTGCAGGCGTATGGTCGTGAGCCGCTTGAATCTATGAAGTATCAAGAGGCCACTGACCTGGCATTCGTAGCTGCTATTAACCGCAACAAGTCACGATCCTTATTAACTGCCATGGCAATAGTATTGGTATTTGGTGCGATTGTTTTGGTGCTTTGGCTGGGGGCAAATGCGGTTATAGAAGGCAGTTTGTCAGCCGGCTTGCTGACGCAGTTTATTATGTATGCGGTGATTGTCGGCGGGTCTGCAGCGACCATGGCCGAGGTATTTGGTGATGTTCAGCGCGCAGTAGGGGCAACCACGCGCCTTGTAGAACTGTTAGATGCAGAGCCTGCCATACAGAGCCGGTTAGCTAGCGGCAGCGATAGCGGCCTGATTGATGTAAGCACGCCACTGTCTAATGACGGCGCGAGTGTCAGTTTTGAGCAGGTATCTTTTAATTATCCCAGCCGACCTCTGGAGCTGTCGTTAAATAACGTTAGTTTTGACGCCAAGCCGGGGGAAACTATCGCTATTGTGGGTCCGTCGGGTGCAGGGAAATCAACTGTGCTGCAGGTGTTACTTCGTTTTTATGATCCACAGCGAGGAGTTATCAAGTTAAACGGGTCACCGTTGCCGGAGCTTGATTTAAAAACCTTGCGTGAGTCTATTGGATTAGTTTCACAGGACAGCGTTATCTTTTCTGCCAATGCTTTAGAAAATATTCGCTATGGTCGCTTAGATGCCACGGATGAAGAGGTTTATGCTGCCGCCGTCAGTGCGCAGGCTGATCAATTTATACGCAAGCTCCCCGATGGCTACAACACTTATTTAGGTGAACGTGGTACCCGGTTATCCGGTGGTCAAAGGCAAAGGATTTCTATAGCTCGCGCGTTGATAAAAAACCCGCCGCTATTGTTACTTGATGAGGCCACCAGTGCGCTTGACGCTGAGAGTGAACGCAAGGTGCAAGTGGCCCTGGAAAGTGCAATGGCGGGGCGTACTACGCTCGTTATTGCCCATCGGCTTGCTACGATAAAAAATGCCGATAAAATTATTGTGCTTGATCAGGGCAGCATCGTTGAGGTAGGCAGCCACGCTGAGTTGAGCCAAAGTAACGGTGTTTATGCAGCGCTTGCAGCAATGCAGTTCACTGCGAGTTGAGCAGAATAAAAGCGATTGACCGTCGGGCCGCTTTTGGAAACCCGATGCGTGACGAGTGGGCGTTCTGCCGTAATGTGTACTGGTATCTTCTGTTGTTAGCAGCTACTTTGTGTATTAGATGTGCCTCTCTATCATTTACAGGTCAGGATGAGGTTTGGACATGCACGGCGTGCCACTCGCTCACGCGTGGGGTTTTCCTGTAGCCTATGGTGGATGCGCTGTAGGCTTATGCCCCTGTCTGGGGATCGCAAGTTAATAGTATGGCATCAGGCGAGGTGCATGGCAGAGGCTCGATTAAGCAGTTCAGCTAATTCGACAGCGCTGTTCGCGCTCCCAAGAATATATCGATCAGGTCTGATCAGAAGGGCGTCGACGCCATGATGCGTTAAGACAGATTGCAGGTCTGGTTCAGCTTGCGTTGTTATCACCAGACAATGTGTCTCGGCATTGGCACTGGCTTGGTGTTCCCGTAGCAACCGCGGTTCGATAATGAGTATTGGCTTGTATCTGGCCATGTCGTCCAGCAGTGTACCGTTTTGCAATTGTGGTTGTATGCACCAACTGCCTACGCAGGCGTTTGAACCCAAACCCACGCCCGGGCCAAGCGTTGGCACCATTGACTTCAGCTGAACCGTACCATCATCACGGGTGAATGCTCTCTTTAGTGCCACTTCTGTACCACAGGAATTAATCAGTGCGCCGAGTTTAATGGCTGTGTCGATGTACTCGGTCACATTGGGAATACGTTCAGTCTGATAACTGTCAAGCAGTGCTGCACGAGTGTTGTCAGGAAGCTGCTGTTGCCTGCAACAAATAGCCAGTTTCCATGCGAGGTTTGCGGCATCACGTATGCCTGCACACATGCCCTGACCCATGAACGGAGGCGTAAGGTGTGCTGCATCGCCTGCTATGAATAATCTATTCCTGCGCCAGGTTTTGGCTACCTGTGATTTAAATTCGTACACCGCACTTCGTTCTATGCTGGCGTCTTCGGCATTCACCCACTCACCAATAAAATTCCAGATTGAAGAATCACTGGTAACAGTGCGTGTGTCATCTTCGGGTTTTAGGGAAATCTCCCAGCGCCTGCGATCGCCGGGACAGCGCACATAGGTTGATGGTCGATCACGTCCGCAATGTTGAATTGTGTAATCCCCGAGTTCCGGTTTATTAGCTTTGAGGAGTGCATCAATTACTAACCAGCGTTCATTGAAACCGAAGTCTTGAATGTCATTGCCAATGGTTGACCGCACGATAGAGTTGGCACCATCACACCCCACCACGTACTTAGCTCTATATTCTTCACCATTGGTACAACGGACGGATGCCTGCTGTTCAGATTGTTCTATTGCATCTACCTCAACACCGGATTTCAATTGTATGTTGGCGGTCGATTGTATTTTATTTCGTAATATATTCTCTAAATCCGGTTGATGGAACCGGTAGCTGGTGTGCCATCCGTTTTCACCAATGCCTTCAGGTCTCGGCCAGTCAAGTAGTAACTCTCCCTGTGGGTCAACGAATCTCATTCCCGGGTTGTAGCGCACAACGCGTGCGAGTGCGTCGGCTATATTTAAGCCTTGAAAGATACGCATGATTTGATCATCAAAATGCACGGCTCTGGGCAACGGATAAATGCTTTTCTCGCGTTCCAGTACCAGTGAAGTGATACCGCACTGTGCAAGCAGCAAAGAGAGTGTTGCACCGGTTGGCCCGCAACCAACAATGATGATGTCTGCTGATACCCCATGACTTTGCATTAGGGGTTTTTCTTTTTGCTTTGGCGATACATCCATGGGCAATCGACCAGCAGAGGTGCTCTTATTCCCGCTTGCGCCGTTTGCAATCTCATGTCTCTGAGTACTTTGCGCTCATCTTCCGGCAGGTATAGCCGTTCGTGTCCCCAGAAACTCGGACCGGTGAACGTTTCATGTGCTGCCCAGGAGTCACGATCGATAATTCGGCCGCCCCAACCACTCTCAATAAAGAAGCCCGAAGGGGTGTTCGCATAGAATGAGGTCATGTAGTCGTTGGTGTGACGACCGAGGGTATAAGCGACTCTGTCATCTTCGAGTTGCGCGATGTCATAACCCTGTCCAACATCATCCAGATTGTCATATTCGACCATGAAATGATGAAAGCCGGTTTGACCAGTGCCAATGATCGCAAAGCTGTGATGCCGACCGTTGACATGGAAAAAGTACATTGGGTAGGGGCTCAATCCGTAGTCACTGACCGAGAAGCCAAGCGTATCGCGATAGAACGGCAGCAGGCGATCAACGTTTTTAGCGTGTAGCACGGCGTGGCCCATGCCGTAGGGGCCGGTTTTGAATCCGGAGATCGGGCGACCCGGTGTAAACGGTTCCGCATCTATCATTGGCTTGCAAAATAGTTCAAGACGATTGCCATCAGGGTCGTCAAAGTGGATCAGTTCAGTGACAAAGCGCCGATCGCAAAGTGCGGCGCTGGCGTGCGTTACTTCCACTCCGGTGTTTTCAACCGCAGATGCCAGTTGTAGCAGTTCAGCACTGCCGGACACTTCCCAGCCCAGAAACGCGAGTGTATCCCCGGGTTCGTCTGTCACGATCAGTCTTTGGCGCCGATCATCCATACGAAAAGCCAGATTTTTTCCAGCGGCATCCAGCTGACTCATGCCAAGCTGATTGGTGGAAAAGTCAGCCCAGTCTGAAAGTCTGTCAGAACGGATACCGATATAGCCTAGAGACTGGATACTCACGTCAAGCCTTTTGCCATCGGGTAGTTACCTTCTACGACGTCTTTTAGACATAATGAACAGAAAAAACAGTAGCAGTAGCCCACCCACTATAAATTCACGCATGTAGCGAAACTTCGGCCTGGCGGTGTCTTCTATCCTGGTTGCAGCGGAGCCGCCGGTGTTAATTTTTTCTGCGGGCTGTTCGTTGTTGTCGAACTGTTCCAGATTAAGTTCGGTATCTTTTGTATCAGCGGGTACGTTATTGTTCAGTGTGGTTTGGCCGCTTTTCTCAAATTGATTGAGGTTTAACTCCAGATCTTTGTCAGTAGCCTGTGGTTTGTCATCGAACTGTTGCAGATTGAGCTCTAAGTCACTGGCGGGTTTTTCCTGATTGTCGAATTGTTCGAGGTTTAGCTGCTTCCCGGTGTTCTGTTCGGTGGTATCAGAAAATCCGTCTAAATTCAGCTTAAGCTCCTGAGAGGAATCGGTTGCCGTCTGTTGCGCGAGCGCGGTATTGGCCAGGCCGGTCAGGATTGTCGCTGATAGGAAAAAAATTGTGCGAATAGACATAAGCTTGAGTCGTTTACCAAAGTCAGTCTGATTTTAATCTAATTAAACGGGTTTATCTGGATTGAATAGTTTCGTTTCGTCGTTGGTGTCAGTCCTGGCGGGAGTTACCTGTCGTGTGAGAGCCGGGCTGGAGAGTGCGAGGTATGTTGCCGGGCCAAATGGATTCCGGCGAACGCCTGTTGGTACAAGGTGCTGTAAAAATGACCTGAAATCACGTTAGGATGCTGTTTTTAGCTTCTGGAAGAATGACTATTAATCAAGAACTCGATAGATCGAAGACCACCAAAGCGCGGATTATTTTTGATCTCGATGGCACGTTGATCGATAGCGCGCCGGACATCCATGGTATTGCCAATGTCTTACTCAATAGAGAGGAATACGAACCGGTTACGCTTGAACAAACCCGCGAGTTCATTGGCAATGGGGCGGGGGTATTTATTGCAAAGATGCGTGCAGCCCGGGGTATATCAGATCAAGAGCACGGGCGGCTACTCGCCGATTTTATCGGCCTTTACGATGATGCCGTATCGCTAACTGTTGCCTATGATGGGGTGGAGTCGGCGTTACGAGCGCTTATTCGTGCGGGGCATAGTCTCGGTATCTGCACAAATAAACCGGTTCGTCCAGCGCACGCAGTGTTAGGCCATTTAGGTCTTGCTAAGTATTTTAATACCGTGTGGGGGGGCGACAGTTTGGCTGTTCACAAGCCTGACCCGGCGCCGTTGCATGCGGCTTTTGATGCCCTCGGTGAAGGTGCTGCCATTTACGTAGGTGATAGCGATGTTGACGCTGAAACTGCCGTGCGTGCCTCAGTACCGTTTCTTTTGTTTACAGAAGGTTATCGTAAACAAGCGGTCGAAAATATGGATCACACGGCGTCGTTCTCGCACTTTCGGGAGCTGCCGGATCTGGTTGCCGGCGTGTTGCAGGATTAGCCGGAATTGCTCCAGGTAATACCTGTAAGCGATACGTGCCGGCGCGACAATTTCCAACGTAACCGGCTACACTGAAAAAAAAGCAAGTGATTACTCTATGGCTATAAGTGCCACCATCAACAAAGTGTCTCTCAACATAGCTGATATGGACCGGCACTATTATCATCAGCATGAACTGACCCTGGCAATGCATCCGTCAGAAAACGAATACCGTTTTATGGTGCGGGTGATTGCCTTCGCGCTTAACGCTCACGAGCAATTGGCCTTCACTAAAGGGCTGTCTACGGATGATGAGCCAGAGGCCTGGCAAAAATCACTCACTGACGATATTGAATTGTGGATTGATTTCGGTCAGGTCGATGAAAAGAGAATTCGCAAGGCTTGTGGTCGCGCGAAGCAGGTGCTGATTTATACCTACCATGAGCGCAAGGCTAAAATCTGGTGGGAGCAAAGTCAGCAAAAGCTGGTTCGCCACAGCAATTTAAAGGTTTACCATATTGCAGCGGAGGGCGCAGAGGCACTCGTGAGCCGTAATATGCAACTGCAAATTAATATTGACGACGGTACGGTATCGCTGAGCAATGACGATCACCACTTTTCAGTGGCGGTGACGAGGTATCAGCACTAAAGTGGGAAACAGTACATTTTATAACCTCTTAAGCTGCCGGCTGAAGGCGCGGGCTACGTATCTTGATGCCTACCCAGAAGCTCGCGCACGTGGTAACTAAAACAAAGCAGCAAATCCATAGTAGTTTGGTGTATTTGTGTGCATCCCCCAATATTCCGGTGCCGGCTGTAGTTTCGAAAAAATAAAGTGCCGCCCCGCCAATCGCAATCACAAATGACAGCAGGTAGCTGGCCACCGGGATATCGCGCTGGTTGCCCAGCAGTGAAAAAATAATAACCGGGAACAAATACATTGAGGCGGTTCCACTGACCGCGACAGCGCTGAACAGATCTTTGTTGTTAAGCAGTATGAAGCCAAGGCCCAATAACATAAACAGCGCCATCACTACTCGACCATTAAACAGGGTTTTGTTTGCTGCACCCATATCTACAACAACGAGCTTGGCAGAGCTGGACAAGGTGCTGTCGAGAGTAGACATGGCTGATACGATCAGTGCGGCGCTGAAAAACATCATAGGCAGCTCACCTAACAAGCGTGTGAGTGTGACAGTCAGTTGCTCACCGTCGAGCGCTTGGGATCCGGCAATAATACCCAGTGAACCAAAGCTGATGATGCACAGCACGCTAATCCAGCAGGCGTGATAAAAGCTCTTGCGCGTGGTGACTCTATCTGCCAGAAAACCCCGATCCATCATCACGGGATCATGCATCGGGTAGCTGACCACTTGAAGCAATGCGACAATCAAAAGTACCGGGCCCGGCTCGTTGGCGACAAAGGGTTTGAAAAATATTGATTCAGTGGTGAAGTGGCCAGTGGTGAGCGTGATCAGCATCAGAATGGCCAGTGTGGCAATGAACAGCAGCATTTGAAACACGTCTGTTCTGAGAGATGCCTGAAGACCGCCCATCATTGCGTACAGCAATGTAACAATAGCGAACGCCGCAATACTAAGACTATAGGCCGAACCGCCGGCGGCGCCGAATAAGATGCCGATCACCAGCAAATTGGCAAACACTTCGCTAATTAAACGCAGTGCAATCGCCGCGTTGTAGCACCATGGGCCGACCTTGCCGAATCGCTCACGCAAAAAATTCTGAATGGAGTCGTGCCCGTAGCGAAACCGCACCTGATCAACAATCACCGCGCCTGTCAGAAACGAAAGATAGTAGGCCGCATACGCCAGCGTACCCCACAGCCCGTAGTAATAACCAAGAATGGCTGCATTCATTAAGCTGCGGGCGAATATCCATGTGGTGGTTTGAGACAACACCAGTGTCCAGAGTCCGGGGGGCACTCCGGATTCCGACTTACCTTCAAAGAAGGCTGCAGTGCTGGAGGTCCTGCGTGTCAGGTACAGGGAGACCAGGGCAACCAGTGTAGCGAAGATAGGTAGTGTGTAAGTCATTGGGTATAAAACAGCTCGATGAGGTATTGCGCAAACGGTCGTATTCGCGAATCAGTAGCAGAAAGACAGAAACAACTGAATTTGGTTCCATGGCTTCAGAGGGAAAGACACTTGAGGTCGCTTGCAGGTTGGTTGTCGAAGCAGCTCATTTACTGTTTGTGGTTCAAGTAGTTAACTTCGCAATATCAAGGGCGACAATTGCCGGCGGATTTCGTCGCCTGTTAGTGACTGTTCTGTTGGTAACGAACTGAATTCACAATTTTTTTACTGCCTTTCAGTCTTTTGCCGCTTTCGAGAATGGGTCTGTCGTGTCTGGTAAAACAATAATGGGGCTAAGTGTTCGCACGCAACATAGCGGTGCATTTGAGCACGAATGACAACGCCGCCCATGGATACGACGAGGTGCATTGAAGAGTTACTCTGGTTAAGCCCTTTATCGAAATGGGGGTTGTGATAAATATTTATCAGTTGTTTAAGAGAGTCGGGCTGGTGAAGTGTTATCTTGCCGCTCAAATGAATGCAATTTAAATTGATGGAGCCCTTACATGTTGATCCGAGTTCTGGTGAGTTCCTGGCTAGTCCCCCCGGCACTTAACATTCTTGTGATCGCTGCTGGTCTGTTGTTATCGCGCTGGTACCGACGCATTGGTATTTTCATTTCCCTATGTGGCCTGGTGAGTCTCTGGTTGCTTTCAACACCTTACATTTCATCATTAATACATGCCTCTATTGAGCGTCACGAAGCGCTCGATACGCAGTCGCTTAGTAGCGCAAAAGCGGGTGCGATCATAGTGCTTGGCTCATCGCATGTTGACCTGGCCAAAGAATACGGTGTCTCAACGCCAACAGCCGATGGTCTGATACGTCTTCACTATGCTGCCAACCTGCACCATAAAACCGGATTGCCAATATTGCTGACCGGTGGCGCAATGAACAAACGTCAGGAAATACATTCAGAAGTGCTGAGTGAAAGTCTCAGTAGCCAATTTGGTATTGAGGCGAAATGGCTTGAACGAAAAAGTTCTACAACATGGCAAAATGCATTGTTCAGTGCCGAAATACTGCTACCGATCGGGGTGACAGATGTGCTGTTGGTTACTCAGTCCTATCATATGAGAAGGTCGGTTGAATTGTATGAACTGGCAGGTTTTAATGTCACTGCCGCACCCACTCAACTCAGTGACCGGTACCCCTGGAATGACTGGCGTTTCTGGATGCCGAAAACTGATGCACTGGATTTATCCAACAAGGTTGTGCATGAGTACCTGGGACTCCTCTGGTATCGGTTGATATCACCAGTGGAGAATCAAAACGAACGCGATATCAGGCTTTACTCGTACGCCAACTAAACCCGGTGCCTCATCAATGATTAGCGAAGCCCGATCAAAACGACACTGGGCACTACCAGCAGTACGGCGATAATAGTACGGCGGTCAACCTGTGCTTCCTTAAATACCCAGATACCTAATACCAGTGTGAAAAATGGCGCGCAGGCGACGATCGGGCTCACCACCACAAGGTCACTCCAAAGCAATGCGGTATTAAGTAACAACACCGCTATGCCGTACAGTGATCCTGAAAGCAACATCCAGCCCTGGCCGTTGCGTGTTATTGCGGTTGATGATTGCTTCTTATCTCGCGAACGTTGGTACAGCCACGCCAGCGGGAATGACACCGAATAGGCAACCAATGCTACAAAGATCGGGCTTGGGATATATTCCAGGCCCACTTTGGCCAGTGCATGCGACGCGGCTCTGATCAGCGCTGCCCCGACCGGGAATGCCAGTGCCCACAGTGGCCAGTCAGGCTTTGTTTTGCCTCGCCACGATAAAATCACTATGGCTGTGACGATTCCTGTCGTACCCACTGCTGTCTGCCAGTGTAGTGTTTCTGATAAAAATACAACCCCTAGTGTCACACTTAACAGCGGCCCGCAAGCACTCATGGTTGATGAAACGGTCGGGCCCAGAATGCGTGTGCCCATGGTGCCCAGATTTGCCGATATCAGTGGTCGTATCAGGCCTGCTGCTGCTAAAAAAAATATCGCCGGTGATAGCCAATAGGCTGTTTTCATATAGAAGGGGGCTGCCATCCAATAGATCGCGACTGAAACACCGATCTGATACAACGTCACCTGTGATGGCGTAGCATAATTAAGCGCGCGACGAGAAGTTTGATTGCCCAGTGAAAAGAGCAAGGCAGCAAGTAGCGAAAGTACAATGGCAGGAGTATCTGATTGCAACAGCGGTCACGAAGTAGACGGTTGAACCCGCACGGAGTTGGTGCGGCGCGCATTGCCTGTAGTGTAGAGTGTTATTCGAAAACACGCTCAATAGTTAGACTGTGTAGTGACCAGGTGCATGCCTGAACACTACGATCCGATCTGACTAGTGGGCTGTGCGGGAAGTTCGGTAGCAAACTTTTCACAGCCCACAGTCGTCAGAGCAAGGCGGAAAATGCAGGCATAGCGGGGCCTACGTCGAATTTTTCCAACGTAGCTATGGCGGCTGTGGCTTCGATCCGTGTTACCGAACTTTCCAAACAGCCCACTCATATGTTTGGACCTGTCAAGTAATTGAATAAATTAAATTCATCTTTTGTTTATCAAGCCCTCTAAGTAGCACTGGAATAACTCTTTCGACTGTTGAACATTCTCATATTCG
>CALISD010000009.1 GCA_938041955.1 uncultured Granulosicoccaceae bacterium | reverse complement strand
GTACTGGCAGGGCGTATGGAACAGATTGCCGATGAGATGGATGCAACGCTTTTTCGTGCAGCGTTTAATCCTATTATTGCAGAGGCACATGACGCCAGCCACGGGCTGTACCACCCTGAAACCGGTGACACCCTGGTGCAGGGTAAATCCGGCTTACCGATATTTGTAGGTGTGATGTCATTTGCTGTGAAAGCGGTGATTGATAAATTAGCCGATGACGACGATCTGGCAGATGGTGACATCTTTATTTTTAATGATGCACATATTGGTGGAACACATCTGTCAGACATGCGATTGGTACGCCCGTATTTCTACAATGGTGAATTGTTTTGCTATCTGGCGTCAGTCGGTCATTGGCATGATGTAGGCGGCGCTGTGCCGGGCAATTACAACCCCGGTGCCACAGATGTATTTCAGGAGGCCATTGTGATACCTCCCATTCGCTTAGCACGCGCAGGCGTAATCAACCAGGACATTATCGATATATTGTTGCGCAACACGCGCTTACCGCAATCGACTCAGGGTGATTTGAACGGCCAGCTTGGTGCACTTGATCTGGGCGTTCAGCGGATGAATGAGCTGCTGGATGAATACGGCAGCAGCACCATAGAAAGCGCATTAAGTGCACTGGGGGATAGCGCTGAATCCCTGATGCGTTCCGAACTGACCGCATTGCCTAATGGACGATGGGAAGCGGAGGATTTTCTTGATAACGACGGTATTGTCGATGAACCGCTGTCTATTCGAGTAGCACTTGAAATAGCTGACGATGAAATGATCATCGACTTCCAAGGCACCGCGCTGCAGTGTGCAGGGCCGGTCAATATTGCACTACCTACTACTGTAGCTACCGCTTATGTGGCCATCAAACACCTGTTCCCGGACTTGCCCGCCAACGCCGGTGTGATGCGGCCGATTGATGTACGGGTACCTGAGGGCTCGTTATTGGCTGCAGAGTTTCCAGCCCCCACCGGTGGCTACACTGAAACCATTTTACGTCTGATCGATGCAATCTTTTGCGCGGCTGCGCAGGCATCTCCTGAACTGGTGGTGGCGAATGCGTACGGTACCATTAACGCCTTGTCGATAGCCGGCAAAAGAGCCAATGGTCAACCGTGGGTTATGTTTAGTTTTTATGGCGGTGGTCATGGCGCCTGCTGCGAAGGTGATGGCCTAAACCATGGCAACGCCCCCATATCTACCGCCACCATTCCACCAATGGAAATACTGGAAGCCGCCTATCCCGTAATGTTCCGTCAATGGGCCCTTAGACCTGATAGTGCGGGTGTGGGTGAATACCGTGGCGGTATGGGCGCCGTGTATGAAATTGAGGTGCTTGAAGAGCAGGGCGCCGAAGCTTTCCTTTTCGGTGAGCGCGGCCGCTTTGCACCACGCGGTATCCATGGTGGTGGTGAAGCCGCGATGAATGTGTTCAGTTATGAACAAGGTGATGACTGGTTGCACCCGCCCATGGCTTCGAAGATGCGTGGTATCAAGTTAAAGCAAGGTGAAGGGGTAAAACTGGAAACACCCGGTGGCGGTGGTTATGGCTCAGCTGCGACGCGAGACCCGTCTCGAGTAGCCAATGATGTTCGTCAACAATTGATCAGCGCTGAATCTGCTGACAAAGCGTTCGGCACCGACTGGCGTGGAGATAAGTCATGACCGGTAAGAGTGATGTCACCACCGGTTCAATGGTCGGCGTTGATGTCGGCGGCACCTTTACCGATGTGTTTGTACTTAACGAACAAGAGGGCACTGCAGCGGTTGCCAAGGTACCCACGACCAAGCCCGATCAATCCGGTGGATTTATGGCCGGTATAAAACAACAGGTAAATGACCTCTCAGACATAGCAGTCATAGTCCACGGCACCACGGCCGGTACCAATGCATTGTTAGAACGCAAAGGTGCTCGCTGTGGAGTGATCACCACAGAAGGGTTGCGCGATGTCCTTGAGATGCGCCGTCGTGATCGACCACGGACGTGGGGATTGCGAGGTAATTTTGAACCGGTGGTTGAACGCCAGTATCGGCTGGAGGTACCTGAGCGCACCCTGGCTGACGGCTCTATACGCACACCGGTTGATTTGAAATCTGTTAAAGCTGCCGCAGAAAAACTACTGGCAGAGGGCTGCGATGCTATCGCTATTCTGTTTGCGAATTCCTATGCCAATGCAGAAAACGAATCAAAGGCAGCTGATGTGGTTCGCAACATGTGGCCGAACCCGCACGTCACTACTTCCTCTGAAATATTGCCGGAGATACGCGAGTTCGAGCGCTTCTCAACCACAGCATTGAATGCGTTTCTGCAACCCGAGGTGTCGGGTTATATACAACGGCTGGAAAATGCCATGCACAGCGCAGGCTTCACCGGCGAGTTCATGATTGTGCAATCCAACGGCGGTGTCATGAGTGTCGATACCGCCTGCCGTCTGCCGGTAAGAACCGCGCTGTCGGGGCCTGCAGCGGGTGTTATTGCAGCGGGCTACATTGCGCAATGTGCAGGCTTTGATAACGTCGTTACCGGTGATATGGGAGGCACCAGTTTTGATGTGTCTCTTATAGCGAACGGTCAGTCAATGTTGAGCCCGCAAACATCAATAGACTTTGGCATGGTGCTGCGAACACCGATGATCGAGATCACCACCATTGGTGCCGGCGGCGGTTCCATTGCGTGGGTCGACAAAGGCGGGCTGCTTCATATAGGGCCTGAGAGCGCCGGCTCAGACCCCGGGCCTGCCGCCTACGGTCTGGGTAATACAAAGCCGACAGTAACCGATGCCAACGTGGTGCTGGGAAGAATTGATTCATCCAGCCCGATCGGCGGCAAGCTGGCCTCGTTAGACACAGTGGCGGCAAGCGCTGCGATTGACAAGCACGTTGGCGAGCCACTGGGGCTGAATACGCTGGACGCGGCAGAAGCCATTCTACGGGTAGCAAATTCACGTATGGCCGGTGCAATACGGCTGGTCAGCATAGAACGCGGGTTTGACCCCAAACAGTTTGTATTTATGCCATTTGGTGGTGGTGGTGGATTGCACGCAGGCGCTATGCTCAGTGAGGTGGGAATTGGCAAGGCAATTGTGCCACGCTACCCGGGTGTCACCAGCGCGATGGGCTGTGTTATCGCCGATATGCGACAAGACTTTGTTCAAACCTTTATGACCACGCTTGATGCGCTCGATAACCAGGCGCTTGCGGCTTTTATGCAGAGCCATGTCGATCAGGGGCTTGCGATATTGTCTGCGAGTAAAACCCGCTTCATTGCACGTAACATTATCTTCGAACTTGATATGGCCTATGCAGGGCAGACCCATACCTTGTCTGTACCAGTGTCGGTAGAGATCAACGACGACACCGTTTCAGTGATTACTAAAGAATCAATCATCGAAGCGTTTGACGCCACCTATCTTCAAAGCTTTGGGCGCTTGTTGCCCAAAGGTGTACGCCGCATCATCAACCTGCGCAGCGCCATTACGGGTGAACGGCCCAAGTTTGACTTGCGCACCCTGGCTCCGGTAAACGATTCAAGTAACACAACCGCCTCAAGTACAAAGCAGAGCCGACAAGTCTATTTTGACAAGCAATGGCACGACACCGCGATATACGATCGGCTTACCTTACCGGTTGGCGCAGAAATATTTGGCCCTGCCATTTTGGAACAGCCTGATACCACAGTATTAATAGAACCCGGGCTGGTTGGGCGTGTTGATGAATTCGGCAACACCATTATCGAAAAAGGAACGCAGGCATGAGTGAAGCGAATGCAGGACCTGCAGATTGGGACTTAAAACGCACCGCGTTGCTGACCATTGATTTGCAAAATGACTTTCTGCATCCTGACGGTGCCTATGGACGGGCAGGGCAAGGCTGTGACGCCATAGCGGCATTGCCGGATCGCATTGCACCCATTGTGACTGCGTTGCGTGAGCGCGGTGGTACGTATATATCAGCACAATTCACATTGGTACCCGGGCCCGGTGATGAGCCATTAATTGCCCCACACCTTAAAGCGCTTCGACCGTTTCTGACAAAAGGGGATTTCGCCCCCGGGAGTTTCGGTCATCAACTGGTCGACACGTTGCAACCTGCAGACTACACGATAGAAAAGATAGCTTATTCCGCTTTATATCAAACCAGGCTTGAGTACATTATGCGCGCCATCGGAATTGACAATCTGATTGTGGGCGGCATTGTTACCAACGGCGGAGTAGCCAGCACCTTGCGCGATGCTCACCTGCGTAACATTCACACGATTATGTTGACCGATGGATGTGCCGCGTTTGATAACGAGGTACATGACGCCACGGTGTTGTCATTGGCTACCGTGACGCAACGAATGGATTGCGTGCAAACACTTTCCTGGTTAGCGACTCAACCGCCAGTCGGTGTGTCATGAGCACTGCAGATAATGACACCACAAACCCGCCTGACCACAAGATGCTAAAAAACATGTCTTCAAACGTTGGCAGTTTGCGTGAGCGACTACAACAAAAGAAAATATTGGTTGCACCCGGTGTGTTCGATGCGCTCACCGCGGTTATCGCAACAGATGCAGGCTTTGAAGCGCTTTATTTAAGTGGCGCGGCCGTGGCTTACACCAGACTCGGCGGACCAGACATTGGCTTAACCTCAGTGAGTGAGATGGCAGACACCATGTCATTGATTGCCGATCGTGTTGCTACACCGGTTATCATGGATGCAGATGCCGGCTTTGGTAATGCGTTGAACGCACAGCGCACGATGCAATTATATGAACGCGCCGGAGCATCGGCATTGCAGCTGGAAGATCAGCAGCATCCCAAACGCTGTGGGCACCTGGCCGACAAGCAGCTTGTCTCCACTGGCGAGATGTGCGGCAAGATCAAAGCCATGACGGATGCTCGCCGTTCAGATGAAACCTTAGTCGTGGCACGCACCGATGCTATCTCTGTAGAAGGTTTTGATGCGGCAATTGACCGTGCTGATGCCTACCTTGAAGCCGGTGCAGATGTGTTATTTATCGAAGCACCTCAAACAAGAGAACAACTGCAGCAGATTGGCCAGCGATTCGACAGTCGAGTTCCTTTACTGGCCAACATGGTGGAAGGTGGCACTACACCAATTACCGATGCAGCTGACTTACAGACGCTGGGTTTCTCTATTGCGATTTTCCCTGGAGGAATTGTCCGGGCACTGGCACGTACAGCGCAAGACTACTATGCAAACCTGCACGCTAACGGATCCAACCAGGCATTCGCAGATCGCATGCATGATTTTAGTGGATTGAATCAACTTCTGGGTACACAAGAAACGCTGGAGCGTGGCAAACGCTACACAGGCAATAATAATGAATCCAGTTGAGGTTCGGCCACCACCAGATAATGGTTTTGATATTGACACTGATACATTAATTATCGGTGCAGGGGCCTGCGGCCTGATAGCCGCTTTAGCAGCCGTTGAAAACGGCCAGTCAGTAGTGGTAGTTGAGGCCGACGCCGTACCATCCGGTTCCACAGCGCTGTCTGCGGGTTTAATACCGGCTGCAAATACCAGCCTGCAGCGCTCAGCAGATATTACAGATTCAGCAGAGCAGTTCGCGCTTGATATACAGAACAAAGCCCGCAACGAAAACTCACCGGCACTTGTCCAGGCGCTTTCCAGCGGATCGGCTGAAGTTATAGAGTGGCTAATCAATCAGCATAAATTACCCTTTTCACTTGTCGATGACTTCGACTACCCGGGCCATACCCATCGTCGTATGCACGGCTTGCCCACCCGATCCGGTAGCGAGTTAATCGATGCACTACGCAGCGCCTGTGAAAAGCAGGGTATCGATATTATCTGCAATCGCCGTGCATCGCTTATTCATCATGAGGGCTTATTGATAAAAGGCGTCAGCGTTAACAACAGTGTTGATCAAAGCGTGGAGTCGATTGCATGTAATAAGTTGATACTTGCCTGTAACGGCTTTGGTGGTAACCGCGCCATGATCAGCGCCCATATGCCGGAAATTGAAAACGCACTATGGTTCGGCCACTCAGGCAACCTGGGTGATGCTATCACCTGGGGCGAACAGCTTGGTGCATCAGTCAAACATCTGGGTGCATTTCAGGGGCATGGCAACGTGGCACACCCGCATGGCATATTAATCACCTGGGCTGTGATTACCCAGGGAGGAGTGCAGGTCAATCTACACGGGGAACGTTTCTGGGATGAATCACAGGGCTATTCCGAAGCCGCACGCGCTGTACTGGCACAACCTGAGGGCACCGCCATTGCGATTTTCGATGATCGCATAGCAAACATAGCGCGACAATTCGAAGACTTTAAACAGGCTGAAGCTACGGGGGCAGTCGTCACAGCTGACACTGTCGAAGCTCTGGCAGCAAGGTTTAATCTACCTGTCGAACAGTTAGACGCCACGTTAAAGGGTATTCCTGTCAATGACAAAGATAGTTTTGGCCGTACGTTTGGTGAGACTTCATTATCTTCCCCCTACACAGGCGTTCGTGTGACCGGCGCGCTATTTCATACTCAGGGAGGACTTGATGTAAATACTGTCGGGCAGGTTTATCATCGCGACGGACATTTGTTTCCGAATCTCTATGCAGGTGGTGGTGCGGCGTGTGGTGTTTCAGGGTCTTCTGATAGTGGTTACTTGTCAGGCAACGGCTTATTGAGTGCGTTTGTGCTTGGCTATCGAGCGGGTAGCCAAGCGCTTAGCTGACATACAGCACCTGAATAAAAGAAAAAGATCAGGGAGATTTAGAGGAAGTCATCACGCCGGGGAGTAAAGCTATCAATCAAGGTGCCGGGCTCGACACATACACAGCCGTGGACAACATTGGTGGGGACAACAAAACTATCCCCTGGGCCTACTTCTGATTCTTCACCGTCGATGGTAAAAACAAATCGTCCGGACTTTACAAAGGTTGATTGTATGTGAGGGTGGTTATGCAGCTTACCCTCAGCGCCTTTCTCAAGAAACTGAAACGCTACCACCATTAGATCAGGGTGATCTGCCAGTACTTGTCTGGTGACTCCTGGGTCAGGGTTGACTACAGGGAAGTTCGACATTTTTTATCCTTTTTTGTGTAATCTTGCTAACTGAACAATAGCATTGTCTATCGTGTTTTTTGCAGATTTATCGCCAACAGCTTACCGTTATTCATTTGGTGTTTCGACGTCGATAAATCCCCCCGATTGATGTTGCCATAGTTTTGCATAAAGACCAGAGCGAGCAATGAGGGCTTCGTGGGAACCTTGCTCAACTATCTTGCCTTTATCGAGAACAATGATGGTATCCATCTGTGCAATGGTGGACAGTCGGTGGGCAATAGCCACCACTGTTTTACCTTGCATCATTCCGTAGAGCGTATTTTGAATCTGCGCTTCGACCTCACTGTCCAGAGCACTGGTCGCTTCGTCCAATATGAGAATAGGAGCGTCTTTTAAGATCACCCGCGCCAGTGCTACTCGTTGCCTCTGCCCTCCGGAAAGCTTCACACCTCGCTCACCCACCTTCGCTTCATAGCCGGTATTGCCTTCGCTATCCTCAAGTTCATTGATAAATTCATGAGCTTCTGCCTGTCTGGCAGCATTGATTACTTGTTCGTCGGTGGCATCAGGGCGACCGTAAAGCAGATTCTCTTTGATGGTGCGGTGCAGAAGAGAATTCTCTTGCTGCACCATGCCGATCTGCGCTCTAAGGCTGGCCTGAGTAACGGTCTTGATATCTACGCCATCGAATAATATCTGACCGTGTTCCGGGTCGTAGAGTCTTAACAACGCTTTAACCAGGGTCGATTTTCCAGACCCGGAGCGTCCCACCAGTCCGACTTTCTCACCCGGCTTAATATCGAAGGATACGTCGCTTATACCACCTGCATCCCGACCGTAGTGATGGCTCAGTGAGTCGACCTTGATAGCGCCTTCCCTAAGCTTTAGATCACGGGCGTTTGGCACGTCGAGCATGCCGATAGGTTGTGCTACCGATTCCATGCCTTCCGATACTACTCCCAGGTTTCGAAAAAAATTAGTCAGTGACCCCATAATCCAGCCGGACATCGAATTGATACGCAACGCCAATGCACCCGCTGTTGCGACTACCCCGACGGTCGCGGTGGCTTCTGTCCACATCATTAAGGCCCAGCCGACCACGCTCACGATTAGTATTCCGTTTAAGATCACGAGACCGGCATCAATAATGGTAAAAATGCGGGTTTCCGCCGCATAGGTGTTGCGATGATTTTCTAGAATGTCGTAGGCATACTCTGTTTCACGTTCGTTGTGTGAGAATAATTTCACCGACTGTATGTTAGAAAAACTATCCACTACAAAACCTAATGTACGACTACGGGCAGCTGAGCTTGCGCGTGAAGCAGGGCGAATGCGCCTTAACGACCAGCGCAGTAAAAAACAATATAAAACGAGCCACACGAACAACGGCACTAATAATCTGGGGTCGGCACTGGCCAGTAAAATACTGGCACCTATCATGTACGCCACCGTGAAGCTCAGGGTGTCCATGACCTGGAACAGGAGATCCCCACAGGCAGCAGGCATTTGGCAGACTCGGTTAGCAATACGACCCGCGAAATCATTCTCAAACCATCCGACCGGTTGATTCAGTACATGCCTGTACGACCGCCATCGACCAAGTGCGGCCAGGTTTGGCTGGATTGTATTTTTTATCAGTGCTGTATTCAAAATCTGCACAACAGGGCGAAGTATAAGAATAATAGCCAGCACTATCATCATCTCTACTTTGTTTTCCGCCCAAAAATCTTGCGGTGTTGATTCGCCTAGCAAATCAACCAAACGGCCAAGATAATAGAGTAAACCGACCTCGGCGGTAGCGACGGCAAATGAAGTAACAATATTAAGAACTATTATCAAACGAAACGGCTTGACAAACGAGGCAACAAAAGGCCAAAGGCGATCAGAAGGGGCACCGTCTGGTCCCTCGATATATGGATCAACCAGATTTTCGAAGAACTTAAACATATTTTCGCTGTAACGCAGGAGCAAGTCAGGCAATAATTGTCGCACAATCCAGCTTAAGGAGCAGTAATCCGCTTAACTGGATATTCTTTTAGATGAGCTAGCGAAGAAACCAATAATATTTTCTGGACAATCAAACAATGAAAATAACAGATGCAACAGTATTTATTGGCGGGCCCGATAAAAATTACGTCACACTAAAAATAATGACTGACGAGGGCATCTACGGAGTTGGCGACGCCACACTCAATAATCGCGAAACACTACCGGCGGCGTACCTTAAAGAGTATCTGATTCCGTGTTTGATTGGTAAAGATCCACGTAACAGTGAAGACTTATGGCAATATTTTTATCGCGGTGCATATTTTCGTCGCGGGCCGATATCAATGGCTGCATTCGCCGCAATCGACATGGCTTTGTGGGATATAAAAGGCAAAGTCGCGGGCCTTCCACTTTACCAGCTATTCGGTGGTAAAAGCAGGGAGGGCGCTTTGGTCTATGCTCACGCAACCGGTTCGGACCTTGAAGATCTAGTCGATTCGGTAGCCCGCTACAAAGAGCAGGGCTACAAAGCTATTCGGGTTCAGTGTGGTATTCCTGGCATGCCTACGTCAAGCTACGGCGTAGCCGAAACCAAAGGCGATAATAAAAACTACATCACCGATTTTACAGGTGCAACTCCCAAGGAAGAGGTTTGGGATAGTGATATTTACATGCGCTATATGCCTGACGCACTTGCGAAACTCAGAGATACATTCGGTTTTGATCTAAAACTACTTCATGATGTTCATCATCGCCTGCTACCGAGAGAGGCAGCAGAGTTTGCCAAAGAGATTGAGCAATATCGCCTGTTCTGGCTCGAAGATCCAACACCGGCCGATGATCAGGATGCATTAAAACTCCTGAGACACCACAGCACAATCCCTATTGCGATAGGTGAAGTTTTTAACTCAATCTGGGACTGCAATAAATTAATAGAGAACGAACTAATCGACTTTATCCGTGTGGCTGTCACCTATGCGGGTGGAATAACCCATGTGAAACGCATTGTAGATCTGGCGGGCTTGCACAATGTACGCACTGGCTTTCACGGCGCTCCCAGCCACTCCCCTGTGTCAATGGCGGCACAAGCTCATCTAAACGCGTGGGCTCCCAATTTCGGGATACAGGAGTATCTTGTACTAGGCACCGAGGAGTGTGATGCGTTGTTTCCATCACAACACAAAATGACTGATGGCATGTTCTATGTCAGTGACGAACCCGGACTAGGGGTTGACTTCGATGAGACCGAGGCTCAGCGCTACAGCTACGAGCAAGGTTTTCATCCGGTGGTTCGCCTGCAGGATGGAACACTTTGGAATTATTGATGCTGGATTTGCAACGAACCATCGGTAGCTTAGCAATGGTATTGGATAGATGCGCGCAGCTCTTTTTGATCTAGACGAAACCATTCTTGATCGCTCAGGCTCTCTGAGAGACTTTGCCAATTGGCAGGCGACAGAAATACCCGATTCCAGCATCAGTAACACAACCCTGTTCGTAGAACGGTTTATAGAGCTTGATCAGAACGGGGTGGTCTGGAAAGATAAAGTCTATGAGTCACTGATCTGCGAATTTAATATAAAAGGTTACTCCGTAGAGGATCTACTGAATACTTATCTCGAACGTTTTCGTGATTTCTGCAAACCACGCCACGGTGCGTTAGACGTTATTCAGGCGTTTGCTCGCAAAGAATATAAGATTGCTCTGGTGTCCAATGGAAAAACGCCCTTTCAAGAAAACAATTTCCAGGCGCTGGGCTTCAATGAATTTTTCGATTGCGTCATCATTTCTGATGCTGTCGGTATAAGGAAACCGGATAAAGCCATATTCGAACTTGCCTGTAAATCCATAAACGCTGATATAAGTGCGTCGGTATTCATTGGTGACAACCCGGTCGCAGATATAAAAGGCGCTAAAGATGCTGGCATGGCCACGATCTACGTTCCCACTGACCCACAACAGGAGCCATGCCGGTTCGCAGACAAAACTTTTTATCAACTATCTGATCTAGCTGCCCATATTGAGGCGAATAAGTAGAGCCGAGGGCTTTGCATTCCGATCTACAAAAGTGCGATGCCAGTCATTGTCGGCACATACAGTAGTGACAACCTGTGCTATCGGCACCACTTTGGTCGGTGCTCAGGAAGTCGGCACGGGCACTCGATGCGCGTTCGGCATAGCTTCAATACTGCCATTCGGGCACTGGCTCTCAGCTCATGAAACGGCCCCCGGTTTTATACAAAACATTGATATCTCGCTGGTCGTTTACGTGTATTGCGCCCACAAGAATACTAGTATACCATCAGCTGAACTCGGCATATCCGCAGGCAAAGATACTCCAGATTGTAGCGAGTCCGTAAGGGATTATTAGATATCGCGCGGGAATGAACGCAGCGGTTTAGCAAAGAGTTGTTAGCCCAATTGGAGAAACGATGTCTGGCGTCAAGCTCGAAAGTATCGTCAAGTGCTACGGTAACCTCGAAGTCGTACACGGCGTTGATCTTGAGGTACAGGAAAAGGAATTTGTTGTACTGGTAGGTCCGTCCGGTTGCGGAAAATCCACGACGCTGCGCATGATTGCGGGGCTTGAAGAAATCACTTCAGGGGTCCTCAGCATCGACGACCGCGTGGTGAACAGAGTCGCACCGAAAGACCGCGATGTCGCAATGGTATTTCAGAATTACGCACTCTACCCACACCTCAGCGTTGCCGAGAATATCGCTTTCGGTTTGCGCATTCGCAAAGAATCGAAAGAACATATTGCCGAATCGGTGAAAGAAGTCAGTGCAACTCTGGGCCTGACGCCATATCTGGACCGACGACCATCAGATTTATCAGGTGGGCAACGCCAACGCGTAGCGATGGGTAGAGCCATTGTCCGACGTCCGAAGGTATTTTTGTTCGATGAACCTCTGTCAAACCTGGACGCTAAACTTCGCACACAAATGCGCGCTGAAATAAAACGATTACATAAACGTCTAGGTGCCACCAGCGTTTATGTAACCCACGATCAGGTCGAGGCGATGACCCTGGCGGATCGTATTGTTGTGATGAATGAAGGCATCATTGAACAAATCGGAACACCAATGGAACTCTTTAATAATCCCGCCAATACATTCGTGGCGGGGTTTATTGGTTCACCACCGATGAATCAATTGCAGGGAGTCGTGCAACTGACAACTTCCGGTTTTCAGGTTCAAGTGAATGATGTTGCGTTTAAGGTTCCCGATTCTCTTGCTATTGAAGATGGTCAGTCGGTGGTCGTTGGTATTCGCCCGGAACACCTGACGCTGAAACCGGACGATGACTCATCTGCCATACCGATCACGCTTGAGCTGGTTGAAACACTTGGCTCAGAAGCGCTGTTACATGCAACCGTTGCCGGGGACCCGTTCATCATAAAAGCCGATACAAACGGCGATATTGATCACCTCCAGATTGTCTCTCAGGTGTATGCGCCAGCAAGCCTGGTTAAACTGTTCGATGCCCAATCGGGCCGTGCGATTACAGCACAAAGTAGTACAGGCCAGGTCACCTTGTGAGCTCCAACCCGGACAAACAGCACGGTCATTCAGTGACTGGCGTTCATCAGAAGCGATCATTGAAGCATAAGCTGCAATGGTGTAGCGACCACATCAGGAATGAATGGCAGATATACCTGATGCTTTTGCCGACGGTCGTCTGGATGATTGTGTTCCTGTACAAACCGATGTATGGGCTGCAGATCGCCTTCAAGGACTACTCAATATTTCGTGGAGTAGCCGCAAGCCCATGGGTGGGGTGGGAACATTTCGAGAACCTCTTTTCTAATGATCAGTTCATCAGGGCATTTTGGAACACAATAAAAATTAGCGCACTGAATTTATTGTTCGGTTTCCCGGCGCCGATTATCCTTGCTTTGATGTTCAATGAAGTTATGCATGCAACGTATAAACGAACTGCACAGACAATCGTCTATTTACCGCACTTTATTTCCACGGTGATTATCGCCGGCATTGTCACCACTGCATTTTCGCCCACCGCAGGTGTTGTTAACACTGTGATGGGATGGTTAGGTATAGACTCCATTTACTTTCTTACCAGACCGGAATGGTTTCGTCCGATATTCGTGGGTACCGGTATCTGGCAGGAAGCGGGCTTCGGTTCCATTGTCTTTCTGGCAGCGATAGCAGGAGTTAACCCGTCACTCTATGAGAGCGCCGTTGTGGACGGCGCCAGCCGATGGCAAATGATGTGGAGAATCACTATTCCGGCAATACTGCCCACTATCATCATTATGTTCATCATTCGAATCGGCAACATCATGGAAGTGTCTTTCGAGCTGATAGTCCTGCTTTACCAGCCGGCCACCTGGTCAACCGCTGACGTCGTTAATACGTTTGTCTACCGGCAAGGGTTGCAAAGCGGGCAGTATGACATGGCTGCCGCGGCAGGGTTGTTTAACGCCGCTGTGGCGTTCGTGCTGGTCATGACTGCTAATACATTATCGCGACGCTACTCGCGTACATCACTATGGTAACCAGGTGATGGCAATGAACATGAACCTCTACTCACGCGGCGATAAATTTTTTGCCATCGTAATATCCATACTAATTGGAATGTTCACGATAGCCACGCTGTACCCGTTTATCTATATTGCCGCGGTCTCCTTCAGTGGTGGATTCGCAGCTGCCGCCGGGAAAGTCGTGCTCACACCAGTGGACAGTACGCTGGCTGCATACAAGTACGTGCTGACCCAACCGAAGTTCTGGATTTCTTATCGGAACACGTTTATCTATACCATCGGCGGCACGATAATGAGTTTGCTCATTATCATTCCGGGGGCCTATGCGTTATCGAGACCTCAGCTGGTCGGGCGTCGATTCTGGAACCTGTTTGTGGCGTTTACGCTTTGGTTTAACGCCGGGTTGATTCCGTTTTTTATTAACATGCGGGACCTGAATCTTCTCGATAGCTACTTCGGTATCATTATCGGATTCGCGGTCAATGCCTTTAACCTTATTCTTCTACGCAATTTTTTCGAAGCGCTACCACCAAGCTTTGAAGAAGCTGCGCGTATGGACGGCGCGAACGACTTTCAGGTGCTTTGGAAGGTCTATATTCCGCTATCCAAACCGGCAATTGCAACTATTACCTTGTTCTGCATCGTTGCGCGCTGGAACGGATTCTTCTGGGCCATGGTGCTCTTACAAAGTGAAGAGAAAATTCCGCTTCAGGTTTTTCTGCGCCACACTATCGCATTTTTGTCTGATGATCAGGAGTTCACTGCCACGCTATCAACCCAGCCTTACGGTGTTGAATCTGTGACAGGGGCGATTATCGTCTGTTCGATTATTCCAGTTCTGATTGTCTATCCGTTTATCCAGAAATACTTCGAAAAAGGAATTCTCCTTGGCGGTGTCAAGGAATAACTTAACCATAAAAACAAGCATCCATTGCAAGAAGCATCAACAGCAACCATTAGGAGAGTGTAAATCATGAAACTAAAAGCGTTATTAATGGCAATGCTCGCCAGTTCTGCCATGACGTCAACGTCTATAGCAATAGCAGATGAGCAATATAAGATCTCTGACAAGCCTCTGGAGCTAACCATCCAGATGAACCATAAACGTTACCCTGTATATAAGGAAGACTGGCCAGTAGAGCAGGAAGCGAGAGCACTCACTAATATCCATCTTAAAGATGTGACAGTCGGTGCTAACATGCGTACAGACAGCGAAAACACCGGTAAAACAGAAGCACTCAACCTGATGCTTGCCTCCGGTACAATTCCGGATATTGTTGGCTCTAGTCGCATTAAAGATTTTGTTAATCAATACGGACCGGAAGGCGCTTTTCTGCCGTTGAACGATTTGATCGATGAGCATGCGCCGAACCTGAAAAAATTCTTTGAGGAAAAGCCGGACATTAAAGCCGCGCTATCTGCAGCTGACGGCAACATGTATTACATCCCCTATCTTCCTGATGGCAAGTATGGTCGTGCATACTTTATCCGCTACGACTGGCTTGACGCGTTAGGTCTAAAGCCACCTGAAACAGTAGAAGAATTTGAAAAGACACTGCGTGCATTCAAAACTCAGGACCCCAATGGTAACGGTGAGGCAGATGAAGTACCTTATTTTGCACGCCAGTGGCCGGAGTTGCTTCGACTTGTCACATTGTGGGATGGCCGTTCTTCCGGTTCTGACACCTACCACGACTTCATGGTCGAAAATAACGAAATACAACATCCATACGCAGGTGAAGGCTACCGCGAAGGAATAAAAAATATTGCTCGCTGGTACGCTGATGGCCTTATTGATGCAGAAATTTTCACTCGTGGTAGTTCATCGCGTGAATTCCTGTTGTCTGAGAATCTTGGTGGCGCCACCCACGACTGGTTTGCATCAACATCGGGCTATAACCGACTATCTTCCGAAATAGACGGTTTTGCTTTTAAGGCATTTGCGCCTCCTGCATCCATTTCGGGCAAGCGTATTGAAGAGCATCGACGTATCCCTATCAAGCCGGATGGTTGGGCCATCGGTGGAACCAACAAGCACCCGGTTGAAACCATTAAGTACTTTGACTTCTGGTTCACCGAAAAAGGCCGCCGTTTGGCGAACTTTGGTGCTGAGGGCGTGCAGTACGATATGGTTGATGGCAAAGCCATCTTCAAAGACTCTGTTCTTAATAGTGATGAGCCTGTAAACAATCAGCTTTACGCTGTTGGCGCACAACTGCAAGGTCGCGGATACTTCCAGGACTACGACTACGAGGCCCAATGGTCAAACAAGTTTGCGTTGGAAGGTATTGCACTATATGACGAAGGTGACTATCTGATCGATCAATTTCTGGGAGTGGCGTTTAACGCTGACGAGCAGAAGGTTTACGACAGGTATTGGGGAACGATTCGTGACTACATGCTCGAGCGCCAGCAGACCTGGATCCTTGGCACCGGCGACGTGGAAGCTGAGTGGGATGACTACATCGCTCAACTCAATAAGAAAGGTTTGAAGGATGTGCTTGAAGTAATGAATACGGCCTACAAACGACAGTACGGCAAGTAGCAGTAAGTCAGGCAAGGGGCAGTGCTTTACGCGCTGCCCCTTATTCCATAAACCAATTTAAAAATGGGTAACATGCAAAGCGGCGATAAACCAACTAGTGAACTGGCGGTACTTGATGAGCCAACAGCCGGCCGATTGACAATTCAGTACTCTCCGGTTGCAGACACGCTCATTACTGAGAACCCGCCGCGCTTCACCTGGCTACCAACCATTGAAGATGGTGCCGAATATGTTATTCGTATCGCGAACGACCCGGATTACGACTCAAACAGCACACTTACATTTGACAGCATATCGTTAAATTTTTTCACACCTGATAAAACACTACGTCCCGGCGAATACGTCTGGTCGTATGCGGTTTGGTCACGAGAGACCCAACAAGCGATTAGCAACTGGAGTAGCGATCGTCACTTTACGGTAAAGCCGGATTTACCGGGAACAGCACTGCCGTCACGCAAGGAGCGCCTCGCGACATCAAACAAAGATCACCCGCGCTTGTGGATGAACAAAAACACAATTACTTCCTTTAAAGAACAGCTTGCCAAGGATCCTGCCCATTGCACCTGGGATGTTTTCTATCAGAAGTCTGTACGCCCGTGGATGGATCGGGATGTCATGAAGGAGCCTGTCGGGTATCCGGGGCACAAACGGGTAGCCAGCGTATGGCGACAAACGTATATCGATTTGCAGGAACTCATCTATGCAATTCGACATTTAGCCGTTGGCGGTGTGATCACTGACGACGTTGAACTGACAGATCGTGCAAAAGTCTGGCTGCTCGAAGCAGCATCATGGAATCCGGCTGGCACGACATCACGCAGCTACACCGACGAATGGGCTTTCAGAGTCAATGGTGCTCTCGCCTGGGGCTACGATTGGCTCTATGACGAACTCACACAAGAGGAACGCGATCTGGTGCGTACCGCATTACTGGTACGCACCCGGGAGACCGCTGATCACATTATAAAACATGCGAACATTCAACTCTTTCCGTTTGACAGTCACGCCGTAAGAGCAGTATCAGCGGTATTGATACCCGCTGCTATTGCACTACTCGACGACGAACCGGAAGCCGAGGGTTGGCTCAACTATGCAATCGAGTTTCTATCTACCGTATATTCACCATGGGGTGATGCGCAAGGAGGGTGGGCAGAAGGGCCACACTACTGGATGACCGGGATGGCATATTTAATTGATGCTGTGAACCTGCTTAAAGGCTATACCGGCATCGATTTGTACCAACGGCCATTCTTTCAACACACGGGTGACTTCCCGCTATTTACCAAATCACCAGACACACGCCGCGCAACGTTTGGCGATGACAGCACCATGGGCGATCTACCCTCGTTGAAAATTGGTTATAACCTGCGGCAGTTCGCGGGTGTCACCGGTAATGGCGCGTACCAGTGGTACTACGACGAGATTAAACGTAACGACCCCGGCACTGAAATGGCGTTTTATAACTACGGTTGGTGGGACTTAAATTTTGATGAACTGGCGTATCGAACCGACTTTCCGATCGTAGCGGCGCAACCACCGTCAGAAGACGACACCTTACGTTGGTTTCAGGGAGTAGGGTGGGCCGCTATTCAGACAAACATGGCTGATCCCGGAAATCATATACAGTTTGTTATGAAATCATCCAAATTCGGATCGATCAGCCACAGCCACGGTGACCAAAATGCATTTTGTCTGGCAGGGTTTGGCGAGGACCTGGCAATTCAATCCGGACACTATGTCGCATTCAACAGCACCATGCACCAGAATTGGCGTCGACAGACGTGCTCTAAGAATGCCATTTTAATCGACGGCAAAGGACAATACGCAGGCAAAGACAAAGCGCTGGCGATGCGATCATCCGGAGAAATAATAGCCGCCGCTCAGCATGATGATCATATTTACATTCAAGGTGATGCGACCGCCGCTTATCAGACACTTACCCCTGAAGTAACCAAAGTGCTCAGAGATGTCTACTTTGTGAATAACAGCTATTTTGTGATTGTCGATGCTGTTGACGCGGATACCCCTGTATCGTGTGAGTGGCTACTGCATACCAACTCCCCTATGCATCTCAGTGACACAACTTTTCGATACACCGGGGAAAAAGCCGGTTTCTACGGCCAGATCTTGTGGTCCGAAGCTGGCGCACCACAACTTTCTCAAGTTACTGACTTTCCGGGCGTTGAGCCGGAAGACTATCAAGGACTGCCAGTAAGTACGTGTTTAACGGCATGCTATCCAAAAGCGGTTCGTCATCGAATCGCCACTTTGATTGTGCCTTACGCTCTGACTGCACCGCGACGTATTTTCAGTTTCCTGGATGACCAGGGATATGATTGCGATCTGTATTTTACCGATGCTGAGGATCAAAGCTTTAAGGTAGTAGTACCAAAAACATTTGATGTGGGCACTTAATGAAACGCAGCGTACAAACGCCACTCAGGTGAGATCAAAGGGGTACTATGACCACTGCAACTCGATCTCGTAACCGGCGCACCAGTGTTGAAGAGATCTTCGATTATTTAGAAGAAGAAATTCGAACGCTTCGTCTTCGACCGGGGGACAAGATCTCGGAAGCCGAGATTGCAACACGTTTTGCTGTATCGCGTCAGCCTGTCCGCGATGCATTCAGCCGACTTGAACACATTGAACTGCTAAAAATAAGACCGCAACGAGCCACAGAGGTAAAACGCTTCTCATTGTATGAAATTGAAAAGGCGCGTTTTGTACGCGCTGCGGTTGAGACTGAGGTTTTGCGTCGGGCGGCTGCTCATTGCAGTACTTCGAATGCAGCACAACTGGATGAGTGCCTGGTGCACCAACGCGCCGCAAGAGACAAAGATGACTCCGAAGCGTTTACAAAACTGGACTACGACTTTCATAAACTGCTATGCGAAATTGCGGAGGTAGATTTTGCATTCGATGTTATCTCTGCCGAGAAAGCGAAAGTCGATCGCCTGTGCATGCTTGGCTTATCGCAGGAACAACGCATGCCCCAGTTGGTTGATGATCATGAGGCAATTGTAAAAGCGATACAAATCGGCGATGTTGAAACAGCCATAGCCTCGGGCATGCTCCACTTGTCCCGGCTAGACAAAACGATTGCAGCAATCGTTGAAACCCGTGCGGATTACTTCGACTAATTGCCGACGTGTTGTAGAG
>CALISD010000008.1 GCA_938041955.1 uncultured Granulosicoccaceae bacterium | reverse complement strand
TGATAGTAGAACTGCAAAAGTTTGACGCTAAAGTATCGGACAAGGCCGGGCAGTAGTAAGCATACAGGCATAGCATGATGCCATGTCACCATTTTACTTTAAGCATAATGCTATAGCGTTCGAGTCACTTTATTAAGATGGTCGGTCGATCGGGGTCAACGCCAAGTGCGACAGCCGTTTTTCGATCATCGAATAAAACGATACAATCAGCGACAATGGGTCAGTCAAGCCGTGCGAAGCTCGTATGTGAGGGAGTACCGTTGCATATTGGCAACGGTGGCTTGTCAAAAAGACGTTAGCACCTTTATTTGCAAGTTCATCACAGACTTCCACCATTGTTTTTTCAGCGGCATTGTTAGTGGCAAGACCCAGGATCGGAGAACCTTTGCCAACCACCATAAACCGCACACTACAGATGCCACATAGGTTTTAGTTGCTGCGACACTGTGTTCGGTACCGGTATAAATCTGCAGTGTGGTTTCTGCAGC
This sequence comes from uncultured Granulosicoccaceae bacterium, assembly GCA_938041955.1. GTDB lineage: Bacteria > Pseudomonadota > Gammaproteobacteria > Granulosicoccales > Granulosicoccaceae. The sequence continues at coordinate 30,790 of CALISD010000008.1, read as the reverse complement.
CTGCGCCAGTGAAGAGGCCGGGTCATTCGTGATCGCTACCGTGCGTGCACCAACATGCCTCAGTCCATCGATCATTTTTGGCAATTGCCAATTGCCAATTGCCTTGCAAAGTCCAGAATCATCAGTCGTGCGGTTGAGCGCTGTCCGGCTTTTGCACTATCCGCCCTGCCGACCGGAAGTGCCGGAGGAGATGGGAGCCGGTGCACACACAGACTTTGGCGGGGTTACCCTGTTATTACAGGATGATGTCGGCGGGCTGCAAGTCAGGGATAAAGATACCGACAGATGGATTGACGCCCCTGTGATCGAAGGTGCGTACATCGTAAACCTCGGCGATATGATTGCGCGCTGGACTAACGACTACTATGTATCAACGCTGCATTGGGTAATCAACCGCTCCGGTCGTGAACGTTATTCGGTGCCATTCTTTTATTCCGGTAACCCGCAGTATGAAGTGAAGTGTATCGAAACCTGCCTCAAGCCCGGGGAAAAGCCAAAGTATCCGCCTGTTACCGTAGAACAGCGTATGAAAGCGATGTACGCCAGAACTTATAAAGAGCGGCACTAAAAGAGAGGTTTCAACTTGCAATAACTTGTTTCGACCAAAGCATGGCCTGACTCCTTTTATCGCTACCGGCCCGTCGATTTGTGACAATACAATTGCCGGCAAACTGCTATTCCAGATTATCAGGAACCTCAATACCGGGCGGTGTTCGCAATAGAATCACAATAATCAAAGCAATTGCCACTTCGACGATTGACAACCCCCTTAGTACGCCAGTTGTGCTGTTCAATACATCAATGGCGTAACCAACCGGCAGCGGTGCCAGTGATGCCCCGACCACCCCGAACATCTGCCCTACTCCCTGTATCGAGCCCAGGTGGGCACGGCCGAAATATCGTGGCCACAGGTAACCGAACATTGTCATCATAAAGGCGTTGGTGACTCCGAACACTATGGCGTAAACAGCGGCCGTAGGAATGCTATCGACCAGTGTGATAGCAAATAGTGCAACCGCATTGACACACAACGCGATGCCGATGGCATAGCGAGTTTTTATATGGTCAAACAATCGCCCGACCAGAGGCATGGCTATAATCATTGTTACCGCGGAAATAGTGTACATCTGTGCGGCGACATGGCTTTCAAGGCCGCCGTGATTCAGAATGGTTACCTGAAAAAACTGCAAAACCGTAACCAGCCCAGCCATCGTGAACCACACCAGACACAACAGATAAAAGGTGCGAGTGCTTTTTGCCTGTGCCAGGGTGATTCCGTTGACCTCTGAATTTTGTTTTGCCGTATGCCCTGACTCGTCACTGCCATCCATCTGCAGGCCAATAGCTTCTGGCCGGTCAAACGCCAGAAACAATAACGGTATAATCATAGTGAACCAGGTTAGCATGCCTAGCGCCATCCAGGCACGACGCCATCCCCACTGTTCAATCAGGTAGTTGGCCAGTGGCGGATGAATTGCCATAGAGGCAGCAAAACCTAGCCCCATTATGCTTAGCGCATACCCTCGCCTGCGTGAAAACCACTGAGACACCAGGTTAGCGCTACCCATCATGGTAGACCCCTGACCGAGAAACCGCAGCATCGCAAAGCCTGTTGCCAGCCACAGAAAATTTGCCGCGGCACCGAAGAACACACAGGCAACCCCCAGCAGAAGTCCGACCACCAGTAACGTAAAACGCGGGCCGAAACGATCAAGCATTTTACCCATGCGTGGCAGCAGAAGCGCGGCAATAAGCGTGGCACAGGCATAAGCTGTGGCAATCCTGGTGTGGCTAATATTTAAATCAGTACTGATCGGGTCAATAAAGACAGAAAAAGTAAACGACTGACCGGGGCCGCTTGAAAACAGTGCCATCGCCGACACTGCTACGATTACCCAGCCATAATAAAAGTGCCCAGCGCTGGATTCGACAGCTCGCTTTCTGATGGTATTGATTATTGCTTTACTATTATCTGGCATTTGAGCCCGACTCCACGATTCGTGACTGACGTAGTTTCTACTTATTTTGTACCCATGAAGCCATCTGCTGCAATGCATTGATGAGTTCCTGCGGTTGTTCGGCCGGAATCATGTGTCCGGCGTCTGGCAGTTCGATGTGTTTAGCGTTTGGCAGCCGTTTATACAGGGTGTCGATATCCTGCGGGTCTCGAAATACTCTATCCTGTAAACCGGTCATAACAAGTACTGGCATAGTCAATTGCTCGTAAGGCAGATTCCAGTCAGTGTTGCGCGCATTGCTCAACAGGTTATAAGGACCGCTTTTTCGATCAATGGCTTGATAGGCATTGTCTGTCAGAAACTGCGCACGGTTGGTCTGCTGCCATGATTCATTCATGATCAATGGTGAAAGAATGTCCTTCAGCAATTCGGGGCCACCGGTTTCTGCCAGTCTGACCAGGGCCTCGCTGATCCATTGCAGCCTTGCACCATCGCGTCGCAATGTATTCAGCAGGACCAGCCCTGCACACGGTACCGATTGCAGTGCTGCTTTTGCGGCAAACAGACCACCAATCGACAAGCCTACAAACACCGCATTGGGTGGTGCGATTTCATCTAACAGACCTTTGGCATCTTCTACAATTAAGTTCTCGTCAAGCTGCACTGACTCTGAAAACGGGCTGTTGTTCTGGCCCCGCATGTTATACATCAACGCACCGTGTCCGCAGTCGATGAGCGGTTGTCGCACAGAACTTTCCCAAAGACTTGAGTCACCGGTAAGCGGGTTAAAAAAAACAAACGTTATCCCATCGGCTGCCGACGGGGCGATATAGTCGTAGTAAAGCGAATTTTCAGTATCGATTTGGTAAATAGCCATGGTGTGGTTTGCTCCATTGGTTTGTTAAAAGGTCGGTCTGCAGGATTGTTCTGGCTTATTCAAAAACGTTGCTCCCCCGGAAACTTGTTTTCCGTTGATGTGCTTATGGTGTCTTCCGTTCCATCCAAAGCCATCTCCATCAGTATCAATACAGCACCCACTTCAGGCCCATTGTCACTTAGTCTGCACTAATTTCCTTAATAGACACCTTTTTAGATTTCAAGCCGTCGTGTCAGGCGCTGTTTTCTCTGTGGATTTGATCGTTTAACCATCCTCTCGTATGAAACCCGGTTACCAGCTTCCAGTTTATAAGGATCTGCGTATCTAAGAATACATACATTTCAGGATTCACGTTGTGCCTCTGCAATCAGCCACTCCCGGAACAATTTTGCAGCACTGTCCTGCGGTTCGTCTTTGCGAGAAAAAACGTAGTACGCACTGTCAATCGGATAGCTACAGTTTAACGGGGCTATCAACCGCTTTTTTGCGATGTCAGTAGCTGCGAGTTTGTCTAGTCCCAACACAACACCCTGACCTTCCGTGGCGGCCTGGAGTGCGATAGCCCCCTGGTTAAAGCGGGGACCTTTTCGCCCGTCAACTGTTGCAACGTTGTTCGCTCGCAACCATCCGGGCCAGTCTGGTCTACCCTCATACGGACTGTCATCGTGGAGCAATGTGTAGTTGATCAGATCATCGGGTGTGTTGAGTGGATGTCCGCTGGTTGCAAGTAGCGTTGGACTGCACAGTGGAGCGACTGAAACGCTCATCAGTTGTTCTGTATTACATCCAGAGGATTGGCCGTTGCCAAAACGTATGGCTACATCAATACCTAGTCGTTTAAATAGTTCCTCAGCAAATCCGTTGCTTGTATCCTGTCGATCCACCCAATCGACGCTGGCAGAAATTCGCAGATCTATTTCAGGGTGCGCGCTGGTAAATGTGGGCATTCGTGGTATTAGCCATTTGCTTGCAAATGATGGTGCCATCCAGACGTTAAGCGATTCGCTGTTATCCGACTTCTGAATCTGGCACAACCCTTCCTGCAGATATTTAAATCCATCTTCCAGCCATGGGAACGCATTGGCACCCGCAGTGGTCAATTCAAGGCCACGCCCCAATCGATGAAACAGAAATACACCGAGTGTTTCTTCAAGTAACTTAATTTGCTGGCTTACAGCCGCTGGCGTCACGTGTAATTCTTCGGCTGCATCTCGAATACTTAAGTGTCTGGCGGTGCACTCAAATGCGCGCAGGGCTTTAAGCGGTAACTGTCTTGGCATTACAGTATTCTCAGCGAGGGAGGGTTCTGAATAGTCAGTGGTGTTAGATTGCTTTGGCAATGTGAAAGTCATGTGAATCATTGGCACAAATAAAATATTCAAGCGCGGTTGCAGTACCGAGGCGGTGTGTGTCATTGGGTTAAGCCAGGCTATTGTCTGACTTTAGATAATGTAGTTTGTGTTGCTATACACCCAACTCTATCTTACTACCACAGAGGCAACAGCCAAGCGCTGTATAAATTTTATAGCTCCACAGCGGTTGCCAGGCAGTAATGAAAAACCATCCATTCCTCTTACGGAGTTTACAAGATGATTGCCATTAGAGCATTGATTCAACTTATTCAACATAGAAAAGAAAAGGCAGCACTGTGCCAGACGCGAGCCTACTTGTTATCTATTGACGATAGGTTGCTGGAAGATGCGGGTTTTTCCAGAGACCTGCTCTTGAAAGGAGTAAAAGCGTGGCCGTGGAAAACGGAGGAGTATCTGCAGAACCAGGAATTGGTTAAGTCATACTCGCAAAATGATCTAGACACTGCAGCGTCAACATTGCGCGGATTTTCAGACAAAGATCTCAGAGATCTGGGTATTGGCAGAGGTGAAATTAGACACGTGGTTCAACACGGGAGACAAGGCTACGATCGTGACCAAAATCTTTCTGCAGCCTAGCCTGCATAGTTCATAAGGCGGCTAAAAATAAAAAAATATATGACTCCACCTGTAGAGTTTGGCGCTCATTTAGAGTGCCGTGCAACTAAGCACACTGCCTGTTCGACCGCAGTGAGAATATCGCGTCACATCTTGCCCGATATCCTTCTCGGCACTTGGCAGGCCAAGTTTCCCAAGCGATAGGGCGACCTGCTTAGCGCTATTGAACCTGAATGTCGAACCTTCATGAATAATACAGGCTAGCCTGCATCGACTTCGTTACTACACATACCACGGAAAATACAAATGCTCTCAAATATAAATACTATGATTTCCGTCTCCCTAAGACGCTATTCAGTTGCGAAGACTCGCCATTTGTTGCTCGGGCTCGACGATGACCTGCTCGAACGGGCAAGTATCTCACGCGAACTTTTGCAGCGTGGAGTGGACTATTGGCCATGGCAGATAGAGTCCAGTAAGGCTCTCACGTCTGTTACTCAGGTGGTAGAAAAAACCGATACGAAAACAGTCAAATCAAAAGTTTCTGTAACAACGGGTCTGAATAGCGATAGCGGCGCTGGTCTGTCAACCTGTGCGGTCAGACCTTTCTGAACCCACCAAGACACATAAGAATCATATATTCCACTGGCATCCTCAGGCTAATCCTAAATAACCATCCGTCTTTCTGACCAATCATTCAACTTAAAGCAATATTATATAAATAACTGCAGGGCGCGTGTAGCGCCCCGTTTTTTCTCTATTTTGAAATTACAGAAAACGCTTATACCGAGAAGCATTACTTTATCTGCTCGTACAAAAATTGCCACCCTGCCACCCTGATTGGTAAGCCATTGCAGCGATCTGTTTAGCCTTTCTAAGCCACTTGAAGCAGGCCTTCCTTGCATATGAAATCAACAATAACATCTAAACCTATGCGTTCCTTCATGTTAGTGAATACATAGGGTTTATCACCACGCATTCTTTTAGTATCGCTTTCCATTACTTCAAGTGATGCGCCAACATACGGTGCCAGATCTATTTTGTTGATAATCAATAAGTCGGATCGTGTGATTCCCGGGCCACCTTTACGGGGGATTTTTTCACCTTCGGCTACGTCAATCACGTAAAGCGTTAGATCTGCGAGTTCAGGGCTGAATGTGGCCGAAAGATTATCACCGCCGCTCTCTATAAATACCACTTCAAGCTCTGGAAATTTATTGCATAAGTCTTCAATGGCAGTCAGGTTCATTGAAGCATCTTCACGAATGGCAGTGTGGGGGCAACCGCCCGTTTCAACGCCGACAATCCGGTCTGATGTCAGTGCCTGACTACGGGTAAGAAACTCTGCGTCCTCACGGGTATAGATATCATTGGTGACTACGGCAATATCAAAATCGTCTCGCATTCTTTTGCATAAGGCATCTAATAATGCAGTCTTACCTGAGCCTACCGGGCCACCAATGCCTACTCGCAGTGGCTTATTTGCATTACTCATTAATCTATCCTGTTACTGTTGTTTCGTTTAGAGGCTGTTTGTGAATTATGATCGGAACAACCGGCAATATTGTGTTTCATGACAGCAACTGGCCATGGCTAACGCGGGAGATGAGTAGCCGATGTTTTCGTCACTAACAGACAGTGCGGTATCTACTGCTTGTTGAATACTATTACCCAGCTCGTACAAAATTGTCTGACCATCGCTTTGCCCGAGAGGCACCAGTTTAATGCCAGCAGTTACCTGGTTATCCAGCCAGCTATACGTATATCCGTATAACGTATCATTGGCTGAGATACCTTCTTGCAAGCAAAAATATGCGAATGGCGATAGTTGACTTTCAGTTTCGGCCTGTGGGCGCTGGAAGCCGATATTTTTTAGTAGAGTCCATAGTGCGCGGGCTCTTTGGGTGTCTTCGTTACGCAACTCAGACGTTTCGCGAACAGCTATGGCTTGTTTATCCCATTGGGTCACATCTGTGTGGTTGTCTATGCTTAGCGCATGGTATATTCGCAGTAGCAATGGCAGTTCCTGTTGGGCCATAGTGCCATCAAGTTGCTCTGATACCCACTGTTGAAATGATCTGCGATTACTAATCCAGCCCGCTTCTACTGACCACTCCAAGCCCTGTGAATAGCTATAAGAACCCACTGGCAAGCTTGGGCTCGTGATCTGCAATAACTTTAACAGTGAGTTGGCATTCATTAGTGAATCACAACTTAGTGTTCGTGTGCATCGGAATGGTCGAGCGAATGAGAATGCGAATGGTCATGACTATGGCCGCCGCCATAGGCGCCCGGTTCTGGCTCAAAAGGTGCTGAAATAATATTTACCTGCATTTCCAGGCCGCGCAACATATCATCAAGAACATGATCATGCAGGTAGCTTATTGACCCGAGTGTTGTTGCATCGGATGTAGACTCCACTTGTATTTGTACGGGCACATGCCGATTACCTAAATGATAACTTGCACGTGCAAATTGCAATGGAGTACTGCAATTGACAATAGAGAGCGTCTCTTTTTCAGCGATTACTTCTATGGTTTCACCATCGGGTGCGGTGAGTTTGTCGCCATGTTTTAGGCATTCGCCTCTGGCGATAATGATTCCCACAACTCGGCCGTCGTCCAGGGTTACTCGTAACCTGGATTTCTCACGCTTACTAGTCGGTAGTGTAACACTAGCAGCGACAGGTGAATTTGACGGTGCTCGCTCAGTAAAATGTTTCATTACTCAACCTTAATTATTTTAAAACAACTGATACAGTTGCGCCAACGGGAGTTCAGATGCAGGTTCACAAGTGAGCACTTTACCATCAGCTTTTACTACATAAGTTTGTGCATCGACTTCTATTTCTGGTTGGTACTCGTTATGAATCATGCTCTCTTTGGTGATACTTCTGCAGTTCTTTACTTCGCCAATCATGCTGCTAAGTTCTAGTTGTTCAGCCAGCCCGGATTGCTTTGCGGCCTGAGATAAAAATGTCATAGAGGTTTGGGCACGTGCACCTGCGAAGGCACCAAACATGGGGCGGTAGTGCACCGGTTGTGGTGTAGGTATAGAAGCATTGGGATCACCCATAGGGGCATAAGCTATCATGCCACCCTTAATCACTAACGAGGGTTTGGCACCGAAAAATGCCGGTTTCCAAAGCACCAGATCTGCTAATTTACCAACTTCAACTGACCCTACTTCATGCGATATCCCGTGGGAGATGGCAGGATTAATTGTGTATTTTGCAATGTAACGTTTAGCACGAAAGTTATCGGTGTCAGCGGGGTCTTCAGGCAGAGAGCCGCGCTGAACACGCATTTTGTGAGCAGTTTGCCAGGTGCGGCAAATCACCTCACCAACTCGGCCCATGGCTTGAGAATCAGAGGCGATCATAGAGAACGCACCGAGATCCTGCAGGATATCTTCCGCAGCAATAGTCTCACGACGAATTCGGGATTCTGCAAACGCGACATCCTCTGCGATAGACGGATCCAGATGATGACACACCATTAGCATATCAAGATGCTCGTCTATGGTATTCACCGTGTAAGGACGGGTCGGGTTGGTAGATGACGGCAGAACATTGCTTAAGCCACAGGCTTTTATAATATCGGGGGCATGTCCACCACCCGCACCTTCTGTATGGTAGGTATGGATGGTCCGACCTTTCATAGCGGCTAGTGAATGTTCTACAAAGCCTGATTCATTTAGCGTGTCCGTGTGTATAGCGACTTGCACATCAGTAAGTTCCGCAACACTCAAACAACAATCAATAGCAGCAGGTGTGGTGCCCCAATCTTCGTGAAGCTTTAAACCAATAGCACCTGCATTGATCTGCTCTTCCAAAGCTGCAGGAAGACTTGCGTTGCCCTTACCCAGAAATCCTAAGTTCATTGCGAACGCATCGCTTGCTTGAAGCATTCGGTGTAAATTCCATGGTCCAGGTGTGCAGGTGGTTGCGTTAGTTCCCGTGGCAGGCCCGGTTCCACCGCCAATCATGGTGGTAATACCAGAACAACTTGCCTCTTCGATTTGCTGCGGGCAAATAAAGTGTATGTGGGCGTCTATGCCGCCCGCAGTTAGGATCATGCCTTCACCCGCTATAGCTTCGGTACCTGGTCCAATCGGAATATCTACCCCTGGTTGGATATCAGGGTTACCGGCTTTACCTATGGCACTAATGCGGCCGTCTTTGATTCCAACGTCCGCTTTAACAATGCCCCAGTGATCCATAATAGTGGCATTAGAAATAATGACATCCACCACATCAGCCGACGTTAGCTGGCTTTGGCCCATGCCATCGCGAATGACTTTTCCGCCACCGAACTTTACTTCTTCACCGTAAATAGTGCGGTCATCTTCGACTTCAATCCATAGCGCGGTATCGCCTAGTCGAATACGATCACCGGTGGTTGGTCCGTACATTTCTGCATAGGCCTGTCGGCTTATTTTCGCCATGATGTCCTCCTGAGTAGTACGTTTGCGGGCCTCATAAAGGCCCCATGATTTTTTGGTTAAAACCATAAACGTGTCGCTTACCGTCAAGCTCAACTAATTCAACGGTTCGACTTTGACCAGGCTCAAATCGCACTGCCGTGCCAGATGCAATATTTAACCGATAGCCGCGCGTTGATTCACGTTCAAACAAAAGGTCTGGATTCACTTCATAGAAGTGATAGTGAGAACCAATCTGAACCGGACGATCCCCGCCGTTCGCGACCTCAAACGTTAATGTACGGCGGCCAACATTGATTTCTATTTCGCCTTCGGCGCACCTTATTTCACCCGGTATCATGAGCTTGCACCGCTTGCCGGTTGGATCGGCTCGTGCACTGTTACCAGCTTGGTGCCGTCAGGGAAGGTAGCCTCAACTTGTACATCATGAATTAGAGTCGGAACACCCTCCATTACCTGCTCAGTGGTGAGCAAGCTGCGGCCGTAGGACATTAGCTCAGCTACTGTTTTACCGTCTCTTGCGCCCTCCATAATTTCCATACTGATGTAGGCTACAGATTCTGGATAATTTAGCTTTACACCCCTTTGCAATCGGCGTTCAGCAACCAAAGCGGCTGTGAACAACAATAGTTTGTCTTTTTCTCTTGGGGTTAATTCCATAAGCTATTATCCATGATGTCGGATTGAGTTAAGTGGCCCAAATTCTTGGTGTGTGCATTGGTCGTTTTATTACCAGGGGTCGGATCATGCTCCATGCGGCAATAAACCCATTGCGCGCTACTTCAGTGTTAGCCCCTAAATAGCGAATGATAATAAAATCATCAATCTGTGTGGCGGAAAATTCGGTAGTTGAAGGCAACGTTCCCCGAACCGCTTTCAATGACTCAAAACCTGCTAACTGATGACAGTAAATTACCATGGTTCCGCATGTAGTGGCTGATCTCATACCTGTTGATCTTGCCAGATCGTCGGCACCACGCACCAATAATCGCTCTGATAGAAATGGTTTGTTATTTAGATAGATATTTAATCTACTTGACACCTCACCGCCAACAAACCCGTGGTTACCGGCAGGACGTCCTAAGCAACTGATTTCCCAACCGATAAAACGACTGTGCTGCTCGAGCGTTACGTGTAGCGTTTGTGAAGCACGACAGTCATTAAAATAGATGGTTTCCTGAGGCATCCACTCAAGGGCAGAGTTTGCTACATTTAGATTTATATTTTGGCTCGCGACACGGCCATCTGAGGCGTAGTATTTACTTGCCCCGGGGGTTGTCACCAGGCCTTGTGAATCAGCATAACTTTCAACCTCAATTTGCAAGGCATCGCCACCTACAATACCGCTTGGTGGATGAAGCACATAGGCATGACAAACAGGCCCTTCAGGGTAGAAAGGCCTTTGAATAAGAAGTGGGCCAGTATGTGATCGACGCAGCACAGTTTTACCTGCAATGTGTTCAAAACCAAGGTTAAGGCTGGCTTTCCATCCGGAATCTTTTTGTGAGTGTAACCCAATCGAGTGCCGAGCCGCAGTAACGCATGATTCCGCTACTGCCTGACGCCCTTTATGTACTGACGTACTGTCATTCATTCAGATAACATCGACTCGCGCTTGTAATTAGTCATTCGCGGCTAAATCTTTTTTGGTTTTTGCCAGATTCCCACCTGTTTTAACAATGCCAACAATTATTAACATGAACACCAGAATGGCAAATATTGATGCTGGATCGTCCGCTAACATATGTTCGAATGAATGCATAATAGCAACAGAAGGAGACTCATGAGCTAACGCCGCCTTGTTTACTAGTAGCATTGGCAATAGAAGCATTATTGATGATGCAATTCTTGATTTCATAGTAAAGTCACTCTTGTATAATAAAGGTTTAATGAATTTATCCAAACTATTCTGGTTATTGTTTACAACTATTAAACTACCAAATACTCACTGACTAAATCTTCTGTGAGTTCACTCATTACACCGGTGGCTGCTATATTCCCGCGGTCCATTATGGCGAAACTATCTGCGACTTTCCTTATAAACGGAAGCTTTTGTTCGATCAGTATAACGGATATGCCTAGCTCCTGGCTAAGCATAGAAATAACATTGCCGATCTCCTGTACGATACTGGGCTGAATACCTTCAGCGGGCTCATCTAGAATAAGCAACATCGGCTCGATGACTAGCGCCCGCGCCATAGCCAGTTGTTGTTGCTGTCCACCGGATAAATCACCACCTCTTCTATTTTTCATTTCCAACAACACTGGAAATAATTCGTAAATAGAATCAGGTATTTTGTGTGTTTTAGAATTGCCTGCAAAAAAACCGGTACGGATGTTCTCTTCGACGCTTAACAACGGAAATATCTGTCGCCCCTGAGGCACGTAACCAATGCCTTCCTGCGCACGTCGTTCAGCAGGCAGCTTCTCAAGCGCTATACCTCGATATAGCATTTCTCCGCTCCTGGTTTGCTCCAGACCCATCAAGCATTTTGCGAGCGTTGTTTTACCCACACCGTTGCGCCCCATTAAGCAGGTGCAGGCGGCGGGTTTAGCCTCAAACGATACGTCACGCAAACTATGGCTCTGACCGTAGTAATGGTTTAATGCATTAACGGTCAGCAACGGTAAAGCCCTCTAATGTTATTCACCCAGGTACACCTTTATCACCTCACGATCATTCTGAATAGATTCCATGCTCCCCTCGGCAAGCACCGTGCCTTGGTGTAGGACAGTCACACGAGTATTAAGGGAGCGCACAAAGTCCATATCGTGCTCGACTACCACTACGGTATGCTTACCAGCCAAATCAATAAGAAGCTCAGCGGTGCGATCCATCTCCTGGTGAGTCATGCCCGCTACTGGTTCATCTACCAATAACAATCTGGGCTTTTGCATGAGCAACATGCCAATCTCTAACCACTGCTTTTGCCCGTGAGATAATATTTTTGCGGCGATATGTAGTTGGTTGTGTAAACCAATGATCACGCCTACTTCGTCAACGGCAGTACGCTGTTCATTGTTTAGATGGTTTCGAAAGGTGGCTAGCGGGCTTCTATCTCCAGCTGCCGCTAGCTCCAAATTTTCAAATACCGTTAGGGCTTCAAACACCGTAGGCTTTTGAAATTTCCGTCCGATCCCTGCCTGTGCGACTTGTGGTTCATTGAGCTTGAGCAAGTCAATATTTCCCCCGAACCTGACCTTGCCACTATCTGGCCGGGTCTTGCCGGTGATAATATCCATCATGGTGGTTTTGCCAGCGCCATTGGGACCAATAACACACCTAAGCTCACCTTCATTAACATAGAAGTTAAGGTCACTAATTGCCTTAAAGCCATCGAAACTAACGTTGACGTCTTCCATAAACAGTATCGGTTCGACCCCTGCATAAGGCGTTACGCTTGTTTCTTTATTTGTTAATATTCCCGTTGAAGTGCTCATGCTGTGATCCTGCCGCGTCTGAGCCCGGCGACACCATAAGGCAACCATAGCGTGGTTAAGACAAACAACGCCCCTAATGCGAATAACCAATACTCTGGAAATGCGGCGGTAAACCAGGATTTCGCAAAATTAACTAACAATGCGCCGACTACAGCCCCATACAAAGTGGCGCGACCACCAATGGCTACCCAGATAACTATTTCTATAGAGTTGAGCGGCGAAAATTCACCGGGGTTAATGATACCCACTTGTGGCACATACAAAGCCCCTGCAACGCCCGCCAGCATGGCAGAGACCACGAGCATCATCAGTTGATAGTTCTCTACCTGGTAACCCAGAAATCGGGTTCTGCTCTCAGCGTCTCGTATGGCCACAACCACCCTGCCCGCGCGTGACGACACAATGGATCGGCACAACAGGTAAGCAAAGATAACTGACAGTGCTGACGCCACAAACAGAGCCACCCGGGTGTGTTGTGCATTCACTGGAAAGCCTAAAATGTCTTTAAAATCAGTTAGTCCGTTATTACCACCAAACCCGAACTCGTTGCGAAAGAACGCCAACATCAATGCGTAGGTCATTGCCTGTGAAATAATTGAAAGATAGACGCCATTCACGCGGCTTCTAAATGCAAACCAGCCAAATAAAAAAGCCAATACTCCAGGGACAAGAAACACCGCGATTAATGCTACCGGGAACCAGTTAAAACCCATCCAGTACCATGGCAACTCTTGCCAATTAAGAAACACCATAAAGTCAGGAAGATCAGGGTTGCCATAGACCCCTCGATCACCCACCTGACGCATCAGGTACATGCCCATGGCATACCCACCCAAACCAAAGTATGCACCGTGCCCGAGAGTAAGAAAACCCATATATCCCCAGACTAAATCAACAGACATGGCCAACAAGGCATAACACAGGTATTTACCAAACAAGTTTAACTGGTAGGTAGAGAAATGCCACGGATGTGACTCTGGAAATGCCAGATTGAGATAGGGGAGAACTATTGTAAGAACCAATAGAACCGAAAGAATCAATTGCCCGCCCCGGTCATTGCGCAGTACTGACAACATTTCTAGTCTCCTGCAGCACGGCCGCGCTGTGGAAACAACCCACGCGGGTATTTTTGAATGAACACGATAATAAACACCAAGACCACTATCTTGGCTAGCACCGCACCGACCCACGGCTCGAGAAACTTGTTCACTACGCCAAGGGATAAACCCGCCAACAAGGTGCCCCAGAGGTTACCGACACCACCAAACACCACCACCATAAATGAATCGACAATATAACTTTGCCCCATATTCGGACCAACATTTGTTAATTGGCTAAGTGCCACCCCTGCAACACCGGCAATGCCAGCGCCAAGCCCAAACGTCATTGAATCAATTCTTGCTGAGCGAGCGCCCATAGCACGGGCCATCTCTCTGTTTTGCGAGACTGCACGTACCTTTAATCCAAAGAATGTTCTGCGTAGTAACCACATAAGGGCTGCGAATACTGCCAAACAGAAAAAGAATATCACCACCCGGTTGATCGCCACAGATAAGGCCGGATCAAAGTGCCACTGACCAGACAACCACGAAGGATTAGACACAGGTACATTTTGCGCAGATATAAATGTACGTGCTGATTGTTGCAAGATCAGACTGATCCCGAACGTTGCTAACAGAGTTTCTAACGGACGGCCGTATAGATGCCTAATGACTAAAAACTCGATGAGAACACCCACCAAAAACGCGGCAATAAAGGCAAGCGGTACAGCAACGATTAACGAATACTCTATAAAGGCGGGTAAGGCTTGTTGCACAGCCCAGGTGGTATATGCGCCAATCATAATCATCTCGCCGTGCGCCATATTGATTACACCCATCACCCCAAAGGTGATGGCTAAACCAATCGCCGCCATCGCTAATACCGAGCCAAGGCTTAGGCCAAACAATACGGTTTCTATTTTTTCGTAAAAAGAGATACGTTTTTGAATTTCAACCAACGCAGCATTCGCTTCAGTGGCCACTGCTGGATCTTCGTTGCTGGAGAGTGAAGTCAAACGCTGTACAACGATATCTCTAGTGTTGTTTCCAATAATTTGAATGGCGGCAACTTTCTCTGGTCCGGTTCCATTGTCAAGAGCATTTAGGTGAGTCGCAAGCAGCATTAGTTTTTTCACTGATGAGTCAGTTTCAGTTGATGCCCGCTGCGTGATAGCCGCCAACTTGCTTTTATCGAGAGATTGCAACATCTGTTCAACAGCAACTACCCTTGCCTTTGCATCCGGGTCATCTAAGGCCATTTCAGCGATGGCATTGCGTAGTTTCTTGCGCAGTGAATTATTGATTTTGACTTTACTGATTTCACGCTTGCCAGCTGTACCTTGCGCTGAACCATCAGATGCTGCCGTCAATTCAAAGCTAGATCCCTGTTTTGTAACGGTAACCACCTTTTTGTCTGACTTACGAAAATAGAGCGTGCCGCTTAGTAATGCTTCTAACCACTCGCGCTTTCGTTCGGCCTTCGAAGCTAATATTTCATCGATTGCTGCAGCTATCGTTTTTCTGTTCTGTAGTTCTTCCGCTATTTGATCGATAAGATCATTGCCAATTCCCCCATTTTCTGCATCAGTATTTCCGGTATATAAACCGGTAAACAACAAAGATGTGAATAGAAGCATTATCTTTAAAAATCTTTGATGCATGATATTTCGGCCGTAACTTTTTGTTATTTTCATTGCTACAGGAAACATGATAGGTATCAGCGGAGATAAACGTTGCAATAACGCGGCGGTTACCGTATCCGGGTATCCGCCATTCTCAAAAAACCTATGTGGCTATTTACAGATTCTGACCCGAGCACACTCCCGTTTTGACGTTATAGTTGCCACAAGACATCGGTTTGCGCCAATCAGCAATGATGTCTTTGGAATCTGGAAGAAAGTCTGACCACGCATCACCCGCGACCATGCCCTTGGTTTCCCACACTACATCGAACTGACCGTCGTCTTGAATTTCACCAATTAACACAGGTTTAGTGACGTGATGGTTCGGCAGCATTGCTGACACACCACCTGTGAGGTTAGGTACCGTGACGCCGATAATGGCTTCTTGTACTGCGTCAGGGTCTGTTGTGCCGGCTTTTTCAACGGCTTGAACCCACATATTGAAACCTATGTGGTGCGCTTCCATTGGATCATTTGATACGCGACCGTCGTCACCGGTGAACTTATGCCAGTTGCCGATGAACTCATCGTTAACGTCTGATTCAACACTCATGAAGTAATTCCATGCCGCTAAGTGCCCAACAAGAGGCGCGGTATCTATGCCAGATAATTCCTCTTCACCTACTGAAAACGCCACGACTGGAATATCTTCAGCGGATACGCCTTGGTTGCCTAACTCTTTATAAAATGGAACGTTAGCGTCACCATTAATGGTAGAAACCACCGCAGTTTTCTTTCCGGTGCTACCGAATTTCTTTATGTCGGAGACAATCGACTGCCAATCTGAATGGCCAAACGGCGTGTAGTTGATCATAATGTCTTCAGCCGCTACGCCGCTGTCTAACAGATAGGCCTCAAGAATTTTATTGGTGGTTCGCGGGTACACATAGTCGGTACCAGCTAGAATCCAGCGTTCTACGCCAATATCTTCTTTTAGGTAGATAACAGCAGGAATAGCCTGTTGATTAGGTGCGGCCCCCGTATAAAAAACGTTCTTCGATGACTCCTCACCTTCATATTGGACAGGATAAAACAACAAACTGTTCAATTCTTCGAAAACTGGTAACACTGATTTTCTAGAGACGGAAGTCCAACAACCAAACACAGCGTCAACTGAATTTACTTCAATCAACTCGCGGGCTTTTTCGGCAAACAAAGGCCAGTCGGACGCTGGGTCAACCACCACCGCTTCCAGTTGCTTGCCAAGTAGGCCACCTTTCGCATTCTGTTGCTCTATAAGCATCAGCATGGTGTCTTTCAGGGTCGTTTCACTGATTGCCATCGTGCCTGACAAAGAATGCAAAACACCTACTTTAATAGTATCTTCCGCAATCGCCAAAGGGGTCGCCACCGTAAAGCCGGCCATTACCGCGCCCATTATTGCGTTCTTCAATTTCATATATCTATCTCCTTGTAGTGATAAGTGGAGCTAGATTACCAACAGACTGAAATTTTCGATGCTGCTAATGCTGCCCATGAGTGATGCATAATTTGCACACATCAAAAAGTTGCGATTCAAGATAGATTGAAAGATCAGGGGCTTACAGTCTTTCCGGCACGCGTCAGGACAAGGTAGTGCCACAAGCACTTGCACTTGCTGCATAGATATAGAGGAAATTGGACTCTATTTTGTACAGAGTTTTGCCGGCAGTCGTCCTCAATCCATTGACGGAGACGCTCTTCGCTCTACTTAAACATGTCACATGTAGTTAACTTACGACCACTGTCTGGCCAGTAGTATCTTGCGCTGGTCTGTTTATAATGGACTTGCCAACAGGTGACTCCTGCCCTGCTTCTCGACGTGGTGGTAAATTGCACTAGGGTGCACCAAGGTTGGCTCATGGTCGGCACACGTCAAGACCTGGCAAATGAATGAAAACTAAGGCTGAAATTGAATTAAAGACTCTGACTGCAATTTGTGTTGTCTTCGATAGTCTGGAGAAAGGAAACTAACCCGCTTTGGTTGTGATCGATTTCTGTATACAGGGATTGCGAGCGATCAAGCTAACACCAAACATACATCGAAAAATCTCGCTAGTGTGTAACTTACTCCGAATCTCATGGAATAGCTGCGAACCAGGACTATGCTTACCATCGGTGAAAGGGACAGAGAATCGACCCCGCGCTGTCGGGTTTTTGCCCATCAAGCAGCACCTTTGAAAATACCCGCAGGTGCTGCCTGGCTCGCTACGCGCTGTATAGGCTGTTTTTCATAACCCGGGAAATCAGCCAGCTGAATATCTATTCAACAACACAATCAACATCGTAGTGTGTTCCGGACAAGACAGCGTTGCGTACAAGAACTTCAAATTGAATTTCCTGCCCAGGTGACAGGTAGGGATTCACATTGGTCGTGGTTAAAGCGTATCCGCCGCCAGTGGCAATATTGCCGTTTTCGATATCCCCAATCCGGGTTAGCATCCAGCTGTCCTCAATTGTGCCTGGTCCAGTGTAGTTAAAATTGATTCGAATGTTTTTGATTTCGCTATTAGGCAATTTGCATTCGAATGTAGCGATGTAACCACCGTTCCATTGTACGTCGTCTACCAGTGTGGCCTGATTAGAAGCACTGCCGCCACCGCTATTGCCGCTCCGACCGGTATTGCAACGACCGTTAAAGTCGCTTTCAACATAGACACCATTTCTGACCAATATGTCGAAACTGATGTTTTGACCCGCATTTAGGACCGGTGCTGTGGATGTTCTGCGAATCGCAAAACCACCGTCGGGAGAGAGATCACCCTGGTCAATGTCGCCTATCCAGGTGAGCATCCAGCCGAGCTCTGCGTTGCCCGAACCGGTGTAGTTAAAGTCAATCAGAAGTTCCGACGGGTCGCCGTTTAACGTACATTCAAACGTTGCAATATAACCACCGTTCCATTGGATTACATTTGATCAGGGATCCCTTGCTACCAGTGATAATACCAGTTTCAGCTGCTAAGGTTGGACACCTGTATTAGCTGGTTTGGCTGGCGACAATAGTGCTGCAGAACCCCGAAAAATTTAATTATGCAGAGAGCCGAGAAAAATATCAGTCTCGCGCCAGTGGCCCAATGTAGTGTTTGCCCATTGAGCAATTGTTGGAGGAATTCTGTAAGAAAACACGGCCACGTTGACGTATTGGTCACGGTACTCTCTCTAAACTTTCTGACGTTATCGTCTCTCTAACGTTGTGGTTATTATATTGTGAAATCAACATGACGACCGCCATCTGGTGGATAAAGCGTGACTTTAGACTCCATGACAACGATGCATTAGACGCCGCGTTGAAACACGCTCAGCTCGTCTTACCAGTGTTTGTATTCGAGTCTGATCTCATTGCCCAGCCTGACTATTCCGCTATGCATGTTCATGCATGGTGTCAAGCTCTGCACGATCTGCGTGCACGACTGATTGACCGCGGCAGTAATGTTTATATCGTGACTGGTGAGGTATTGAGCGTATTCACCCAATTGCATGATGAAATAGGTTTCGACACAATATTCAGTCACGAGGAAACGGGAACCCACTGGACCTATAAACGTGATATCAGCGTGGCCCATTGGTGCGAAAGGTACGCTGTGGAATGGAACGAGTCATACCAAAACGGAGTCATTCGGTGTTTAAAAAATCGAAATGATCGTCAGTCTGTCTTCCAGCAACGACTGATTAAATCGCCTACAGTGGCTGCCCCTGAAGAGATCCCGATACCTTCAGCAATGCATGAGGTCTGTGCAGCTCAAGATATTCCGATCTTTGAGCAATTCTTCAAGGCAGACAAGTACTCGAAGATTCAGTTTGAAACAATGCAAATCGTGTCAGAAACTGCAGCGCTCAACGAACTGAGATCGTTTCTTACCCGGCGTGGGGTAGCATACTCTGGCGGGATTTCCTCGCCTAACACTGCTTTTGAAGCTGGCTCACGTCTGAGTCCGCATCTGGCTTGGGGAACACTCAGTTTGCGCACGGTATTCGGAGCCACGAGCAATGCCCAGTTGCACTACAAAACAGGTGTTGACGAAAATGCTAAGCAATGGGGTAAGAGCCTTCGTGCGTTTACTTCCAGATTGCATTGGCATGACCATTTTATTCAGCGCTTAGAGTCTGCAAGTGAAATGGAGTTTAGGGCTATTAATCCCGCTTACAGAAATGTGATCTATGAAGATGATCCCACCAAACTTGATGCATGGATCAATGGCTACACCGGCTACCCCATGATTGATGCCTGCATGCGTTGTTTACAAGCTACCGGTTTTATGAATTTTAGAATGCGTGCCATGGTAGTCAGCTTTGCAGTATACGGTTTGCATTTGAGCTGGCGTACTATTCATGCACCGCTGGCGCGTGTGTTTTTAGACTATGAGCCCGGCATTCATCTGTCGCAGCTGCAAATGCAGGCTGGTGTTGTGGGTATCAATACTATTCGTGTTTATAGTCCGGTAAAGCAAATTATAGATCAGGACCCGGACTGCGTTTTTATAAAACGCTGGATACCTGAGTTATCAAGCTTTGATAGTGCTGCGATCACCGCTTATGAAACAACAGTATTAGGTGAGTACCCTCCCCCGATTATTGACTTTAAAGTCAATTCAAAGTTAATGAAAGATCAGATCTTTAAAGTAAGGAAAAGTCAGGATGGTAAGGCTGCAAGTCAGGAAGTATTGCAAAAGCATGGTTCGAGGAAAAAACCAATGGCCACTAAATCAAAAATACAGATGCAGTTGTTCTAATGGATAAGTCGAACAAGGTGTCGATGACTGAGGCTGAAGAATCGCGGGTAATAGAAATGGCGTGGGAAGACCGAACGCCTTTTGAAGCCATTGATCGGCTCTATGGCTTGTCAGAATCTGAAGTTATCACACTTATGCGGCGATCACTAAAAGCGAACAGTTTTAAATCGTGGCGAGAACGAGTGTCAGGACGAAAGACTAAACATGAGAAAGTCAGAAGCCCTGATGTTAGTCGGGGGTATTGCCCCAGCCAATATAAGCCAAAGTCAAAGTGAGTGGAAAGTACAATGAACCCCCGTTATGTAGCGATTTACTACTGCCCCAGCTCATGGCCTCCAAGTTGATCGCCTTTTCCAGCAGCCACTTGATAGATCGCGAAATTTAGCTCGTAAGCAGCTAAAGCCGGCTACCCTACTGCGATAGCCAGCATCCAGTGTATTGTCCGGTAGCACTGATCGTTCTCTGGTCTCTTGATGTACCGTCTATTTGTTGTACCGATAGACATACTTATTCTAAATAAGCCCATCGCTTTAGGAAGTCAGCATCTAAACCGAAAGAGATTACATTGTTGGGGCATTTCCTGTAGTCAGACCCGGCGTACTCCATGTATTGTGCACGACAGGCTGGTCATTAAGCGAAAAACTAATGTGACATTAACACTGGAATTTTCATTTTTTTAAGAACCTCACTTGCCACGCTGGCTACCAGCATATCGTGAACTTTACTGTGCCCATAAGCTCCCATAACCATCGTATCAGCTCCCTTTTGCGTGGCTATTCTGAACAATTCTGTGGCTATCTCGTTATACGGTCTGTTGGAAAATGATAGTTCAGCGTTAATACCGTGTCTCGCCAGTGTACTAACAATTTCAGATGACGTACCGATGGTATGGTGTTTTACCGATCCCGTTGGATTGATTCGATGAACGGTGACATTTTCTGAGCGCTTCAGTAATGGTAGCGAATCAAATACCGCCCGTGTTGATTCGTCTGTTCCGTCCCAGGCTACCAAAATATTCTTTCCTACGCCTGCTAACTTCTGGTCAACAGGTATTATCAAGGTTGGCCGACATGTGCTGGTAATAATGGACTCCAGTTGATTGCCATGCAGGGTCTCATCCGTAATAGAAGTTTCATTGCCCACAATTAGCAAATCGCTGGTGTGTGCCATCTGCGAGACTATGTTTTTGATCGACGAAAATGCAGCCAAAGCAGAGCGCCATTCACTGGTGAAGGGAAGTCCTTCTGTGTGTTCGGAGAATATTTTCTCAACACCTGCCGATAAATTATTGTGGTATTCGCTGTGGAAAGAGCTCACGACTTTTGGTACCGGCACTCCCAGATAGGAAACAACCGGTGGTATCACGTAAAGTCCGATCAAATGCGCATCATGTTGTTCGGCGATAGCTACACCGGCCTTGATAATTGGTTCGCAATTCTGACTGCTATTCAAATGTAGTAAGACGGTTTTGAATGACATTATGCTATTCCTTCAATATTGTTTAACGTGGAATTATATTGGATAATCCCACCGAGAATATTATGATTCAAATCAAATTCATGTGGACGGCCTATAGGCCTTTGCAGCGATCCAGTAGGGCGTACTCCTGTAAACCTTCTGGCTATTGTCTTATTGCGCTGTTGCTATACACAGTCCGCTAGGGTTCATCCGGAACTTCAGGTCGCGGGGGACGAGAGTGCTCCTTAACATCCGAGCGGCGTTTCTCTTTCCACCGGTTCAACTGCCGTTCCAATGCCTCGAATGCATCACGCAAAGCAACGTAGAGGTCTTCATGGGCATCGGACACTCCGGTATTTTTCGTTACTGCGAGTTCAGTACCCGGCACCCTTAGCTCAACATGTACTTCGTAGTGGTTTCCCTTATGTTGATGTTGATGCGGCGCACTGACTACTACATGACAAAAGGTGATCTCATCGCTTAGTGATTCAAGTCGCTTACATCTTTGCTTGATATTGTCTTCAATGAATTCAGATCTCTCCAGATTCCTGAAACTGAGCTCTATCGTTATTGCCATGGATATTCTGCTTTTTCTACAATGACCAAACCGGATCCTTCCTTTTACATGTTGAGGAATTGATTACAGTCAAAGTATTCCCATGATTGTAGACTTTTCAGGAGGCGGATTACTCAGCTATACAGTAGGCATGGTGCAAAACGGTGCTTGCAAAATAACTGAATTTATTATTTGCCTACCAGGGATTTGATCGATTCTGGCAATACAACGAAAAATAACTCACTGGAATGTTAGCTCAATGGCGAAATGACGGGTTGTGAGATAGAAGCGGTTGCTCAGCCGGCTGCCGGCATGTCAGGTATTGGCGCATTGATCGTTGTGCTTGATCTGGTTGAAGGCCTTGCTGGTACATGCACCTTTCGTGATTGCAGAGCTAATCTACTTGAGAATTCATAAAGTAGAGAGATGAGCTAAAGGGTTATCTCTGTTATGGCACTCTGTTACCGTGTTGCTCGAACCGAAGTCAGGCGGTGTTTTTCTATGTTTCCAGAATAGCGGCGCTGGTCTCTCAGTATATACGTGCTTAGTGAGCCATCAATACCGGCAATGTCATGGACTGTAGAACGGTTTTTGTTACCCCTCCAAGCGCCCATTCTTGTGATCTTGCATGACCATACCCTCCCATTACCAGTAACTCTGCCCCCATATCCGATACGTGAGAAAGAAGTACGTTGGCGGCATCCTCATCAGATGCGATACTTTTATACTTAGCGGATACACCGTGCAATTTGAGATATTTTACCAACTCGTTCTTTACAGATTTATTGGATTTGTCGGCCGTGTTTTTACGCTCTACCGTCGCTATTTCAACTTTACCAGCGCGCTGCAGTAGCGGTATGGCTTCTCTTAGCGCCAATGCTGATTCACGACTTTTGCGCCACGCTACCAAAACTGTTTTTGGCACGGCACAGTAGCTGCCTTTACCCGGTACTACCAGAAGCGGTGTGGTTGTGGACAACAATAATGACTCTATTACCCCCGCGCTTTTCG
The DNA here is from genome assembly GCA_938041955.1 of uncultured Granulosicoccaceae bacterium. Taxonomy (GTDB): domain Bacteria; phylum Pseudomonadota; class Gammaproteobacteria; order Granulosicoccales; family Granulosicoccaceae. The sequence goes on along the minus strand of CALISD010000008.1, from coordinate 7,687 downwards.
ATATATTTTGGTCAGAATCCATATGTTGGCCGAGAACGATTAAGTCACAGTACATAGATTCCTGTTTCATGGCATCTTCCGGAGATCCGGTCACAATGCGGGCATCGAATGAATTGAGTCCACGATCGACACAATATGATGTAAAGGTTTTAATGGATGCATCGGCTTCGGCGTCAATACGTTTTTGTAAATCAGTGAGCCATGTTGACTCAGCCGCTACCATCTCTCCCAGGCTTAAGCTGCTGGTCAGCTCACGCGCTGCGACGCCAATTAAGCGTGCTTCATGTTCAATTGCGAGATCAGCTGCAAACTCTGTCCATGCAGAACACCGCGGTGTGTTGCTCAGTAGAGTAATAATGGCCTTATAACTCATTTAGATCTCCGATATAGTTGCCTGATAAAACAAGACATGCCAGCGGCACGAACCCAGAATCTGTCTGCCTCCCAGTCATACTGCCTGCTAAGTCAGACAACGGTTTGCGCAAGATCAAATAGTCGTACCAGCAGGTGCACCGGGTTGCACGGTAGAATGTAGTCGGACCGGATGTACGCTCCAATGCATGAAGCGCCATTGTTCAAAGGCGCGCAACATACTATTCGGCGTACGTATGCCCGACAAGAGTGGTGAAATTAGCCACCGGTTGTTCCCTGGTGGCTTCCCACTTACCGGCAGTGGTAATGATCAGGCAGCTTCTGTCTCTTTTTCTACAATAACTTTAGTAAACAGTAGCTTGCCATCAACGTAGTCAACGCGCACCGTATCGCCAGTGGCAAAGGCACCACTTAGTATTTCAACTGCCAGTTTGTTTTCAAGTTGATTTTGGATCGCTCGTCGCAGTGGTCGTGCGCCGTATACCGGGTCAAAGCCGGCTTCACCTAACATGTCCAGAGTGGTATCCGTCACTTCAATTGTGATGCCATTGGCTTTCAAGCGTTTTGCTAACACCGCCACCTGTATCCCGGTGATCTGTCGAATGTGTTCTCGCTCCAGCGGATGAAATACCACTACATCGTCGATACGATTGATGAATTCCGGCCGAAAGTGGGTACCGACAATTTCTAACACGGATGCTTTCATGTCTTCATAATTGGCAGCGCCGGCTTTTTCCTGAATGACATGGCTTCCAAGGTTTGAGGTCATTACCACCACAGTGTGTCGAAAATCTACAGTACGCCCTTGCCCATCAGTCAAGCGTCCATCGTCTAGCACCTGTAGCAGTATATTGAATACATCCGGGTGCGCTTTCTCGATTTCATCCAATAGAACGACTGAATAAGGTTTGCGCCTTACTGCTTCGGTCAGATAACCACCCTCTTCATATCCTACGTAGCCCGGAGGAGCACCGATAAGACGCGCGACCGAATGTTTTTCCATAAACTCTGACATATCAATTCGCACCATCGCATCGGCGCTATCGAATAAGAAGTCTGCCAGTGCTTTGGTTAGTTCTGTCTTGCCCACGCCGGTGGGACCAAGAAAAAGAAACGAACCATTCGGGCGTTCTGCTGACGCCAAACCGGCGCGCGATCGTCGTACTGCATCAGACACCGCCACCACTGCCTCCGATTGGCCCACGACGCGTTTGCCGATCACCTCCTCCATACGAAGTAACTTGTCGCGTTCACCTTCCAGCATTTTACTGACTGGTATGCCTGTCCAGCGGGCCACCACTTCGGCAATTTCGTCTTCGGACACACTGTGCCTCAGCAGTTTAAAATCAAACTCATCCGGAGTAGATGTCTGCAGCAGTTGCGCTTCAAGGTCCGGGATTTTTCCGTACTGGAGTTCAGACAATCGTTCAAAATCGCGTGCTCGAGTAGCAGTCTCAAGATCGACACGGGCGCGTTCAAGTTCTTCCTTAATGTGTGTTGCCCCTTGTACTGCTGCTTTTTCCGCATTCCAGATTTCCTCCAGATCCGAATATTCCTTTTCGTTAGAAGAGATTTTCTCATCCAGTTCTGCAAGCCATTTAAGGGATGCTTCATCTTGCTCCTGAGACAACGCCTGGCGCTCTATTTTTAGTTGAATTACCCGTCGTTCGAGTATGTCCAGTGCCTCCGGTTTGGAATCTATTTCCATACGAATACGACTGGCTGCCTCGTCGATTAGATCGATGGCTTTATCCGGCAACTGACGGTCAGCGATGTAACGATTCGATAAGGTGGCCGCAGCAATAATTGCCGGGTCGGTGATATCTACCCCATGATGGACTTCGTATCGCTCCTTTAAGCCACGTAGAATAGCAATGGTGTCCTCAACACTCGGCTCGTCGACCAGTATTTTTTGAAAGCGCCGTTCTAGTGCGGCATCTTTTTCGATGTTCTCACGGTATTCATCCAGCGTTGTTGCACCGATACAATGCAATTCACCACGCGCCAGCGCAGGCTTCAACATATTACCAGCATCCATAGATCCTTCGGCTTTGCCTGCGCCTACCATCATATGTATTTCATCAATAAACAAAATAATCTGACCTTCCTGCTTACTCAGATCACTCAGAAGCGCTTTTAATCTTTCTTCAAACTCGCCGCGGAATTTAGTGCCGGCGATAAGCCCTGCCAGATCAAGCGATAGCAATCGCTTGCCTTTGAGGCCTTCCGGCACCTCGCCGTTAATAATGCGTTGTGCTAGTCCTTCGATGATCGCTGTTTTGCCCACCCCGGGCTCACCAATCATTACCGGATTATTTTTCGTTCGGCGTTGCAGTATTTGAATCGCCCGCCGAATTTCATCATCTCTTCCAATAACAGGATCAAGCTTGCCCTGCTCCGCCCTTTCGGTTAAATCTATGGTGAATTTCTCCAATGCCTGGCGGTGCTCTTCAGCGTTTTGATCAGACACCGGTTGTCCACCGCGTACGGTGTCTACCGCCTCTTCAATGCGTTTGAGATCGCCTCCCCGTTCGGTAATTAATTTGGCAAGTGCGTCGTTTTTATTTTGCATTACGGCAATAACAAACATTTCGCTGGAAATGAATTGGTCATTTCTTTTTTGCGATACCTGGTCTGTGACATTTAGCAGCTTGGCCAGGTCACTGGATACATGTACTTCGCCATTGGTACCAGAGACCTCTGCCATTTGGTCAAGGGTTTTCCCCAATGCCGAACGCAATCCATTAACATCGACCGATGCCTGGGTAAGCAGGTGACGAATGCTGCCACCTTGCTGATCAAGAAACGCCACCAACAAATGAGCAGGCTCAATGAACTGATGCTCAAGCCCTAGCGCCAAAGATTGTGCATCTTGCAAGGCTTGTTGGAACTTGCTTGTGAGTTTGTCCATTCTCATGGCTCTGCTCCTGTTTAACTGAAGGTTATTGGATATTAGACACATCACGATATAAGCAACATATCGTAGCGACAGAATTCCCCTCTTGATGTGGGTCAATATGTCGAGTTGAGTGTTTATGCTTGAAAGGCCATATATCTACAGTCTGGCTGGCAAATGAAATTCCCCATTCAATATTGATTGTAATATGGGCTTAATTATTAGATGCGCCTCGGGATTGAGTTGTAATCAGTAAGTTCAACGATCGCTCCACTGCACTGGTGGCGATATTCCACTAGACAGACTAGTCCGCGGCTGTAAATGGTACAGGTGAATTAACCGTACTCGGTGCATTCCAACGTATTGAGTGCTAGCAATGAGGAACAAAGTTTAGTGTATATCTTCTAGGCAAGTGCAGCGTGAGTGTTCATAAAATCGTCACATGCTGAATGATAAAGGGAAGAAAATCACACAGTGTGAGACACCGATGATACCGGGAGGAGGACAGTTACCACCGGCGCTCAGCACTGCTGACTTAGTCAAAAAAACGGAAAGATGTTCCCCTTCCGTTAATTTGTATGATCCTTAAGCCCCTGAAATCATGGTTGATCTAAATCAACTATCTGCAAAACTAACGTATGGATATAAAAAATCAGAGAGATTATAAAAATAGTAGATCGAGAGGGATCCGCGAATAATAACTATGCGCCGCAAATGATCGTAAAAACGCTCTCGCCATGGCACGTTCCCGCTCCGTGGGCTTCTGCCGCGCAGACTCCTAGGCGAAATAGATGCTATTCACGATACTCTGCCGAGGTATGGAAAAAGCGATTGATCCGGATAAAGTGCGGTCTGTTTGCGTAAGGCCGTCTGCTATCACGGCCAGCTAAAAGGCAGTCGACTGTGCTGGCGTACTGAAGAGGAAAATGATCACTAATATTGCTATCAGATATATCAAAAGGCGACTATATATCCGCTTCCATATAAATCGTCGCGTGTTCGGATTAGATTCTTTGTTTTCTTTTTTTGTAGACACTTAGGGCACCCGTAGTACCGATCATTTGAATTGATCGATGGCTCAATGTTTCAATCCGCAGCTAAGTGCACTGGTGATGCCGGCTGTGCGCGAATGCTACGCCCGTTGCTTTGAGCGTTCGTGTTCTATGGCGATAACCGACTGATTGAATATATTTGTGCACGACCTATTGTACATCACTCGCAAACACCGTTGAATCTATCCCGATTCGAATCGGGTGAATAATGGTGTCGTAATTGATCAATATCAAGCATTGAAGCGGGAAGGCGCGATAATGTCCACGTGAGAAAATTGGTTCCTGTTAAGCACACACGTACGGCTGATAGCAGTACGCCATTTATGTACCACTGCCATATTCTAGAGCACGAAGACGCATGAATGATGGGTCAGTTTATCGTCAGCTAGGACTTCTGGCAGAAACCACTTTTCCGGCTTTCAATTTAAGGATGTTACGTGAGCAACTATCTGGCATGGCTAAATGATCAGCTACTAAGAATGCAATGGCTGTCTGACTTAGTCACACTGCTGGTGCGCGACGGTATGGGCCTGGATACCGCCAGCCGGATCGGTGGCAGTATTCATTTCTTCATCTATGACGTGATAAAAATATTTATACTTCTGTCAGTCCTGATATTCACCATTTCATACCTGCAGAGCTACTTCCCACCTGAAAGAACACGCAGAATTCTCGGTACACACCAGGGATTCAAAGCCAATATAATGGCCGCCCTACTGGGTACCATCACGCCGTTTTGTTCCTGTTCGTCGATTCCACTGTTTATCGGATTCACCAGTGCCGGGCTGCCGCTTGCTGTGACGTTTTCATTCCTGATCTCCTCTCCCCTGGTTGATCTGGCGTCGGTAATTTTGCTGGCCAGCATCTTTAGCTGGAACATCGCAATGGCCTATGTCGTTATAGGCCTTGTGTTGGCTGTGTTGGGGGGAACTCTGATCGGTTACCTAAAGATGGAAGACCAGGTTGAGTCATTTGTTTATCAAAGTCCGGTGGGTGACCATGACAACGACGGCGCTATCTCACTATACGAACGCCTCGTTTATGCGCGCGAACAGCTTAGCGAGATAGTTCACCGTGTCTGGATATACATTTTGATTGGTGTCGGTGTCGGTGCGGCAATCCATAACTGGATCCCTGAAAATATGATCTCAACATTGCTGGGTCAGGATAAATGGTGGTCTGTTCTGGTAGCCACGCTCGCGGGTATTCCCATGTATGCAGACATCTTCGGAACACTCCCAATTGCCGAAGCACTGGTGAACAAAAACGTTGGTTTGGGCACCGCACTCGCGTTCATGATGGCGGTAACTGCGTTGTCACTACCGGCTATGATAATGCTAAAACGAGTGGTAAAAATGCCATTGCTCATTGTATTTATATCGATCGTTACCATTGGCATTATTTTCATCGGCATTATCTTCAACAACACAATACAATGGTTGTCATAAAGGAAATATATTATGAATATAAAAATACTCGGATCCGGTTGTAAAAAATGTCTGGCTCTGGAAGACAACGTAAAAGCTGCAGTAGAAGCTGCAGGTATGGAGGCCGAGATTGAGAAAGTAACTGACATTGTTGAAATGGCGCGCTATGGCATTATGTCAACCCCTGGCCTTGTCATCGACGAACAAGTGGCATCCACAGGTAAGGTGTTGAGTGTGACGCAGATTGCCGAGCATTTGGCGCGTATAACGCTACAATAGTTGCCCGTCCCTTGATTTTAAATGCTGTTTCTCAGGTGCGATCATATGATTAATGCTCAGCAAATAAAACCGGCTTGCGTGATCGTCTCGGGTGGCAATTGACCAGCATCAACTTTGCGGATCGGCAATTGGATATACTGGTTTTAGGCGTGCGTAGATACATAACGGGTAATTGTGCAAGTGAGATCATTCTAACCTGCATCGCGTAGGTCAACGATAAATGAATCGAGGTGTCCGTCTGGTGATGCTGCGTGCCAGTCAGGACATTTCATTTAATATAATTTGCCAGAAGTCAGACTAACCGAAAAGGAGATTATGCTTTGAAAGATGATATAAAAAAGGCCATTGAACGCTCTATCGAATCACTGGACGACATTGATGACGTGTTCGAAGACTTCTTTGAGAATTTGCCACAACTCACAGAAGATACGCAAAAGCGCAGCCGTCAGGCGCTGAAAAAGGTAAAGCAACGGCTTGATGAATCGTTAAAAGATTCAGACGCCATAGCGGATGAAGCTCAGTTGCAGGCTCACCTCGGATTGATGGAAGCGCGTGACCGAATCGAAGCCAGTCGACCTGTAATAGAGGACTTTATCGAACACGCGGGTAATCGCGGCCGACAACTGATGGATGAAACTCAGCTCCAGGGGCATCTTGCCGCAATGGAAGCGGAAGACTATTGGGAGCGGGACGGTCGTGATCTGGCGAAGAAATTTGCAGACTCCAGCGACGACATGCTTCATATGGCAGCCCAGACCATTGACGAAATTCAGTCACGACTCGCCAAGTGGGCTAAAACATTGCGCAACAACAAATCGTCTTAGCGATCAATGGACACTGCTTCTTTTTTTGGACTGTCCTTGATGTATTGCTCGACCGGCGCTAAGCCAGGGAACAGATCGTTTTATCTGCAGTGTGTATCCCTCTCAACAACCGTAGTGGAAAAAAGAGTCGCGAGCTAACCAAGAGGACGCCCAGGTTGCATTGGCGTGAGTTCATCAAGGTGTGGTGCCACCACTCGACTTCAAAATTGTAGTGGAGCAGCTTCGCAAAATGGAACCGCTATGTGTCCCACGAGGATCGATATCCTACGATAAGGGACACACATCGATGATGTGGGACGCTAACAATTTCATACGGGCCAGATCTCTAGGCGGCTGGAAAGAAGCGGTTAATACGATTGGTGTGTTGCTGTAACGAAGGCCAATCACTCTTGGTTTATGCCAAAGGGCGAATGCCTGAGTAGTGAAATACAGTGGAACATTCGATGCTAATTGATCAGTGTCAATGCCGGTATTCTTGCATGCATTACAGTTGTTCTATAAATCACAGGAGAATACGAATGTCTGGCTACGTCGATAATCACCCACTGGCTCGGGATTTACCCGAATACCGTGATGCGATCCACAAGCTGAAAATGAGCAACAATCACTTCCACAGGAAAATGACTGAATACGAAACCCTGGACAAAGAAATAGTTCGCTTCGAACAAGGGGTAGAAAATATCGATGATCTTGAACTTGATGGAATGAAGATGCAGCGAGTTAAGAAGAAGGATGAGCTCACGGAGATGCTTCGTAACGCAACTTAATTTGGTGCATTTTATATCAATTATGTTTGGCGAACTTTGTCAATGAAAGACGCTCACTATTCGATCAGGG
>CALISD010000007.1 GCA_938041955.1 uncultured Granulosicoccaceae bacterium | reverse complement strand
CAACGGGGTTTCTAACGTGGTGTTTGCAGTTGAATTAAATTTTATGGTTTTAGCCAACACTGGCCACACTCTATATGCGATGACACATGCAACCCCGGCCAGAGACAGGATCGCGATGACATCGAATAACGCCTGTCCGCGAGAGGTGCATCGCGCACGCAGCAGATCAATGCGAACATGCGCCATACTGGTGAGCGCGTAACTGATACCCCAACTCGTGGCTATCGCCATCGCATAGCCAGATAGCTCATCGGTTCCACCAATAGACATCTGGAATGGCCGCGCAATAATGTCGTACAACGTCACTACAACAGTCACAAGCAGCAGTATGCCGGCGGCAACTGCTACTTGTTCGTTAATGCGCACAAACCACAAGAGGAGGCGTTTCATCAAAGACATTACGTCGCTATTCAGTAGGAAATGATCTAAATCATATATTGACTGCTATTGCAGTCTTGGGTCGCTTTTCAGCGTGAGCCGGTCGCATTCATGGGCTAGGAGCCTGTCCGAGAACTATGATCTACTGCGTTTGCGATATTTTGGCCAGCTATTTCGATCCTTTTCGTTAAAGAAGAATGACTATTCGCCTCTAACGATCAATATATCTGACCTAAAATCTCACAACCTCGCTACGACCCTAGTTCTCAGACAAGCTCCTAGAAGTTCGTGTGCAACATACAGATGTATTGAACACAAACGACAACGCCCATGGATGCGACAGGTGTAGCCCTGAATAGTTACGTTACGTCTTTTATTCTCATGCGCAGGTAATCGACCTCAATATCAACAGTGACAGCAATCATAAATTCAAATACCGATACGGCAGCGGCCTCGGGTAACTCGTAGTGCCGCGCCAGATTCTTTGACAGTTCAATCACTTGTTGTTCGCGATCACTGCGCACAATTAACTTAAGCATCGCATCACGATCACCGCCGGTGGCAATAAAATCTTCAGTTAGCTGCATAAATTTTGACTCAGCCACCTGCTTGCCTAAATTAACCCGCTCCATAATCGCGAGCAGCACGACAACATCTGCTGTTACCGTCTCACCATAGGTTTTCGATTCATCAGCATTGTCACAATGCGTAAGGATCCAATCGTTATAGAAGTCAATTATTCTTTGCCCCACGCCACTGGCCATGCCCTTAACCGGGCTGTCAGGAGCGCTTCGGTCAAGTACGTTTTCCACGGCTGAAACATCAGTGTACGCATCCTGAGTGGTGAAAGTATAACGACCTAACTCCGCATGACATTGCTCAATGCGGGACAATTCGTACATCAATAAAGACTGTTCAGGTTGAGGGATCACCAACCCGGGTTGGTAGATCGCAGCATTGGATACAAAGCGCGAGCGCTTTTTCAAACCAATAATAATTTCATTGGCGAGAATATCCAGACCCGGTCGAATCGTGCCCTGTAAATCAAGATCAGGATGTGTAGACATAGTTTTTATCTTCGTTGTTCTCTTGAGCTGGTCAATGACTTCGGTGTTTCTAATCCTGCATTAGCCACCAGTGGCACCGACCGAACGTTGACAAGGCGTCGCTCGCGAATCCCTGATGATATTGCAGGATTTAAGTGTATTATTGACCGCAGGAAATCGCATCCGGTAGTCGAGTTCTAGATCGGTCACAGCCTTGATTAAGGCTTCCGCCACAATCTACCAGAACCGTGTAAAGCGAAACAGACAATTCATCGAGAGGAAATCGTGAGTAAAGAGCCAAAAAAGTTTAAACGCCGGAGCGAGGCCTGGTTCAACAACCCGGCCAACCCATCAATGACCGCGCTTTATGTAGAACGATACCTCAACTACGGACTGACCCGCAAAGAGCTCCAGTCCGGCAAACCCGTTATCGGTATCGCACAAACCGGAAGTGACCTGTCGCCCTGTAACCGTGCACACCTTGAAAACGCAAAGCGCGTGCGTGAGGGCATACGTGAAGCAGGCGGTATCGCCATCGAATTTCCGGTGCATCCGATTCAAGAAACTTCCCGCCGACCCACGGCAGCAATTGATCGCAACCTCGCCTACATGGGGCTTGTTGAAGTACTGCACGGCTACCCGATAGATGGTGTTGTACTGACCACCGGTTGTGACAAAACCACGCCCGCTTGCTTGATGGCTGCTGCTACCGCCAACCTGCCCTCTATTGTGTTATCGGGAGGGCCAATGCTGGATGGCTGGTACGACGGTAAACTTTCAGGCTCCGGCACTATCGTTTGGGCATCTCGACTAAAACTTGCCGCGGGTGAAATTGATTACGACGAGTTCATGGACATCACTGCTTCATCTGCAACGTCCCCTGGACACTGCAACACAATGGGTACAGCATCCACTATGAATGCGTTGGCAGAGGGCCTTGGCATGTCGCTCCCTAACTGTGCGGCGATCCCGGCACCGTATCGCGAACGACTACAAATAGCTTATGAAACCGGCAAGCGAATTGTAGCAATGGTGGATGAAGATCTAACACCATCCAAGATCATGACCCGTCAGGCGTTTGAAAACACCATTGCGCTTAACTCTGCCATTGGTGGCTCAACTAATGCGCCGGTACATGTAAATGCTATTGCAAAGTGCATGAACGTTGAGCTCAGCATACAAGACTGGGAGACTCACGGCTTTGACACTCCATTGCTGGTTAACATGCAACCGGCCGGTGAGTATCTTGGTGAATCATTCCACAGAGCCGGCGGCGTGCAAGCCGTACTTGGCGAGTTACACAGGAATGAAAAACTGAATGGAGACGCATTAACAGCTAACGGGCGCACCATGACAGAAAATTGCGCCGACACCAAAAGCACAGATGATCGAGTCATCAAATCATTTGATAGCCCGATGCGTGAACAGGCAGGCTTTCTTGTAATGTCGGGCAATCTGTTTGACTCCGCAGTACTTAAAACCAGTGTCATCAGTGAAGAATTTAAAAATCGATTTCTCACTGACGGTGTTTTTGAAGGCCGCGCGATTGTGTTCGAAGGCTCCGAGGACTATCACGACAGACTCAACGACCCTTCACTCAATATAGATGAAAACTGTGTACTGGTGATGCGTGGCACTGGCCCGATAGGCTGGCCGGGCTCCGCTGAGGTGGTAAACATGCAGCCACCCGATGCGTTAATAAAACGAGGCATCACAGAACTACCGTGCATTGGTGACGGCAGGCAATCTGGAACCTCTGCAAGCCCGTCTATCTTGAATGCATCACCAGAGTCCGTCGCTGGTGGCGGCCTATCGCTGCTGCAAACAGGTGACACTGTTCGAATAGATATGAATGACCGCTCAGTGAACATGCTTGTCGATGAAGCCGAACTCGCCAAGCGCACTGCAAAAACCGATTACCCGGCAGATCAAACACCATGGCAGAATATCTACCGGCAAACTGTTGGGCAGCTGGCTCATGGCGCCTGCATTGAACTGACTGAAGCCTATCACCGGGTCACTGAAGTTCTACCTCGTCATAATCACTGAGAAAAACCGATGAATATACTAATCACAGGCGGCGCCGGCTTTCTTGGTCAAAGACTGGCAATGGAATGTCTGCAACGCAATTGCCTGAATCTTGATGACAAACCCGGCCCTGCAATTGAAAAGATCGTACTGGCCGATGTGGCTGAACCGCCTTTTTGGCATTCGGGCTTACGTGAAAACAACAAAGTTGACACACGCTTTGGTGACATTTCAGATCAGAACTGGGTGAACTCTCTTTTTGACCACACCTACGATGCCGTATTTCATCTGGCCTCTATTGTAAGCGGACATGGCGAGCAGGATTTTGATCTTGCATTAAAAGTGAATCTAGACGGCACCCGCTATTTGTTTGAAAGTATCAGAGCACAAGACAATTCAGCCAGAGTCGTATTCACCAGCTCACTCGCAGCGTTTGGTGGCGACAGCATGCCGGCTATTGTTGCAGATCATGCGAAGCTCACACCAATGACGACTTACGGTGCAACCAAGGCAATAGGTGAATTGCTTATTAACGACTACAGCCGTAAAGGCTTCTTTGACGGTCGTAGCGCACGCCTACCCACCGTCATTGTGCGCCCGGGTAAACCCAATCTCGCCGCATCAAGCTTTGTTAGCGGTTTGTTTCGTGAACCCTTGGCCGGGGTTGCGTGCGATATACCGGTAGACCCCAGCCAAATGATGCCAGTACTGGGATACAGAAGCATAGTCAACGGATTGATTCGATTAGCAGAGCTACCCGCTGCTGACCTTGGAACAGATCGCGGTGTGGGACTCCCGTCTATCAATGCCACCGTACAGCAAATGATGGATGCTTTAAAAAACGTTGCAGGCAATCGCCACCTGGGTGAGCACGTCATTAAACATGATGCTGTTATAGATAAGATCGTTAAAGGGTGGCCTGAACAAACCAATAATGACCGCGCTTTATCACTAGGGCTACCATTGGACAATTCACTTGAGGATATTGTTCAGTACTATATTGATGACTATGTTGACGGGAGTGACGCATGAGCAACAATGACTCACCTATCAACTGGGTCAAAACTACCTCTTCCGAGTTTGACCTGGTCAGACTAAACACAGAAGACAATGTTGCTGTCGCAATACGTAATCTCGCAGCAGGTGAGCGGCTTGAAAACATCACAACCGCTGATGAAATTCCGAAAGGACACAAAGTTGCGTTAAGCAATATCACCTCAGGGTCAGCTGTAATTAAGTACGCCCAAATTATTGGCTATGCCAAAAATGATATTGGCGTCGGGCAGCACATTCACACTCATAATATTGAGTTTAGACCCACCGATCATCAGTATGAGTTCGGGGTAGACAATTCGGCCCCCGACATACTGCCTGAAAATGAACGCGCAACTTTTATGGGCTTCAAGAGACCCAATGGCAAAGTCGGTACGCGCAATTATATCGCCGTACTGGCAAGCGTTAACTGCTCTGCCACCGCAGTTCAACATATCGCCAATGCCTTTGATCAAACCGTTCTCGACGAGTACCCGAACATTGATGGCGTAGTGGGATTTTCTCACAGCACCGGATGCGGCTTAGCCGACAGCGGAGATGGCTACGACAATCTGCAACGAGTGATCTGGGGCTTTGCACAGCATCCTAACGTTGCCGGCGTACTACTGGTAGGCCTCGGTTGCGAGGTAAACCAAATCAGCTCATTGATGGAACAATCGGAACTGACGCGCGGACCACTGCTGCGCACAATGAATATCCAGTCAGTCGGCGGCCACAAGAAAACCGTTGCGGCTGGCATAGCACGCATCAAAGAGATGCTGCCACAAGTAAACACCACCGCTCGCGAGCAGTGTCCCGCGTCCGAATTGATGCTTGCGCTACAGTGCGGTGGATCCGATGCCTGGTCGGGCATTACTGCCAACCCGGCACTTGGCTATGCCTCTGACCTATTGGTCAAAAACGGCGGCACTGCAGTATTGGCCGAAACACCTGAAGTCTACGGCGCCGAACACTTACTTACGCGTCGCGCGACAGATGAGTCGATAGGCAGGAAACTGATTGAACGGATCGAATGGTGGGAAAATCATGTAGCCGTTAATGGTGGTTCGATGGACAACAACCCCTCCCCCGGTAACAAGCTCGGTGGCTTAACCACCATTCTTGAAAAGTCACTGGGCGCGGTGGCCAAAGGTGGCACCACCCGACTCAATGGTGTGTATCGCTACGCGGAAGCAGTTGATCGCAACGGCTTCGTGTTTATGGACAGCCCGGGCTATGACCCGGCATCGATCACAGGCGAAGTGGCGGGTGGCTGTAACCTGGTGGCTTTCACCACCGGGCGCGGCTCAACTTATGGCTGCAAACCGGCACCCAGCATCAAGATCGCCACCAATACGGAAATGTATGACCGCATGCTGGATGATATGGATATAAACGCCGGTAAAATTGTCACAGACGGTGCGACTATCGCCGAAGTCGGGCGAGAGATTTTTGACTTGCTGTTAGCGGTAGCATCAGGACAGCAACCATTAAGTGAACAGCATGGACTCGGTGATCATGAGTTTATTCCATGGCAAATAGGGGCGACCATGTGAACCCCGGAAACACTGGCGTGTCCAGTGAGCTAAGCGATATACCAAGAGATATGATTATCGAGCGCTTCCATGATGACGCTCAAGACAATATCTACCAACGCTTCGAAAAAGACGGCAGACAGCTACCGGAAGGTTTGCATTATATTGATTCCTGGCTTAGCGCAGATGCCAACATCTGCTTTCAGTTAGTGGCAACCCAAGACAGAGATCTTTTCGACTACTGGATACAACATTGGTCTGACCTCACCGACTTTGAAATTTATCCTGTTGACCAAAACCAACCGTAAACCAATCATCATAAACATATGACTCAATCACCCGAATACATAATCGACTTTTGGTTTAATGCTATTGACAGCAAATCATGGTTCAAAAAAGACGATGAGTTTGATCTGCTGTTAACCGCCCAATTTAGTCAACTACAGGAATCCGCAAGTAAGGCCGAACTCTATCACTGGCGCAGCAACGCTGAGGGACGGCTTGCAGAAATCATTGTGCTCGATCAGTTCTCTCGCAATATCCATCGCAATACGCCGCTCGCTTTTGCCAGTGATCCGATGGCACTTGCACTTGCACAGGAGGCTGTATCGTTGGGATGTCTGGAAGATCTTGATGTCATCAAGCAATCTTTTTTACTGATGCCCTATATGCACAGCGAATCTGTAGCGATTCACGAAATTGCTGTGGAATTATTCAATAGCACCGGGCTTGAGAACACCATCAATTTCGAATTGAAGCACCAATCGATCATCAAACAGTTCGGTCGTTATCCGCATCGAAACCAGATACTCAATAGAGAATCTACGGCAGAGGAAGCGGCATTTTTGAATACACCCGGCTCCTCTTTCTAAATCTGCGCCAATGAAATCCGATTATTCCGCAAAAGTCTTCAGGTACCACCCTGGAGCACCAACAATTCAACTTCGCTTTAAGCCACTAGCGTAATCGACACCATCAATATAACTGCGACACCAATTAGCACTTTCTGACTAACCCACATAACATCCCCATACATCGCTCAAATTTCGAACATGGCTCACGTTCCCTACTGAGCCCACAACCGTACGAGTGTCAATTTCCCTCCTTCCTGTATCGTCACCGCAGGACCCGAACTACAATAATATTTGTAAACAGAGTCATCTTTGCAACCGACATCACAGTTGCACAATTGCGGATGCCCTGACAACACTTGCCTAACTTTCCACTAACAGCACTTTCAACTTCGTAAGCCCGATTGCATCGAAGTCGTTTGCAACACTCCTGTTAAACTAAACACCTACGCTACAACAATCAAAGCCATCAAATGCCGGATTTCGAACACAACAAAACGCTGCGCGATTCTGTAGAGCAGCGCATCGAACAGTTCAATCGCATTCAGCAACCAAACAAAAGCCTGACTCGTGCCGCAGTAGTATTAGGCATATCAAGCTCCAGCAACACTGGATCAGCCTGTCTGCTTTTGACCAGACGAAGTAGCAAGCTACGCAAACACGCGGGACAATATGCCCTTCCCGGCGGCAAAGTTGATGCAGGCGAAACACTTATCGAAGCCGCACTTCGTGAGTTATCCGAGGAACTACATCTGTCGCCCAAAAGAGAAAATGTTGTCGGTGAACTCGACGACATCGTCACTCACTCAGGCTTTTGTATTACGCCTATCGTGGTGTGGATCGACGATCACAACGACCTCGTTGCCAATCCGGATGAAGTAGCAGCGGTTTATGAAATACCGTTAAGAGAACTGGCATCCGTTGAACTGGGCTTAAGCAAGGAAGACGCTGACACAGCAGTCACTGCGGGTGCAGACTCTGACATTGAAATAAGCTCGTCAGCAGAACATGATGGCAATCAATCTGTAATGTCTATTTATCTGCCGAGCGTCGGCACCACCATCTACAGCCCAACTGCGGCGATCATTTATCAATTTAAAGAAGTCGCCCTGTGTGCCAGATCAACACGCGTAGCACATTTTGGACAACCCAGATTTGCATGGAAGTAAAGAGAACACCGGGGCCAGAGGAAACCACTCCTAACTAACGATAGAAGCAGTGGATGGTACGCTCAACTCTCGCTTCCACTCACACATTCTTTCGACTGCCGAGATCATTGATCCTGCAATATCCTTCCCGGTAGCTTCTTCTATACCCTGAAGACCTGGAGACGAGTTAACTTCAAGAAGCAGTGGTCCACTCTTTGAACGTATTAAATCCACACCCGCAACCACCAGTCCCATTGCCTTAGCTGCGCGGACTGCTACTTTACGCTCTTCAGGCGTCGGTTTAATGCTGATCGCTGTACCACCTCGGTGCATATTGGCACGGAATTCACCAGGCGCTGCTTCACGCTGCATACTGGCTACCACCTTACCGTCCACAACAAACAGCCGTAGATCCTTGCCCTCAGCTTCTTCGATGTACTGTTGCACCAGCAGGTTAGCATTCAGTGATTTGAAGGCATTAATAACACTTTCGGCAGCCTTTGGAGTCTCAGCCAGAACAACTCCCCTGCCCTGGGTCCCTTCAAGTAGTTTCACAATCAATGGTGCACCACCCACCATCTCAATCAACTCATCCGTATCCATAGGTGATGAAGCGAAACCACTAATGGGGATATCTAATCCTTCTTTTAAGACTAGCTGCAGCGAATAGAGCTTGTCACGTGAGCGACTAATCGCCTGAGAAATATTTAATGTGGGAATACCAATGCTTTCAAAATGACGTGTCAGCGCGCAACCGTAGAACGTTATTGACGGCTTTATACGAGGAATCACAGCATCCAGGTTGTTCAACATAATGCCACCGCGTGTATGAACCTCGGGGGCCTCCGCATCGAGCTTCATATAGCATTGTCGAATATCAAAAAAACGAATATCGTGGCCACGCTCTCTACCGGCTTCCAGGATTCTCTGGTTGCTGTAGAGCTTGGGGTTACTCGCTAACAAGCCTATGCGTAAACCATCATTTTTATTTTCGTGCTTTGCATAGATCGCAGAAATTTCTTCTTCACTGCGCGTACCCAATAGAAAACTGGCTGCCGGATCTACCAACACCCTTCCACCCATGCCCTCGCGTCCTATCAACATTCGATAGCCCATACTGTCTCTATTGGCGAGAGTAAGCTCTATATCCCATTGATCGTCACCTAAGCCGAAGCAGGTTTTTATGACATAGCGTTTCTCTGAAAAACCACCACTGTTTTTAACCGTACGACGATCGAGCACCTGTGCCTCACAACGCAGCACCGTAGATCGTTCGTTTTGCAGCGGATGTACTTCAAATGATACCCAGCGAGCGTTATTTCTGGTGAATGGCCGAATATTTAGCGCGTGCAATGACGATGTGCGTGCGCCGGAGTCAACCCGTGCTTTGACAGCGGGAATCCCAAGCTCCGGGAAAGCACACCATTCTTCAGAGCCTGCGATTACTCGCGAAGCATTGTCATTCATTTGCGATCCACTGGCTAAGCTGAGGCACTATTTCAGGTCAGCGTTCTTTGTAGGGTCGTGGATTTTTCCAGCTTCGTTACATAGTTGCAAGTATTTTTATGCAACGTCCAAATTCCGTCAGCTGAAATGATTGGACTTGAGCGGCCTTAACGGCAATATGGTCCGCATGGCAGACCATATTTCCTTTAAGCGTAACTGACCAGCAAGAATGATCATATTCATTTTTTCGACTGCTATTGCAGTCTTCTTTTCAGAGTTGGCGTGTCGTGCCTCATCATTCAATAGGGGCTAGAGTTCGCGCTCAACATACAGGTGTACTTGAGCACGAACGACAACGCCCGTGGATACGACAGCTGCGCCCTGAATCGCTACGTTAAGTGAAAAGATCCAGAATATCGTCTGTGTCGAGCTTGCCCAGACCTTGTTCCTGACTCTCTACAACGATATTGGCCAGCTGTCGCTTGCGCTCCTGCATTTCGACAATCTTTTCTTCAACCGTTTGCTCGGTAATCATGCGATACACGAATACCGGTTTGTCCTGCCCAATTCGGTGAGCACGGTCAATCGCTTGATTTTCAACAGCAGGGTTCCACCACGGGTCATATAGAATCACGGTATCAGCCACCGTCAGGTTCAACCCGGTACCGCCGGCTTTTAGAGAGATCAAAAATACCGATTTTTTGCCTGACTGAAATTCATCAACCACTTCATCGCGTTTTTTAGTTTTGCCAGTCAGCTTGGTGTAACTGATTCCAGCTTCAACAATCTTATCTTCGATGAGTGAAAGCATTTCTGTGAATTGCGAGAACAACAACACTCGACGCCCTTCCTCGACAAAGTTCGGCAGCATTTCCATTAGCGCATCGAGCTTGGCCGACGCATTCACGTTCTGCGCATGAGGTAACTTGACCAAACGAGGATCAAGGCAGGTCTGACGCAGACGCAGCAGTGCATCAAGCACCGTGATGTGGCTTTGTGCCAAGCCACTTTCAGTGAGCGCACGTCGCACCCGGGATTCCATTGCCGCTCTGATACCTTCGTATAGAACTGCCTGTTCCGGATGCAGAGCGACGCGATGAATGATTTCTGTTTTTGCCGGCAACTCTGACGCCACTGCGTCTTTGCTTCTTCGCAGCACAAACGGTTTTAGCCGGCTGGTCAGCGCTTTCGACGCCAGGTTATCCGAGGTTTTCTCTATCGGGTTTCTAAACGTGCGATTGAACTGTTTTTGATCACCAAAAAAGCCAGGCATCAAAAATCTGAATTGCGACCATACTTCACCCAGATGATTTTCAACCGGCGTACCCGTCAAACATAACTTATGTTGCGCTTGCACCGCACACACTGCTCTGGCCTGCTTGGTGGCAGGATTTTTAATCGCCTGAGCCTCATCTAAAATCAGATAGTGATACTGCGTGTTACCGTGCACTTCCTGATCCCGAGAGAGCAATGCATAAGTGGTCAGCAGCAGATCAAATTCCTGCAATGACCCAAAATGCTCTGATCGTTCAGTACCATGCAGTACTGCAACTTTAAGCTCCGGCGCAAATTTTTCTGCCTCACGACGCCAGTTGCCCATCAGACTGGTAGGGGCAACCACAAGCGACGGATGCTGAGATCGTCCACTTTGCTTTTCCACTAATACCGTAGCCAGGGCTTGAACGGTTTTACCCAGACCCATATCATCGGCCAGAATACCGCCAAATCCGAACTCACGCAGAAACTGCAGCCAGTTAAGTCCGTCACGCTGATAGTCACGTAAATCAGCTGTTAATGTACTTGGAACAGGGACATCTTCAATACCTTTGAAGTTTTTAATCCGCTGTAGCAACTCACCCAATCTGCCAGAAACTTCCCAATCAAGCTCTACCTCGCCGACCGCTTCAATTCCTTCAGCGATATCACTGATCACAGATGCCTGCAGGTCTGAGAAACGCAATTTACCATCATCGTGGTCATGCATCTCTATTAGTACTTCAAGCACTGGTCGGATGTGGTGGATAGGAAACTCAATCAGAGTTTCTTCATCGAGCCAAACTGTGGCGCAGGCGTCAGGGTCTTCAAGATAGCGCGGAAGATCCGGTCCGACTCGCTCAACAAAACTTGCCAATACGGGTATTAACGAAATTGCCTGACCGTCAATTACAAAATTAAGATCAAGATCAAACCAGTTATTCGCAGGTGAGTGATCGACATTCATCTGCCACTCTTTCGATGTGACAATACGGAACTCAAATTCCGGTGTACGCTCTACTATCCAACCGTTTTGACGCAACTCTGCGAGCTTACCGTCAATTAAATCCTGCCACAGCACCATGTCACGCGACGTTTTTGCCTCAACGTTCAAAATGATGCTGCCGCTTTGCTGCCGCGTAGTAACCCACTCCGGTAAATTAGAGCCGGTTAGCTCGTTGATCAACGATAGCTCGTCTTCTGCCATTCTGATCACACGTACAAATTCACCATCTGCCTGGCGATGTAAAAATTCTTTTTCACCATCGATCGCCATCATGTGCGGTAATCGTGCACCGTCATAATCGACCAGTATTTCTGCATACCGGTGGGTGCTGCCGCTCTCTTTACGTGCGGTTAATATCACCACACCGCGTGGCTTAACACCGGCTATCTGACGAATATCAATCTTTGCCGGCAAAGGCAGATCAACTGTTTCGAGTGACTCGACCATTAGCTCCGAGATACGCATCGCGTCGGCTTCTGCGACTGGTGGCAGGTATGGCACACAGGCCAGAAAACGTGGCGGTACATCTGTGTCAATCACACCACAGCGAGCCGTTTCACGAATCACATACCATGGTGGCTGAGTGGGCAAACAAACAAATTCATCATCGCTGCCGGTCAAAGACATTTTAAGAGTGCGAAGATCATCTTTAGTATTCTGCCACTCTGCACTGATGCTTCGATTAACATCAATACGTAATGGCTTACTGTCAAATGCCTCGAAGTAGCACGATCCGCTTTCAATCATCCAGCGGAACACCATGTAACCGTGCTCACCACTAAGGTGCAAGCCGGATGGGCTGTCTTTTAAACCAATAAGCGCATTGCAGATACGCGCATCGCGGCTGGTCAGATCTGACGCGTCAAAGTGTCGTCGATCAAGCGGCAACGGAGATGACTTTCCAAGCCCGCCACTTCTTAACTTGCGCGCTGAGAAGGCTGCCACTGAATAGCGCACGTCTTGCTTCATTCTGAGCTGTCGGATGCGGTATAAAACCACCACCGGGTCCAACGATAAGGACTGGTCTTCCTGCTCTGTTTGATTGTTCAGTGCTGTGTGCCAGATCTCTACAGAGTCTGTGCTTCCGGTCGGGTTTTCTTCGCTATCAAGCCAGGCAAAGAGGGCCGCACCGACGTGCTTGCAGTTTATCCGCACCGGACAATTGCAAATACCACGCAGGCTCAGGTTCTCCCGGCCACGGGTAATGTCTACCTTGAGCTCATAGCTTTGCTCTTCAGCACTTTTCACGGTGGCTGTTAGTGTCTTGACACCGTTGAACTCAAGCTCATGTACAAGTCCGGATTCTGCATATTCAAGCGCACGCATCCGGGTTGCATCATCAAACTCAATTTCACAGGCGCGCAGAATATCCGGCTTGCCGAACGGATTAGGCTTCACTTCCCGAGCTGGCGGTGCAGGTGACATTGACTCCGAGGCAGAAGGTTCGGATACAGATGCCTCTGATACCTGTGCGGGGGACGCCGCTGGATTATGTGGATTAACAGAATTCATTTATTAAACAAAAAGATAATTAACTACCCATTTCAACAAGAGGCGCATTACGAAGCAACTCTTCATAATGCGTGCTGACCGTTTTAAGATCAATGGTATTCAAAAAAGCGGAGTAAGCCAGATAACTTAACAGAAAACGCATATCACTGGCCCAGTTCGGCAAATATATTGGTCGCTGACACAACCCCATTTGAGAGAGCTCACAGAGTACCGGTATATCTTCCAAATCAAGTTTGCCGCAGAACAGCAACAACAAACAATCGGCACGACCATTGGCCACCAACGTCCGAAGGAAGTTATGTACACGAATCAGTCCATCCAGATACACAATGTCTTTGGTAAACGGTGCCCCACCACTCATTACGCCACCTCGAAACACCCGTCGGGTGTTTTCGAAGGCCTGTAATTCAACACCGGTTCGCCCAAGAAAATAGTCATAGACCTGAAGGAAGTCCGCACCATCAGCGGCCATTTTTATCGCAACGGTTCGATCTGACAGACGCCTAAGCCGATCAAGATCCATCGAGCCTGTAATAAACTCGGCAAACACTGCCAAACCTTCCTGGGTGCGAGTGGTACCGGCGTGACTCGCAGCCAGAATCGGTAGATTGTGCTGACTTTTTCCGTTTAGCGACGTAGCCACATGAATGCCCGCTTCGTGATGAATTAACTGCGCAATATCCTTATCGTTAAATTGCGCGTCACGGCGAATGCGAATTCGCTCAGCGCCTGCCAGTGCATTGGCGGAAAGCTCATCAACGACACTGACCACCGGCGCATCATCAGCAAACAAATCAACTACCGCTGTCTCGATACTCGCGGCCATCTTTTCACTGCTTACCTCCTGCTCAGGCAATAGCGTTTGATCAAAGCCATTCAGACTGACCAGTTTTTTTTCAAAATCCCGGGCAAGCGTTAGCGAGGTACTGCGCCCGTCAATCAGCAGATCGTCCGGTGCGCCATACAACTGACGTGAGTAATCAAAGAACGCCGGGGTTCCACAGCTCAGCAGCATACTCGCACTGTTGTGCAATGCACCGGCCTGGCGCTCAAGCCATTCGTCTATAGCGGAGCCTTGCATCAGACGGCGGGCTTCTGCAATCTGATCAAGCACCGGGCTGGCATTAAACGCCGGATACTCGACTACCGGTAACTCTTTAGCATTGGAGTCAAAGAATCCGTCACGCACGCTACTGTGCCAACCGAGATGACTCAGCACACGGGTTTGTTTCGCAGCGCTGTACAGAATTTCACTGATTCTGGTGATTCGCTGCTTGCTTTGACCACTCATCCTGAAACTCTGCACACTATGATAAACAGCGATGAACGGGAAACTGAGCGTCATGTACGAAGCGTACAAACGATGACGACAACTCAGGAATAAATTTGGACTGTGTCAGTGGTTCATCTCAATGTATCGAGGAGTCTGTCTTCGACACATGAGTTATTCCGGCCCAATTACTCAGGACATACACACCCTACACAACAGTGTGAGTTTACATTGAACCGGCGAATATTCTCAACACCAGATGACGAACTAATTCATCACTCATTTCAGCTCGCAAGATACGCTCTTCATCATCTTTGGCCAGTACATCAGTCTGGTCATAGGTGTAATCACGAATTACAGAGACTGTCTGGGGCTGTTTATCGGAGTCTTCCGGGGTCATTTCCCCGGCCTTGACCCCATCACTTGATCTCAGAGTCAATAAATCGATTGAGTGCAGTAACTCGTATTCACTGACACGCCCCGATGCACTGATCGAGGCAACCCGGCGAGATAACACTTCGCCGTTGATTATCACGAGCGTATCAGCATCTTTGCGAAATGCAGCAAACTGAACTTCCTGCGCGGTGAGAGCATTGCGCAATGAACGCAGCACACTGCCCTCACCTTCAACGAAGATTTGCCCGACAAATTGGCTGCCGGACTGCCGGCCACTACCGCGAAGGTTGAAACCACAAGCACTCACAAGCGTTGCGGTGACTAATGCTAGCAATAACGCATTTGCCGATCGACGCCTCATCACGACACCACGATATTGACAATTTTGTTTGGCACGACAATCACCTTTCTTACCGTCTTACCTTCAGTGTGACGCTGAACATTTTCATCTGCAAGTGCCATAGACTCACACGTCGCCTTATCGGCATCGCTTGCCACTGTGATCTTGCTGCGCAATTTACCATTTACCTGCACCACCATTTCGATCTCATTCTGAACCAAAGCAGACTCATCAACCTTCGGCCAACTGGCATCAACCACAGGTGTCGCATCACTTGCGTTCAGACTTTTCCAGATTTCATGACACACATGCGGAGTTACCGGCGCCAGCATCAAGGTCGCAGATTCAACAGCTTCACAAAGAACAGCCCTATCAAGATCTGTTTCTGCCTTGAAACGATTAACGTCGTTCAGCAACTCCATGACAGCCGCTATGGCAGTATTAAAAGTATAGCGACGATGCATATCGTCACTGACCTTTTTGATTGTTTGATGAGTCTTAAGCCGCAGCGCGCGTTGTGCTTCATTTAAGTCTGCAGCGAGACTTGCAGACATTTTCTGCTCTGGAACACCGCCGTCAATAAGATCACGGCTAATGTTGTAAAACCTTTTGATAAAACGACTGGCACCCTCAACACCTGCATCGTTCCATTCAAGTGACTGATCCGGCGGCGCTGCAAACATAGAAAACAATCTAACGGTATCTGCACCGTAGCGATCTATCATCTCTTGTGGATCAGCGCCATTGCCAAGAGATTTCGACATCTTTTGCATACCGCCGACGGTAACTTCAGATGCATCCGTTTTACGCTTGGCCGCAACAATTTTACCCTTGGCATCTCGCTCAACATCAACTTCCGCAGGGGTAACATATTCACGCCGGCCCTGATCATCTGTGAAGTAGGTTTCCGCCACCACCATGCCCTGTGTCAGCAATCGGGTAAAAGGCTCGTCAGAAGTGACCAAGCCAACATCACGCATCAGTTTGTGGAAAAAGCGCGCATACAACAAGTGCATTACCGCGTGCTCTATTCCACCAATATACTGATCTACCGGAAGCCAGTAGTTAGCACGCTCATCAAGCATGCTGTTGGCATCGGGGCAACAGTAACGCGCGTAATACCAGGAAGACTCAAAGAACGTATCAAAAGTATCTGTTTCTCTGGTACCAGGCTCATCAGTGCCAGGCACTGTGGTTTCATAAAAAGCCGGATCAGATTTTATCGGTGACGTGACACCGGAAAACTCAACATTTTCCGGCAACACTACAGGAAGATCTTCAGCCTCAGCTGGAAATACCTGATCATCTTTGTCATACACCATCGGGATCGGACACCCCCAGTAGCGCTGCCTGGAAACTCCCCAGTCACGCAACCGGTAGTTGGTCTTACGCTGACCATCAGCCTTGCTTTCAAGGGCACCGCAAATTCGATCAAACGCAGCATCGAAGTCAAGGCCATCAAATTCGTGCGAATTGCACAACACCCCGTGCGCCACGTAAGCACTTTCACTGATATCTGCAGGTGCATTTTCCGAGTCGCATATCACCACACGTTTTTCAATGTTGTATTTTTCTGCAAACTCCCAGTCACGCTGGTCATGCGCGGGCACTGCCATCACAGCGCCGGTGCCGTAACCCATCAGTACAAAGTTTGCGACCCACAAAGGAACCTTGTCTCCCGACAAAGGATGAATTAAAGAAATGCCTAACGGCATGCCTTTCTTTTCCATGGTCTCCATGCTTGCTTCTGAAGTATCAGTGCGCTTGCACTCTTCGAGAAATACCGCCAACTCAGGATTACCTTCAGCGGCTTCTTTAGCCAGTGGGTGTTCAGCGGCAACAGCGGCGTAAGTAACGCCCATCAGGGTGTCGGGGCGCGTGGTATACACAGCCAGCTTACTGCCATTTTCAACATCAAACGAGAACTCAACACCTTCGGAGCGCCCAATCCAATGCCGTTGCATTGTGCGCACTGAATCAGGCCAGCCATCCAGCTTGTCAATATCGTCCAGCAATTCCTCGGCGTAAGCGGTAATTCTGATAAACCACTGCGGTATTTCACGACGCTCCACTAACGCACCAGAGCGCCAACCACGACCATCTACCACTTGCTCATTAGCGAGAACAGTTTGCTCTACCGGATCCCAGTTGACGACCGCCATTTTTTTATAAGCCAGATCTCGCTTTACCAACTCGGTGAAAAACCACTGCTCCCAGCGGTAATACTCTGGTGTACAGGTAGCGAGTTCACGCGACCAGTCGTAAGCAAAGCCCAGACTTTGCAATTGCTGCTTCATGTAAGCGATATTTTCGTAGGTCCATGCTGCGGCAGGGACTTTATTTTTGATCGCAGCGTTTTCGGCCGGCAGGCCAAAAGCATCCCAACCCATCGGTTGCAGAACGTTTTTGCCAAGCATTCGCTGATAGCGCGAAATAACATCGCCAATGCTGTAATTGCGCACGTGGCCCATGTGCAGCTTGCCACTGGGGTACGGGAACATCGACAGACAGTAGTACTTCTCGCGAGCAGGATCCTCAGTCACCTCGAAACACTGGTTGCTATTCCAGTAATCTTGCGCAGACTTTTCGACCGCCTGGAAATTGTAGGTTTCTTGCATGACGTGCTAAATACGATTCAAAGGACCTGCGAAATCATACAGCAATCGCGCCGGTTTGTGCTGAACGCTGACGCCAGGGACGGGTCGCCAGTAAAGCGCTTAGCAACGCGTGTCAGAAATACGTAGCTACGTTCCGTCTATGCGCGTTGACTCACGCTGCTTTACGCAGATCGTATAGCGACACAACCTCTTCAAGCCCAGCGCGAGAATCCGCCTTGACTGTCGGCTCCAGCCCAAGTCTTCTGGCAATTTTGGCGCGCTGCAATGCCGCCGCCCGATATTTGATGAAGGTATCAGAATCGGGTTTCGGATGAGCGCTGGCAGATTTGGTGTATAGCGCCACATAACATTCTGCCGGCACCACTCCATCTCGTATTTTACTTTGCAATCGATGTTCTACCAGCAGCGCGTCGACTATCTCGGTTTCGAACCGAGCCTGATCAACACTTTCATCAAAAAACGCATCAATCATTTGCTCGCGCTCAGCAGCGCTTAATCCATACTCATCTGAGATTATTGCAAGATTCTGCACGGCGTAATTATCAGAGGAAATCAGTGAAAAATTAATAAGTGAACGCAAACCCACCACCAGCTCTTCGCTTAACACGGAAGTGGCAGATTCCCGATTAGCATAATAGCGCTCAATCTCCTGAGTGAGTTTGACCAACAGCGGCCGAACCACTTTACCTTTAACATGATAAGACCAATAAATTCTTATGCCGCTGTGGCGCCACCAACTCGACATTACATCAGGATCACGAATCCCTTCTTCCTCACTAATGGCAGTATCAATAATTTTAGTAATAATGCCACCAAGCGTATAGGGCTCATGTGTTGCAGTCGGTTCAAGTTCCATTTCTGTAAACCGATCGAAATTATATTGCTGCTCGGGCAATATCAACGTATCGCATAGAAGAGTTGCCTCTGCTTTTTGTTGAGCCGCAACGCTGGATTCCGCATCAGTGAGCTCCGCTACCATGGCAGCGAGTGGACCACCAAAACGACGCTTAATATTGTTAAGCGACTGATCGTATCCCGCTATCGGTCGAGAGCCATCTTCCACAACATCATGCAGTACAGCAGTCACTGCAAAGGAGGGTTCCAAAGATTCTCCAAAAAGATTTTCAGCCACAGCTGCAATTCGCAATGAATGCCCAAGCATTGTACAAGCAGACTTACGCCGACCTTTTTCGAGATACTGCATCATCTCAAGCGCCGCAACATGCAAAGTTGCAATCGAGTTGAAATTCTCTGACGCGTTAAACGATTCAATTAACGGCAAACTGTTGTGGGTCGCATACACAGCTTTTCCACGCCGCCCCACCAAACGATGGCGCTTGTCCGGTTGCTCAAGTACATCACCCACTGCCATCATCAGTGATTGCTCTAGTGGCTCTGCCAATGCACCATAATCCACGCCATCAAGCGCAAGTGCTGCTTTGGTGAGGCTGTGATGAACATCAAGCCAGATGCGCTCAGGAAATTCCGAGTCGCAATCAATGCCTTTGTCTCGCACTTCAGCTTTTTTTAGCGGATCAAGGTTGGCAAGAATATTATCGCCGGCAGCGCGCGCCACAAGACGTAATTGGGACCCATGAATAGCTGCAATTACATTGGCGTAGGGTCGCGGCAGATTTAATTTATGGGTCGTGCTATTTTCAAACGCATCAAGAAAGTCATCATGATAGTGCTTTATTTCCAACACATGCTTGCTGATGTTTTCACCAAACATCGCTGTAATGGTATCCATTTCAATCGTTTTGCACTTACCGGGCAACACAGCTGAGTAGCGATCAATAAGTCCGACAGTATCACGCACCATCGCTGCTATGATGACATCATTATCAAGCCGGCTTGAACCGCATCGCTTGTTACCATAACGCTGAACACCCAGCAGCATAACACCCAACAGCACTTCCGCTGCAATGGCAGGTTCTAACTTGGCAAGACTGTTTGTATTGACCAGCTTGTCTGAGCTTGGCACCTGACTCAACAGCGGCTCTAAATCGATCGATGCCGGATTAGCATCAAGATCAGGCATCATTGCATCACAAAGTATTTCTCGACCACGCACAGTCGCAAAAACACCGTGAGATATATCGGACAATTGAATCCAATCTTCCCGCTCGCTTTGCAGCCAGCCACGAGATACCTGACCGACTATCGCACGCTCATCATCCCGCGTTGCCACAAGCAAGTTGTAGGCGCGCAGTAGATTGCGAATATCTTTGGTGCAGTGGGGCAATGCCCGCATGCCATTCATCATCATTTTTGGCAGTTAAGTTATTAAGCACAACGATGACAGGAGAATCCTGTGCAACCGCTTAACGGTACTTTATAGGAGGCCACATCTTGTGAACGGCGTCACCTGCGGAAAATTTGGCAGTGGTTTAGAAAAGTATGGCCTGCATCACCAAAAGAATTGATTATTTACAGAATTGGAGTTTTATCGCGGCAAGCGCATAAACTGAACTCAGCGACTGAATCGCTGAGTCGAGTAACACTACTATCAGGTGAGCTCTGCACTGGCGAATATATGTCCGCACCCAATCATCCATTTGCCAGTGATATGCAAGTGAACCGGCTTGCCAGTGGCGTCTTCACAATCGATCACTGACGAATGCGTTCTGGATTGAAGATCGAGGCTCACTTCGCATTGTTTAAAGTCGATAAAAGCCCGCACTTGAGGGTAGCAACATTTATAGACTGCCTCTTTGATCGAAAAAATCAACTTATGTGTTTTTTCACTCACCGCGTGGCTGCCTGGCAAACCACCATCCACCATTTGTACTTGACCAACAGATTGGCTTTCACCTAACGGCAATCGACCGGATTGCTCAAATATCCGATCAAATTCCCGGGTAGCTGCACGTTCTTTATCAGTGATTACAACATCAGCGACGTCTTCATCTAGCGCCTCGAACGACTCCACATCAATACCAATTCCAGTCAATGCGTTCACCGGGGCCACGGCCACAGCACAATACTTGTCAGAGTGGGAGATACTGCCAATCACGGTCTCCGGCCACAAAGGCTGACGGTAATCGCCAATCAGGACAGGCTCGGCAATTCCAGTCAGTGCCGCTATAAGTTGCCTGGCCTGACTTCGCCCGGCGGCGAATTCAGCATATCTCTTCTCGCACACATCCCCAATTTGTATTTTTTCCTGCGGCGTGAGTTGATCTTGCCAACCATCGCTATGATCGCAGCGAGTCAGCACCCCGGTTGAAAAAAGAGATGAAATATCGACGGATGAGTCGTGTTTTTGCCGGTCCGGCAAAAACAAGGCCTCGCCTGAGGTACTGAGTTGTGCGGAAGTTGCCATAACTAATAATTCTCCGTTTCCATGGCTGGTGTAGCGTGCCAATTGCCGATCAAATCCTTGCTCAGCCTGGCCCACCCCGACGATCCGGGCGAAATCCAATACTACAGTTCACCCCAATCTACACGGCACCGGATACTGCAAGCCTAAAGACAGTGTCGTGCCGAACCCGTGACACAGATAGAGCGATACCATAAGAATAGGGGTTGATTGCACAAATCCAAGCCGTAGCGATCCTCAAGAGAGTGGATTCCGCACCAACAACCTGGAATTATAAGTGTTTCTTGCGCCAGGGTCAGCGCAATTTGTCACAGGCCGAGATTATATTGAGATGGACTGAAAAAAAGTAGTGTACAAATTGTAAAACTGTATATCCGTACAGTAAAAATCAATTTACCTACAGCATGTTGGTCGTATTTTCCAGTGCACTGAGAGACCTATATACAAGCAGGTATTACAGACGCTTGCCACTTCAAAGCGCGTTGGTGTCTCATACACAGATCCATCAAACAACAGTTAGTGCCCTGAACCTCACTCTAAAAACTGATATGTGACAATACTAAACAACCAGCACCTCGCGACACATGCTTTGCTTATTACCTTGCATTGCGCACCGCGCTGATCGACACCTTATTGAACCTGAAAAAAAACAGACCCGTAAGAGTTATTAACGCCCATGCCGGCAGATGGTAGAAGATGGCTGCACTAACAGCGACACTTGAATCAACACCGACGGCGGTGAGTCCAAGCACAAAGCAATACTCTATCGTGCCGAAAAATCCGGGACTGGTAGGGAGCGAGAGTCCTGCCACCAGAATCCCAAGTATTACCATTGCCACCTGTGGCAATGCATCGATATCAAAAGCCAACATGGCAGAGTAGATACACACCGCCATCAACGCCCACATCACAATAGAAAGCGCCAGCACTTTTGCCAGTAACCATGGAGACCTCAAAGCCTGCAATCCAGCGCTCAACAGTTCAAATTGATTAATTATTTTTTCTCTGATCATCTCTCCTGTGAATGTTAGCCGCCTCCGCAAAAACAGTACTATCGAATCACCAGATACCAGCAACAATGCCAGAAAAAAATCAAAATAACCGCAAGCACGAGCAAAAATGCGGCGGTTTTTAAAACGATGCCACTGTAGTTTCCGGAGAACACACCCACAAAAAATATCAATGTCACAGCGATGAGATCAAAAACTCTTTCCACCATCACTGTGCCAAGCACGGTAGATTTAGCCACTCCAAACTTCTCACCCGCCAGGTAGACACGAATCAGTTCACCAGAATGCGCAGGCAGTAAATTATTGCCTGCGGCCCCAACCATCATTGCGGGCACCAGACTCGCGCTGCTTATCTCTATTGTCTGAGACAGAAGCTGCCTCCATCGAATCGCCTTAAGAAAATAAAACACAAATTGACAAACCAGCATGGGGATCAGGCACCACCACCTAGCCCGCTCAAATGCCGCCACTATCTCATTCCAACTGGCGTGGCGAAGCGCCAGCCACAAAAATAGAATACTGAGAGTTAAACCGGCATATAGTGCTATCTTTTTCATTAAAATACCGCTGATCCAGCACACTACCTGTTTGCTGAGCAGATACAAACTGTAGCAACCCCAGATGATTATCGATTTTATTCAACCACTAACATCAAGCGTGACCTCCACGCTTCATTCAATCTTCATGCTTTCTTCAAGCCGGCACTACTGGCTCTATATGGCATGTTATTTGGCGATCGCCACAGCCCTGTATTTTTATGCAAAGCCCAAGTCGAGTCAGCATTCATTCATCCAACATCTGTTTCCAAGACAGATTTACACACACCCCTCTGTAATACTGGATCTCAAAATCTGGTTTGTCATCATATTGGTGGTCAAGTTCGGCATTTTCGGCATCCTGTATACCATCGTAGGCAAGTTCTCTGCGCTCACAGATAGCATCTTTGATTTATTAGGTCCTGCGTGGCAGGCGGAGCGTAGCAATGAAGCACCCGGGTTTATGGATAGAGTGTGGTTTACCTTGATACTAACCTGTTGCATTGATTTTGGCTTTTTTATAATGCATTACTGCCAACACAAGATCTCGTGGCTCTGGGCGTTCCATCGAGTACATCATTCCGCCGAAGTACTGACCCCTGCAACTGCAAACCGACACCACCCGGTTGACTACACTTTAGAGGCAGGCACCGCCATATTACTAGGCGCCATTGGCACCGTTGTATTTACTCGCTACCACGGCACTGAAGTTGATCGGCTCACCTTGCTCAATACCAGTGCGATTCATTGCGTCTACTACATGACAGCCAACCTGAGGCACTCTCATTTATGGCTGTCTTTTGGGCAGTGGCCAAGCCGCATATTCGTTAGTCCCGCGATGCATCAGATTCACCACAGTATTGATCAAAAACACTACAACAAGAATTTCGGGTTTGTCTTCTCTTTTTGGGACTGGTTGTTTCGGTGTCGGTACATTCCAACTACCAGGGAAGACTTAACATTCGGTTTGCATAACAACGAGTTCGGCTACAAGGGATTGATCGACTCGATGGTCAGGCCATTCCGGGAATCATTTGGCAAACTCGCGTCAATAAAACTATGGGCGCGGAAAAGCCCGTGGACGAACACTTAAACTAGTGCCTAATCCATAATGAACGCGTAGCGAGAATATTTCACGCGCCCACATTTCGCACACCCATGCGGGCGTTTAAGTCACTCTTTAAAAAACTGCATGAAGGCGGTGAAAGATCTGCATGAGGTGAGCAATAATTCGCATTCACCTGTCAATGGTCGTGACTATCATTGAGGCCTATAACTGCCCTTCAATTTCAGCTCGAGATTCACGCAACGAAAAATGATAGACACGTAACAACACAAGGCCAATCACTGTGACCCCGATCCAGGCTGGCAGATGATAAAAAATCGCTGCGCTCAAGGCAGTGCTGGCATCAACGCCTACCGTCGTCAACCCGAGCACATAGCAGTATTCAATAGTGCCAAAAAATCCCGGGCTGGTCGGCAGTGTCAGACCTACTACCGTAAACCCGAGTATTACGACAGCCACCATAGGGGATACATCGATATCAAATGCCACCAGTGAAAAGTACAGGCACGCAGCCATGAACAGCCATTGAAACAGAGAGTTCATGGCAACCCCCAGGTACAAGCGGCGTTGCCGTAATGCCATAAGACCGGTACTAAGATCCAGAATTTGCTTTGCTATCTTTTGACGAATACCGATCGAAAGAAACGTCATTCTGGTCTCAACAAAAGAAATAAAACACCCGGTGTAACGGGTTAAAAGAGCGCTAACTACCATTATCACCACTGCCAGAACAAGCAAAAAAACCGCTCCACCATAAAACTTCGTGGAATACTCACCCGCCATCAGTGCGATAGAAAAGATGACTAACACGGTAATAATGTCAAATAGCCGCTCCACCACTAGCGTAGCAAGCACAGTAGATTTGGGAATATCAAACTTTTTTCCGGCAAAGTACACACGAACTAACTCACCGAAATGTGCCGGCAGCAAGTTGTTACCGGCAGCTCCTGCCATCATCGCAGGAATCAGCTGCGTGCCACTGACCTTGTGCGACGGCGACAACAGTACACTCCACCGCAACGCCTTAAGCCAGTAAAAACCCAGCAGACTTAAGAACATCGGGATCATCGGCCAATACCTGGCGGAACCAAACGCGTGTCTAACCTTTGCCAGATCGGTATCTTTGAGCGCCAGATATAAAAATACCGCACTCAACACAAAACCAAGAATAACCAGAAATTTTTTCAAGAGATTGCAGCGGCCTGTGCGTTCAAATCTGAGGAAAGGGTATTACTCGAGCTTGAGTGAAATATTGCTCAATCCGTCATATTTTACCGATAGACACGGACGGGATGGCAGAACTATTCGTCACCCTGACACATTACCTTGGTCAGCATCCATTGATACCGGAACCTACTCACAGAAAATCAGCATGAATTGACGCTTCTGAGGTATAACACACCGCCGTGATAAGAAATCTCTGATGCCATAATCATCAGAATAGTATGCTAACTGCTCTTCATCATTATTCTCTACAGTCGATAAAGACTTCTAGTTCAAATCACTCCCAACGAGGCCATGACAGAACGCTTTAAACCTTTGATTTATTTACTCGTGTTGATTTGTCTAGCGATAAACTTGCTGACGCTATACACGTGGGATAACTCATATGTTGGCAACGATGGTGTTCAATATCTATCGACCGCTAAAAACTGGCTGGCTGGAAACGGCTTTGCTACCGATGCACTCATGTACATCCCTCATTTTCAGGGAGTACTACCAGCAGCACAAACAGTCTGGCCTCCCGGATATCCATTAGCCATTGCCCTGACAAGCCTGACTGGCCTCGAACTTAAGACAGCAGCATTGGTCTTTAACCTCATCACACATGTAACGGCCGCCCTGATGATGTGGTTGATTCTGCTGAGAATGGGAGTCCACCGTCAATTTGCCCTGCTATGTGCATTTCTGTTCTATCTGATGGCAAAGCCGTGGGTGTACACCACCGGGCTCATGACAGAGCCTGTTTTCATCACACTTCTGCTAGCCGCTACCCTGGTTTTACCCGACCCTAAGCGAAAGGGGTGGCTCAGCTGGATTGTCTGCGGCCTTCTTATCGCGCTTGCCATTTATGTTCGTTACTCGGCTGTTTTTTTCGCACTGGGCGCCGGGACAGGAATATTCGTGTACCTGCTCCTATATGAGCGTACATCCGTCAAGGCCTTTTTAATCAATTGCAGCAAGATTGCCCTTCTGGTCATCATCACTATAGGCGCATTCGGTCATTTGATGTATCGCACGCAAGCACTGATAGGAACACTTGATCGCTATTCAGGAATAAAACAGCCCGAGACACTTGCCTCCACAACACGGCTTTGGCTGTTAAACGTATCTGAACTATTGGGCTTTAATGCCGGACCCGCTCTAAATGGGAAAGTATCACTAGGATTATTTGTTGCGTTCATTGGCATAATACTAATACTCAGTGGTCTGTTTTTTACAAGAAAGCTGCATGCAAAAAACAAGTCTGTCCCGGAGCATTCACTGGATTACTTTCGACTGGCCACAATCGTAATTTCAGCACACTCGGCGGCATTGATTATCTACTTAACAATCAATTCAATGAGCGTGACGCCATTAGAAATAGTCAACAGATACCTGTACCAGATATATCCAGGGCTTTACGCCATTGTCTGCTTCATTATTTATGCCCTGATAAAAAACAGCGCAGAACGAAATTCCGGCCGGACAGGAAGGGCACTCCTCTGCTCCATTGGCGCGTTAGTATTGCTTTACATCATCGCTCAGGCCAACGAGTTAATCACATCACGAGAGTGGTACCTTGCCGAAGCAAGAACCGCAAATGAAATGATGAGTGTCTCTGTGACAAAAGACACTGATCTTTCTTCATATATCAGCCAATGTTTTGAGAACAATCAATCAACCGGATCAATTTGGAGTACACACGGGCAACACCTACATTTGCATACCGGACAGCCCACTGTAACCCACGCAGATATCTACACTCACAATCCATTTGAATCCCGGCTTTTAGAACAGCGAATTGCAGACTACGATATTAAAATGTTCGTATTTGTAGAATCACCTGGAAAATACGAACCTCACTACTCCGACTACATGGCACAGATGAAGGATTGGCTATCAGTTAATCAATATTCGCTGCTTCCCATTGAACACAACCAGTTCGGCGATAATCAATCAGTAACGATATATACAGAACCAGCTGGCTGCGGAATATAAGCCCCTGTTCTGATTAGTTCGGCGCTTCCGGTACCTGGAGTTGAATTTCAAGGAGCACCTCCGGGTTTGAAAGAGCGGCAAGATTAACCACCTCTACCCGATTAACCGCATCCCTGGCTGCTTTTTCTGACAATTTACCATTATGGGTTCGGGGCAAAGCAGGTACTTTTGCTACCACCGCCGGAACATGTAAACGACTGGCCTCTGACGCCAGCCGCTTTTTTAGCGCCAATACAAATGACCGTTCAAGTGATTCATCTGAATGCATAACCAGTAACAAGACCAATCGTGAACCACCTGGTTCACGTGGTGAAACCTGTTCTATCGCCATCGACTCACGAACACCCTCTACTTGATTCACAATGGTGAGTATTTCTGCCGGCCCAATTCGTACCCCACGAATATTAAGTGTTCCATCCGATCGACCTAATATTCGCGGCGACCCATTTTTGGAGATCCTTATCTGATCGCCGTGGGTCCATACACCGGGATTTTTATCAAAGTAGCCGCTCCTAAGCTTCACGTTCTCCGGATCATTCCACAGAAAGACAGGTTGCGATGGAAACGGCTTTACCACCACCAATTCCCCAGTGCCTGAACGGGCTATTTCATGTGCACCTGAGTCATCGGCCTTCACCCGAACATCTATACCGAGAGAAATACACTGACTATCACCGGGCTGAACTGGTAACTCGGGATGGCCCAGAACAAGACATCCAATCATATCAGTACCGCCAGACACCGACTGAACCGGCATATCTTTAAATGATTCCACAATCCACTCAAAGTGCGTCTCACTCAAAACAGAACCCGTGCTTTGAATTGCACGTAAGCGGGGGAACTCATATAGATTTTTTGGCGTCACACCAGACTCAATTAAAAACTGAACATAGGCCGGACTGGTACCAAAAACACTAACTTCATGTTCAGCGATTACCTTAAGTAAGTTCGTTTTTTCAGGATAGGAAACACTACCATCATAAAGCACAATGTGCGTACCGCTTGCCAAAGCACTGAGCTGCCAATTCCACATCATCCAACCGGTGGATGTTTGAAAAAGCAAAGTATCTTTCTTACCCAAATCACCGTGTAATCGATGCTCTTTCAAATGCTCGAGCAAGGTGCCACCGGCGCCGTGCACAATGCACTTTGGTACACCGGTAGTACCGGACGAAAACATAACAAATAGCGGATGATTAAAAGGGTAATCCTCCAACTCATCAAGAGTTAGGGATGTCTCGCTAAGCACATCTTTCCATCGCAGTATCTCTATATTAGATTCAGGCAATGAATCCCGGGTTGACAACATCACCACCTGCTCAATGGATCGAACACTCATAAGAAGCTCCGATACGGTATCATCGATGTTACGAACGGCGCCATTCAAACTATATTCAGTATTAGTGAATAGTACTTTGGGTTTCAATTGACCGAATCGTTCCACGATTGATGCCGCACCGATCTCAGGTGACACCGATGACCATGTTGCACCCAGTGCCGCGCAGGCAAGACAGGCAACAATGCTCTCGATAGAGTTTCTTGCAATCGCTACAACCCGATCACCAGAGACAACGCCCAGCGCTCTAAGGGACGAAGCCACCGAGAGTGTTAAAGAACGCAGTTCTGCCCTGCTCACAGACTCGATCTGCCCAACCTCTGAAACAACAGTTACGGCCGAACGTTGCAACGATACATCTAATGAGCTATCCAGCAGGCATCGGGTATAATTTAATTTGATATTAGGGAAGAATTCCCGATCGATGAAATCAGTACCCACAAGTGCAGGCGTTAGCGCTCCATGGATCGGTATTCCCGTATAACTCAGCAATGCCGGCCAAAATACCTGAGGGTGCTCACAACACCATCGATGCAGATCGGTATACCCAGCGAACGAAGCAGTATTCTTTACCTCTAGCGCTCGGGTAAATTTAGCTAGCTCGGACAACTCACGCTTCATATCGATCACTGTTTTTTATTGGTCCCGAGCAGCCTCAACCCAGCTTGTAGTTAGGCAGCGGAATAATGAACCGCAGGATTTTCCCCAGGCTATCGAAGTTCTCCGGACTTAAGCTTGAACGATCGACAGATACTGAGCAACTATTCTCAAGAAACAACACCAGAGAAACGAAACCCAGACTGTCTAATATTCCAGATTGTAGAAATGATCGCTCTTCGTCACCGTCAATAAGACTTTCGGCGTCACCAAAGTGATAGTTATCGTCAAGCCAATCGATGATCAGCTGCCTTAGCTTTTGTTCTTCACTCATGATACGTCCAATAAATTGATCGATTAAAACTGCTGATAAATAAACGTACCCTTTGAAAATGGTACGACTAACACCAGAATGGCAACCGCTAACCCGTACGCGACACCGCGTATCAAAGGCGGTGTTGCATAAAACAACGTCTTGATTTTATTCAGTGGCTTGAGCTCAATCAGGTGCATGCCGACGATAAACAGAAACGCAAGCAGCACTAAAGGGCTAATAGCCAGTTCGGCCGAACCGGGAGAATCCACCAAACCTCTATAATAGCCGACCGCCGTATCAATATCTGCAGCACGAAATGGCACTAACGTCAGAACGAAAAATAGAATTGTTAAAAACCAACTCACCATTGAATACGGTAAAGATTTTCGAATAGTGACAAACACTCGACTACGACGACACCAACTCCGGTAAAGCATATCCCAGTTTCGCTGCACAATCATTCCAAACGCATGCAACAGACCCCAACAAACATAGGTCCACGCAGCGCCGTGCCAGAGCCCTGATGCAGCAAATACAATCAACATACCGAGATCAAGGCGATTTCGGAACCATCCTTTGCTGGTGGTGAGCGGCGTAAAAATATATTCAAACAACCAGCGATTTAATGTGATGTGCCAGCGACGCCACAGCTCCGGCAAACTGCGACTAAGGAAAGGCACGTTAAAGTTCATCGGCAGCTCAATCGCAAACAGACGGGCGGTGCCTATCGCCATCAAACTATAGCCTGCAAAGTCCGCAAAGACCTGACCGGCAAATCCAATGACGCCGAGCCATAACGACAATGACGTGTAGATCTCAGGCGATGAAAAGGCCCGTGATACCAGACTCTCACCAAGCATTTCTCCGACAAACGCCTTGAGTACATAGCCCAACAGAAACGCGAAAGCCCCGGTCGCTATCCAGTGTGGCTCTATGCGCCTGGCCTTCTGCAACTGCGGAAGTAACTCTGACGCACGGGAAATAGGACCAGCGGCCACCTGGCCGAAAAAACAAACAAATAGTGAAAAATCCAATAGTGAATTTGCAGGCTCGATGCGACGCCAATAGGTGTCAAGCATGTAGCCCACCCGCTGCAACGTCCAATATGAAATACCAAGCGGCAGAATCAACTTCAGAACCGGCAGACCATTCTCAATGCCAATCAACTGAAGCGCATCATTCGCGGCCGTAGCAAAAAAGCCGGCGTATTTAAAAAAACAGAGACTACCCAGACTAAACAGTAAACTGACAATCAGCAGACGTTTTCGGTGATTCTCATCGCCACCCGGCTTGCCGAACTGGCGACTGATGTAATAGTCCATCCAGGTACCGGCAATAATTAGCAGTAGCAGTTGCCAATGCCACGAGCCAAAGAACAGGTAGCTCGCCACGAGCAAAATTGAATTTTGATAGATCCTATGGCGTGGACCACCCCAATAAAGAAGAAACACCACGGGAAGAAAAAACAGAAACTCTACATTAGTAAAACTCACTGAGCAGCCTCCGTCGAGTTAACCCCGAGTAGAAACTGTAGTTCATTGTCTAAAGCGTACTCAGACCACTTGATATTACCCGACGGGGTAACGTGATCAAGATCAAGCATGAACTCACTATCGTCAAGAATGCCCAGTGTCATATCGACTACGCGAACAGAATTTGATTCACCATACGCTTTCAAAGCCTTAGCGAAAGGCGTAATCGTGTCTCTTAAACCCACCTCAGTAATGGTATCCGGTTTGAGCGGAAACAGCACAACAGTGAAATCCAACTTGTGCTGCCTGGTAAACTCGGTAAAACGGTCCAAAGCTGCCATGTCTATATCAGACAAATAACACTCATGACCACTATCAATGTCATCGTGCCAGCGATCAAGCGTCTGTTGATACTCGTCATCTGGCAGTCCACCCAACAGCATCACTCTTAAGAAATTGGTAAAGCGACTGAAATTCTCACTGATAGCAAATCGTGTTCTTACCAAAGCTGAGGCAGAAAAAGTATGTCGCCACAAATTTCGCACATAATTGCGATTCAGCTCATTCGCTCCTTCGATAGAAAAATTCTCCATGTAGTCGGATGCAGTCCAACCGTGTGTCACTACATTGTGCGCAGTTTGGGTTGGTTGTTCTTCCCGGCACGTATCCCACCAAGTGATGCCAAATATCATATGCGTCAATGGCTCGCGGACGTATCCATTTTCGTCGAGTATCATCGGCTTTAACCGGTTATGTAACACCCACTCCATCGCATCGATTTTTCCCGCCTCCAGTGCCACAGCAATGAGGTCCGCCTGATCATCAGTCCGCTTTCTTAGCGTGTCGCCAAGTACATGGAACGATCGACCGTGACTTGAACTCACCACAAGTACATTTGGAATACGTTGTAGATCCTGTAGACCGTCACGTACCTGTCGCTTGGCAGGTACGTTGTAAAAAGCACCCAAAGTAAGATCTGCACATACTAACGCCAGTGCCATACCAAGCACTACCAACACTGTTGATCTCCAACTGTAATTCACAAGTGATGTGCCCCTATGCGGTAGCCGCTTTATCATGTGCAAACTTCGCAGGATATAGCTTTAAATTCTGACGATCTTTAATCAAGGATATATGTTCACCCATTGGCACTGGCTGAAATGTTTTTCCAAGACGTATAAAGAACCCGTCCATCAGCTCAAGCTTTTTTTCCACCGGCATACTCATAGCAGGAAAAAACTCCAAACCGGTTTTATCTTCCATACCCAGAAAGTCAAGTGGATGCAGCAGTAGCGAAGGTTCAGTTCCTGTGAGCTTGCACATTGATGCAGTCATATTTGTGTACAGATTGGCAGCGATCTCACTGTAGCTGGCAAGATAAACCAGATAACTAAAATGCACCGGCACCTTGAACAATGGCATTGTGGTCACTGGCAGCTCCAGCAATTCGCCCCGTTCAAGCGACCAGCGATACGGTTTGACTGGACGTTTGGCATCCGAAAAAGTACCAAACAATGCCTTACGCTGTTGTTTCTCCTCATCACTGAGTTGGCTTTTATGGAAAAAATAGGCCCTTGCCAGTGGATTCAAGAGATTCGGGAACGACGTCGCATCATATTCATAACCACGCTGCTGCAGCACATTCAATGTTGAAGTAGAAAGGCTAAACCCCGGTCCACGAAACCCTTTCACTCTCACACCGGTAGCAGCTTCGATAGCCTCTTCAGCACGTGCAAGCTCGTCTTCCAACTTTTCACGTGAATACAGATGCAACCACGGCTCATGATGAAAACTGTGATTCGCTATCTCATGACCGGCAGCATGCAATTGCCCCAGCGCATCGCGATTCTTTTCAAGCACAGCATCCTGACCAACAACAAAAAAAGTGATTTTTATATTCCGCTCTTCCAGAAACTTAAGAATTCTGGGCACTGCCACGTCAAGGTAACTGGGCAATGACTCCCAGTTCGGATCTCCGTGAGTTTTCATGTAAGTCCACTGATTGTCCAGATCCAGCGAGAGACTCATAACAGGTTTGTTGTTCATCTTTAATTGTCCTGCCGTTGCGCTACAAACGCGATGAGATCATCAGTGATTTTTACTGCTGCATCACCCGGGCCGAATATCTTGTCTATTTCTGCCATGGTCCCGGACTGAACAGAAAATTCCATGCAAGCCAATTCGACCATAGCTTCACCAATTTTTTCTCGCTCAGTACCCACCAATCGATTTATGCCCAGATCAATGGTCTCAGTCCACTCGGTCTCTTCTCGCAAAGTAATACATTGCGTACCAAGAAAGGCCGCCTCTTTTTGCAAGCCACCTGAATCGGTCAACACTACTTTCGCGTTTTTAACCGTCATCAACATTTCAAGATATGCTAGCGGCTCTACCAACTTAATAGCTTCTGACAGATATGATTTTTCTGCGTTTAAAATTTTACGGGTTCTGGGATGCACCGGGAAAATTAACGGCATGCTGTTCTGTGCAAGTTCATCCAGGTTTTTTAACAATGGCAACAATACGTCAACCTCAGTATTCGAAGGCCGATGGAGTGTTAGCAAACCATACTCATCTTCAGACTTCGACAAAAAAGGCAAACTTGATTCCGCTAAGCGGATGCTGTGCTCAACCGCATCACGCATAACATCACCACAAAATACGGCGCGAGAGGCAAGATTTTCCGCTTTCAAGTTAACTATTCCTGCAGGCGTCGGAACATACAAGCGATCACTGCAGTGATCGGTCGCGACCCGATTAACTTCCTCTGGCATGCTTCGGTTGAAGCTACGCAAACCGGCTTCAATATGCACCACAGGTATATGTATTTTGGCTGCAGCAAGGCAGGCCGCCAATGTTGAATTAGTATCGCCATATACCACCACCGCATCCGGTGTATTCAAAAGAAACCAGCTTTCAAGCTGCTCCAGCATTCTTCCCGTTTGCACCGCATGACTGGTTGAACCAATCTCAAGATTAACATCTGGTCGAGGAATCTCAAGCTCTTCAAAAAACACCGAAGACATATTGTCATCGTAGTGTTGGCCTGTATGAACAATGGTGTGGCGAACAAAATTATGTTTTTTAAATGCGCGTGAGATTGGTGCCAACTTAACGAACTGCGGCCGCGCCCCAACCACAGACACTATATGCATGGCGCTATGCATTTGCCGATGCCACATCGTTATAAAATCTGTTCACCGCACCAATCACTTCATTATTGTTCAACGTGGCATTCACAAATTGGCTGGTGTTAAGCACGTGTAGGCGCGGGTCATTGGTCTCAACCGACGGCACCATAGATGAATAATCCAGTACCTGCAGAGGTTGCACCTTGACAGCGCGATGTACGTGCACGCTGAGAATATCGGAATCGTTAAAGTCGGGGAACATTCTTTTAACTCCCTCTAGAAAGGTCTCTCGAAAATGACTATCAGGCTTTTCGATTTCAGGGTCGGTGGACAACAAATACCGAGGGAGATAGGTGAGGTGATTACCCGCGGTATTTTTTGTATTTATGACGTTGCTCATCCCGATTACTCCAGTAAACGGAATTGTCTCATCCGCAATATTAACAACGTAAAACCGGGTAATCGGCCTTTTCGTCACTAATACCACACACACCACTCCAAGGTATTCCACACTACCGGTGCTGTGCCCAACTGACAGCAGGTTTTTATCAACGATATTTTCAAGCACGTTGGTGGGGCTTGTACACACCACCTGATCAAACAAATACGACTTCTGTGGAGTGTGAACAGACACACCATCATCATTGGCTGAAACACGCATTACGGTTTCGTTGAGCAATACATCACCACCAGATTGCTTTATCTGTTGCTCAATCTCTTTAAAGATACTTTTGTAACCGCCACGCACATGTCCCAGGTGCTCAGCACTGGCTGATTTATCACGCGCTGAAAACATACGCTTGATATAGGACCAAATAAACACGGCTGACACCCTGGAATAACTCGGCCCAAGCTTCGCAAGCAACAAGGGCTTCCAAAGCTTTTCGACGTTTTCATTGCCGGAAACTTTTCTAAGCCACTCCTCACAAGTGATTTTTTCGAGCGGCTTCCAGCTATTGATGCGCGACGCATACAGCATGGTGAACCCAAGCCGTATTTTGGAGAAAAACGACAACAGTGGAAACTTTAAAAACTCAACATTGCTACTAATAGAATGCAATTTTTCGTCGACATAGAAACCGGTGTAAGTTCTGTTCCATTCAAGCTCATCGGCGATTCCCACATCGTTAAGAAAGCCGATCAGCTGTTGATCAGAAGGTAAAATTACGTGATAGAAGCGATCCCAGGTAAAGCCCCCAAAGTCAGACCATGTTGCCAAACCACCCGGTTGATTGGCATACTCCACCACTGTGACCTCATGCCCGTCCGATGCATAACGTCGTGCTAACGCCATGCCCATTAAACCACCACCGATTATTCCTACACGCATCTGACTGTCTCTGCCTGGCAAATTGGAACTACATAACTTGCGGATCTAACCGAAGCCGCGCTCTCGAACTGCCAGCTTCTGCCATTCAATGGTTCGACGAATACCCTCGTCTAGAGAGACCTTTGCCGAGACACCAAGTATCTTTTCACACAACGTAGTATCTGGCACCCGACGCATAACATCTTCATACTTGTTCTTACTAAACGATGCATAAGGCACTAGTTCATACTTGAGCTCTCCAGGAGTACCACTGGCAGCTTTAATGCGCTTCGCAAGCTCGAGAATGGTGACCTCTTCTTTCGAACCTATATTCAAAATCTCACCGTTCGCCTCATCGCGAAAAATTGCCTGGTAAATACCGTCGACCGTATCCGAAACATAAGTGAAGCTTCGTGTTTGCATGCCATCACCATGAATCGGAATGACTTTGTCGTTCAGCACCGCCTCAATAAATACTGGTGGTGGTCCACCCCACCAGGACAGCGCCTGATGAGGACCATACGATCCGAAGAATCGCAGTAGCGTGACTGGAAACCCATACGAATCCTGATAGGCAAGAGCCAAGTGCTCGTCAAACAGCTTAGATACCGCATAACTCCAGCGAGTCACCTTTGAACCGCCAATCACACTGTCTGTGTGCTCTTCTGAAAATGGTACAGCCGGATTTTTACCGTACACATCTGAAGTTGATGCCAGTACGCATTTAATATTTCTGTCTTTACCGAAATCCAGCGTATTTTCTGTGCCGTGAAGATTGATTTTCAGCGTATCAATGGCTTTTCCATAGCGCGGAATCTTAAAAGCGGCGAGATGTACAAGCACTTCAATGTCATCCGACAAAGTGCGGAACATGTTCTCGTCAGTGACATCACCCTCTACAAATTCAAAGCCCGGGTCTAACATCGCTTCTTTGAGATTAGACAAGTGACCCATCGAGAGGTTATCTACACCTACAACCTTATGGCCTTCTGATAAAAGACGTAACGCCAGATTCGAACCAAGAAAACCGGCGACACCTGTTATTAATATAGTTTTACGACTCACTGGAATTTTTTTCCATAGTTTTCTTCAGCGCATGAAAATTGGCTGAATTCAAATGATAAAGATCTTCGTAGTTTCTTTTACTCTGCAAAGACAAAACACCAAGACTCATAAGCTGCACTGACAAAATAATTGAAGTCAGACCCACTACATAGGTGTGCGGATTGTCGTTATACGCAGTCGCCAAAGCTGCTTCCTTGCTTGCGTTCACATCAATTACACGAGCCGCGAGTAACGCGTCAAAGTAATGAGCAAACATCCAGAAAGTAACGTATGTAGCGAACAAACCAAGAATTATTCCCGGAAGAATAAAGAAATGCATCGGACGAAAAACAAAGCCCGACATCAAAGTGGAATTGATATGACGGAAAATCCGCATACTTGAAGTTCTGTTCTGAGCGTATTCAAGCTGCGGTCCCCAATCCAGTCGACCCGGTATTTCATTAATGCCGGCTCTAAGGATCATTGCCTTGTATAGCGTCTCTGGCATCAAATCCAAACCCATCGACCGCAGATCAAGGGACCGAACAAACGGCCCATCATAACCGCGCACCATGCAGGTCACAGTCGAGCAACCGGCCTGGCTAAAAAATGTGAGGAACTTGTTGCCTAGTATGCTGAGTATCTTACGTTTAAAAGGTACGTTCGCAATCGACCCACCTTTCATATAAGGCGAGGCTAATACCACTTTCGCACTACGCTCG
The DNA here is from genome assembly GCA_938041955.1 of uncultured Granulosicoccaceae bacterium. GTDB lineage: Bacteria > Pseudomonadota > Gammaproteobacteria > Granulosicoccales > Granulosicoccaceae. The sequence goes on along the minus strand of CALISD010000007.1, from coordinate 118,918 downwards.
CGCAACTTCTCAACAAGCTCTTCAATATGATGCACGTCATAACTTAGATCCACATCCAGAGTAACCACATAATCACCCCTGGTGTTTGCAAAGCCGAACTTAAGTGCCTGGCCTACCCCAAAATTCGTCGGATGGTGGAGCGCAAACAGATTGGTATATTCCCCGGCAAGCTCATCAGCGATAAGTGCAGAGTCATCGGCACTACCGTCGTTAACAATGATCACTTCCCAACGATAACGATCTTCCATGGCCTGCAGGTGCGTGCAAATTTCAACAATGTGCTTACGCAGCAGTGCTGCCTCGTTGTAAACGGGCAACACAACAGAAACCAATGGCAATGAATTAACAGTCATAGATAATGATGAATCTAGTGTGGCTCTGGGAAATTGGTCGGCCTGAACGAACGGCTACAACAGATTGGCTGGTGTCTTTCAGGATTTCAAAAGAACCTTCTACCTTAGCTCGCCGATGTTACTACAAACGGCCCGTTTTTTTTCGGAAGCGATGTGTAAAACCGTAATCTATTCGTCCGCAAACACTACCCTCACTGCCGACCAAGTCACACTTTCAAACAGTTATAGAAAAACCTTGAAGTAGTACCACCCTAATCGGATAAACAGCCGCAGAGAACTGCAGGCGACATGCCTCAAAAACCGGCATACAGTGGCCATTTGCCGCGAGCGAATTTAGCTTAACGCGGCAATGGCTGGTGATGACCCATGCTTACCTGGGCGAATTTCCGCTTCAAAGGGTTCAAAAATTCAAGCAGTAGAAACGATGAGCTACTCGCAACTGACAGCGGCATGCGAAGCAGCCACGGCTTCCGGGTAAAGGCACGGGCCAGCAAATCAGTTTGCCTGGTGACCAATGCCTGATCACGGCGGCGATTCTCACAGAAATCCTTAAGAGCAAGGTCAACATCACTATTGCGTTCAAGGCGGGCCGCTAATTCAAACACATCACGTACCGCCAGATTCAAGCCCTGACCGGCCACTGGATGGAGCGTTCTCGAAGCATTGCCAATCAGTACACATCGCGATTCAACTTGCCTGGCGCTGACTGTCAATTTTAAAGGTGCAATGATCTTTTTACCTATTTTTTCAAATCGGCCTAATTTGCCGCCAAATTTGCTCTGCAAAGCTGCTAAAAATTCCAGATCTGTCATGCCTTGCAGCTTCTCAATATCTTCACCGGCAGCAGTAAAGATCATGGAAAAGACATGACCATTATTCTGACTTGTCGCCAATGGCAATAATGCCAGCGGCCCCGAGCTCGTAAATCGCTCATACGCTTTGTTCCGATGAGGCTTGGTAGTAGCAACATTAGCAATCACTGCACACTGCCGGTAGTCACGTTCGTCCACTTGTATATCCAACATGCCCCGAACCGCAGACCCCGTACCATCTGCGGCAATTAGAAGGTCTGCAACAACCTCTTGCTCCCTCTTTTTGTGCACGACACCCAGGCTCACTTTGTCAGCAGACTGATTGATTGATTGAATCCTGGACTCTTCAAGTAACTCAATACCAGGCTCAGCTTTGAATAGACTATGCAAGTACCTTTCAAAGTCGACGTTCGATAGTACAAACCCCAACGCATCAACACTGACATCACGAGCATTCATCGTTACCGACCCAAACTTACCCTGCTCGGTAACATGGATGGTCTCAATGGCACAATGGTCGATTGATGGCCAAAGATTTCCGCCGCACAGCAATTGCCACGTGCGGTGCGATAAAGCAACAGTTCGACCGCTAAGATAATCCGGTGCACTTGCATTGGAAAAAAGAGATCGTCGCTCTACAACAGTTACTCTATTACCCGCGCGCGCTAACAACAACGCTTGTATAGCGCCAATCAGTCCAGCACCTACAACAATAATATCTCTGGTATCGGTCATCGTCTTAGCTGCGTTGCATTAACGCCTCTATTTCGTTAACAGTTTTAGGTACAGAGTCAGTCAGCACGTCAGGAGCATCGTTGGTGACGACTACATCGTCTTCTACCCGAATACCAATGTTCCTGTAGCGCTTAGGCACTGCACTGCTGGCAGGCAGATAAATACCCGGCTCAATAGTTAACACCATACCCGGCTCCAGCAAACGCCATTTATCATCAATTTTATACTCTCCTACATCGTGCACATCTATTCCCAGCCAGTGACCAGTACGGTGCATATAGTAAGTTCGATAGGCCTCCTCTTTTATCAGCTTTTTTAAATCCCCCTTCAGGATGCCAAGTTTCAGCAGCCCGCGAGTAATCACTTTTACTGCAGCATCATGCGGGTCATTCCAATGATTGCCCGTGACAACTTTGGCAATAGCTGCAATATTTGCCTCCAACACAATTTCATAAATTTCCCGCTGAGCTCCGGTAAACACACCGTTTACCGGGTATGTCCGGGTAATGTCACCCGCATAACATTGCCACTCAGCACCTGAATCAACCAATACCATTTGCCCGTCTTGCAGCTCATCAGAGTTTTCGGTGTAGTGCAGAATGCATCCATTGGCACCGCCACCGACAATCGGTAAAAAAGAATGATCAGCACCATTACGTCTATATTCAGATATAAGCTCTGCTTCAAGTTCGTATTCCATTTTACCGGGCTCACAAACCTTCATCGCCGCCACATGACCTGCGGCGCTAATCTTTGCTGCCTTGCGAAGTAACGCGAGTTCCGAGCGGCTTTTGATCAACCGCATATCGTGAAGATTGAAATCAAGCGAGATAAACTCACTCGGTACACTGGCACCGGAACCTGATTTGGCTTTTAACTGGTTGATCCAACCAATGATGCGATTATCAAAAAGCGTCTCACGCCCCATGGAGTAATACACCCGCTCACGACCTTCAAGCAAACCGGGTAGGATTTCGTCGATATCGTCAATTGGAAATGCATCATCGGCATCCAGCGCCTCGGGTGCCTGATCTACTCCGAGCCGACGACCGTTCCAGGTTTCCATCAGTTTGTCACTCTCGCGACAAAAAATAATATACTCAGCTGCACGACGGCCTGAGATCAGTACCGCAACAGACTCTGGCTCATCAAACCCTGTCAGGTAGTAAAAGTCACTGTCTTGTCGGTACTTATAGTCCGTGTCTTTGCTGCGCATCTTGATTGGCGCAGAAGGGATAATGGCAATCGAATCTTTACCGATTGCGTTCATCAGGTTTTTTCGCCGACGGGCTCGCTCGCGGCGTAGTGTGATTGTGTCCTGCATTGATTGGCTCTGCCGTCAGTTTGCTTTATTGGCGGTCTGGCATCGATAAATACCAGCGCTACTGTGGAATCCAATCACTGGACACCACAATTGATAATAACCCAACAGCAATGATTCTTACTATTCAAACAGCAGAGAAAGTATAGACAGATAAAGCTCTGGCAACTCACTGCACCAATCAATGTCCCGCCGCAATCGACGCGACCCGCAGTAACGACCGCAACAAGTCAAATCAAATCGAGCCAATCGGGATCGCTAGTGAATTGTTGGCTTTTGCTTAATCGGCTGCAACTCTTCATTGACTAAAAGCACACCCATGCGGACATACTCCTCAATCTCGGTAAAAGATTTTTCTGCCTGATCCAGATCGCTTTCCTCCTCACTGAAGCTTGCATCAGAAATGTATTGGACATCTTCAACAAATTCCCGCACGTCATCACTGACCAGCATTTGATCATTCAGCCCGCCCATGATCAGCCCCAGGCTGAAGCCGCTACACCAATCTGCCAAACCACTGATTCTGACATCGAGCGATTCGCTCTGACCCGGCAGCAGCATGGTGAATTCAAGTGTTTCATGGTTAATTTCAGAGACGGTGCACTGGTGAACATCGTGTAACAGTCTTAAAGACTCTGACGAAATTTCTCGATCTGTTGTGCGCGCTTCAAAGAGGTGGCGAACCCATTTCTGCATATCAGATGAACCGGAGGCACAGAGGATTCCACACAACACTCCATGACATTCAGCAGCGCAAACCGCAGAACCGCCGGAGAACAGGGCGTCATCTACCTGCGAGTAAACGGGCATTTCCGTCATGTTATAACCCTCAGGGTAGATATACGGTTGGAAGAAATGACCAGCTTGCGAGTCGCTTTGGTAATAGCCGTCATAATAACGTGGAGAGCCACGGCTAATCGGGGATTTTTTCTCATATAAAATGCGGACTTACCGATACAGTAAAATGGATAGATTAACTTTTGTTCATGTTATTGAGTCGACGCTGATTTACCATGAAGGATCTCGCACTACCAAGCGCTGACTCACCGCCCTCACTCAAAATACTATTTTGCCCATGGATAACAACAACAAAATAACCAAGGATCAGATAGCCGAGCTTGAAAACAAGCTTTCAGAGCTGATTGATATGGCAGATCAGCTCAAAGTTGAGAACGCATCTTTAAGAGCTCAGCAAAGCAATCTGGTCGCGGAAAAGTCGCGGCTTGTCGAGAAAAACGACTTAGCCCGGACCAAGGTAGAGGCTATCATAACCCGCTTGAAATCGTTGGAATCCGCATAATGACTACCAGTAAAGTTGCACCCAGCAAAGTATCTGTGAATGTTTACATCATGGAGAAAAAATACGAGATCCAGTGTGGGCCAAACGAAAAGCAACACCTCATTCAAGCAGCCGTAGATGTTGAAACCCGCATGCGTGCAGCAAAAAATATCGGCGCTAATATCTCCTCAGAGAAAGCAGCAGTACTGACGGCACTCAATCTTGCCAATGAACTACAGGGCGCTGCCGATAACACTGACATGCTTACGGCTGTTTCAAATAGCGTTATAGATATGTCAGCAAGAATTGATAAAGCACTGGACAACAAGCATGTCAAGCCAGCGCAGGAAGCGATTGCAAATATACAATCGTGAGTCGCTATTGTTAGTCGTGATTTAGTCACTAGATTTAGTTAATTGTCGAACCGGTGCTTACGTATTTTACTGGTCTTGCAGTAATGCAGCTTTGAGTGTCAAGATGCACCCTTGGTTCGAAGTGCACCTGAGTGCACCTATAGTAGTAGTGCAATATATGTTTGATTGCACTAGGGTTTACAGAGTAAAGTTTGGATGTCCTCTGCGGTGTTCGTTTGCAGGCCCGTTATTCCCTTGAGCCTAATTCGATACCCGGGAGTTTGTTATTGCTGTTGTTGTGCATGTCCGCCACGGCGGGAAGCCTGATACAGCCCTAACTGTTCCCACCTGAGCCGATGGCTCAAGGTCCACGGTCTACGACGGCACATGTGGAGGTCATCCACCTAATTTCTTTTTTCGCTCCCAGAGCTCGCCTTCCATCCACGGAGGGGTCGATGCCAGTCCCGGCACACGATGCCGTTTTCAAAAGATAAAATATAAGTACAGCCTCATAGGCGGATGCTTGCCCGCGTACTCTCTGAAAGCATCCACCGAGGGGCTGCGCCACGGGGCACATCCTTGTGCCCACCGGTCACGTTGCTTGCTGACGCCTTGATCTGGCGAAAAATAAAACATTAGGGATTCGCTGTGCGCCATAGGGTGTGCACAGCCTGCTATCGCTCAGCTAATCTGATTACTCGCTCGCTCGTCCGGGTGAGTTAGCCATAAACAGGTTGAACTCTTCCTCGTCTGCCCGGCGTTTCGCGTCGGCTCGAAAGTCGGAAAAACGCTTGGCCCTGGAAGCCATCTCGTCTTTTATCTCCTGTATGCGGTCGTACTGCGTTTGCTGATACTTGTTGAACACCACATTGTCCGAGCGGCTGAAGCCGTCGCCTCGTACCTGAGTCCATTTCTCACGCATTGCTGCGGGCAAATCACGCACGTCACGACCTTTCAGGATCCAGTACAGAATAACGAGACCAAACGGCCAGAAAAATACGAATCCCACCACCATGGCGGCAATATTGAGTCCGGTCCATCGCCCTCGCTTTTCAGTGGTGTACTTACCGGAGAAGTCCCACTGGCCTGCTCTCTGTCCCATTGTTGAGTTGTCTGAAAATGACATCATGCCTCCTTAATATGAATGAAAGTACTGCATCAACAACTACTTATTCACTATGTGAACGCTGTTAACATTTAATATACATATCGCTGCTCCCATTTACAAGGGGCTTTGAGAAAAAAAGTGAACAATGTACACATGCGAAGCGTTTGCAGTCATAATTCCAGGTGATGAAAAAGAAAAAGAATCATTATCACCATGGAAATCTGGCTGAATCGCTGCTTGACGCGGTAGATGAGATAGCCACCCAATTCGGCCTTGAAGCGGTGACGCTCAGAGCCTGCGCCAAACTCGTGGGCGTGTCTCCCTCCTCTGCCTTCAGGCACTATGTTGATAAGCGTGCCCTGTTTACAGCGTTTGCAACAAGAGCGTTAATACAGCTGACAGATGCTATGTCCACGGCAAAAGTGATAGCCAAAAGAGATGACAAGAACGCTTTTAAAACGGTTGGCATCGCCTATATTGCATTTGCCATCGACAAGCCGGCCTTCTTCCGAGCCATGTGGCGGGAAGAGGCCATTTACGCAAACGATGATCACTACAAACAAGCTGCGAATAATCTCAGTAAACAACTGACCGGCGGATTTGCAGACACCATTGACGACAAAGATCCTGAAAGTTTCAGCCCTCAGGAACTACTTGCCTGGTCCGCGGTGCACGGACTTGCCAATCTGTTCGTCGATGGGCCGGTAGGCAATGACACGTCTCGGGAACAAAAAATAGAAAAGGCCGCTGAAATGATTGATGCGCTAATGCCATCGTTTCACTAGTCGGTAACCACACACTGCCTTCTACCGACATCCATCGCAAGATGAAGTCGGTTCGTTTGTAAACCAGTACCTACGTACAGGCTCGTATTCAATAAATGAATACACCCACCACTACCCCAGAAACATCTTATAGGCGACGTTGCCATCCTCACACCAGTAACGATAGCCAAGCTCGTCCAGAAAGTGTTGAAACTTATCACCACTATCTGCCGGCAGTTGAATCCCCACCAATACACGCGCATACGCAGCACCATGATTGCGATAGTGGAACAGTGTGATGTTCCACCCCTCGCCCATGTTATTTAAAAACGTTGCCAATGCGCCCGGACGCTCCGGAAATTCAAAACGGTAGAGCATCTCATTTTCAATTGACTGCGAACTCCCGCCGACCATATGCCTGACATGAAGTTTAGCCATTTCATTATCCGTCAGATCCTCAACGGTAAATTCGGAATTCTCAAGGTCCGAGATGATTTGCTGCCGCTCAACCTGACCGTCAGCCAACTGCACACCAACAAACACATTTGCACTTCTGCTATCGGAGTACCGGTAGTTGAATTCAGTGACCGCCCGCTTACCCAGCATCTCGCAAAAATGACGGAAGCTACCCGGCTGCTCGGGAATATTGACAGCTAGTAAAGCCTCTCTTTGCTCCCCTATTTCAGCACGTTCAGCTATATGCCTGAGTCGGTCGAAGTTAACATTCGCACCGGTCGTCACAGCAATAAGGTGTTGATCAGTCGCATCGTTTACCGCGACATATTTTTTTAAGCCCGCCACACTCAATGCACCTGCGGGCTCCATGATGGTGCGCGTGTCATCAAAAACATCCCGAATGGCAGCACACATTTCATCCACACTGATAGTGATGATGTCGTCAAGCAGTTCACTACAAATTTTATACGTTTCATCTCCGGGGCTTTTCACTGCCACACCATCGGCAAAGATCCCGACTTGATCAAGCACTACCGGGTGACCCGCCGCAATCGAGGCCTTCATACTGGCAGCATCGACCGGCTCCACACCGATGATCTTCACCTCCGGCCTTAAATACTTCATCAGCAAGGACACACCGGACGCCAGGCCACCCCCTCCGATCGGCACAAACACCGCATCTAGCTGACCTGAGTGCTGGCGGCATAACTCCACTCCGACGGTGCCCTGACCGGCTATCGTGTCAGTGTCATTAAATGGATGAATAAAAGTATAGCCTGTGCTCTTTTCCAGCTCGCAGGCGTGGGTAAAGGCTTCGTCGTAGTTGTCACCATGCAGCACTGCCTCGCCCCCCAATCGTCGCACCGCATTAACCTTAATTGCCGGAGTAGTCTTAGGCATCACAATGACTGATTTGATTCCGAGCCGACTGGCCGACAGCGCCACACCCTGCGCGTGGTTACCGGCAGATGCGCAAACGACACCGACCGTATCCGGATGTTGTTGCTGCAGTTTAAAGATGCGATTGTACGCACCACGGCATTTGAACGAGAAAACCGGTTGCAGGTCTTCACGCTTCAAATACACATGGTTACCGGTTTTTATGCTCAAGCCGGGGGCAATTTCAAGCGGTGTTTCCTTTGAAACATCGTAGACTCTGGCGGTGAGTATCTTTTTTATGTAGTGATCCATGGAACCTCGCATAATATGGCCTCACTCTAACGAATGCCTGCCTGTGGTGGAAGTACCGCAGCAGAATATGCTTAGACCCAACATTCACACCGAACGCTCGCAGGACAACCACCAAAGATGACCGCTGATAAAATGAAACAGGCAGCTGCAGTCGCTGCCCTCGAATGGGTACAGGATGACAGCATCATCGGTATCGGTACCGGTAGCACGGCCAATCACTTCATCGACGCACTGGCCAACTGGCACACCATGCCTCGCGGCGCAGTCCCAAGCTCCGAAGCCACAGAAGCGCGCTTACGTGCCGTGGGCATTGAAATATACGATCTGAATTCAAGCGGTACATTGTCGCTGTATGTCGATGGGGCTGATGAGGCCAATGCTGACTTACAACTGATCAAGGGCGGTGGCGGTGCACTCACGCGTGAGAAAATCGTCGCAGCGGCGAGCATCAAATTTGTCTGTATTGCCGACGCCTCCAAGAAGGTAGATGTACTTGGCGGCTTCCCGTTGCCGGTTGAAGTGATACCAATGGCCCGCAGCTATGTGGCACGCGAAATTGTGAAGCTTGGCGGCGATCCGGAACTTAGAGATCAATTCAGAACTGACAACGGCAATGTCATACTCGATATCCACAACATGAAAATTACCGATCCGTTGCAACTTGAGCAACAAATCAATCAACTCGCCGGTGTGGTTACGTGCGGTTTGTTTTCGCGTCGGCCTGCCGATGTCTTACTGCTGGGCAATTCAGATGGCAGCGTAGAGCAAATCACAATCTGATCAATCCACTGACCTTCTCTGGCCGTAAAAAAACTCGTCAAGCGGGCTTGTCTTCGCTCGCATCACGACTCGAGTTTTGCGCATGGTATGCAGCAAATAAAGCGTGTACCGCCACACCTTCTATCGTCATCCCATCAAGCTTTGCGTTTGATATAGCAGCATTTGAAAGATCGACATCATCAAAAACACTATCCTTCAATGTGGTGTCGCTAAAGCTTACGCGCTTTAAATTAACGTCTTCAAACTTCGTATCCGACAAATTCACATCGATAAACCGAGAACCTTTGATGTTTGCGTTATTAAGTTCGATCATGTTAACGCCCGCGTTCCAACAATAATATCAGTGTGAACCGCAGAACGCGTTTCCGGTATAGAGCGATTGCTTTCACAGTGATATGTATAAACGAGTGATTTCTTAACGTTACCCGCCTGATTCTGCCCCGCAGCATGTAATGTTCTGCAGTGAAAAAACAGGGTATCACCAGCTTCGAGTTCAGCTGGAATTGCCGCTTTAATCAGCTCTTCATTTTCAGCTATATCGGTGCGAAGAAAAAGAGCCGCATCAAGTCGCCCGCGACCAAGGTCAAGCTTGTGAGAGCCGGGTATCAACATTAATCCTCCATTGTCCGGCCGCTCCGGCCCAAGTGCCAACCACACACTGATCAGTTCAGGATGATCAAACGACCAATAGCGAATATCCTGATGCCATGAGGTCACACTGCTAAAGCCCGGGTGCTTGGTCATCACACAATTATGGTGATTCTGCGATACCATCACGCTCTCGCAACCGAGCATCTGCCGCAGGTGCGAGACCACTTCATCACTGTTAGCCCACTCCCTGTATACCGTTGCACGGGTGTAGGCATTCAACAAGCGTCGAGGAGTCTGACCACCAGGTGCGGTTTTGCTTTCAGGGGCGCCGGGGTAATGCACATCTGCCTCATACTCGACCGGTGCCAGTGCCGGGCTAACCGAATCATCTGTCACTTGGTTCATGTGAGCGATGACACTGTCACTGGCCAGTTGTCGGGCGATGAAGTAACCATCGTCATTAAACTGTTGTAGTTGTTGCGCACTCATAGGATTTGACATCGGCGCTAGTCCCTCTTAAATCGTTAGGAGAAAGTATTCTGTGGCAACCAGCATATTTGATCAGTACATCTGACTTAAACATGCTTCAATCACCGTTTCTAACGGCTGTCGTATTTTTCTTTGCCGTCTTAACATCGGCTGGCTCAGAAGACGTTATTTTCTCACCAGTGGTCGCATACTGGAACTCCAGCGCTTTAACAATAGCATTGGCAAATAGAGCCGCGGCTACCGGCAACACCCTACCCTTTAATTGGCCAACATACAGGTTACCTGTCGGAACGGCCTTTTCATCAATATCTCTAAAGATAAATTCGGAAGCTTCAGATTCCGCCGGCAATCCAATTGGCAACTGGAATGAAACACAGTGCTCATGCTTGAGATAGTTTCGAATAAAATCGAAGTTATCTGATTCAATCACCTTTTCAAGTTCATTTCCTTTGCGAAGCATCGCTTCATCAAGCAGATAGCGCATACCGTTACAAGGCGTTGGCAACACCACCGGTGTTGACAGCAAATCACTCCAACCGAGTTGCTGTTTTTCAGCCAACGGATGTGATGCAGACATAATAGCCTTAAGCGATTGCTCAACTCTTCCCATGGGTTGAAAATCTGCTGTTCTAAGCGGCTCAAATACCACCGCAAGATCGGCCTCAAACGAAGTAAGTTGCTCTATAGCAGCAGTTCGATCACACACCTTCACAGTAAAGGTGACTGCTGGATGGAGCTTTCGATAGTCGGCAATCTGCTCTGCGATAAAGTGCGGCAACAGTGCCTGACCGCACACCACAGACACATGCCCTCGGCGCGCACCACTCAAGTCTGCAATCTGCGATTTAACGCGCTCCATATCTGCAATCTGAGTACGGATATGCTGAATCATCAGCTCACCCGCCGTGCTGAGCCGAACACCACGTGGCAATCGCTCAAAGATCGGCACGCCAAGCTCTTCCTCCATGGCAAGGATGCGCCGATTCAGCGCCGTGGAGGTTATCGCAAGTGTATCTGCAGCACGCCGTATGGAACCACTGCGAGCTACCGTATCAATGTAATGAAGCGGTAGGAGATGCTTCATGAACTTAAACCTTGTAGAGAGCCGGAAATAGATAGACAACTAATCAACTGACTCACAAATTCAGATGATGCGCTGCGTGCATCGCTGCAGTGCAAAATTAGCAGAATACACAGCCGAGGGCAGTGTTTATTCTTCTCACCTCGTTTAGTCGGCTTATTAGTCCGCTGACATGACATTTGAAGCAACTTGAACAGCAGGGTCAAGATGAAAAAAATTACCGCAATCATAAAACCATTTTTGCTCGAGGAAGTACGTGATGCACTCGGAGAAATTGGCGTCAGAGGCATCACTGTCACAGAAGTAAAAGGGTTCGGAAGACAAAAAGGACACACCGAACTATACCGCGGCGCGGAATACGTGATCGATTTTTTACCAAAAGTGCAGATAGATGCAGTGGTCACAGAGGAACTTGTAGATTCGGTTGTCGATGCCATCAAAGCCTCCGCCTCTACCGGAAAAATTGGCGACGGAAAAATATTCGTCACAGATATCGAACAGACCATTCGCATCAGAACCGGCGAGACCGGCGATGCTGCACTTTAACTAAAAACTTAAGCGGAGCAAGACATTGGAAGAACAAATATTCCACCTGCAGTACGCCATGGACACCTTCTACTTCTTAGTGTGTGGAGCACTGGTGATGTGGATGGCAGCCGGATTCGCGATGCTTGAAGCAGGTCTGGTGCGTACTAAAAGCACAACAGAAATACTGACTAAGAACGTAGCGCTTTACGCAATCGCCAGCGTGATGTACATGTTAATAGGCTATGAACTGATGTACGGTGGTGGCTATCTGCTTGAATCCATCGCAGCGGACACCGCCATGGATTCAGCCGATTTCGTCGCAAGTGCACTGGCAGATTCTGCATCTTCAGGGTTCGACGGAGACGCGGTCTACTCCAAGGCGTCAGACTTCTTCTTTCAGGTGGTATTCGTAGCCACTGCTATGTCCATAGTCTCGGGTGCGGTAGCTGAGCGCATGAAGTTGTGGGCTTTCCTGCTGTTCACCGTAGTGATGACAGGCTTTATCTATCCCATGGAAGGCAGCTGGACATGGGGCGGACAGTCAGTTTTTGGTTTATTTGAATTAAAAGTAGGCGATACCGGTTTCTCTGATTTTGCAGGATCCGGAATCGTGCACATGGCAGGTGCGGCAGCAGCGCTTGCCGGCGTAATTCTACTAGGCGCACGTAAAGGAAAATTCGGCGAGAACGGGCAAATCTATGCAATCCCTGGTGCCAACCTGCCACTGGCAACACTCGGTACGTTCATTCTGTGGATGGGGTGGTTTGGCTTTAACGGCGGTTCTGTTTTAAAACTCGGTGATATTGGCAGCGCCAATGCAGTCGCTGCAGTATTTTTAAACACCAACGCCGCAGCCGCAGGTGGCGCGATTTCAGCACTGTTATTCGCACGCTGGATGTTTGGTAAAGCGGATTTAACCGTGACGCTAAACGGTGCACTTGCAGGACTTGTCGCCATTACTGCAGAACCATCAACCCCGTCACCGGCAATGGCTACGCTGTTCGGAGCAATCGCAGGCATATTGGTGGTGTACTCAATCGTCGGCCTCGAAAAACTGCGAATTGATGATCCTGTCGGTGCTATCTCAGTGCACGGCACAATCGGTCTCTTTGGCTTAATGATTGTACCCATCACCAACCCGGGCGCCTCTTTCGCTGCTCAGGCATTGGGCGCAGCCGTCATCTTTGCCTGGGTATTTGCCGCGTCACTGGTGGTTTGGTTAATCCTAAAATTCACCATGGGCATCAGGATCTCCGCGGAAGAAGAGTACGAGGGTGCGGACGTCAGTGAATGCGGCATGGAAGCCTATCCGGAATTCACAAAGTAGTGAGCGCTCCGGATCAGTAGCACTAATTTGAGGGGTTGGTTTACCTGACCTCTCAAATTTTTCCTCCCGCCTCAAGGCCTTTATATGTCAGCCTGCCCGATAGGGGGATTTATAATCCAGTGCACTTTGGCTGCCAAAGCCTGCGAATGAGATCTTGTCATTTGGCTGGCGGCGAGACGGAGCTTACAGGCAATGCCATCCTTTTTTCGAAAGAGCTACAACCGCAGTTGCGGGCCAAATGCCGAGCTCACTAAGTGATGTACGGGTGATGATGTCAATGAGAGATCTGAGCACAGATTTCCCTGAACTCCAGCCAATAGAAGGCGCACCGCGCCCTGCCGCTCATGGCAGGCTCCACAACAGCAGATAGAAATAGACTATCAACGGCATTTAAGATCACAGCTCATCTCACGTATAATTATTAGATGAGGAAATATAAAGTAGGCATTAGCGCCAGCATTCGCAGAGCAGACGGATCACTCGCCATTCCAGAAGTCGATCTCGATCCGCTACTCAATGATCAGCGAATCGAAGTTAGCAGCTTAGCTGACGTCGGTGGCGGTGAACTCATGGCTGAACATACCGCAGGCTTTGACGCGATCATTTTGATGCTGGAGAAAGTAGGAGAACATACGTTTTCCAAGGATCAGAACCTGCTGCTCGCTGCTCGTTTCGGCGTCGGTTTTGATACCGTAGATCTCGAGGCCTGCACCAGACATGGCGTGGCAGTAGCACTTGCGCCAAACGGCGTCAGACGCCCGGTCGCCACCACAGTGATGGGCTTTATGCTAGCGCTATCATTACGCATACCGTTAAAGGACAAACTGACCAGACAATCAGACCCGGGCTGGGCGATTAAAACACAGCACAACGGCATCGGCCTTGTCGGTCGTACACTGGCCGCCATAGGCCTTGGCAATATAGGCGCCGAGGTATTTCGACTGGCTCAGCCCTTTGATATGCGAATGATTGCTCACGATCCATACATAGATCCAGCACTGGCAACTGCATTAAACGTTGAATTGGTGGCACTTGAAGAAGTGTTTAAGCAGGCAGATTTCCTTACCGTCAATTGCCTGCTGAACGATGAGACCCACCACATTGTCAATCGTGAAAGGTTAGCGATGATGAAACCCGGGGCCTATGTTATTAACACCGCTCGTGGCCCGGTAGTAGATGAAGCGGCCCTTATAGCCGCACTGCAACAAGGCAAGCTGGCGGGTGCCGGACTCGACGTTTTCGAACAAGAACCCATCAGTAAAGACAACCCGCTAACGACCATGGACAACGTCATTCTTTCACCCCATGCACTGTGCTTTACCGATCAATGTATGCATGGTATCGGTGCCGCTGACGTAGATGCGTGCCTGGCAATTATGCGCGGCGAGATTCCACACTCCATTATCAATCAAAACGTAGTGCAATCTGAAGTGTTTAACAAACGAAAAGACGATCTGGCTGCCGCGCTTGGCAGCAGTGCATAAGCCTCCAGAGGAAACCCGATGCACGACGAGTGGCATGCCGCGTACGCGCGATCAAACTCACTTCGATATATCAACAGCGGATCAAAGCAGCACGAATGGCAAGCCGCTTACGTTAGGCACTGTGTATGTAATAGCTAAACGATTTCTCCGAAGAAGCTCAAAAACCTGAAGCAATAAGCCGCTCAATGCAATTGCATTGAGCGGCTACTTAGACCTACTTTCGACGAGCCCCTTCGATAACAATAGCCTCAACCGGAACATCCTTGGCAAACCGGCCAGCTGCGCCGGTCTGAACAGCTGCGATCTGATCAACCAGATCAGTTCCTGCAACCACTCTACCAAACACTGCGTAACCAAAATTTCCTGACGGATTGTGATCGAGAAACGCATTATCCGCCACATTAATAAAAAACTGCGACGACGCCGAATCGACCACCGAGGTACGTGCCATCGCAACACTGTACTTCACATTCTTCAACCCATTAGTCGCTTCGTTTACAATCGGATCAAGCGTCGGTTTTTGCTGATACGCAGTATCAAACCCACCACCCTGCACCATGAAGCCCGGTATCACGCGATGGAAGATCGTACCTTCAAAGTGACCGCTATCCACGTAAGCAAGAAAATTAGCGACAGAAATCGGGGCTTTCTCTGGATCAAGCGCAAATTCGATTTCACCCTTATTAGTGGCCAGCACCACATGGGTCATTGACGAATCGTCTTGAGCCACTTCCTGCACCGCTTGCGGTTTACGATCTGGAGTCTCTCCACCACAGGCTGCCAAAAGAGCCAACAGTGTGGCTAAACCAAAACCAAGACTCAGTTTTCTAGCTATTTGCATTGCTCAAGATCCAATTAAAAAGTCTGCGGCAAATGCAAGATCAATGCCTGGATACAGTAGTTCTGGCAACTTGCAGCAATGATCGGTATTGTCGCACCGCAACCTTGCAAATCCACGGAACCGTCTTGAGCAAAGCATTGTTGGTACGCACCGCACCTGCCATTTTTCTGTTGCTTTGGTCAGGTGGTTTTACTGTAGCTAAAATCGGCATTCATGACGCTGACCCGATTACGTTACTTTCACTGCGATACTTCTGTGTCGTGATCCTGTTGCTGCCGTTCATCATCTGGATAAAGCCTCCCCTACCCTCCACACGCAATCAATGGGGTCACTTAATAGTCGTCGGGTTTTTAATGCAAGTCGTGTACTTCGGCACCGCGTGGGTAGCATTTTCCCTGGGCGGATCAGCCGGCTCAGTCGCTCTCATCACCTCACTGCAACCGATACTGGTCGCATTGATAATGCCCCGCTTGTCAAAGGAAACGGTTTCCAGAAAGAGATGGCTCGGATTACTCCTCGGCCTGCTTGGCACTGCACTGGTTATCTTTGGTAACAGCGGGGTACAAGCGATGAGCATACAAGTCATATTATTTTCGATCGCCGCATTGCTCGCAATCACCATCGCCACCATTTGGGAAAAACGATACGGCACAAACCAGCATCCATTAACGAGTAACACGGTGCAATACACCGTTGGATTTTTATGCACATTACCACTCGCATGGACATTCGAAGCCATGCACATCAACATCACCGTACCGTTCTTGTTCGCACTGGCTTATCTGGTGGTCTGCAACTCAATTCTCGCCATCAGTTTGTTATTAATGATGATACGCAACGGCGAAGCCACACGAGTCTCTGCACTGTTCTTCTTGGTACCCCCTGTTTCAGCATTGATCGCGTGGCTGGTATTAGACGAGCAAATGACAATCATGGCGTGGTGCGGAATGGCCGTGGCGGCCGCAGGCGTCTGGCTGGTCACACGTAAGCAAATACAAGGTTAATAACAGCACGGTTTATCAACGCCACCACCGGGGTGGTGGCTCGAATCAGCCGCACAGAGTCATCTGCAGAGAGCTAAGCCAGGAAAACCAGCACCCATATAAAAATCCCAACGCATGTCGCAAGGACAAAACCGGCTAAAATATTCTTTGAAAGGCTACGAGGGTCCTTGTATCTTCTTCGCCTTCTCATAGTGCGTGTCATAGTGCTTGCTCTATTTTCGCGATTGCTTCGATTGGGATCGAGCCAATATGAACCATAATCTTATACCTACCGGTTGATTTGGTCGATACCTTACCTTAAATACCTCATTGAGGTTTTGCCTTGTCTTGAGCAGAGCGGGTAGCAGTGAATCAGTTCACAGACGGAGTTATCGATTTCAGAGAAAAGTGATTAATCCGCTCTCACATTTCTAATTCCGTGCAATCACGTTGCGGCGTGCACGGAAGAACACGCAGGCACAAGTCACTGTTTGACTCACCCACTGGCTTCAGAAACTGCTATCAATTCACTATCGACGATGATGCATCACTCAAGCACCTCGACAGCAACCTAATCAACAGACTACAGCCGCACGGAATATAAATTAACCCGACGCCGCCGGAAGGCAAAACGAAAAACGTGTTCCATTGCCTGTATTCTCTACCAATAATGTATCGCCGTGCAACTCCACAATGCGCTGAGTGATTGCCAGCCCAAGCCCCGCATTGCCACTCTCACTGTGTTCGTTGTCTGCCCGGTGAAAGCGTTTGAATATTTTCTTTAACTCTTCCGGTGCGATCCCGGGACCATTGTCTTCTACACATAGTCTAACCCGGCTGGTCTCTGTATCTGATTCTAAGGTGACATCTACCTCACCACCTGCCGGTGTGTATTGAATCGCATTGACCAACAAGTTACTCACCGCCCGATCAATCAAAGCCAAATCACCCGTCACGTTCATTGGTTTGTCTGCGCCGTGACAACTTAGACTTATCTGCTTGTCCCTGGCCTGTGGTAAACACCCTTGATGCACATCCCCGATGACTTCGGACAAGCATACTTTTTCATGCCCTATCTCTTCAGTTCGATCTTCAAGTTTGGCTAGTTCGAACAAGTCACTAATCAACGCTTTAAGCCTGTTGCTATGCTTCAAGGCAATGCTTAAGTATTGCTCCCTCTGTTTTTCATCGAGCTGATCGTTCTTATGCAGAACCATCTCCAGGTAACCTTGTGTCGCAGTGAGCGGAGTGCGAAGATCATGCGAAATATTGGCAATGAAGGAACGTCTGTTTTGATCCTGCGCCTCAAGCAACTGAATCTGATCAACGATGCGATTCGCCATTTCGTCATAGCTCGCGCCCAGCCTGGATATTTCATCATCCGATGTATCGTGCGACAGATCTTTATAGCTCGCGGTCTTTTTAAAACCGGATTCTCTGAATTGTTGAATCTCATAACTCAACAATTGCAAGCGCGAGGTTATACGCTTGAATATATACAGCCCTGCCAGCAAGGACACCAACAAACTACCCAGCAGTGCAGAGATACCTATCGTTGAGATCAGCTTACGGGGCCCACCTGCATCATAAGCATCTTCTCCTTGCGCGTGCAGAGTGATGTAGAGATACCCCACCAAGGTCTCTCTGACTATTAACTCAGCCACCGAGAACGTCACCATTGAATCTTCCGCTAACGGATCTTGCCCAAACAACGGAAATTGTCTATCCGCAGACAGGAACTGCTGCAGTGGTTCAAGTTCAACCGCGTTACGCACTATCGGTCTGTTCTCGACCGAGTAGGCTTGAATTTCACCATCAGGTGCAAGCAGGTAAAGTTGCACATCCGGATTGACGATCGCCATGGTGCGAAACAGCCGTTCAGTAAAATGACCGTCAATTTCACCACTTACTGTCTGAGTGATTTCATTCGACAGATTGACCGCTATATCAGCATTTTCCCTTTGTACCTCAGCAATAATGTTGGATCGCGTCAGATAATACGAAATAGCTGAATAGACAACCGCCGTGACAAACAGTAAAACAATCAGTGTGAGCGCAAGCTTGGCGTATAAAGATTTAATCAATTCATGCACTCATTGATATTGTTGTCACTACTCGGTCGCGAATTCATAACCGACACCCCAACGGGTAAGAATATATTCTGGCTCCGCCGGATTCTTCTCCACCTTGGTTCGCAAGCGATTTATATGCGAATTAACTGTGTGGTGGTAGCCTTCGTATTGATAGCCCCACACCTTATCCAATAGATCCATACGCGAAAAAACACGCCCCGGATTGGTAATAAAGTGATGCAGCAGATCGTATTCCTTTGGTGTTAGATCAATCTCTTTCTCGCTAATATAGACACGCCGGCTTTCTTCAAGAATTTTCAGCTCCTTGAACGCAAGCGGTTGAGCAGGCTTATCGTCGTCTGACGCTACAGAGTCAGCCACACTGGCCCGACGAAGTAGTGCTTTGACTCTCGCCAGTAATTCCATGGTACTGAAAGGCTTGGTGATATAGTCATCTGCACCCAATTCCAATCCGAGCACGCGATCTATTTCAGAGACTTTTGCCGTCACCATCATAATAGGAATATGGCGGTTTACTGACCTGACAGTTCGACAAATTTCAAGCCCGTCAACCTCTGGCAACATCACGTCAAGCATCAACATGTCATAGTGCTCAGTGGTCGCCGACTCTAATGCCTCACGTCCATTTGAGATCCACCGACACTCGACGTCAATATCCTGCAACTGCAGTGACACAAGTTGTGCGAGGTCGGGATCGTCTTCAACTAACAGAATTTTCCTCATTGGTATGACATCGCGCCTCTGCAAACGGGGTAATTGGTGAACTACCGGGATAGACCATTCCCCGATCAGACACCCTCTTTTTAACAAGGTTCCGGGCCGACGGAAAACCTGCGACAAAACGCGACATAGATCCGCCAAGCCAATATACTGACCGGCCGCTGCCAGTAAAGTATTTAACACCAGATATGCCATTGAAAAATATCGTTGTTGAAAACGCGACACAGAACAACCTCAAAAACCTGAATATCAATATTCCGCACGGCGAACTGGTGGTTATCACCGGCGTCAGCGGCTCAGGTAAGTCATCTCTGGCGTTTGATACGATCTACGCCGAAGGCCAGCGCCGATACGTTGAAACATTCTCACCTTACGCTCGACAATTCCTCGACCGGATGGACAAACCCAAGGTGGATCGCATTGATGGCATTCCGCCAGCAATTGCGATCGATCAAACCAACCCGGTAAGAACATCAAGATCAACCGTCGGCACAATGACCGAGCTGAACGATCATCTGAAACTGCTGTTCGCCAGAGCCGCCCACCTGCACTGTCCCGACTGTGGCAGGCACGTGGTACGAGAAACACCAGATCAAATTGCAATCGCACAACTCGCCAGCGTAAAAAGCAAAACCGAGCGCGGCATGGTGACCTTCACGGTATCGGTACCAAAAAGCTTTACCGCTGAAGAGGTGGAAACCTGGCTGCAAAGGCAGGGCTACACGAGAATTCACAGGCAACAAAAAAATTCGATCGAAGTCATACAAGATCGCTTCCGGCTCACTAAGGACAATAAAAGTCGAATCACCGAAGCACTTGAAGCCGCTTTTAAACATGGACGTGGCAAGGCCACCTGGTATCCGCTGGATGAAAATCGCAAAGCAGGCAAAGCTCAACATTTTTCAGCGGACTTTATCTGTGCAAGTTGCGATAAGCATTTCAGAGAACCCACACCCAGCCTTTTCTCGTTCAACTCACCATTGGGCGCATGTGAAGACTGCCGGGGCTTTGGGCGCACCATGGGCATTGAATACAACCTGGTTGTACCCAACGAAGCGTTAACGCTCGCCGGAGGTGCCATTAAACCCTGGCAAACCAAAACCAATGAGATCTGTCAAAAAGACTTGATGAAATTTGCCAAGAAACATGACATACCCACCAAAGTTCCATGGAAAAAACTCACTGCCAAACAAAAGAAATGGGTACTCGAAGGAGAAGGCGAGTGGGATGGCACTCACTGGTACGGCGTGGCGCGCTTTTTCAACTGGCTTGAAACGCGAAGCTACAAAATGCACGTGCGTGTTTTACTGTCCAAGTATCGCTCTTACACACCCTGTGAAACCTGTGATGGCGCACGGCTGAAGCCGGAAGCCCTGTGGTGGAGAATCGGTACATCATCGGGGGCTGCAAAGGTACTCCCCGTTGACAAACGTTTTGTCCCGAAGGGCAACAAACTCAGCGATGCGAAACTTAAGAAACTCCCGGGCTTATTGCTATACGACGTAATGCAACTGCCGTTAAGTGACTGCATACAGTTTTTCAAAACCCTTGAACTTCCCGCGCCACTCGACGAAGCGACGGATATGTTGATGGGTGAAATCAACTCAAGGCTACGCTACTTAAATGACGTCGGGCTGGGCTATCTGACGCTCGATAGACAATCACGAACTCTGAGCGGAGGTGAAGTACAGCGTATCAACTTAACCACAGCGCTCGGCACCTCACTGGTAAATACGCTGTTCGTTTTAGATGAGCCAAGCATCGGACTACACCCGAGAGATATCGATCGGGTCATTGGCGTCTTAAAGAGATTGCGCGATTCCGGCAACTCCCTGTTGGTGGTAGAACATGATCCGCAAATCATTCTCGCTGCAGACAAGGTCATTGATATGGGCCCGGGCCCGGGGAGCCATGGCGGGGAGATTTCTTTTTTTGGCAACACCGATAAACTGGCTAAAGCAAAAAATTCTTTAACATCCGCTTATCTCAGCCGCGAAAAAACACTCGATCGCCGCATTAATGTTGAGGGAAAACCATCGACACAAAGCATCACCATCAAAGGTGCTTGCGAACACAACCTGAAAGCAATAGATGTTGAGTTTCCACTCAACCGGCTCGTATGCGTGACCGGCGTCAGCGGCTCGGGAAAATCCACCTTAATACAAGACACTTTATATCGCGCCCTATGCCGCGTTAAGGGCAAACCCACTGAACTTGCAGGTGAGCACAAATCGCTTACCGGCCACCAACATATTGATGAAGTAGTGATGGTCGACCAATCACCTATTGGTAAATCGGCACGTTCTAATCCGGTGAGCTACACCGGGGCGTTTGACGGTATACGCAAGCTGTTTGCTGTCGATCCGGAGGCGAAACGTCGTGGCTATACCGCGAGCAGCTTCAGTTTTAACTCAGGTATGCGTTGCCCGAGTTGTTCCGGCAATGGGTTCGAACATGTAGAGATGCAGTTCTTAAGTGATGTCTACCTGCGATGCCACGCCTGCAACGGCAGCCGCTATCGAGACGAAGTGCTGGATATCAAGCTGGTACACCCGGAGACCGGTCAGGCCATCAATATTTCACAAACGCTTGAGATGACTGTCGATGATGCAGTCGAATTTTTCGCCGCCTACAAAGAAGTTCGAAAAGCACTGAGCCCGCTGATTGATGTCGGCCTCGGCTATCTCACTCTAGGGCAACCCGTACCGACCCTCAGTGGCGGGGAGGCACAACGACTGAAACTGGCAGCGCATCTAGCTAAAGCTAAAAAATCCGCCCGCTCCAGTGAGGAAAAAAAGCTTTTTCTCTTTGACGAACCCACGACGGGATTGCACTTCGACGACATTAAAAAACTACTGTTTGCTTTTGAGCAATTGCTCGACGAAGGCCATTCACTGATTGTCGTTGAGCATAACCTCGATGTCATCAGCAACGCAGACTGGATAATAGATCTCGGACCCGAGGGGGGTGATGCCGGCGGTTCGGTTATTGGTGTCGGCAATACAAAAAAAATTAAGGCTTTGAAGAAAAGTCACACAGGCCGAGCCTTAATCGAATACGAAAACTCAATTGACGAGTTCAGCCGCGCCAAGCACAGCGTTGCTAAAGTTGCTGAATCTGCCGCGATCTATACAGACAACAACATTAGTGTGATTAACGCTCGCGAAAACAACCTTAAAAATATTGATATTCAGATTCCACGCGATAAATACACGGTTATCACCGGCCTTAGTGGCAGTGGTAAAAGTACGTTGGCGTTTGACATTATTTTCAACGAAGGTCAACGCAGATATCTTGAATCACTAAACGCCTATGCAAGACAGTTTGTACAGCCGGCATCGCGCCCCGATGTAGACGCTATTCTGGGAATTCCGCCGACGGTGGCCATTGAACAACGCACCAGTCGCGGTGGTCGCAAGAGTACCGTTGCAACGATGACCGAGCTCTATCATTTTATGCGTTTGTTGTTTGTAAAACTGGGCACTCAGCACTGCCCTGATTGTGACAAGCCAATCGATGCCCAAACGCTCGAAGGTATTCAAGATCAAATCAGTAAAAAGCACAAAGGCAAAACCATTGCTGTGTTCGCACCTTTAATTGTATCGCGCAAAGGCTACTACACCGATTTGGCCAAGTGGGCCGGGAATCGTGGCTTTGATACGCTTCGAGTTGATGGTGAGCTGATTCCTGTTGATCCGTGGCCACGGCTTGACCGATTTAAAGAACACGATATCGACTTGCCTATAGGCGAAATTGTCATCAATGCACGCAATGAATCCAAAACCGCAGAGGTATTACAACGCGCACTCGATTACGGCAAAGGTGTTCTCAAAGTGGCAAGCACTGCAGCAAAGCCGGGCAAAGACACGCTATTTTCAATTAAGCGCGCCTGCACTTCCTGCGGCACCAGCTTCCCCGAACTGGACCCACGACTATTCTCATACAATTCAAAACACGGCTGGTGTGAGAACTGTTTCGGCACCGGCATTTACAGCCCGGAATTTGATGAAGAACAAACAGGCGAAGAAAAGGCCTGGCTGCAGAATGATGATGACGATACCGTATGTGATGCCTGCGAAGGTCACAGGCTTAATCCCGTTGCACTGTCGGTTAAATACCAGAAACGCAATATCGCCGCACTCAATGAAATGTCTATAGAAGAATCGGACAATTGGTTTGGAAAACTAAAGGTCAACGGGCGGGAAGCAGATATCTCGCGTGACATATTAGTTGAGATAAAATCGCGATTAAAATTCCTGAATAAAGTCGGTTTATCGTATCTCACGCTGGACCGGGCGGCACCGACACTAAGCGGCGGTGAAGCGCAGCGCATTCGCCTCGCCTCGCAGCTCGGTTCAAACCTGCAGGGGGTGTGTTATATCCTTGATGAACCGACTATTGGCTTGCATTCACGAGACAATCATATGCTGCTGGATACCTTGCAAGACCTGGGCGCCAAAGGCAATACGATAATCGTGGTTGAACATGATGAAGATACCATTCGCCGTGCGGAGCATATTATAGATCTGGGCCCCGGTGCTGGTATTGAAGGTGGTGAGATTGTCGCCAAAGGCACATTAAAGCAGCTGATTAAAAACAATAACTCGGTCACCGGCCAGGCGCTCGCCAAAGCAAAATCGTACCCGCTCTTCCCGACCCGAAAACAAGATAAAAATGCCATACAAATTAAAGGCGCGAGCCTTCACAACCTGAAAAACGTTGACGCCAAAATACCCCTGGGCAAGCTCGTCTCTGTTACCGGCGTCTCCGGCAGTGGCAAGAGCACACTGATACGCTCAGTACTTGGCGACAACCTCAAAGCACTACTAAGCAAAGAAGCCAAAAAGACAAAAGTCAAACTGGTAGGTGTAAAAGCACTCAATAGCTGGCAGTCAATTTCACGCGTGCTTGAAGTCGATCAAACACCCATCGGCAAAACACCACGTTCCTGCCCTGCCACCTACATTGGATTCTGGGACAACATACGACGGATATTTGCTGATGCCACAGAGGCTCGAGTGCGCGGTTATACCGCCAGCCGCTTTTCCTTCAACGTTGCAGCAGGGCGATGCGATAGCTGTGAAGGCCAGGGCATGACAAAAGTGGAAATGAGTTTTCTTCCTGATGTCAAAGTGCCCTGCGATGTCTGCAGAGGTGCGCGCTTTAACTCGGAAACGCAAAGTGTGCTGTACAAGGACAAATCTATTGGCGATGTATTGGGCATGAGCATAAACGAGGCGGTGGAGTTTTTCTCAGCGCATAAAAACATCGCACACCCGTTGCAACTATTGCAAGACGTCGGCCTGGGATACCTCACCCTCGGCCAGCAAAGCCCCACCCTTTCGGGTGGTGAGGCGCAGCGTATTAAACTGGTGTCAGAACTGGCCAAAGCAGGCACTGGCAAAGAAGAGCGGCGCGGCAGAAAGCTCAACCACACACTGTATGTATTGGACGAGCCAACGGTCGGCTTGCACATGGCTGATGTCGACAAACTCATTGGCGTGCTGCACAAGCTGGTAGAGTCGGGTAATAGCGTTATTGTGATTGAACACAATCTGGAGCTGACGGCAAACTCAGACTGGGTGATTGATCTTGGTCCTGAGGGCGGTGACGGCGGAGGCAGAATTGTCGCGCAGGGCACACCGGACAAAGTAGCAAAATCCAAAAAATCACACACGGCGCCCTTTCTAAGCAAGCTGTTGAATTAGACGATGTAAAAACCACCTCCATACCTGTGCCTCTGTCAGTCCGGCTTTGAATGGGCAGTCTTGTGCGCATAGCAGCAGCAACATTGTCTGTTACCATGAGGTTGTAATCAGTTTGGCACCGCTTAAATGACAAGCATTCAAAACAGCGACAACGAAGTGCTCACTCAAGCCATAGAGTGGCTCGATAGCGGATATTCGATAGAGCTTGTGACTGTCGCGCGCACCTGGGGCTCATCACCCCGACCTCCCGGGTCAATTGCTGCGGTGAGAGAAGATGGTCATATTGTGGGCTCCGTATCAGGCGGCTGCATTGAAAAACAACTTGCCATTCGGATCGATGACTCCAGCAGAGCCAGAGCCTTTGCGCATGAAATCAGCGATGACGAAGCCCGGCGTTTCGGCCTACCCTGCGGTGGTCATCTTGAATTGGTTTTTGAAAAAATGCAGGACTCGCAGGAACTAAAAAATCTGCTGCAGGCAATGCAAGATCGCAAGCGAATGGCAAGAACAGTAACCTTGTCGAACGACCCTCAAACCACCGCCAATCAGGTTCATTATGAAGAAGTAGATCGATCAGTAGATTTCCTCTACAACGACCAGCAGATACGCAAAGTGTTTGGCCCCGGTTGGCGCATGTTGCTAATCGGCGGTGGGCAACTATCCCGCTACGTGGCGCAATTCGCCACTGCACTCGATTATGAGGTCATTGTTTGCGAACCAAGGGCTGAGTACGCCAGTAGCTTTAATGTTCCGGGCTGCACGTTGACCACTAAACTTCCCGATGAAGCGGTACTGGAATTCGCCACCGATCATCATAGCGTGGTGTTGGCATTGACTCATGACGCCAACCTGGACGATTCAGCTTTAATCGAAGCATTGCCTTCAAACGCCTACTACGTCGGCGCGCTCGGCTCACGGGCCAACAACGAACGTCGCAGCAAGCGCCTAAGTGGCATTGGGGTCGAAAATGTCGACCGGCTACATGGCCCGGTCGGACTGTCAATCGGCAGCCGCAGTGCAGCTGAAATCGCAACCTCCATTATGGCCGAGCTGATTCAATTGAGAAATGCACCTGACAGCGCCAACCGAAGCGGGTAACCCTAGGAGCTTGCCCGAAAACTAGGGGATCTACTGCGGTCGCGATATTTTGGCCAGCTATTTCGATCCTTTTCGTTAAAGAAGAATGACTATTCGCCTCTAACGATCTAAATATCTGACCTAAAATCTCACAACCTCGCTACGACCCTAGTTCTCGGACAAGCTTCTAGGTCTGAGGCACTGTTTTTGCGGCGATCCACAACATACCAACAGTGTCGCTTTTTTGGATTGCATCAGCCACAGCCATCTAACATACTCGGCCCTTGTATCAGGTACAAAACTGGCCATTACCTCTATGAACAAAGAATCTAGAATCAACCTGCACCTAGACCGTGTTATGCGACCAATCGAATCGGCGAATGGATTGCCTAACGAGTGCTATACCGACTCCTCTGCGTTCACGCTTGATCGTGATTGTGTAATGGCAAAAAGCTGGGCCTGCGTTGGCTTTGGTACTGATGTACCTGAAAACTGGGCCGTTCCAATTAGCTTCATGGGCTACCCGATACTGCTCACTCGTAGCTCAGACGGGGTTCTTAGAGTATTTCATAACGTCTGCAGCCATCGTGGCATGCAACTGGTTTTAGAAGCCGGAAAATTAGGTACCGGCCTTATCCGCTGCAAATACCACAGCTGGACTTACGACTTTGAGGGCAATCTGAAAGGCACACCAATGATCGGTGGCACCAGCAACAACGAGCACAAAGATTTCGATCCAACTGTTAACGGATTAAAGCCGATCAACACCACAGTCTGGATGGACAACATCTTTATTAATATCTCAAATGACGCAGAACCTTTTGAGGAATTTATCGCACCGTTAATCCAGCGCTGGAGCAAATGGGTAAGCTCGGAAACACTTATGGAGCTAGCACCTGGTATTGACACAAAAATGGAGTTAGTCGTAAAAAGCAATTGGAAGCTGGCAGTTGAGAACTTTCTGGAAGCCTACCATTTGCCCTGGGTACATCCGGGACTCAACTCTTATTCACCACTTGAAAAACACTACGATATTGATCGTGGAGAAAACTATGCCGGCCAGGGCTCGAGTAGCTACACCGCTCCTGCTGGAGTCACCGGAACCATTAGTAGCTGGCCAAACGATGAAATGAACTTCGCCGAGTACCCCGTACTATACCCAAATACCTTACTCGGTTTACAGTCAGATCATTTCTTTACAATGACAATCCTACCGATAAATGAAACAACATCGCTTGAACGTGTTCAGTTAATGTTTCTGGGGGATGTAGCAACGCATGAAAAATACGCAGACCACAGACAATCCATGGTTGATTCATGGCGGGAAGTATTTAGTGAAGACATATTCGCAGTTGAGGGAATGCAATCAGGAAGACAATCTCCAGCCTACCAGGGCGGTGTGTTCTCACCAGTAATGGATCAGCACACACTGCACTTTCACCAATGGGTTGCTAAGCGCTTAACTGATAATTAAGCCTTAACCGGGCACTCTGAAATCACGCTGCACGCTGCATATTTCCAACCTGACCGGCAAAACACTCTTCGAAGGAGACCGGTCTCGCAATAGCGACCCCTTGAGCGTAGTCAACCTTCATTGCCTTGAGAACATCAAGGCAGGCACGATCTTCAACTTGCTCTGCGATAGTAGTAAGCCCCATACTGGAAGCAAAACTATGTATGGATTTCACCAATGCATAATCGGCATTGGGGACACTATCGGTGGAAGACGCACCATTTAGATTCGCTATTAAACTACCATCTATCTTAAGCACGCTAACCGGCAGGGTTTTCAGCGCATTGAAGGATGTCATTGATGCACCAAAGTCATCAAGCGCCACCGTACAACCCATGGCATGCAAAGACTGACAAAACTCAGCTGCGGCCGCAGGGTTCTGCAACACATCGTTTTCTTTTATGTCAAAGCTCAATCGCGACACCTCAACACCCGACAAAACAATTTGCCCGCTTAAAAACTCTAGAAACCCTGATGACCCGATAGCCTGGGTTGATAAATTTATAGAAAACCTATCGCTCAAATTTTCTGCCGGCAAGCGAGAAATATTATCTAACGCACGAGTAACCACCCATCGATCTATATCCAATGCAAGCTCATATCTCACAGCCGTCTTCATGAATGCAATCGGACTGATGAGGGATCCATCATCAGCAATCATTCGCAAAAGAAATTCGTGTGATGAAATTGCCCCATCACTCAGTGCGGCAATAGACTGTACATGCAGTGTAAATTTATCGTTTGCGAGCGCATCTTTTATGCGCGGCAACCAAGTCACGGTGTCAGCAGAACTCTTCAACAACTCTTCACCCACCACACGCTCACAAATACTATTTCTGCCCTTGTTCTTCGCATCGTAGCAAGCTGCATCTGCGGATTTCATCACTTCATCAC
Organism: uncultured Granulosicoccaceae bacterium; assembly: GCA_938041955.1. GTDB lineage: Bacteria > Pseudomonadota > Gammaproteobacteria > Granulosicoccales > Granulosicoccaceae. The sequence continues at coordinate 90,437 of CALISD010000007.1, read as the reverse complement.
GGCTACTTTCCGCCGGATCGAAATGAACAAGCCCGATACTGCATCGCACGGGAAACGTATGCTCCCCGTACTCAAAGTAAAATGACTGAAAATACTCTCTAATCCGTTCAGCAACAATCATTGCATCAGCTCGTGAGCATCGATGTAGAACAATGCCAAACTCGTCCCCGCCCAGCCTCGCAACCAAATCCTCTTCACGAACGTTCTGTTTAAACGCAGTCGCTATGCGAATAAGTAACTCATCACCGGCGCCATGTCCACAGGTGTCATTTACTTCTTTAAAGCGATCAAGGTCTATGAAACACACGCCATAGCCGACAGATTCTGCACTTGGCTCAACGAAAAGCTCATCGATCTTTTGCTCAAAATTAAATCGGTTTGATAAACCAGTTAAAGAGTCGTGATTCACTCGATGCTGCAACGCAAGTGTCAGAGATCGCTCGGTACTAACATCCCGAAGCACAACCACTTTTCCTGAATGCTGGCCATCACTATCTTCAAGGGCCGATTCTTTTATATTAACGTGAATCGTAGAGCCGTCTGCAGACAGTAACGTCAAGCCCTCATCCTCTTCCAGCTTATCCGTCGAGCGACCACTGCGAAGCACCACCACCTCATCTATGGTCTTACCCTGCAACTGCTCAGAGGAATACCCAAGCAATTGTTCAGCTGCGCCGTTTGCGTAGAGAATATTATATTCTTTATCGGTGGTGATCACACCGTCGCCGATAGATGCCAGAGTAACCGACGCACGGTGGCGGGCATGGTAGAGCTTTTCACTTTCAATTCGTTGTAGCTTCTGCGCCTGACGCCTCTTGCCGTTTAGATGAACTATCAATAGAAACATCAGTGGCAGCAACGTAGCCATAAATAGCGTAGCAACGGCAAACTTCAACGATAAACCTGTGGTACGACTGATCTCAAGAATCAGTGTTTTGTCACCGACGTCAAAGCTACTTAACCAGCGATTTTTTTCAAATTGCTTCGAAAGCAAGGCACTGCTTTGCACTTGACCTTCTCTATTATAAAGAACGTCAGTCTGCGCACTGGATTCAAACTCCCCCTGCTCGCTAAACATACTAAGAGACAATCCAAAGTCACTAAGAGGGACACCGCCAGACGAGGCCATTTCCTCAACGTTTACCTCTAACAAGTAACCGCCACTGAGCGCTTCATTACGAACGCTTGTTCGAAGCATCATGAGGTGCTCAGGGCGTGCCCAGTTTGCAGGTATTGGTGCGACCACAGATCGCCCGGCCGTACCGGGGTTTTGGATAATTGCGCGGGCACGTGCATAAGATGCCAAATCGAAACCGGTAAAGTCCGGGCTATCGGAATCAAAACGTGTTTTCACCACCGACAGTGGATAGTGTTTTCTGAGCCTGGAACTATTCTTTATCGGCGTCACGACGGTATCGTTGTAGCGCCACATCGAACTGGCCTCTGTCTCTGAAGCGGCCAGTAAGCTTTCGAACGCCTCCAACTCACTTCCCTGGACATTTTCAAACCGCCCCAGGCTCACAACGTAATCGTAATTACCCAGGATTTTCGTTAAGTGAACATTGAGGTGCTCCTGCCCCCTGTCTGTGGCTGAATAATTCGACGCGTCCAGAGAAGTTGCCAGACCGTCCACCACACTCATGCCACTGCGCAGGACAGCAACAATATTTTGTGCCTCTGCCTGAAACTGGCGCTTGGATATCTGCAAGTCTGCCCAGGACCCAAATGCGAGCACCAAAGAGAACAGGCATAAAGAGACAAACGCTATGACGAGTTTTTGAATCGAATTGAAAGTTAGAAACATGCCGCCGCTCAGGTTTACATCTCACATGGCGAAAAACGGACGCTGCTCATCAATATTCTCACCGTTGTAACGCAACAATTTTGGCCAGTCCTAGCCACAACCTAAGGAATTTTGCGTCCTGTCCGCCGATTTCTACAACGAATATAACCAAACCTTGCCTAATGACACATTTATATGCCCAACTATTATTCTGAACCTCCCATCAAAGGACGCTCATTGAGCATTGCGGATATTCGCTGATTGCAGGAAGTGGCTCATAAAGACACAAATCCAAGGTAATATTCATTTAAATACTGCCAAGCAAACGCATCAATGAATGAAATAGATAATCTGGCGTCGGACCTCGCACGCTGCGGGTATATCGCCGGAACTGAACTGGCCACTACTCTACATCTCGCCGAAGTTCTTGAAAGACCCATATTATTGGAAGGCGATGCCGGTGTAGGCAAAACGGCGGTGGCCATAGCACTGGCAAAACAGCGTCAATGTGAACTGATACGCCTCCAATGCTACGAGGGTCTGGACAGCAATACCGCGCTTTATGAGTGGAACTACCAACGGCAGTTGATGACAGTTCGGTTGCGCGAGCAAGACAACACAGGAAGCGATTCCATCGAGGCAGAAATATTCAGCCGCGAGTATCTACTGCAACGCCCGCTTTTGCAGGCTATTTCTTCAGAACAGCAATCGGTATTGCTGATCGACGAAATTGATCGAGCTGACGATGAGTTTGAAGCCTTTCTGCTCGAAGTACTTGCAGAGTTTCAAATCACCATCCCTGAAATTGGCACCATCAAAGCCACTCACAAACCGATAGTAATTCTCACATCAAACGCCACGCGGGACTTATGTGACGCGCTCAGAAGACGATGCCTCTATCACTTTGTCGATTACCCAACGTTTGAGAAAGAGCTGCAAATACTGACCACCCATTTACCCGGACTTCAACACGATCTGGCAAAGTCGATCATTTCTTTTGTTCAAAACCTACGGCAGCAAAATTTGAAAAAAACACCGGGTATTGCTGAAACACTCGATTGGGCCAGCGCACTGCTGCATATAAAGACGGCCCACCTGGCTTCAGCACTACCTGAAATTGAAACCACCCTGGGCTGTCTGCTCAAAACCAGAGCGGACAACGAACTGGCTGATAGAGACTGGATTATAAATGTGCTTAGTGAAGCCAGTCAGATCAAGAACACCCGGATCACCGAACAAAACACTCCGCCATGACAAGCAAAGCACCAGTGGCAACTCGTACAGACGCCGTCGTTTCAAACCGCTTGTTCGGATTTATGCAGCTGCTACGCAATCACAGCTTTCACATAAGCGCGAGCGAAATAAATGCAACTCATCTGATTGCCAGCCACGCTTTCATTGAATCGGAAACACTTTTACACCATGCTTTACGCAGCGCGCTTTGCCAGTCCAAAGCACAATGGCTGGAGTTTTCAATACTGTTTAAGGAATACTGGCAACCGAAATCCCAGGCACCGGGTGAACCGGGCAACGACATAAACTCAGGCAGCACGAGAGGCGCCCAATCCTCGGGCCTTTCTTATTTCTCTGAATCGATAGCCGAAGAACAAACTCGTACCAACCACACTGACACACTAGACATTCACTCCGGTGGAGCGAGTGATGCCCAAACCCTCTCACAGCGCGACTTCCGATTCGTATTTAACCCCAGGGACATGCGACGTATAGAGCTTATTGTTGACGATATATCGCGTCGCATGCAAAAACGCATGAGACGCAGAGCGAGGCAGCATCGCACACGCGGGCGACTGGATATGCGGAGCACTGCCCGAAAAAGCTTGCGAACAAACGGCTGGCCATTTGAACTCAGATACCGTCGCAAGCAAAAAACACACGCACGTTTTCTCCTCCTGCTCGACGTTAGCCAATCCATGGAGATCTATAGCTATCTCTTTTTGAGGTTCGCACGTGGCATATTACAGGCATTCAAAGACACCGATGCCTATGCCTTCCACACCGAACTGATCCCAATTGGCAATGAATTAAAAGATAAGAGCACTAAAAGACTGGAAAGCAAACTGAACGACCTTTCCAGCGGTTGGTTAGGAGGAACCCGAATTGCCGAATCGTTGCATAGCTTTAATCGGGACCATGCAAACCAAAAAGTTCATAAAAATACGATAGTCATTATTTTTAGCGATGGCTACGACAGCGGTGATCCGGACCAATTGGTCAACGAAGTACAAGAGCTAAAAGCACAATGCCGCCGACTCGTGTGGGTTAACCCGCTACTCGGTCGAAGCGTGCCCGGTGAAAAGCCACTGCCGATAGAGAAGTCATTAATTGCCGCCATCCCACACCTTGACCTGTACACAAGCGCCCACAACCTGGTAACGCTAAGAAACCTTGAAAGCGCATTTAAATTGAGATAATTCGCGTCTACACATAAACAAGCGCATCGAGGCTCAAGTAGCATGGATGACCGCTAGCGCTACTAGCAACCACATTAACTGCGGGCAAAAAAAAGCCCGCTGATGCGGGCTTTCCAGTAATTTTTGCTGTCTCGACTATCGCTTCGAGTACTGAGTTGCACGTCGCGCTTTGCGAAGACCAACCTTTTTACGCTCAACCTGGCGAGCATCACGAGTCAGGAACCCAGCCTTACGCAGCTCAGAACGATTCTCTTCATCATACTTCAGAAGCGCTCTGGCAATCCCGTGGCGAATCGCACCAGCTTGCCCGCTATTACCACCACCAGCAACAGTAATGTTGAAGTCAAACTTGTCTGATACTTCTAACGTATCAAGTGGCTGACGAACAATCATGCGAGCAGTTTCACGACCAAAGTACTCATCGAGCGGACGCTTGTTGACGACAATATCGCCTTTCCCGGCTTGCATAAACACACGCGCGCTTGAAGATTTGCGGCGACCTGTTCCGTAGTAGTGCTGTTGGGCCATAAAAACTCTTACCTGATTTTCCAGCTTAGTATAGCCGGGTGGTTTGATCTCGCCTAGATACTTAAGTCTAGTTTATTAATCTGCCTTCTAAACTAACCAAAACTTCTGATTATCTAGCCGGACGTTGTTTGATTTCCATTGGCTCTGGTGTTTGAGCTGAATGGTTGTGCTCTGCACCGGGAAAAATCTTCAATTTCTTGATCATCGCTCGGCCAAGCGCATTTTTGGGCAACATACCCTTAACCGCTAGCTGAATTGGACGACCAGGCGAGCGCTCCTGCATTTTCTCGAAGCTCACTGATTTCAGATTTCCGATGTAGCCTGTGTGGTGATGGTAAATCTTGTCAGTGGCTTTTTTGCCAGTGACAGCGACCTTGCTGGCATTGATGACAACAATATAGTCACCAGTGTCCACGTGAGGCGTGTATTCCGGCTTATGTTTGCCACGAAGTATTCTGGCGCACTCGGTCGCCAGACGACCCAGGGTCTTGCCCTCGGCGTCAATAATAAACCACTGACGTTTTACCTCGGCCGGCTTGGCACTAAAGGTCTTCATCGCAACTCCATAACCAGAATACGAACATTATGTTCGGAAAAGCCCTCCATTTTAGAAGACTCCCGCGCATTACACAACCCCAAAGTGCAGCTGATATGCCGCTACTGCAGATATTTTTCTGCCGATTTAGAAGATATATGTAGTTTCAGAGCGATTTGGATCGGCTGAAGCTTGAGAATTTAAAACGACGCGGCCTGAAACAGGCCGCGTCTAACCACCGTAGGAGGATGGAGGAGGAAAATTGTACAGCCGTTAGTATATCACTAAATTGCTGCAATGCAACTCGATAGCTATTATTTCACATTGCGAAATCTTTAATTAAATCCGTTAATTAGAGGTTTTTTCAGTGTGTAACAATAAAAACATGTTGCGGTGCAGCAAAAAGATACGGCCAAATCGGCCCTATCTACAACTTCAGGTGTAGCGTCAATCAGCAAGCGATCCGGGCGCCATCTCTACCCGATGAGTTATCTCAACCGACCCTTCAAGCATTTTGGAGACAGAACAATATTTTTCAACCGACAAGGCTACCGCCCGCTTGACCTGCTTCTCTGACAAGTCCGTTCCATCTACCTGATAGACCATTTCTACCTTAGTGAAAACCGCGGGAACCGCGTCAGCCCTCTCAGCTTCAATTAAAACTTCGCAGTCACGGATATTCTGGCGCGCTTTTTTCAACATCAACACTACATCAAATGCGGAACAAGCACCGAGACCAATCAATACAGACTCCATAGGACGAATCCCAAGGTTACGACCTCCGTGTTCGGGTGAACCATCTAACACGATGCTGTGACCACTTCCTGATTCAGCCACAAAGCTCATGTGATCGAGCCACTTAACTCTCGCTTGCATTAGTTTTCTCGGTAAATGGACAAGTATACGAACGGATTATGTGAGTTGTATCAACTTAAGCCAATTAAAACACGCTTTTGTCGATCTAAATCCCACTCTGTGAACAGTTTTTGCTCCGTAGCAATTGTAACTGCGAAAAGCGCTAACCAAAGCGTCGCTTGAATACCCCGGAGAACGGAACATGCTGCCACCACGTAACACCCCTCCTAAAGCGGAGTGGCTGGAAACACTACTGCGCCATAGCCATCGCAGACAGTATCCAGCGAAAACCACCATCATCCATCACGGTGATAAACCAGATACCTTGTACTACATGGTAGACGGGTCAGTCAGCGTTGTAATTGAAGATGACGAGGGACGAGAAATCGTGCTCGCCTATCTGAACAACGGTGACTTCTTCGGCGAGATGGGATTATTCGAAGACGAAGCTGAACGCAGTGCCTGGGTAGTGGCACGTAACAAGTGCGAAGTAGCTGAAATTAACTACGAGCAGTTCCGTCGTCTTGCAGAGCAGACTCCTGAAATTCTGTTCGCACTGTCCACACAACTTGCAGCACGTCTGCGCAAGACCAGCACTAAAGTACGTGACTTGGCCTTCCTTGATGTAACTGGACGAGTGGCCTCAACACTCCTTGATCTGGCTAAACAGCCTGATTCAATTACACACCCCGACGGCATGCAGATTCGCATCACTCGACAAGAGATTGCCCGCATCGTCGGCTGCTCTCGTGAGATGGTGGGTCGTGTACTGAAAGATCTTGAGGACCGCGGTTTGATTCACGCTCGTGGCAAGACGATGGTTATCTACGGCACTCGCTAAGCCTGGAAGCACAAAAAACAGCATGTAAATTACCCGCCACTCGGCGGGTGATTTTTTAAAGCTGATTTTTGGCGTCCGCAGGCGAACCTGGTTTTGCCCTTTACTGGTTTTGCCCCTTTAAAAGAACAGTTCTCGCATTTTTTTACCGGGATCTTCAGCACGCATGAACGCCTCCCCTACCAGGAAAGCGTTAACATTATTCTGACGCATCAGCGCAACATCATCGCCGGATAAAATTCCGCTCTCTGTTACCACCAGACACTCGTCCGGAATTGCAGTGAGTAGGTCCAGCGTCGTATTTAATGACACATCAAACGTGCGTAAGTCACGGTTATTGATACCGACCAGAGAGGGGGACAGTTGCAACGCTCTGGATAGCTCCTGTGCATCATGAGCCTCTATCAACACATCCATGTTGAGATGTGTGGCAAGACCCATCAGCTCAGCCATTTGCGCATCACCAAGTGCTGCAACAATAAGCAGAATGCAATCAGCGCCCATAGCGCGTGCTTCATACACCTGATATTCATCAACAATGAAATCCTTTCGAATAACCGGCAGATCACACGCCTCTCGTGCGTCTTTCAGGTATTCTGCCGATCCCTGAAAAAAATCACGGTCAGTCAATACCGACAGACACGCCGCCCCACTCGCACTGTAGCTCTTTGCGATTTCAGCTGGATTAAAGTCTTCCCTGATAACCCCCTTGCTGGGTGATGCCTTTTTTATTTCAGCAATAATTGCTGGGTCACCGCGTTCAATATGTTTGTATAAGCTATCGATAAACCCGCGTGGCTCTGACGCTGCCGCCGCCATTGCCGAGAGCTCCCTCAAACTGGTTTTCTCACAGGCCTCCGTAATCTCTTCGACTTTGCGCGCTAGTATTTTTTTCAGAATATCTGGTGTGTCTTGAGACATGGTTCAACCGTGGTTTTAAAAGGTGGCTAGCAAAGCCATTAACAACTGCTGCTACAGATCACTATTGCTACAAGCAACCAGAGCATCCAGTTTCTCTGCAGCACTTCCGCCTGCAATAATTTCAAGCGCTCTTTCAACACCCGCATTATGATTTGGTGCAAGGCCCGCAATATAAATTGCAGCGCCGGAATTTAATGCAACGATATCTCGCGCAGGTCCTGCCTGGTTGCTTAGCACTTGCTTCATCATCTCAAGACTTTCAACAGCGCCGCTTACTTTTATTTCACTAAGATCAGAAATTGTCATTGAAAACATAGAAGGGTCAATCTTGCTGCTTGTCACTTTCCCGTCTCGCAGCTCCGCCACATGGGTAGCCGACCCGATGCTTATTTCATCCATACCGTCTTCAGCATGCACCACCATGGCTCTTTCACTGCCTAGCCTGGCCAGCACTTCCGCCATTGGAACCACCAGGTGATCACTGTATACACCCATTAATTGGCGTGGTGCAGAAGCAGGATTGGTCAACGGACCGAGTACATTAAAAATGGTACGCATACCAAGATCTTTCCGCGGGCCAATAGCATGGCGCATCGCACCATGATGTTTCGGTGCAAACATAAAACCAAGACCTACAGTATCAACACACTTTGCCACCTGCTCGGCGTTTAGATCAATATTGACACCAGCGGCCTCGAGTACATCTGCAGCACCTGAACTACTGGATACAGCACGGTTACCGTGCTTGGCGATTTTAATTCCGGCAGCGGCAGCAACCAATGCACTACAGGTAGAGACATTAAATGTACTAATGCCGTCTCCACCGGTACCGACTATGTCCATGAGATTATCAGACTGGCAGGTTACTCCACTGGCAAGCTCACGCATTACTTTGGCAGCAGCCGCCACTTCCTCAACCGTCTCCCCCTTAATACGCAACGCCACAAGTAAACCACCGATTTGGGCATCAGTGCACTCACCCGACATGATCTTGCGCATGGTCTGCACCATTTCATCACTGGTCAATGCATTGCCATCTACCACTTTGGCAATGGCTTGTTGAATATTGAGTGTGTCAGTCATTGTTCTTTCTACCTTCAAGGTGATTACCTTTTGGCACTACTTGCCTTTAAGGAAACTCTGCAGCATATCGTGGCCGTGGTCGGTCAATATTGATTCAGGGTGAAACTGCACACCCTCCACAGCCAGGGTGCGGTGCTTTATACCCATAATTTCTTCAACCTCACCTGTCGCTGTTTGTGTCCACGCTGTGATTTCAAAACAGTCTGGTAAACTTTCTTTTTCAATTACCAACGAATGATAACGTGTTGCCGTGATCGGATTGGGCAAATCAGTGAATACGCCGACGCTGTTGTGATAAACCAAAGAGGTTTTTCCGTGCATGATGCTACCAGCGCGAATTATTTTTCCACCGAATGCCGCTGCAATACACTGGTGCCCGAGGCAAACCCCAAACAGAGGTATCCTACCTGCGCACAGCTTAATCAGTTCAACAGAAATGCCTGCCTCATCAGGCGTGCAAGGCCCGGGGGAAATCACCAGCTGTGCAGGATCAAGATCAATGATGTGCTGGACCGATTGCTGGTCATTACGCAGCACATCAACTTCTGCTCCCAACTCCTCAAAGTACTGCACTAAGTTAAACGTAAACGAATCGTAGTTGTCGAGCATCAGCAACATCAGGATTCACTCCCGGACTGACCACGTTGCGGCAAGCTGTCAAGTCCGGCGCAGGCTAACGCCGCAGCACGAAATACCACCCTGGCTTTATTTAGCGTCTCTTCCCATTCACTCTGTGCTTGCGAGTCGTACACCACACCCGCACCCGCCTGTATGGATAGTTCACCGTCTTTAATAACTGCCGTGCGTATCGCAATAGCGGTATCCATATTTCCATTAAAAGAAAGATATCCAACCGCCCCCGAATAAACGCCGCGTTTAATCGGCTCGAGTTCATTGATAATTTCCATGGCCCGAATTTTCGGCGCACCACTTACCGTGCCTGCAGGAAAGGTAGCCCGCAGCACGTCCATGGCACCCAGACCGGCTTTCAACTTGCCGGTGACGTTAGAGACAATATGCATTACATGTGAATAGCGCTCTATCATCATTTTTTCAGTGAGCTTTACCGACCCGGTTTCAGATACCCGACCGGCATCGTTGCGTCCAAGATCGATCAGCATGATGTGCTCTGCCAACTCCTTCGGATCTGCTAACAGGCTTTCTTCATGTGCGACATCTTCAGCCTCTGTGGCCCCACGAGGTCTTGTGCCTGCAATCGGTCTCACGGTCACCTCATCGTCTTCGAGACGAACCAGAATTTCTGGCGAAGACCCAACCACCTGATGATCGCCTAAATCGAGGTAATACATATATGGCGACGGGTTCAACATTCGAAGCGCCCGATACAAGTCCAGCGGGTGGGCATCAAACGGGGTGGTCATGCGCTGCGACAACACCACCTGCATACAGTCACCGGCCTTGATGTAGTCACGAACGCGCTCTACACCTTCCATAAAACTGTTTTGGCCAAAGCCCGATATAAAACTCTTATCGTCGATTTTTTGCTGCGAGCAAATTGAATGTGGCTGTTTCGGCGCACGCAGCAGTGATTCTATTTCATCAATCCGCTGCCACCCCCTGGCACACGAACTCGTATCATCGGGATTTACATGAACAAGAATCATCGCACTGCCATTGAGGTTGTCAAATACAACCACTTCCTCCGACACCATCAGAAGGATATCTGGTGTGCCCAGCGGATCAGGCAGCGAATCTTCAAAAAGTGCGGGCTCGATGTAGTTGATCGTCTCATAGCCAAAGTAGCCCACTAACCCGCCGGTGAATCTTGGCTTTGACGGTAAATCCGCCAATTCATCGTTTGCAAACGACGTGTGATAGCTTTCCACCCAGTCGAGAGGATTAGTGATGGTTTCCTGATGGACCACAGAACCCGCACGCTCTATTGTCAGTCGCGACCCGTGGAATTTGACCACCTCACTACAGGGCAAGCCGATAATCGAGTATCGCCCCCACTTGTCTCCACCGGTGACAGACTCAAACAGGTAGGTGTTCGCTTGATTGGCAACTTTCAGATAGGTGGAAAGCGGGGTTTCCAGATCAGCGATGATCTCGCGGACAAGAATTTTACGTTTGGGGAAGGTATTGGTGTAGTCGTTCATTGGCTTCTGGGTGCGATGAGATGGAGACAATAGTCAGGGTAGCGAACAGGCATCTTTCGCTTCGCCAACCAAACGCCGCTTGCCATGCAGCCATTGTCAAATATGGAAAAATCATCTCAGCCCTTGTCACTGGCACGGCACCCAAACAGTTCCGAGCATTTACCCACAAGCACCAAAGCGAGTCAAGCGGACGCTCGCTTTTCGTGAAGGAATCCACTGTGGTTTTCACCCAACAGACGCTGCCAGATGCGAAGATTGCCGACACAGGCTATATTACCTTTATTCTCTGACACGAATCCAAAACACCATGTCCCGAATTCATCAAGATCATCTGATAGATAGCGTCGCCGATGCACTGCAGTTTATCTCCTACTACCACCCTAAAGACTTCGTCGACGCGGTGCACGCAGCCTATGAGAGAGAAGAGTCCAAACCCGCCAAAGATGCAATGGCGCAAATTCTTATCAATTCACGGCTGTGTGCCGAAGGGCATCGACCCATCTGCCAGGACACCGGCATCGTCACCGTCTTTATAAAGATCGGCATGGATGTCCAGTGGGACGGCGCCACGATGAGTCCGATCGACATGATCAATGAGGGTGTACGGCGTGCCTACCTTAATCCGGACAACAAACTACGAGCGTCAATATTAATGGACCCGGCCGGCGCACGGCGCAACACCGGTGACAACACCCCGGCAGTTATCCATATGGAAGTCGTCGAAGGCGACAAGATCGAAGTCGACGTCGCGGCTAAAGGCGGTGGTTCAGAAAACAAATCCAAAATGGTAATGCTCAACCCGAGTGACAGCATTGTCGATTGGGTGGTTAAAACTGTACCGACCATGGGCGCCGGATGGTGTCCACCGGGGATGCTCGGCATCGGCATTGGCGGAACCGCAGAAAAGTCCGCCGTATTGGCCAAACAAGTATTGATGGATGCAGTAGATATCCATGAGCTTAAAGCCCGTGGCGCCTCGACCAGAACAGAAGAACTGCGACTCGAGATATTCGAAAAAGTAAACGCACTAGGAATTGGCGCACAAGGTCTTGGCGGATTAACAACCGTGCTGGACGTAAAAATTGCAGACTATCCCACCCATGCTGCATCACTACCGGTCACGATGATCCCCAACTGCGCAGCCACCCGGCATGCGCACTTTGTACTTGACGGCTCGGGCGCTGATCTTCAAACACCACCTTCGCTTGACGACTGGCCAAAAATCACCTGGGACGTCGGACCTAACGCTCGATCAATTAATCTCGATACGCTCACCGCAGAAGAAACCAAAACTTTCAAACCCGGAGATACTCTACTACTTAGCGGCACGTTACTTACAGGTCGCGATGCGGCACACAAGAGAATCAAAGAGATACTGGATCGAGGTGAGCCACTACCGGTAGATCTAACCGGAAAACTGATTTACTACGTCGGGCCCGTCGATGCAGTACGCGACGAAGCCGTTGGACCCGCTGGCCCAACAACCTCTACACGGATGGATAAATTCACCGACATGATGCTTGAAAAAACTGGAATTCTAGGCATGGTGGGTAAAGCCGAGCGCGGTCCGACCGGCATCGATGCAATCAAGAAACACCAATCAGTGTATTTAATGGCTGTCGGTGGTGCCGCCTACCTTGTATCACGGGCGATCACTTCTGCACGTATCATTGCGTTTGAAGAACTCGGTATGGAAGCGATCCATGAGTTCGTCGTTAAAGATATGCCTGTCACCGTTGCAGTTGATAGTAGCGGCGAAGCCGTACACACCACCGGGCCGGCATTATGGCGCAAGAAGATTGAATCCGGCGAAGTACAGCCCATCTACTTCAAGTAGTTAATCAATACACTTACAAGTGTAAACAATGCTGACAGGATCGGCCTCGCTCCCATCCTGCTCAGCGCAACCCGCGCTCCGCCTGCGTCATCGCCGGGTGCACCACGGGCATTGGTAATAGTGTTGCTGTGCCGACATGTTAAGATTTTTTAGTAGCTATCGGTACTGGCTAACTAAAACACAACACATGTAAGTGAGACACGATGCTGAATGCTCCATCAGCTATAACAATGTGCTTTGTCGCATTGATGGCTCTTCTATTCCTTGTTGATCTTGTCACTTCCTTTTCTAAAAACCATCGCGACTTTCGGTCAATTATCGTTAGCGTTGGCGTACTGGGAACCTTTGTTGGTGTTTTTATAGGCTTACTGGGTTTCGATGCCGCAGACATACGTGGCAGCGTCCCGCGACTACTAGACGGAATGAAGATCGCGTTTTTAACTTCAGTGGTTGGAATGGGTCTTTCTGTTGCGCTGGCTATTTTTTATCGCTTGCGCAATAACACATCCGAAGATGAAGTGGATGCACTTAACCTGATTAGTGAAAAGCTTGATCAACTGGAATCACTTGAAAAACTGCAAACACTCAGCGAGATCAGAAATGATCTTTTTCAGTCCCAGCGCCAACTCGACAAACACTTCGAAACCACCAATCAAACAATAACAACGGCACTTGATTCGCTTTCAAAAAGTGCAAGCGAAGAAATTGTAAAGTCACTGGAAAAAGTGATCACCGAATTCAACAGCAACTTAACCGAACAATTTGGCGACAACTTCAAACAACTTAACAGCGGCGTATCCAGCCTACTGGAATGGCAAAACAGCTATCGAGATTCAGTAACTGACAACACCCAGTTACTTGAAAACATCTCGCAGAGTCTCTTGCAATCAAAAGAAACAATTGAATCTATAGCATCACGCAACAGCGAAACTGTTGCAGTGTATGAAAACCTCGGCCATATGATCAGTCTTCAACAGACGCAATCAGAAACGCTGAAGAACCAGATGCAGGAGTTTTCAAACTTAAGTACTCAGGCATCCAAGGCATTTTCCACCATGCAAACCGGATTCATTGGCGTGCAGAACGGTATGCAGGTTCAATCAGAGGCAATGGCTAAGCTTACCCAGGATATCGGACGACAACTGCCGGAATCTATGCGCGAGCTAGAAAACACATTATCCGGACTGACCAACAAGTTCGCCCGCGACTATCAAGCATTCCTTGAACGCTATCGCCTGTTAATGGTTGATGAAGAATGAAAGTACGCAACGAACAAAGCGAATGGATATCTATCTCTGACATGATGTCCGGGTTAATGATGATATTCCTTTTGATCGCAGTCGCTTTTATGTATCAGACTGATCAGGAAAAATTGGCCATCGCCAACATTGCGGTTGAGTTTGAAAAATCCCGCAATGAGCTAAACCGCGCTTTACGCGAAGAGTTCAAAAACGACCTACCAACATGGGGCGCTGAGATCCTGTCTGACAACACGTTCCGGTTTAATGAACCTGAGGTTCTCTTCTCGCTCAACAGTGCTGCGATGAACAATAAATTTAAAACAATACTCAACGATTTCTTTCCACGTTACCTCACCATCCTGAATCACACAGACTTCATTGGAGAAATCGACGAAGTTCGCGTTGAAGGGCATACCTCTTCCGATTGGCGCGGCGCTACCACCCCACGCGCAGCCTACATAAAAAACGCCAGACTATCGCAGAATAGATCCTTTTCAGTCCTTAATTATATTTACGATATGCAAGAGAGCGAGCAGTACAGAGCCTGGCTGCAAACTGTATTACGAGCAAATGGATTATCCTCTGCCAAACCCATTATGACCGAGCTTGGCACCGAAGATATCGACCGCAGTCGTCGAGTTGAATTTAAAGTGGTTACTAAAACCGAAGAGCGTATCTATCGCATTATCAAAGAGGCAGAAAATCTATCGTGAAGCTGACACGATTTTTTCAACTCAAAGAGACTATCCGGCAGCTCGACGCCAACGAGGGCATTGACGGGCTCGCCTTTAGACTAAAGCAAGAACCATTTCGAATCGATCCCGCAGAACTGGTATTCGGAAGAGCAGGAATATATCTGATCACAACGGATGGTGCAGTGTGCAAGGTAATGCTGTACGACGCCGAACAATCAATTGACACCGAAGACATGGATCCGCTGCTAAGACAGGACGCACTCAGCGGTGGCTTTGACAGCGACAAGCTAATTGAAAAACTACCGCGATACCATTTTCTGAATTGTCAGACGGTACAGTCGCATAGCCAACAACGCTGGCAGGACGATACCGCCTGGCAAATCTCGCAAAGCCCGTCAGCACGCTTCTCCTTTCGCTATGTGACGCGTACCGGCATTCTGTGTGATATGAACACACAGAGATTATTGCCTTGCGAATACTGTGTGTCAGAGATGGCAGAGCTAGGTGTAATAAAGAACGCTCAGTCAGGTGCACTCCTGCCACCCTTATCTGATGATTCGTTCTACACCCGACAACGCAGCGCCACTCCTCCGGACTGTACTGCAATTCCAAAAAACCTGTGGACCGACTGGTCTGTCATTAGCAATCACTATCGCAAACTGACCGGGTCGGTGTGTCAGGGAAAATCCTGCGCAGTCACACGAACTGCACCATCCGAACTGCCCCGCTGTCTGGAGACACACTACACATCACGAGATCAGAGCCAACGGCACTTTCACTTTATCGAAAGTCTCTGCTCGCTGTGTCATTCACAGCGCGAGGGACACATTCGCATGCAACGTCGCGCAGATGTTGTGGAGTTGAGCGCGGTAATTAAAAGCGTCGAACACCTTTCAAATCCACAAAACAATGAGTGTACCTCCCTGCCGTAGGAAAATACCAGACTGCCGATAACGGGTGTAGACAACAGTCAAACCAAACGGCAGTAACGCACTTTGCGCAACAGAGCACAACAACCCGGCATCGGCAATCATTCTGCAGCGCAGATCGATCCACTGTTGCCTGCATCAAATGATGGCAACGGGCTTGCTGTCCTCACAAAAGAGCTTCTGACCCTGGTTTCCGGCACTTCACAAGAACTTCACCTTGAACAGGAACAAACTCTCTGTAGAATTCGCTGCCGAATAAACGGGACACTAACAGAATCAAAATACCCATCGGGCTCGCTGCTCGTAGAAATTCTTTCAGAGTTGCAGATAGAGTTTGACAAGCCATTTTCCCGCCGCAAAGTTCGCATCCGTGTTGCGGCGGAAATCCACACACTGGAATTACGATTCTGTGAAACAGCATATGGTCAAAGCCTATCCCTCGTACCGTGTGAAATTCGCGTTCCAGGCACACTCGACCAAACGAATATGCTGCCATACGACGTTGACACACTCAGAACACTTTTGCACTCAGGGCCTCGCGGTCTCACACTGTATACCTGCAACGATCGATTCACGCTAAATCAGATCTACTACGCGATGCTTGGTGAATCCAGTCATGTTGAACACAAGATCGTGTCGATAGAGTCAAGCGCGATATCCAACATACCTCGCATCAGCCAGTTTGAAATGGCGGGAAATATAGACTCACCTTCGCGTGTGGTGCATTGCACCAAATTTGCCGATAGAGTCTTCGTAAATATAGAAGACGACCCGACTTTAGAAGATCAGATAATTTTCGCTCTACTCGATGAAAAAAGGAGCGCGAATATTTTCATAACGTCAGACACCGCCGCACATGCGCTTCATCACCTCACGAACAAAAAACTCTTTAATAGCCGCCTACTCTCTTATTTTCAAGCCGTAGTGGAATTACGGCCTGCGCCACTGATATGCCCTCATTGCGCAGACTTTCATACATTGTCAACCAGAGAGACACAATGGCTATTGGAAAACACACAGATCGATGGCGAATATCCGGAACAATCTTTTAATACAGCCAACGGGTGTGAGCGTTGTCACTATACCGGCTGCAATAAGAGCATTACTTTACTGTCTTGTTGCAAAATTGACGAAGAACTCATCAATACAATTAGTGAAAAGCCACTAAGTAAGGTCTACGATGCCATCCAGTCGATTTCCGGGGAACGTTCAATTCACCACCAACTCGAAGTGCTTGCAAGAGGAGGCAATATTCGTTTTGAGGACTATCTAAGAAGCTAATAGTGGTGCTCTTGGGCTATACGCTAGCTAAACAGCTACTTTTTCAGCAGGCACCGTGACGTAGTCAGGCTGCTCCAGATTCTCTTCCAGGCTTTTCTTATGCTCTTCAAGATCAATAATACTGCCCGCTGTACCGCTAGTGACACTTTTAGTACTTTCCCCGTAATGCTCTTCAGCCAATTCAGAAGGCCAGTTCAACCCTGATTCATCACAGTGATGAACGTTGGTGTACAAACTACCATTGACCTGTGTCTTGTCTATTAAATAACGCCGGAACTTCTTAAAAAGGTCTCGATCAATCTCTCCAGGGTTATCCCAGAATGACTCAAGTTCACCTTGATAAGTTAGCCCTTCAATATCATAAATCGCATCACCAAGTGACTTCACAGGGGTATCATGATAAAGCGATGAAATCCCAACAGTACTGTTTATTAGCACAGAGCCCTCAGCATTTTGCAGCAACCCGGGCAAATCGGTATCGTGCACGTAGTGCAATCGATTCTCCAAACCATACACAAGCGCCATCTTCTTTATGATCGCTGCATAGTTTTTATACCCTCGATCATAAGGATGGTGCTTAACGACTAAAGAGTAGCCATCTTTGCCAGCAGCTGAGAAAGAACTGATTACATGTTCCAGATACTTCTCAATACTGGAAAACTCGGAATGCTGCTTCACTTGCATGTCGTTATGAACTTGCAATGGCAAAAGGAAATACTTTTCCTTGCCAGATAACAGGTATTTTCCAAGTTTACGCTCGGTAAACCGGTAAGTAAGCTTCCTTAACCCGGATCTTGCCCAATACAGGCCTTCGGTGAAAATATTCAAACTGCGGTGGTGCTCATAGTGTTTGAACATTCCACTCAATACAGAGGCAGCAAGATAATATTGCACACAATGCCGCGCTGCACGTCTGAACACATTTGCTACAGGCTCAGAGGGAACATCGTTGCTTTCGAGCGTGGTGCTCTCTAAACGCTGGTGAAAACCCTCTTTTTCACAGGCACTGGTAAAACCGTTTACACCGTCTTTTTCCAAGGTAACGTAGTTAGGACGCACGTAGCCCTCTTCAAAAACATAAACTTCAACGCCTAATCTACGCGCTATCTCGATCGCCTGGCGATGGTATCGACGACAATCGCCAAACAAGTACATTCGATCAATTTTCCGACCCACCATCACGCTTTCAATCCAGGCAGGCCATACACTTGTGTTTGAATTGAAATTTAGGAATTTACCACTATGAAAGTAGTAGAAGTCACCACCATTGAGATTTATTTTGAGAACGTTATGTCCGCGGCTTTCAAGTTGGCGTGAGAATTTCTTAAAAAAAGGTCCCACTGGCCCTTGGAGCATAAGAATATTACGCGGCATAAGTAAGACCTTTTCTTATATTGCGAACAATGTTCACGTATTTTTTTAGTCCTTTCGCAGTGATGGAACCACTATTCATTTCGCGCTCTTTGACCAACGCATAAATAGTTTTCTCAACACTGGTCATCTCACCAGATTCAATATCAAGGTAACTTGGATATTCGATGTAACACAGGTACACCAGTTCGGCCAGAGTTCGCTTACGGGTACGTCTTTCGAAGTCGCACCAGTCATCCGTTAGCCCCCAGCCAGCATAAAACGGCTTACCATATGTAACGACCTTTTTGCCGCAAAGTAGCGCTTCCAAGCCTGCAAGAGAGGTCAATGTGTGCACCTGTTCACACAGATTTAGCGTGACCTCTATCGAAAGTTCAGTTTCGATGTGATCGCACAAATCAATAATGTCATCATAATTATCAATTCCATCAGATCGGTTACCACTCACTACATCGGGATGCGGCTTATAAACCACCACAGCCGCCGGGTTATTTTCTCTGACTTTTTGTAAAAGCTTAAAATTGCTATCGACCGCTTCTGTCCCGTAGCGCAAAGACGCATCACCATATACCTGCCCGATCACCAACAACACACGCTTGTCGACATAGAAAGACTGATCAACATCACCGACATCGCTATGAGTGTATTTACTAATCCGGTTCTCAAGCAGCAATTCAATGAGGGATTCGGCGCGTTTTACTTCGTCATCACTACAGTCACGGTGCTGCAGCAACTGCTCTATTCTCGACGGCCGGGTGGCATCAAAATAGATTCCAATATCATCCACCACCAGTGAACGAGGCGCAGTGAAATTACTACCGAGTCCGACTGATCGTACAAAGCCATCCTCCATTCGCGCCACACGATGACGCCCCAGAATCTGTTCCGCCTCACTCTCAGGTGCCGCCCGCCCCCACACCAATACCGAGGCCGCATCATTCGCAGAGGTTGCCGGCATTCCCTCCAAATCGTTAATAGCGATATGCTGATGATTATATTCACCCGCCATCACGTAGCGGTTAACGTATTTTCGTTTCCAGGGTGTAAAGCCTACTAAGTGATAGTTCGTTCCCACACGATCGAGTTGTCGCCTCTGCTCCGAAACATGATCAATAATATCAGACAGTTCACAATCAGCGCCGGTAACAGGATCAATGTACCTGGGGTACAACACATAGGCGGCAATAAAAAGTTCAAGTAACGTGCGCTTGTGTTTACGTCTTGACACCGGCTTATTGTCTTCAGTTACACCCCACCCTGAATAAAATGGTTGACCAAAACACACCACCGGAACATCTCTCATTAACAGTTCAAAACCGTACAACGAGGTACCAACATAAGCCTTTTTGCACTGAGAGAGATGATGCAGACTAATATCCCCCGTGATCAACTTCACACCACGGTCTTTGGCCTGTTTTGACAAATACCCCTCTTTCTTACCCGCCAGTACATCTGGATGTACTTTCACAAGCACTTCATCCGCAGCATGCTCAGACAACGCCCGCTCCAGCATCACATCAAAATCAGCCTGCTGCATACCACCGTAGTGTACTGATTGATCACCCACTGTCTGGTCAATCACCAATACAAAAGAAGCCCCGTCATTGGCGGCAAACGCTGTGTCGGTGGCGATATTATATTTACTAATATTCTCATCAACTGTGCGGCGCATTAGATATTCTGCTTCACGCATAACATCGAGATCCGACAGTTGCCATGAATCAGTATCAAGACCGTTTAAGATATTCTCTAATCGCGACGGTGTCGTAGCATCGTAGTAGATACCCACGGGGTCGCTGACGATTGAATATTTTGTTCGACGAGCACTGCGACCGTAGGAACATACAAACCCATCTTCAAGTCGAATGTGCTGCCGACCAAATACATTAGCCACTAAACCTGCGAGCTTACTGTAGGGCTTATGACCCCACGAATATACTGCTTTGCAGCTCTGACGCCCCATCACTAAAGGGTTTCGGCTCAGTGTATCAACACCGATAAAACGTTCGATATAGGGTATTTTCCCGATGCCAGATGATAGTGTGAATCCTTTCAATGATCTGTCATCGATCAGTTGATCAGACTAATTGCAATGCATGCTGCCACCATACAGGCGCTTGCATCGACAAGTATGGACTGCCACTGTTCACGCATGACACTGGTTATTTTTTGCAAGCCGGTAAGGCGCTGGAAATCCAGCCGATCAATATCATTGGCTGCCACTTCTTCAAGCACAATGTCAGATGCTTCGCCATCAATTAAGGGCCTATCGGCAACCCGATCGCTGACGACTGTTTCAGCCGTGGAATTTGATGGTAGATTCGTTTCCGGGTCGTCGTCTGTCACCAATTCACTCAATTGCTTCAAAACAGATGCGCCGTTATCCCCGGGGCTTTGAGTCGCTGCCTGACCGATGATCGTCAACAACCCGGCACTTATGCCACTTTCGCGTGCCGTCTTCTGTAAAACCACCACTTCTTCCTGCAAGGAAACCAGCCTCTTCAAGGCCTGCTTGCAGTGATCAAGACATTCTCGCTCACTTTCCCCCTGAGGAACTTTACTGGGGTCGATCCCCTGGAGCACTGATTGCGGGTCGCATTCGCTGGTGGAACCGGCCGCATCGACGACATATCGATTCAAAATGACAGGCTCTGCGCCCCATTGAATCATCTCCCTCTTCCCGGCTTGCAAAGTGATGAATGCTTGACTGTAATCTTGAATCAGAGATGAGCTTTGAGGCGACGCCATATTCGCGCATCCAATTGGCAGGTTGATAGCTCAATATTGCAGAAAACAAGCCAAGGATCGCCCGGATAATGACTCTTTACATAACCATCTGATCCGACCTTGCCGGTAATTTGTCAGGTAGATCTGCGTTCCAACTCTCGGCTTCCTCGCATAGCCAAATACATGAGAGCGAGCCCTGTAACAGCCGAACAAAAAAGCAGGATCATCAGTAAATTGTAGCCACCTGCGGCCCAGACAAGAGAACCGATATAGGGGGATGACGCTGATCCGATCAGATAGAAAAAAGCAAGTAATCCGGACTTCGCACCAAAATCTTCATCCCCCAGAAGATCTCTGGCAATTACCGGCCGGATAATACTGACAACGCCGTAGCCGCCACCAAACACCACGGCAAAGAGAATTGCAAACGATAGACCAAAGCGCGCAAGGTACAAGAACACCATTGCTGAACCGATAAACATAAAGCAACCACAGGCGATCTTCATGTGCCCTAATTTGTTTTGCAACGCCGTGATAACCAACCTGCCAAATACTTGCATCGGACCAATTAAACTCGCAACCAGTACCGACGAGCCGAGTGGCAAACCACGATCACCAAGAATATGTAAAAGATGATGCAGAGTCGCACCGTGCACCAGGGCCAACATTGCAAAAGCAATCGCTAAATAGCGAAATACGGGCTGGCCCAAATAGGCTTTTGTATGGTTTTTTGCCACACCTCTATTGGGCGCTGAGACATGCGTTTGCTGGCCAAACAATACACCGTACTGCTCAACCGCAGTAGCACCGAAATACAACAACGGCGCCCCAATGAATATCACCGTAAGGCCAAACACCTGGGTTACCACAGGCCAGCCCCAATGATTTGCCAAATGGTGCGCCGCCGGAAAACTAATCGTACTGGCAAAACCCGCCACAAGAGTCACAATAATAATTCTGCGCTTGGCCTCCTTTCCGAACGCTCGAGTCAGCAACGCGAAGCAAGGCTCATATAAACAGGCAGCTAAACAGGCACCGATTATTGCCCACAGTACGTACAAGTGCCATAACGCAGATGTATAGGACATCAAAAAAACACAGACACCGCCTGTCAACGCGCCAAGCGTCATCATTACCGGACCTACACCACGATCAATCAGTCTGCCGAATAACGGAGAGCAAATCGCCGATATAAACAGAGCAAGTGTTATAGCACCCGTAAGTTGTATTTTAGACCAGGAAAAAGCCGACTCCCAACGCAACAATAACGCTGGAAACACATAGAACAAGCAGGCCCAGACAATCGTCTCACCTGCGGCAAGCATCGCCAGCGCATAATTTTGACTGTTATAACGACCGCTGTACGAGTCAGGTAACATGGTGCAACACTATCACTATTAAACTGAGTATGCTTTCACTATGGCTCGTTAACAAAGTGAATGCATTGCGCGTTCAGCGAGTCAACCACCCTTTGAAACAAATCTGACTCCACAGCCCAGTTGTGACTATCAGAGGCTGGTTCAGAATCATAGCTGTGATTTATTTTCGTCTGTCCAGACGAGAATCCAGCCACATAACCATTAACCTTAGACATACTCTGGTTAAGCGATATTTGCTGTGACAAGTAACTTAACAACAACAAACCGGCAGATGGACTAAAACCTCCCAGCTGTACAACCAGGTCGGACCACAATACTTGCGGCAAGGTATACACGGCCTTAAACTGCTGGTATTTAATGAACTTACGCCATACGCGACTACGACGATAAAATATATCATTGCCTGTAATACACAGACACTCAGACGGGATGGAAGCATCAATCTGCCAAGAAGGAGTAACTACATGCACAGTCGCGATATCAGGTATTCTTGGATTTTTCAGATAATTGTTAAAATAGAGCTTACAACTTGCCGGATTACCTCGCACTGTCTGCGCGCCGGGTGCGTTCCCTACAATTGAAAAACCCCCATGCTGCCCGATCAAGTGATCAATAGTAAGCAAAGCCGGATTCAACACACGATTAAGATATTCCAAACAGCCCTGCTCAGCGACGGTTAAGCTCGGCGTTGGCAACTGATTGCGCTGGCAAAACATCAGCACACGGCAGTATTGTTTCATCTCACGACCAGCACGACCACACGATACTAACAGGTCGGATGCTTGCCCCTCTTCACCCAAATGCAAATACAGCGAAGCCAGATAATAACTCAGGGTTTTGTTGCCAATAACGCCCGGGGCAATGTGAATCCTACGCAGAGTAGCAAGATCATAGTCACCACTCTTTGCTAATCTTTCCAGCTGCATAAACAACGCATACAGATCGGTAGACAAAGTGATTTTTTTGATATTAAAATTCAATCGAACAGACCGTTTCTTTTGTAAGTTATACACCACAAAGGACTAACCGTTCCGACTGAAAGCAACATGCGCCACCCACCTCAGAATACGAAAATTGGAGTCAACCATGAAGGTCAGAGGGTCATTGCGCAGCTTGGCAAGCTTGCGAGAATAGCGAGTTTTTCGATCGCGCATACTCCCCAGCGAATGATTCAAGGCATCTCTGCGGCGATCAATCACCGGTGTATTATCAGCATCAAGCATATCATCCAACCAATCAGTCGGGTGATCATCACCAGGCTGCGCAGCTGCCAATACACGTGTAAGATTCGACCTTTTATTCTCCACAATCATAAATGGCAACTCAATGCCCACGCCTGACTGACACAACGGAGATCCACGCTGATCAAATACAGGGCAGGACAACGTATCTAAATAGTATTGCAACACATCAAATGTAGGACCAGAACGAAAATCATTCGTCGCCACCATAGAACAATCGCATCGCGTATAAGCCGCATCTAATACCCGCATAGTATCTACAAATATTACGTGGTGCGCCTGACGGTAAAACTTATACAGAGAATAAATTGAATCCCAGTCGGGCTCAACTACAGTGACTTTCATTTTTCTGGTTAAACGGCTTTCAAGCAAACCAATAAGCGCGTGACGCGCAGACTGACCAACAAAGACCAATTGCGATATTGCAGAGTAATTTTCAATTACTTTCACAATGCCATCAACACTATCTATTGAATCAAGCTCACCGGTATCAATTAGAATTGAATGATTTAACTCACTATCTGAGTGAATGTTACTGCAGTACTCATAAACCACATTGACAGATTCTGGAGTGCACACAGGGAAGTGGCGAAGCGACACGGCTTCCTCAGTCGGCACCAATATCTGATTAAACAACATGGACCCGGGAAAGACCGCCTGCAGCTCAAGCTCTGTATGTACGAATTTGTGGATTTGCGATTGCTGATGTTTTTCCCATCTGCGCTTGTGATAAATATCCTTTCGCATCAAGCTCAAACCACACAGCTCAAATGGGCCTTAAGTAACGGCACCCGGCTGTCAACACCATAACGCTCAGCAAGAGAGGCAATGGATGCCGTTGAACTACAAACCTCACTTTCCTGTTGCGCCAATGATATCCACCGCAACAACGGATGACTCCAATCCTCGCCTGCTCCAATCAATGTTGTCATTGGATTGAGGTGGTCTTCCATATCTTGATTTTTGGTGGCTACAATGGGGGTGCCCACGGATACTGATTCGATCAATTTCACAGCCGATTTCGCTTGATTAAACACAGTGTCAATCAATGGCGCTACAGAAACATCTACTCGCGATAATAATTTAAGATAGTTGTTGTAACCTGTGAAGGGAACATGAAACACATTAGGCAGACCGGCATAGTCTCTAGAGTTCATCCTGCCAACAATGAGCAATCTAACATTACCAAGCAGAACTTGAGACAAGGTTGAATAAATCGATTTAAAATCCTCACCATGACCGCTGCTTCCCGGAAAGTAGCCAATTGTAGGTATTGATTGCCGGCAATCAGAAACCGCGGGAGGAAAGACTCTTGGCAAAGAATTGGGTAACACAGTTATTTGACTGACTGGAACGACTTCCCTTAACTGCTTTTTAAGAAACGTCGTAGAAGTAATAAAACTATTGAAGCACCCTGCAGCACGGAGATTTTCATCAAAGTGAGCCTCTACCCTCTCAAGCGTTCTATTGCCATTAATATACAACGGACTGTATTTCGCATACTGCGAACGAAAGACCAGATCATCATAGTCAGCATGCATACGCACTGACGCACGCTTGCAACAATTCAAGGCATGGATAAACCGCTTGTTGTAGGTCGGTCTATGAAAGATCACATGGTCAAAGTTTTTAAGCTTTTGTACATTGACACGATCCATTGGCATTACCACCGAATGATCACCACCCGCCAACAAAGCATCTGCATAGTGATAACATCGGTGCCTGGCAGAAGGGTGTTCCCAGTCACGTTGACCAAAACGAGTATCTGTCAAGTAGATCACTGAGGCCACTTGATCCAACTCCTAATCAGCTGGGAATAATAAGAGGGCTATTCGTCAACTCGTAACTGCCATCCTTTGTAAAGATAGAAACTCTATCTCCGGGGGCGACTCTGCCAAGTTTATCTAATGATAGCGCAAAGCCACAGTTACCATTCAAATGTATACCTTTACGCTGCACATCCTCTCTGTACAGGTCAGCTACTACATGGCAACGCACTTCGCCATTGACCGAAATCGACAAGCTCGCAGGTGCGTCAGATTCACGGTCTACAGTCCAACCGATCATTTTCCCATCATTGATATTGCCAACACTGCCACTAAACCGCTTGAGCGTTTTTAATGAACGACACTCAATTAAACTCTGTTTACTAAAATTATCAATGGCATAGTGATACAGCTCTATATCCTTATAATTCAACTCCCGGATCTCGGCTAACTCTTCCTCATTAGCAATACTCTGGGCCGCCCCTTTGTATTTACCAGTGTTGAGTTTTGCCATAGGGAAGTTGGTACTATACTTTTTGTTAAAGAGATCAAGACTCTGTTTATAGTCTTCTGTAATGCCATAGAAATCCAAATCCGTCGGCAAAGCCCCTGACATTGAATGAGACTGCCTGTTCTGAAATTGCTGTTTTGTGTAGAAGTCTCGCAAGGAACCTTCAAAATTGTAGTGTGAGGAAAAATGTACGAACTCAGAGATCACACGATCGACCGGCTCTCGAAAAAAAGATACCACAGGTGAATCAGGAAATATCTCCTTGTACTTAACCATACAGAAGTGCCCTGTCAGGAATTTATGCTTGAGACCGGTTTTACGCAACACTGCAACATCATTGGTATCATACACAGCAGATCGAATATCCTCCGATGTGCTTGGAGACTCTTTACCGTAATCATTCAATACCTGGTCAGGACCAAAGTACTGCTCAGCACTCATTCTAAAACTTGTACCGGCGGTCTTAGGTATATGCAGATAGATAATCGGAAATTGCATAGATTTACGGCCTCTACGCAGCGAGCGAGAAATCTTCTCGCACGAGAGTTAGGTTACGATTATAAGCCGGGTCAGAGCTTAATAGCTCACCCCATTGCTCTTGCATATAATTCGCCTCGCTATTGAAACGAGTTTTCTTCTCCTGCGTATTCTCATGCCCGCGGCTCACAGACTCGTGATGATACAACAAGGCATACGGAGACCATACATTACGCAACTGCAGCGACCCAACTCGCAGGCAGAAATCCACGTCGTTAAAAGCAACCTTTAAATGACTTTCGTTAAAACCGCCAGCCTGCTGGTAGATTTTTTTCTCCACCGTCAGACATGCAGCTGTGACTGCAGAAAGATTCTGAGTAAGATGCAAACGCGAGAAATATCCTGCAGATTCGGCATCAAAGTATTTGTGTGCGTGCCCGGCCACCCCACCTATACCCAATATCACACCAGCATGCTGGACCATATTATTTTTATATAATAATTTTGCACCAACACAACCGACGTCTGGTCGGATAGCATGACTGACCATTTCCCGCAACCAACCTTCATTGATAACTTCGATATCATTATTCATCATGGTGATAACGTCGCCACGGGCATGCCCGACAGCGAAGTTATTAATAGCTGAGTAATTAAAGACACCGTCGTATTTAAGTATATTAATGTTGTCTTGCGCCTTCAACTGCTCAAAATATTCATGAGTCGCCGGCTCCACTGATTCGTTATCCACCACTATGATTTCATAGTCAGGGTAGTCCGTGCGCTGGAGAACACTGCCAATGCATTGGGATAATATATCCAGGCGATCACGAGTAGGAATAATAATACTGACTTTGGGTATATCTTCAGGCAACCCCCAACTCACGTGGTAGGTGTTCGGATACTTCCCCTGCTCGACTGTGGCCGAAGCACTCACCTTCGACAGATAATCCGCAACAGCCGCCACACCACTATCAGTGGAATAATTTTTTGCCTGTGCGCTGGCAGCGGTCGATTCAGGAGTCATTCGCCAATGATAAAGGACTTTAGGGATATGTTTTACTTCATCTGCACTGACCACTTCCATTACACGCAACAATAGATCATGATCTTGTGCGCCTTCAAAGCCAGCTCGAAGACCACCAAGCTGCTGAATCAAAGTTCTTTTCAACGCCACTAGATGGCAAATGTAGTTCTGCGACAATAATAGATCCGGGTTCCAATCAGGCTTAAAATGAGGATCGATCCGAACACCGGTACTGTCAACCTTATCTTCATCGGAGTAAATCAGCTTAAGCTTCGGGTGCTGCACCACGCTGGTCGCAATCTCAAATAGTGCGTTGTCAGCCAGCAGATCATCGTGATCAAAGAACACACAGTAATCACCAGTCGCACGTGCAAGCGCCGAATTGGTATTGATAGCAATACCTGCATCACCGTCTCCGAAAACAGCGTTTATTCTTTTTTCAGCCTTTGCCCAGTTTTTTATCGCATCGACAGTGTCAGACGAACTCGAACCATCATCAGATATACACAACTGCCAATTCGTGTAACTTTGATCGACCACGGACTGAACAGCCTCATTTAACAACCCGGCATCGGTGTTGTAGGTCGGCATAATCACTGAAATCAGTGGCTTGTTACTGTCCTTACCAATCGCCGTCACTTCCTCTTTTGAAGGCAGGATTCGCGATTCAATTTTTTCAATCCAGGTGTTGTAATTATGACTTCTTTGCGGAGCCGAAAACAGCGCAGAGTAATGGCACTCCAGAACCACCTGGTAGCTTTGACCGGATTTTTCAGCCTGCTGCATTAGCATCTGCTTCGTGCCGGCCACAGTGTCTTCATGCTTTGAAGGATTCCACCGCATGAGTTTGCGAAGCATTCTCGCTTCAGCAAACTTGAAAGTCACTGGACTCACCAGAAATTCCCGCACCTTGAATTCACCGGCACTACTGAGCGGATCAAAGCGAATTCCAAGCGCTTTACGATCAAACTTAACGATTCGTTTGGCAACTTTTCGAGATTGATAGGGAATTTTTATCGATTCCTCTTCCAGGTACCCCTTACCTTGATTTACATAGAACTTTGCAACGTCGTGGACGCTATTACTCTCAATATTGAGAGTGATCATATACCAACCGGTATGCAGCTCAAATAGGGGAAATTCACAGGCAAATTGCGGATCATCTCCAGTAGATGTCCATTGCCCTGTGTTGCCCTTATAAGCTTCGCGAATGTCGTTCAGCGGCTTCAAACGGGGCTTAAGACGTGGCGCCAACCTCGCAACAGGTGCCAGCACGCGCTTTATTGTTTTTATTTTTGACGTGTTGTTTTTCATTGACTCTTACGCACACACTGATTCGCGTATGCGTCAATTGTTATTGGTTAAACATTCCTCAGCAGCCTTGTCGATCAACTTCAAGACGCTAACCACTCAATAGAACAGGGTGACCGTCGCAATCTCTGCGCCCATTTCCTCAGTCACGGGCTATTTAAGATGAATAATGTGAATTCCAGACACCAGCGGAACACGTGTCAGATAGAGAGCG
The DNA here is from genome assembly GCA_938041955.1 of uncultured Granulosicoccaceae bacterium. Lineage (GTDB taxonomy): Bacteria > Pseudomonadota > Gammaproteobacteria > Granulosicoccales > Granulosicoccaceae. The sequence goes on along the minus strand of CALISD010000007.1, from coordinate 61,335 downwards.
CCACTCGAGTGGCCACGGCTATTTTGTACAAAATGTCGGTTATGCTGGCGGCGAGCTGTAGATTTTTGGTCGGTGCCTTGGGCAAAATCAGAAGCTCATCACCGGCTTCGACCGGGGTATTACCGGCGCTAATCACCCGGCCATCCTGCTTCACCAACAGCACATTCCCACGATTGGCATTACTCGAATAACCCCCTGCACGGGAAATATAGCTGTTAACCGAGACACCTTTTTCCCAAAGAAAGGCACGTGGCAAGCGAACTTCGCCTGTTACCAATACGCTTGGACTGCGGCGTGGAATAAATATGGTGTCGTCATTCTCAAGAACAATATCAGCCACCCCTTTGCTCGCAACCACCACAAGTGTTCCCTGAGGCTCAATTCGTGACACCTTTTTGACGAACTCAGAGATCAGATTAGCCTCTTGAACTCTGATTCTAGACTCACTATCAGTGCTGGAAGGAGCAGTGTAATACTCTGACTCAAGTCGTTTCAGGCTATCTTCTATCGCGATCTTTTGCCGGCTCGCTATGCTCTTGCGTTTTATGTATATACTTTCGTAAGCGCTTAGTTCCGGATCCACTTCTACCAAATCCAGCACCTGACGCAAAGTCGCACGTCGACTAACGGTAATCGCTGAAGCTCCGTTAAAAGTACCCGCAATATTGACGCTAATATTCTTTTCATTAACATCAGATCGAAACGAAACCATGTCACCGTCACCAATCACACGTTGTTTGAACTGTGCAAGAGGCAGATACTCAAATACACCCTCACCAGCACGCACTTGACTAATGGCTGCATGAGTGACTCCGGCAAGGGGTGATGAAAGATCAATCACATCACTGCCAGTGATGGTATCTGAAGTAAATTCAAAGCGATTAGGCTTCGCCGCATCACCATCCACATATACGGTGTGCATAAGAGGTTTAACCACAATCGCATCACCATCTTTCAATACCACATCCGGAATCAACCCGTTGCGGATAAAGTCATAAAGATCAACCACCGCAATCGTCTTAGAATTCCTGAGAATTTCTATTTTACGGAAACTGCCACTGGCCTCATCAATACCACCGGCTTTATCTATGAAATTCAGCACTGAGCTGCTTGGCATTCCAGAGTACTTACCCGGCTTGTGCACATAACCCGTGACATACACACTCGCAGACTGGGCCGTAATCAGATTGGTATAGACTTCAACATCATTGGTATAAACACGTGCGATAGCCGCCTTGACAGTGCCATTAACATTTGAGTTTTTAACACCACCAAGCTTTACCGGGCCGACATCAGGAATAAAAATATTCCCTTGTGAGTCTACCACTTGCACCTGATCATAAGCAGTCGCCCCCCAAATTCGTACTGCTACTTTATCGCCAACGCCTACAACGTAGTCTGAGTTAAGCCCCAACGTCTCGGAAGCAGAAAATCCACCACCAAAAAGCGTATGACCGAATGGTCTAATTCGGTTGCGCAAATGATCAATCTGCTGCGGCTGTTTTTTATTGAACAACTCACTGCCTTCACTCACAGCAATACCAGTAGACTCAACACTGGTTTGAGCTCCTACTGTATTGGTGATCATTACAGCCGCCATCAACACCAGAAGTTTATGCATACTCTCTTTCAAATAGTTAGATCGCAAAATCAATATGCTCCTTGATCGCCGCCCTGAATAGCGCAAAAATGGAGTACAAAAGAAATGACAGCAAGATTGCACTCACCGCATCGATCAATCGATCAGGCTCGGTTGATGATGTTGGCAGACTGGGTTGCACGAACGTTGCAAGATATCGCTTTTTTGTTTGGGACTCGGCACGAGCAGATTCAAAAGCCTGCAATGCCGCGGAGTACCTTTGTCGACCCAACTCCTCTTCAACCAACAAAGGTTTATATTTCTCAATCGCACTTCCCACCCCTTGCTCATCAGACAATCGGGATCTCTCACGCCTCAATTCGGTCTCAATGCCATTAATTCTGTTAGTAAGCGCCCGCATTTCAGTGGAAGTGTCACGCATATACGCAGATTTTTCGGTATACAGTGCTCGCGTCTCAGCGAGCTTTCCTTCAAGCGCCGCGATCAACCCTACAATTGAACTGGCATCGGTGCCAGGGTTGATCGACCCGTTATCGTTTGCAAACATAGATAACTTATTTGATATATCACGTGCATTTGAAATAGCATTTTCAACCTCCAGTCGCGCTTGGGCTAACGTATCTTCCACTATGCGGTCCGATAAACGATTTATTAGCAGTTCGCTACGCGCAATCACCTCCCGGTTAACGTCACGGGATAAATCCGGGCTAAACGCTTTTATAGTGATTGAAATAATAGAACTGGTTTCCTCATACTTCACACCTATCATATTTTTCAGGTAGTCGAGAAATTCCTCATCTGTGGCATTCGCGGTGAGCCTTGAAACAAAATCAATAGCTCTGTCTGAGTAGTGTTTTCTTAGCCCGAACTTTTCATCCAGATGCCGGGCCATTTCCATAGAATGAATGTAGTCGGCCACCACAAGCACGTCCTGTGTATCCGGGTTACCGACTGGCAGTAAACCGCCAAGCACCATGCTGGAGGCCGAAGGACTGCCACTGCGGAGCACCACGCTGGCCTCTGAAACATATCGGTCCGAAGCAATTAAGCCGAAATAGCTGGCAGCCATTAGCACTGGTATTAGCGCTGCGACAATTACTCTAAGGGCAACAGGATTCAAGCCGCAATCTTCTTAAAAAGTATTTTTCTATACAACATAAATGCATCATCCAGATTATCGAAATAGTGCAGCTTGCCCTGGTGCAACACTGTCGCCACATCGCAGTTCTTGCGTATTGTCTGCTCGTTGTGTGAAACGAGGATCACCGAAGAGGTCTGCCGCCTTTCCTTAAATATTTGTCGAAATTTTTCTTTTAATCTGGCGTCGCCCGTCTCCAGCGCCTCATCAACTAAGTAGTACTCAAAGTCCAGCGCGTAGCTGAGCGACATGGCAAAGCGTGATTTCATGCCAGCCGAATAAGAAGACAAAGGACGATCAAAGTACTGTCCCAATTCTGCAAATTCGTTGGTTTTTCGCTCTACCTCATCAAAAGGTGCGCCGTAAATGCGAGCGACGAATCTAGCATTTTCCCTGCCGGTTAAGGTGCCTTGAAATCCACCGGAATAACCCATCGGCCACGACAATCTGCTGGTGCGTATCACACGACCGGAATCCGGGCGCTCCGCACCGCCAATTATTTTAATTAAGGTACTTTTGCCCGCCCCATTGGCACCCAGTATCCCCACGCTTTTACGATAGGGAAAACTGAATGAAATATTGTTCAGTACACGATGTGTTTGATCACCCAGACCATACGATTTAGTGACATTCTCAAGCGCAATCACGAACTACTTCCGCTGCCGTTCAAAGACGCCCAACAGCATTAAACCAAAGCTATTCAATATCAGCGTAAATATCACTACATAAGGTAAATCAACATAACGACTGTCAAAACTCACAAACATCGATGTTCGGATATATTCGATACAATGCAATAGTGGGTTATATAAGAATACTTCCCGCACATTCGGCGGCAGCACACTGGCAGAAAAAAACAAACCCGACGTCAGAAATAGTGGGCGTCCCAACAGCGGTTCCGAAAAAGACGATATGAATTCATATCGAATAGCGAGCGCACCAAACACCAAGCCCATCCCCAACCCAATTGAAGCAATCAAAGAAAACCCGATCAACACACCCAGTGGATTTTCAATACGATACTGAAACCCGATTACATAAAGACCTAACATCAGCACAATAAAAACCGAGATAGATATGAGCGCATTGACTATCAATTTCGAAAGCAGAATGTCCATTCTGGTTACTTGCGGGAACATCATCAGAGACTGCTGCCCCTGAGTACCAGATTTAACCTGGGAAAAAATATCTCTAAACATAAAAAAGGGACTAAACCCAGCAACAAAAAACAAAGGAGCTTCAACCCCGCCCTGACTACTCCGTCCGATCAAATGGAAACCTGCAACAAACACCGAAATAAACATCAGTGGTTCAATAACAGCCCACATAAACCCGAGTCGCCGATTGCCATAACGCGACTTTAATTCACGCAGTATCAACGCATGCAATACCCGACACTGCACGGCGAACGCGCTATCACGCTTTAAGACAGTAGGGGCAGTGTTGGCCTGAGGTTGAGTCATTAACCGGTCAATCTTTATCGCATCAATGCTGCATGCGGTATTTCGATCCAGCCACTACGCGAATCATTACACCCGACACCAGTAACGTCTCGCCCGTTAACACGTTCCTTAAAACGACGACAAGTTCTGCCGTTTGCGGAGAAGTACTCTGCCTCGACAACAAGCTGTGTGGTCATACCGGTGGCACGATCAACAAACTGCTGCGCAACTCCGACGCCTGCCGTCGCCACCGCCTGCATCTTGCTGTTGTCTGCCTTCATTGACATCGCTGCCGGTTGAGCAAAGACAGTCTTTTTCTTGTACTTTTCAGGCGTTGTTGTGCAACCTGCGATTATCACGGTACACACCACCAGGCACAGCAATTTAACCTGTGAATTCATATTATTCTCCACTACTGAATATCTCGAGAATACCGCAGATAGTTTCCTTTTCACCTTCACGCGCAGATATCACTACCAGCGCCCGGACTTTGTGTTCACGCATTAAACTTTCTGCATCTTTAATCAATGCATCAGCAGATACACATATAGGTCCCAAAGTCATATATTCACTCACGGGCTGCTCCATAACTGCAGCACCGGACAAAAGTGCGCGGCGCAAATCACCGTCTGTAAAAATACCCAGCACTTTATGATCGGTATGAACCACTACCAGGCCAAGCCGTGAAGATGTCATGGCCATCACTGCAGACGAAATGCTGTCATGCGGGGCACACAACGGCACATCTTGCTGACGCATTACGTCCCGTACTTTCGAATGCAGGCTTTTACCGAGCATGCCGCCGGGGTGGAAATGTGCGAAATCGGCGGGAGCAAAATTCTTCGCCTTCATTAGTGCCACTGCCAGAGCGTCGCCCACCGCCATGGTCACTAGTGTTGAAGTCGTTGGAGCCAGATTATGCGGACAAACTTCGCGCTCCACCGGTAGCACCAGAGTTACATCAGCCGAATCACCAATACTCGAATTGGGTCGTCCAACAAAGCTGATAATTTGATTACCGAAGTATTTTATAGAGGGAAGTAACTTTACAACCTCTTCGGTACCACCTGAGTTAGAAATTAATAACACCACATCAACAGGAGTAATCATTCCCAGATCACCATGAATGGCATCCGCGGGGTGAACATAGAACGAAGGTGTACCTGTTGAGGCTAGCGTAGCGGCAATTTTTTGACCCACAATGCCTGACTTTCCCATGCCAATGACAATGACCCGGCCAGCGGACTGCACAATCAACTGCACCGCAGCATCGAACTCAGGCCCCAATCCATTGGCAATACTGGCCAGTGCCGCTGATTGCGCCAGAATGGACTCTCGTGCTATCTGTATAGTGTCAGCTTCAGATTTTTCATTCTTATTACTAACCACTGGGATGACTTCCGTCAATTGAACCCCCGCTCTTGTTGCACTGCAGCTTATAAAACCAAGGAAAACGGATTGCAATTTGTGCGCCGGTCCACACTCGTAACGCCATAGTCAAAAGCTCGCGACGTGCCAGTACTATTGGTCTATGGGGAACAACGGGTCAGGAAAAAAAGCCGAAATCTGAGCAGACTAAGGCCTGTTTACAATTAATCTCAGACGATCTCGAGCCACGACGTCATCAAAGCTATGCATGCCATCAGTATTCAAGGCCTGCTGATAATAAGTGGCGGCCGGGCCTGTCTGACCCAGATTGTCCAGGCTGACAGCAAGGTTAAATAGATCGTCAGCATTGATCATCCCAGCAGAATTAAACGCCAGCGATTTACGGTAGGCATCACTCGACTCAGACCATCGACGCTGCTGACTGTAAAAGTGACCCAGCACGGCATACAACCCTGCACGGTCTCGTGCCTGCTGCTCAATCAGAGCGAGCAACTCATGTTCAATTGAATTATCTGCAGACGCAAGCAACAATAGAGCTGAGAATGCTGTCTTGTCATCCGGGTTCAGAGACAGTAAATGCCGGTAGCGATTCTCTGCCAGTCTGTTGTGACCTTGAAGACTGGCAATTGCCGCCACGCCAAGATTCGCATCCCGACTATAGGGATCAAGATGCATCGCTTTGTCGTACCATTTTTCTGCACTTCGGTAGTCACCTTCAATATAGGCGTTGTAGCCATTGACAATTAATTCCGTTAGCTCTCCACCCGATACCCCACCTGTCGCGTTGTCACTACTGGCAACGCGTAGGCCAGAATTTTCTACGCCCATTACCAGCAAGTCGACGTCAATGAGGTTTCTATCTACGCTTTGCGGAACCTCAGGTAATAACACCACTTCCGCCTCATTGCTTATTAGCTCGCGCTCGACAGCGTCACTGATGGTTGGCGATTGATCGATTTCATCCTGCGAGATTCTGTATACACTCTTCGCATCAGTAGCACCCGGTGTAAATTCGGCCGCTATGCGAAGCTCATGATTTTCCTGAGCGAGAAACTCAATCTGTTCCCGCTGGGTCGCGATCAAACGATTTAATTTTTCAATCTCAACCTGCAACTCAGTAACATCAGCATTTTTTTCCAGGTCAATGGAACCATCAACAACATTTACATCGACTGCAGGAGACTGAGCGGACAGCCTCGTTGGCTCGCTATTACTAGCTGTGCCTGATACATCTCCTACTGCCATGCCTTCAATTGTAGAGCTCTTTACCGAACCGCTGGCTGAGTGCGTTTTCTCCACTATAGCTTGATCAATTTCACCCGATCTCATTCCGGTGACTGCGCTGTTGCTTGGTGCAACATTTATTTGTAATTCTTCCCGGAGAACATCCTCAGTAGGTAATATGTCCGAAGCGGAATTTTGAGTGACTAATATCTGACCGGCAGAAATTCTGGCTTCAAGCTCAGCCGTCTGGTCTTTCAATTCACGTAAATTCTGTTGAATAACACTTTCACTACGTAAATAAAGCGTTAACAAACTGGCTACTATTCCCACGGTAGAGATGGCCGCCACGAAAAAGAATACAGGATCAAGATTCAAACTGAGGCTTGAACGATTCCCACCGCGATCCTCGCTCAGCTGTTCTAAGGCGGGATTCGCACTGTCCGGATGAATTACTGACGATTCATTAGCAACGACATCACTATCAGTCTCTTCTTTTACTGATCCCCGTTCTTGTGGGTGAAGCAAAGGCTCTAGCTTTAAACTCATAATCTATTTACCTGTAACAACGTCAGAACTGGCAACTGAATTACGGGCCAAGTGTTGAGGTACTGCGTCTGAATACCCAACATTGTTTTCAATCGATGTTCGATTCATTACAGTGGGCCGCAAAAACACAAGCAGCTCTGTTTTATCAATTTCTTTTTTCTTATGAGTAAAGAGCTTTCCAAACAATGGCAGACGCTCCAACCCGGGAACACCTGTGGTTCTGGTATCGACTTTATTCTGCATAAGCCCGCCAATGATAGCGACATCACCACTCTGCACTCGCAATAGTGACTCCATTTCCCTCACTTGTATTTCGGGTATCAGATTACGAATCTGACTTTGACCCGCCAATGCAGGGCTTGGGTCTTCCGCAAAGTTGAGAATCCTCGATATTGTTGGTCTAACGTTTAATATCACTTCATCAAATTGATTTATAAACGGGGTAACACTCATCACCAGTCCAACCGGTACCGAGTGCACGGTACTGTCCACTACCGTTCTTTCATCTCCGTTTTCACGCTGTAGCCGATCAACTTCAAAGGTAAAATACACTCTGTTATCTACAACCTTCAGTACAGCCGGTTGATTGTTCATAGCAATAATTTTCGGACTCGACAACACCTGAACGTCACCAAATTGCTGTAACAGCTTCAAAGTGCCTGACAGGTTCCCGAGTACGGAGTCTGGGTCACTGTAGCTTAACAGCGCTGTAACCGGTGCCACGGCCTCTGCGGCCCGGGGCAATCCACCAAGCAATTGAGCATAGTCAAATGCCCCACCTGCCTGCCCGCCATTGAGTACTTTCCAGTCAACTCCCGATTCAAATCTATCGCTAAGAGTAACTTCAACAACAGTAGCCTCAATTAGCACTTGCCGCTGTGCGCTGCTCACTGCCTCTGTTAACAATGCATCGATCGATTGGTGTTGCGCGTTAGTAGCGCGAGCGGTAATTATCCCGGACTCACGATTGACAAATATATTACTGCTCCCACCACTTTCAGGTGTTACTTCTTCACCTATTATTCCGGCGATACTGGCCACCAACGATGCCCAGAGGTTATTCTCAGATTTATTCTCCACAAATAGCCGGGAGCCATTAGTTCCCGCCTGACTATTGGAAGCACCTTCAATGCTGGTTCGAATGGAACCTACCTGAGTGGCGAGATCGACCCGACTTTCTGAATTACGTTGAATGTTCAGGTAGTCCACTTGATAGGATCGGATGAAAGGTTTGTCTTCAAGCACCAATATCTGATCACCAGCAAGTTCATAACGCACTGGCATCTGGCGCGCAATCTCATCCAGTATTGAGATAAGCGGCTGGTTGATCATACTAAGACTGATGTTACCTTTAAGCTCTCCGACCACATCAACACTTGCAGATGTGTCGCGAGCGATAGCATAGAGTATTTCCTTTATCGGAACTTGGTCAGCCACCACTGTGTATAAAGCGGTTTTCTTCACCGCTGGCGTTACCGGGTGTTGAGTCAATTCGGGGTCGCTAAGTAAAACCCCTGGCTTGGGCAAACTCTGCATCGCGCCTGTTATTTCAGGAATAGCGGGATCAACCAGTGAATCAACAGGCCGCGCTTGGTCTGTGGTCGCTTTATCAGGTGGGTGCGCTATGGGTACACGACTGCTACAGCCCGCGACAAACGACAGCAACAATACAGATACCAATCCTGCTACGATAGCACTGATAGAATTAGACAACGGTACAACGAAATACATACAACTACATCCGGAAAATCGAGCCAGGAAGCTCCCCTCGTGCAACACGCACCATAGCTTGCAGACTTTCTACCGATCAAGCATTTTCCGCGTGTAATCAGTACCACTTCACTCTTCACCTTACCGCCCGGCTCAAGCGATATGTTCAATATTGTTCTCGTAAATCCTCAGATACCACCCAACACAGGTAATATCATTAGGTTGTGTGCAAACAATGGATGCAAATTACATCTCATTGAACCACTCGGCTTCGAATTAACAGAAAAAAGTGTCCGGCGTGCCGGCATGGACTATCGGGACCTCGCCTATGTGCAGCAGTGGCCAGACTTTCAATCATTCATCGAGACGACCAAGCCTTCCACCGTATGGTCATATTCCAGTAAATCACATCGGCTCTATACAAGCGTTGAATATTCTACTGATGATTATCTGATGTTCGGCTCAGAGACCAATGGATTACCGGACGACGTTAGCCACTCTGTACCCGAGAACAACCGGCTACACATTCCAATGCAGGGAAATTCCCGTAGTTTGAATTTATCCAATGCGGTGGCAATTGTGAGTTACGAGGCCTGGCGCCAGCTGAGCTTTAAGTAATACATCTGCCTTCTTTCCCCGACGAGGATTCAGCAAAGTGACGTATAGCAATTGGGATCTCAGTTTGGCGCTACGCTTATAACACCGTACAGATTGAGCACTTGGCCTAATCGGCTCAGCCACTGCTCACGCTAACTGGCTTACAGGAAACCCGTATTCAGGTAACCCGCAGCGTGAGCAAGGACATGCAGTATCGCTGCAGATATGCTCGTTATTCCTGCATCATGCTACACATATGAATGCAATATTTGGCTGCGATCGGATGAGCATAATTCGGCCTTGCTCACGCTGCGGGTTACCTTGATCTCGATTACTGATGTGTTTTGATGTGTTGCCCGCAGGGGCACGGGCGCTTCTGCCGTTTGCCATTACGATGAACGTCCAATAAATTCGAGCATATCACTCGGCTGTTGACGACCTGCCAAGCAATGCGCCAACGGCATCTTTCGGTGTCACCCGCCCGCTGATAACACGATGAACCTGTTCAACAATTGGCATACTCACATCGTGTTTTTTTGCCAGTTGCCAGGCGATCTCGGTCGCCACTACACCTTCCACTGATTGCCCAATACTGTGCAATGCATCAGCCGCAGACTTGCCCTCACCTAAGGCCAATCCAAAGCGCCTGTTGCGCGACTGATTGTCAGTACAAGTAAGAATCAAATCGCCGACGCCGGACAACCCCATCAGGGTTTCAGACTGCACACCCAGACATTCACCAAGACGCATCAGCTCTGCCAGACCGCGTGTTATCACAGCAACACGGGCGTTGGCACCAAACTCCAGCCCATCAGATATACCGGCGGCGATCGCATAAATATTCTTAAAAGCGCCGCCCAGTTGCACGCCCCTGATATCATTGCTTGCATAAGCGCGAAAGCGATCATTATGGAGCAATTCAGTAACGGAAGCGGCGTAACCAGCTCGATTCGCAGCGACAACAATGGCGGTTGGAAGGTGCGCTGCAAGTTCCTGCGCGAACGTCGGGCCAGAGATCACCGCATAGTCTCGATTGGATCCTAATCGCTGCTCAACCACCTCGCTTAGGAAGCGCCCGGTCTTTGGCTCAAGACCTTTGCAAGCCCACAGCACCGCAGAGGAACTGGGCGCATACGCCTCGATTTTTTCAATAATATTGTTGAAGTGCTGACTTGGTATGGCCACCAATATGTCACTCGCATCACCGAGCGCATCCTGCAAATCGGCACGGCAGCGCATCGAATCGCTTAGCGCCACACCCGGCAAGTAGCGTTGATTCTCACCTGTGGATGAGATGCTTCGCAGAGTATCCGCGTCGCGCCCCCAAAGGGTCACTCGATAACCATTGCTCGCAATGAGATTGGCAAGTGCGGTGCCGAAGCTTCCGGCACCAAGGACTGCAACCTGACGTTCGACCGTCACAGACATTGCGCTTTATAGCGCAGCATATCCTGCATCTGTAATCTGTTACTGCTGCGTTTCTGGCGCAGGTGCATTCTGTTGCTTATTAGAAGCCAGATGCTGCGAATACAGTGCGTCAAAATTGATTGGATCAAGCAGCATTTGCGGAAAGCCGCCCTTCACCGCCAAATCAGAGACCACTTCTCGCACAAACGGAAATAAAACACTAGGCGCGTAACTACCAAGCAAGTGCGCTTTTTCGTCTTCGTTAAAACCCGCGATAGTGAACAAGCCTGATTGCTGAACCTCTGCAAGGTAGGCAGGCTTTTCTTCGAGTTCAACGGTCACTGTGAGCATCAGGGTACATTCGAACAGATCGTCTCTAATATTCTTGTTTTCGGTATTGAGTTGCACTTTTACTTCGGGGGCCCACTGCGCTTGTTCGGTAAATATTTCGGTTGAACGCGGGGTCTCGAAGGACACATCTTTTATGTAGACCTTTTGCACGCGAAAGATCTGTGGATTTTCCTGAGTACCGGCAGCGCCCGTTTCTTCAGCCATGGGTGGGTTCCTGAGTTATTAATAGATAATGGGGTAGTGTAGTTCAATCTGGCAATTGGATAATCTTACGAAATGATTGCTTACGATCGGAGCAACCTGCAACCACAATACGGCCAGCAAACCAGGCTAGCTTTTATTTAACAACGCATCCAGTTCGCCGGCTGACTCAAGCGCCTGCAGATCGTCGAATCCGCCGACGTGATGATCGCCAATGAAGATTTGCGGCACCGTGCGGCGCCCGCTTCTGTCCATCATTTCCTGGCGCTTTTCAGCATCTCGATCCACCGCTATGGATTGGTATTCCACACCTTTGTTGTCGAGTAACCGTTTCGCCGCCCGGCAAAATCCACACAGCCCGGTGGAATACATTACGACTTCATTGTTCATCTGCTCACTCACTCTGCCCCTGGAATTTAAGGCTATGCTTTTGTGGCAAGTGGCAAACTGGCTTTCTCCCAGCCTACCGCCCCGCCTTGAAGAGTGTAGACCGACTGAAATCCATTTTTGCGTAGCTTACCTGCCGCCCCGCCAGCCCTGGCGCCACTGGCGCAATATACGATAACCGGTTTGTCTTTCAGTTTTTCCAACTCAACCATACGCTTGGGGAAACTGCTCATCGGAATATGAATGGTGTCCTTAATATGGCCAATCTTGTACTCGGAATCTTCACGTACATCAACAAACACCGCCGACTCATCATTTTGCAGCCGGGTCGCCTCCATCGGACTGAGGATTTTCACACCCGAAAACGCGCGCTGATATTCAAAGAAGGCCAACATGCCGATCACCACAGCGATCGCCAAAAACAAGATGGGGTGATTACCGACAAATTCAACTAGACGGGCCATAGGATTCGAACTGTAAAATTTAAGGGACCTGTCACCAGGCTTTGGGAGACTTGAATGCTACAACTCAACAGCATCCGTCGGGACGATATTTTAACCGATTATTCGGTCACGCGGGTGATCTTACCGACAGCACCCTCGCCATATGGTCAACGACACACGGCAATTTACTCTCTACACTTACCTGACATCCTTTACATCGGCATAGCCGGCGCCTGCCACTAAGATCGACAGAGACTACCCTTTCAGTGAATGACCCAGCAAATTGTAAAAAAGGCCTGCCGCTTTGAGCGGAGACTCCATACTTTACACCATCTTTCTAATTTTCACTGGCGCGACTGTGCTCGCTACCGTCGCGCTGTATGCACGCCAGTCTCTGCTCGTGGCCTACATTGCCGTCGGCCTGTTAGCCGGACCTCATGTAACGGGCCTGGTGCCAGATCCCGCACTGGTGGCAGATATAGCCAATGTGGGCATCATCTTCCTGCTATTTTTACTCGGCCTAAACCTGGAACCGAGAGACCTGCAAAACCTGCTGCGCGAGGCAACGGTCGTCACACTTCTAAGTTGCATCACATTCGCACTGCTCGGGTTTGTGATTTCCATGGCCTTTGGATTCTCACCGACAGATAGTGCCGTGATTGGCACGACCATGATGTTCTCATCAACTATCGTTGGGCTGAAGCTTCTTCCCACCAGCGCGCTGCACCATCAACGCATGGGCGAAATCATCGTCAGCATCCTGTTGCTGCAGGACATTATTGCTGTTGTCGCGCTGTTATTGCTCGATGAATTAGGACACCAGGGCTCTGCGATACTCGAAGTACTCGGCATGCTGATTTTGCTCCCGACCATCGCAGGCGCCGCCTACTTTATTTCAAAATACGTGTTGTCCCGACTATTTCAGCGTTTTGACCAGATTACCGAGTACATTTTTCTCGCTACCGTCGGCTGGTGTCTGGGCATCGCTGAGCTCGCACACGCTGTCGGGCTATCGCATGAGATTGGCGCGTTTATCGCCGGCGTTTCGCTTGCAGCCAATCCAATCGCGCGCTACATCGCAGAAAGCTTAAAGCCCCTGCGTGATTTTTTCCTGATTATGTTTTTCTTCGGACTCGGAGCAGGCTTTGATATCACTAGCGTATCCGGAGTAATTTTCCCTGCTACCGCATTGGCACTAACCGCAGTAATTGCCAAGCCTTTGATATTCAAGCTGCTGCTTAGACGGGAAAAAGAAAAAGCCAAAATGTCTGGCGAGATTGGCGTACGGCTCGGGCAGATCAGTGAATTTTCACTGTTAGTAGCCGTTGTCGCGGTAAGTGCCGGAGTCATTTCAGAGAAAGCGTCCATGACGGTGCAGACGGCGACGCTTATGACGTTTATTATTTCGTCCTATTGGATCGTAATGCGCTACCCAACGCCCATCGCGACAGATGACAAGCTTCGGCAAGACTAGTGAGTGCGACAAACTGACGCCGCACTCATACGACATCACTTTACTTACTAAGCATGTACTCGATGGCGATCTTCATTTGCTCATCATTTAATGCACTTCCGCCACGTGGCGGCATAGCACCGATGCCGGTGATCGCACTGGAGGTCACAGCATCAATCCCCTTCTCCATGCGCTTGGCCCAAGCCTCCTTATCACCATACTTAGGCGCATTCGCAACACCGGAGATATGACACGCTGCACAGGTAGTATCGACAACCTCCTTAACTGCAGCAGGTATCTCCACAGTTTGCACTGGCTCTTTTGTCACCGCCGGTGCGGCAATCGCTGCAGTTGTTGCAACAGTTGCAGTCGTTGCTATGCCCGAAGCATTCTTCGCAGATGCACCTGTAGCCTTTGAAATCATCAATTGCACAGCTTGCTTGATTTCTTCATCACTCAGACTCGACTCCGCTCGAGCAGGCATTTTACCCTTACCATTTATGACGCTCATTGTCAGAGTGTCAATGCCTTTATCTGCCAAGGCGCTCCACGCTTCAGCATCAGCCGGTTTCGCCGCGCCATGCAGGCCGGTGTTATGACAGCCTGCGCAATTCGTCGCTACTGTCGCTTTCACTTTCATAGACGCATTTACTACAGGTGAAGACACCTCTGCTGTGGTGGCTGCAGTTGAATCTTCGACTGCCGCAGCGGCCTCCGTCGTAGCAACCGTTTCTTCAGCCACCGGGGTTTTAACCTCATCTGGTGTACTGGAACTTTCAGTCTCGGTGGTTGCCGCTTGCTTTGCAGGCACCGGCTGCACCGTTGCGTTAGTAGCTGCCTCCGCAACGGCCTTCACACGCGAACGCCCCACCGGAGATATGAACTTCTGCTGCTCGGCCATCGCCAGGGGATCATCGCCCGCTGCAGGAGACAATGTATTGGCAATAAATGCGATAAATAGAGTAAAGAGCACCAACGCGCCCAGAACAAACGCAAAAGACTTATAGAAGTTGGAGTCGCTATGACTCATCAGTTTCTCCACTTATTTATTGATCAAAAGATATACAGTAAATACCAGGGCGAGCGTTGTTAGATAAAGCAGTTGCGGAACCATAAGTTGACCAGGCCAGTGATCTACCAACTTCACTCCTCATGATAGATATTTTTCAACTCCAGCCACAAGTCATGCCGGGGAGGTCGAACCCTCCTTTAAGCCATGATCTTACTGAGCAATACGGGATTTCCCAACCGGCATCAAACGTTCCTCTAACTGCATTTGCACCAACGGATCCCGTGCGCCCTCACCGTCAGGCGAAAACATGTTGGCCAATATCGCAATTGCGAACGTAAAAAGTGCCAAACCAGCCAGCACCCCGATAAATACTTTAAAAAAAACTTTGTCTTGGTGAACGCTCACACGAGCCCCCGTCATTGAAATTAAAATTACCAGCACCCGAAAACTGATCGTTCCCCAATCAATACAGCAGATCGCGACCAGCTCGGTAGTTTAGCAAACACAGTCGATGCAAGACAGCTGATCGACCCCGCACCAACCGACGCAAGGCAGTTTACGACCAGGCTTTAGCACGCCTTGCTCTAGCTGACACTCCCGAAAACCCGACGCATTAATTCTGTGGTTCGCTTGATCGGATTCTCACGTATAGCCCGTTCTTCAAGCGCAATATAGTGCCAGATGCCTTGCATCCCTTTTTCGAGCACGTGAGCCGTCAGGTCAGCCTCGACAGGCGGTGCAAATGGAATTTGCCGGTAACTTGCCAACAGTTGCTGGAAGCCACGAACAGCACCTACCTGAGACAGACTGTTGTCTATTATAGGTCGCATAGAGTCGCTTAGTTGATTCCCCATCGTTCTGCGAAAGAATTGCGTCGCAGAGTCATCCGGCCCTTGCAATATGCCACGCGCATCAGCCAGCGTCATTTGACTTATCGCACTGAGAAATAATCTACGCGCATTCGGCACCGCCTTCTCTGCCGCCTCATTTAAACGGGTTTCCAGGGAATCAAAACTACTCGCCATGCCAACCTTATCTGCCACCTTTCTTGCACTCACCAGTGCTCTTGGCAGCGGTATGCGGATGACCGGGTCAGCGTTAAATCCATCAGTTTGACCAAGTTGATTGACCACCTGCTGGGTGCCCGCTGAAAGCGCCTGCTTCAGACCGTTGGAAATATCATCGATCGTCAACGCTGCGGTCGATTGACCCATGGCTTGCCCGGCAATTTCTTCCAAACCGTCAAGCAATTCCGCGTTGTTGGCACAACCGGTAAGAAATAACACCCCGCCAAGCACTAACTGTTTTACTAGCCGCATTTGTTCACCTCATCTATCAGTCACAAAAAATTCAACGGGCAGAAAGGCTCCGTTTACGATCCCTAATGTACGGCAATTGTCCTTCAGGTATGGTGAAAATCAGGAAATCCTTGGCACGCCGATGCCCTGACAAAAAGGGTCTTCCTTCCACTAGAACAACCCCATCTAATAGTGTGCCATTTGCAATTGTCCGAATGGATCTGGCGCGCACGCGCTAAAACCACCCTGAGAATCGCCACACCCGGCACTCGGTGCCCCTAGCCGGTTTGTAAATTGCAGATGTTGTTGCAATTAAAAGCTCACAAAAAAGCGCGCCGCTCACTCATCGAGCAACATAGCGATTACAAATAACAGGCAACAAGCTCTTAGTGTCGACTGGTCATCACTTTAGTGAGAACCACTGCACAAACGCCAGTGTAGACCACGTTTGATTGGATCAGATGTTGCTGTCTCTCCCTAATAAGTCACCTCTCTCGTACCCTTGGCGACGACATCTTATCGAGGACAGAATCATCATTCGGTTTACTCACATTTTCAGTACTCGGAGTTCATGAATGAACGCTGCGGCAGAACAAATTTCCTCCGAAGCACCTGACGAATTGCATCAAGCCAACGTCGGCGAGATGCACTCTGATCATTTGATCGATTCAAGCAATGATGCTGACGGTCAGGAAGCTTATGCTCAGGCACCGGGTGTCCGTGCGGAAGGCCTTAACAGCGAACTGGCCAACAAGTGGTTGGTTTGGCAGTGCAAAATGATTGCAGACGTGATCACCGGGGTAGTCTACGACGCGAGCGGTAATATGCTGGCCATGCGCCCTGAAAACGGTGTTGGTGCAGACAAACTCGCGATAGCCGGACAACAGGCTTTTGAAAACAATAAGCCGGTAATTACCACTGAGATTCCTTTCGGGAACTCGAACGGTCGGCTCGGCGACATCATCGCTACTCCGGTCAAAGACGGTGAAAAAACACTTGGCTACGTTGCGCTGTTAATGACACCTCGACCGCAATCACGTCAAAACGTTGTACTCCAGCTCCTCCAATGGGGTGGCTTTTGGCTCGAATCATTAAGCCAGATTTCTGACGGTGTGCAAATTGAAGCTGGCGCATTCACCCAGTCATTAATCTCATCAGCGCTGAAGCATTCCAACTCACAAAAAGCGTGTATGGAAGTCGCAGCTCGAATAAGTGATCGTTTAAATTGCGATCGCGTGACAATCGGTTTGAAAAAAGGGGTTGTCATTCGTGCGGAATGTATTTCTCATCTGGCGAGTTTTGACGAGCGCACACAACTGGTGCGACGCATAGAAGCGGCAATGGAAGAGAGCCTTGATCAAGACAGCACAATTACTCTACCGAGAATCACCGATGCAGAATCGGTTATAGACCAGGCACACAAAGACCTGCAGTCTCACCACAGTGAAAACTCCAGCATCGCCACCTTTGCACTCGAAGGCCGCAGTGAGTTTGGAGCGATAACACTTGAACGCTCACAATCCAACCCATTTGACCAGGACACTGTGCAATGGTGTGAATCAGTCTTAAGCGCAATTGCCCCGATCATTGAATTAAAACGTTTTGAAGAACGATCGATTCTAAGCAAAGCCAGAGATTCGTTGCGAGCCACCTGCCAAAGCTTGCTAGGTCCCAAACATCTTAAATTGAAACTGGTAGCAGCAATTGCTGCGGCCACTATTTTTCTTGCTGGTATTTTCAACGGCAACCATATTGTATCAGCGCCGGCCTTCATCGAGGGCGCACAATCTCAGGTTATTGCCGCCCCAATTGCAGGGTTCATCAAATCCTCCGAAGTGCGCGCCGGGGACTCGGTAAAGAAAGGTCAACTGTTGGCTACGCTCGATGATCGAACACTGCAACTCGAGCTGCGAAAGTGGCAAAGCGAAGAAAATAAAATAAAAAAGGCTTACCAGGAAGCACTGGCAAAGAAAGCCCGAACAGAGCTCAGCATCTTACGGGCTAAGTCTGAGCAAATCGAAGCAGAACATTCTCTGGTACTTGAGCGCATAGCGCGCACAGAATTAAAAGCCCCTTACGACGGCTATGTCACCAGTGGTGACCTTAGCCAATCTCTCGGTGCTCCGGTCGCTATAGGCGACATACTATTTGAAGTAGCACCAGCCGAAGAATATAAAGTGATTGTTAAGGTAAACGAGCGCGATATGGCGGGCGTCGACAATAGCAAAGAAGGCAAGGTAGTTATTGCTGCGATGCCGGGCGAGCCAATTCACTTTGCCGTTGATCAAGTCAATCCCATGGCGATTTCGGGTGAAGGGAATAGCTACTTTCGAGTGGAAGCGGAATTCGACAAAGCAACACCTGAACTCAGACCGGGCATGGAAGGGGTCGCAAGAATTGACATGGGTAAAAGAAAACTCCTGTGGATCTGGACTCACAAAATTGTGGATCGAGTCAGATTGTGGCTATGGTCTATCGGTTGGTAATTGGTGAATTCCTCTATCGCAAATTCAGGCACAGAACAACCGGACATGGTTGATCCGGAGCTCGCTGAACAGAAGATTCCAGAACAATGGAATCACGTCGCGGGTCTTAGGCCACAACTGCACAAGCACGTAAACGCGCATCCGCATGAATTCCGTGGCGCGCGCTGGTACATACTAAGTGACTCTGCACGCGGCAAACACCTGCGCTTTAACGATGTCGCCTATGAATTCATCGGTCGTCTTGATGGTGATCAAACAGTAGAAGAAATCTATGGTCAGATCGATCACAAGATGGGTGAGGACTGCCCGACACGGCAGGACCTGCTCACAATACTTATACAACTATTTAGCATTGGTGCCTTACGCTCCGGGCTTCCAGCTGACGTAGAACAATTGTTTAAGAGGGACCAGGCAGAGAAAAGCGTCAATCGCACTAAAAGATTGCTAAACCCGCTTGCAATCCGTTTTCCGCTTTACGATCCTGATAAATTTCTCAATAGATCAATTACATCGGTGCGATCGGTTTTCTCGACCGGTGGTGCAGTAATATGGGCTCTGGTTGTTTTGCTGGCAGCAATGCTGCTGGTAACGAACTATCAAGAGCTAACGACCACCCTCAAAGCAGACATTCTCGCACCTCGCAACATCATCTTGATGATTGCACTTTTCCCGATAATGAAAGCGTTCCATGAATTTGCGCACGCCTATGCGGTGAAAGCCTGGGGCGGGGAAGTTCACGAAATGGGTATCACGCTGTTAGTACTGATGCCTGTGCCGTACGTAGATGCCACCGCCGCCTGGGCTTTTCGGGAAAAGTACAAGCGTGTCCTTGTCAGTGCAGCCGGCATGATTGTCGAACTGTTCCTTGCAGCTATCGCTCTAATCATCTGGACTCTCGTCGAACCAGGGTTAATCAAGGACGCCGCTTTGTCCGCTTTTTTGATCGGTAGCGTATCGACGATACTCTTTAATGCAAACCCGTTGTTGCGATTCGATGGCTACTACATCCTGCAAGATCTAATAGAAATCCCCAACTTATACAGCCGTTCAGCAAAATACGTTTTGTATCTAATGAAGCGATACATACTTGGCTTGAAGAATGCGCCGTCTCCGGTAACAGAAGCATCGGAATGGCCATGGCTTGCATGCTACGGAGTGTTAGCCTGGCTCTACCGGGTATTCATTACATTTGTCATTGCGATATTTTTGGCGAGCAAATATTTCGTACTCGGTGTGGCACTGGCCTTGTGGTCACTCGCGCTGCTTATCGTTTTACCGCTTTATCGTGGCATTCGCTTTCTCCTTATCGATAAATCAATTACAGGCTTTCGTATGCAACCCATCGGCAGAACTGCGGCTATTGCCGCCACCATCGCAGTTGTGGTTTCGTTGATACCGTTTTCTCTATATACCAATGCCGAAGGCATTGTATGGGTACCTGATCAGGCACAAATTTATGCTGAAGTCGACGGATTTGTCTCCGAAGTCACTTCAACCCCCGGTGACTATGTAGAAGCCGGAAGCAGTGTACTGCGTTTGACCAACCCTGATATTGATGCAAGAGACAAAGTTCTCACAGCCAAGTACAAGGAACTCACGATTCGACATAAGTCAGAGAAATTTTCCGATCCGACTCAAGCGATACAAACCCAGGAAGAAATGACTACCGTTGAAGCAGATTGGCAGGAACTGCAAACCGAACGCGCAGCACAAACACTGGCCAGCGCCGTCGACGGGACCTTTGTTTTACCGGGCGAACACAATGTAATAGGCAGATACATCAAGAAAGGTGAAGCAGTCGGCTATGTGGTTAACCCTGAAGAGCTAATAGTCCGCGTAGTTGTGCCGCAAACCTCTGTAGGGCTGTTTGCAAAAGAAGTGAGAAACGTGTCAGTGAGATTGGCCGAACAACCCGGCAAGGAACTGCCAGCAAATATATTAAGACAAACTCCCGCTGGAAGCTTGTCTCTCCCAAGTCGCGCACTTGGTGCCGCTGGCGGTGGAGAGATTGCTGTAGACAGTACAGATCAAAACGGAACGACTGCGATCAACAAAGTCTTCCAATTCGATTTGGCGCTTCCAGAACATAGCATTACAAGCGGACTGGGAACACGAGCCTTTGTCCGGGTCAATCATGGTCGCGAAGCACTGGCTAAGCAGTGGCTGCGCAGCGCACAACAACTACTACTTAACAAACTTCCGTTTTGAAGTTCAACGCTGGTAAGAAACAAATGAGACTACTGAATTTTAGTTTACATATCGCCGCTCTGACGCTGATTCCGTTTTCAGCTTTTGCGCAAGACTCCGCCACCTCTCTACTAGCTGACGCTGACACTACAATGGACTGCCTCATCGAACCAAGTGATGTGGTCGAGCTGGGTAGCAGCGTTCCTGGTTTGGTTGATCAGCTGTTCTTTGAAAGAAACAACTTTGTCAAAAAAGGCGAAGTGGTCGCACAGCTTGACTCAAGAGTGGAGCTGGCCACACTCGAACTGGCTACCGCTCGCGCTGAAATTGACACCAGTCTCAACCTGCGTCGCGAAAATGCGGCGTTTGGAATGCGCACCCAGAAGCGCAACCAGAAGCTCTTTAATGAGTCGACAATATCGGCACAAGATATGGACAAGGTGAAAACTGAAACTTATATCGCCCAACTGCAGGCCCGCCAGGAAGAAGACAATCGACGAATAGCTCAGCTTGAAGCAGAACGCGCTCGCCAGGCGCTTGAAAGAAGAACAATTCGCAGCCCCATCAGCGGTGTAATTGTTGAACAGTACAAATCCGTTGGAGAATACATTGAAGCGGAACCTGTGTATCGCATTGCCAACCTCGACCCACTGCATGTTGAGCTGATTTTACCGGTTGAGCAGCTTGATACCATTCAGCTGGGCATGAAAGCAGAAATCACACTAGACATCTCTTCCCAGGAAGGCACAAAACACATCGCGGTGGTAACGAGCGTAGATCGTGTGGCGGATGCAGCAAGTGGCACCTTTGGAGTGCTGTTATCAATGCCAAATTCAGGCTTGAGAATACCCAGTGGTGTGCGCTGCAACCTCAGCATGGTTGAAGAGTAAAAAGTTATGCGAGCGCAGTATCTCATGTGCTGCCGCTCGCATTGCGATGCTCGATTGAAAAACACTGTTTCGCTGCACTTAGCACGGAATATAGACGTGACGATTGAGTTTAGAAAATTATGAATGCGCCGACATTATTGCTGCTGGGACATCCATTAGCCCCGGTAATACATTCGAAGGCCTTACGGACAAGGCCCTCAAAGTGCCACATAACAGTATGCGCGGTACCGGTGGTGTGCAAATTATGATTAAATTCTTACGCTCTCCTTTGTTCAGGATTAGCTTTAGCATGGTGATGCTAGTCATCTCACTACTGCTTGCGAGCGAATTTCTTGGCCTGTTCCCGAACAGCAACAATGCAAAGCTGTCTGAACGAAAGTTCATCGTCGAGACTCTGGCTGTACACGTCGCGATGGAAATGGACAGCAGCTCCGGACAAGGCAGCGAAGAGATTTCGGAACTACTCCGCACTACTGTTCAACGTAATAGCATCGTAAAGTCTGTAGCAGTTCGAAAAGCAGGCGGCGGGCTCATTGATGTTTATGGTAGCCACGACAATCATTGGACCTTGAAGATTGGTGAACGCTCAACGCCTACTCAAGTACAAGTGCCTCTGTTTGAAGGCAAAAATCAGATCGCAAGTGTCGAAATTCGCTTTGCAGGTTTAAACGAAGGCCTAAGCTTGCTCGACAGGCGAGCCTCTTTCCCATCAGTCATTCTTTTTGTCGCATTGTCAGGGTTCTTCGCCTTTTGCCTTTTCCTGAAAAGAACACTACGCGAACTGGACCCCGATGCAGTCATACCGGAACGCGTCAAAAAAGCACTCGATACGCTCGCTGAGGGCTTGTTGATAGTCAACCGAGACGGTGAGATTGTATTCTCAAACGCCGAGTTTGCAGAAACAGCAGGCCTCCCGGCAGAAGATCTCGCCGGACAAAACTGCAATACACTAAAGTGGCAACTCGATGACAACGAAATTCTGCCCTGGAACGATCTCTTGCACGGTGGCGATATGGCCCCAGGTGCAACCATAAAACTCAATACCGGTTACGAACAACTATCCACATTCACTGTTAACGCAACACCGATTGTTGCCGGCGCAAACGAAATCAGAGGCGCGTTAATCACCTTCAATGACATCACTGAAGTAGAGATCAAAAACGCGGAGCTGCAAAACGCTCTGACAAAACTTGAAATCAGCCAGTTGGAAATCACGCGACAAAATAAAGAGCTCGAATACCTGGCAACCAGAGATCCGCTCACTGGCTCGCTGAATCGCCGATCGTTTTTCAGCGGATTTGACTCCCTGTTTGCAGAAGCAAAGCAGAATCGCGATGAACTCACCTGCATCATGACTGATATTGATCACTTTAAGTCGGTCAACGATACCCATGGTCACGGTGTTGGTGATGATGTGATTAAGTATCTCGCAAACGTACTGGCTGAACAATCAAGACCCAATGACCTTGTCGGTCGATTTGGCGGGGAAGAATTTTGTATCGTGTTGCCTGACACCACTATTACCGAAGGTGCGGCAATGGCAGAGAAAATACGCCATATCATTGAAGTCGGCATCGGTGCTGATTTTCTGGACAAATGCCAGATCACAGCAAGTTTCGGTGTTGCGTCAATTCACTCAAATGCAGAAACTCCGAGTGAAATGGTCGAACAATCAGACAAAGCACTCTATGTATCCAAAGAGGGGGGACGAAATCGCGTCACTAACTACACCTCTAAGATGGACTCCGACGATTTCAACGCGCAAGACATTGCCAACTCAATGGCCGAGTCAGCACCGACCAACGAGGCGCCAAAAGTACCTATTCTGGCGCTGCGTACATCAGTACCGGTAATAAAAGACGAAACGAAAACCGAACCACCGGCAGGCAAAAAAGCAACGCCTATACTCAAAACTAAAACCGAAGGTCAGGTGGTTCCACTCTTTGCACCCACGGCTCCCAAGCCGGTACTAAAACCAATTCCTGCAAAAGAAACTGCCACCGTCACTGAACTTGACACTACGTCTCAGAGTGACTCACTACGTCTTGATCGAAGCTTGCTGCTGGATCGACTTGAACAATCAGTCCAGTCTGCCACTCGACACAACTACCGTGTTGGAATATTTCTCATATCAATTGAAGCGTTGCATCGCATCAACGATACTTTAGGCTTTACTGTTAGCGAAAAGCTATACAGAAAGATCGTAAGACGATTAAAAAATATACTTAAAGAAGAGACCAACACATCGATCATCGGATCAAACGAACAGAGCATCTCGATATCACGGTACGGCGACACCGAAATATGCCTTGCGCTTCACCACATCAACAGCCTGGAAGACACAGAAGTCATTCACGCGAGAATATTGGAGGCTTTTGATCGCACAATCTCCGTAGATGGACACGAAATTTACGCGGCGCTAGACACCGGCATCAGCATCTTCCCTGACCATGGCGACAATGCAGACAAATTAATGCGCAGTGCCAGCATCGCTATGCGCGATGCGAAAGACACCGATGGACAAAACAATGTTTGTTATTTTCAAGATGATCTGGATACCTCATCGCGCAAACTAATTCGCCTCGAAACAGCACTACATCACGCACTTCAGCGCAATGAATTGTTTGTCGTTTATCAGCCGAAGGTAGACCTTAAGTCCGGAAAAATAGTGAGCATGGAAGCACTCCTGCGTTGGCGACATCCAGAAATGGGTATCGTCACACCGGGTGAGTTTATTCCAGTGGCAGAAAAGACCGGCCTGATCAACGATATCAGTGCCTGGGTAACACGAGTAGTCTGTGCTCAGTTATCGATGTGGCGGGATGCCGGTCATTCAGACTTGACCGTCTCGGTCAACGTGTCACCTGCCGAAATGAAGAACGAATTTCTGGCACACAATATCCTTGATTCAATCCGTGAATTCGGTATACCTCCCAACTCATTAGAGGTTGAAATTACGGAATCGATGGCCATGAAGGACATGACCAAAGCAGTAAACACCCTGGAAAAACTAGACCGCGCCGGCGTAGAAATATCAATCGATGACTTCGGCACTGGATTCGCCTCTCTGAGTTACTTAAAGCAGTTCCCAATCAGTAAAGTAAAAATTGACCGCTTGTTTGTCTCTGATTTCGATAAAAACCCCGCAGATGCTCGAATTGTCAGTGGTGTAATAGCAATGAGCCACAGCCTTGGCATGACAGTTATCTGCGAGGGTGTTGAGGAATTGCCGCAGCTACGATTTCTGCAGGACCATCACTGCGACGAGGTTCAGGGAAACCTGCTGAGCCTGCCTCTGCAGAGACAGGAAGCCACTAACCTGCTGGCTAACCCACGCCGGATCAGACGCCTGGTCACCAACTACAAAATTTCAGAATTAGGCTTGTCTTCAGTCGATAACCCAGGCGCGCAAAGTGTGATATCAGGGGTGCTCAACGCGTTCCCGGATACATCAACTGACCATGGCAATTCCGATTTCAGCGAAGACAATGTTGCGATAAACTAAACCTTCACGGCATTCCGAGCCTCGCAGAGACAAGTTGGTTTTGTCGTGAAAGTAGTTAGCTAATATCTGCCACCCCAGTATACTGATACTTTTCGTGACTCAGATGCAAAGTGCTATTCAATTTCTCTGGAAGAAAAAGCTTCTGCTACTCTCTTTGGTAGCCAACGTCTGCTTGCTCTGCATTTGCCTTTATCTTTTGGCAGAACTAAAAGAAACGTACACTCACTACCGACACTTCCGGGCACTACCGATCGGCACCAGCCTGGCGACGACGATTGAGAGCTCAACAGATACCGAATCTCCAAACACCATCGTGCTGTATGGTGATTCACGCATAGAGACCTGGTATCCAGCGCCAGCGTACGCGACATACAATTTTATCAACGCCGGTATTGCCGGAGAAACCACATCAGAAATGAAGCGGCGTTTTGAACGAGACGTCATTAGATTGAAACCAAACTACGTGATCATCCAGGCCGGTATGAACGACCTGACTGCCGCAGTAACGAAAGGCATAAAAGACCCCGCCCTGTTAATAAATACTATGCATTCCAATATGCATTACTTTATCTCGACACTGGAATCCCTGGGCATTGAAGTTATCGTCACCTCAATTATTCCAAACAAACATCTCAACTTCGTACGCAAGCAGTTTTGGTTCAACACACTTTCTCAACAGGTACAAGACGCCAACACACAGCTACAACAAACCGCAGAATCACTAGATGCTAATTGGTTTGATCTTGATCCACTCTATCTGGATCAGAAAGGCGAGCCGGTTGATGCACTTTTTTATGACACGCTGCATATCAATAATGAAGGCTATGTGTTGCTCAATAGCAAGTTGAAAGAATATCTGGATAGCCTGATACCAGGCTGATGACGTTTCACTGTGACTCACTACGCTAGCCACAGTGCTCATCTATCTGGAAAAAACAAGGGGATACTGTAGCGACGATACTCAGGCGTTAACATCTACCACAACGCGACCCTTCACCTGACCCTTAAGAATCGCTTTACCAAGTGCAGGCAAATCCGTAAGTGTCGCGGGTTGCACCATCGCCTCAAGTTTATCCATCGGCAAATCAGATGCAATACGTTGCCATGCAAGCAAACGGTTTTGATAAGGCTGCATGACAGAGTCAATACCAAGTAAATTCACCCCTCGCAGTAAAAAAGGAATAACTGTGGCGGGTAAGTCTGCCCCACCAGCCAAACCAATTGCCGCCGCTGAGCTGCCGTATTTGAGCTGACCCAGCACCCGGGCAAGCATTGCACCGCCCACTGCATCGACACACCCGGACCACATTTCCTTTTCCAGCGGGCGCTTGGTGGTCTCATTTATCTCTTCACGCGCCACAATTTGCGCCGCACCGAGCGACTTAAGGTAGTCGGCAGTTTCAGGTCGACCCGTAACAGCCGCAACCTCATACCCGAGGTTACTCAGGATTGCCGTAGCAACAGAACCGACCCCTCCTGCAGCGCCCGTTACTAAAACCGGACCATCAATATCTTTCAGACCATGCTTCTCCAAAGCTACAACAGCAAGCATAGCAGTCAGCCCTGCAGTACCTACCGCCATAGATTGCCGTGTGGTCAATCCATCAGGTAACGGCACCAGCCAATCAGCATTGACCCTTGCCTTTTGTGAATAGCCACCCCAGTGTGCCTCACCCACCCGCCAGCCGGTCAGCACAACTTTATCTCCAGCGTGGTAACGATCATCATCTGAAGTTTCAACTGTTCCGGCAAAGTCTATCCCGGGAACATGCGGATAATCACGCACCAGACCACCACCGGGACCAATGCAAAGTCCGTCTTTGTAGTTAACCGTTGAATACTCGACTGCAACCGTGACATTACCTTCCGGCAGTTGATCTACGTTAAGAGATTCAACCGACGCCGCTGTCTTTTTGTCATCATCGCGGGTTACAACCAATGCATTAAACATAAGATTTCCAAATCAATTTAATTTCCCCAATTAGATCAGCACAGACGTCGCTTTACAATGGTCAGGTTTCAGTAAATCGCCTACACTGCCCATTAAACACACCCTACGATAGAGTTTCCCTATGTCTGAGATCATTGTCAGAACCACCACACTTGATGATGCACCAATCATTAGTCAGTTTAATCAACTCATGGCAATGGAAACTGAAAACAAAACACTGCCAGCGGAAGTTATAGATAGCGGTGTAAAACGCCTGATGTCAAAGCCCGAGTATGGCTTCTATCTCATTGCAGAAATTGACAAGCAAACTGTCGGCACCTGCATGGTAACCACAGAATGGAGTGACTGGCGCGACGGATTATTCTGGTGGGTGCAAAGCGTCTATGTGAAATCAGATTTTCGAAAACGCGGCGTATACCGCGCCATGTACAACCAGATAAAAGCATTAGCCGCAGATCAACCCGATGTGTATGGTTTTAGACTTTATGTTGAAAAAGAAAATATTATCGCTCAAAAAACTTATGAATCCCTTGGCATGATCGCTACAGATTACCTTCTTTACGAATCGACCTGACCTCATTCAGCTCTAGCGAGAGAATTTTTAAGATAAAATTCACGTAGTTTAGGGGCGAACACGCCCGGTTTACCGGTACCAATCTTGACGCCATCAATCTCGACCACTGGCCATACAAATGTGGTGGCACTGGTAATGAAGGCTTCACTGGCATTCATTGCTTCATCAACGGTGAACGATCGCTCTTCAAACACGATGTTCTCCTGCTCTACCAACTCAAGCACGGACGCTCGAGTGATTCCGGGTAATATTTCATTACCCAGGTGCCTGGTAATTAGTTTGCCATTAGCATCCACAATAAACGCATTGTTTGAACTCCCTTCAGTGACAAACCCGTCTTCCACCATCCATGCATCTGA
This sequence comes from uncultured Granulosicoccaceae bacterium, assembly GCA_938041955.1. Classification (GTDB taxonomy): domain Bacteria; phylum Pseudomonadota; class Gammaproteobacteria; order Granulosicoccales; family Granulosicoccaceae. The sequence goes on along the minus strand of CALISD010000007.1, from coordinate 33,185 downwards.
CACGCCAGCGTCTTTCGCCGCCTGCTTCGCCATCACTTGTGCAAGTAACCCCACCGTTTTTATATCACGGCGCTTCCAACGAATATCCGGCACAGTGATGATCGCAATCCCTTGCCTCGCCTGAGGTGCTTCAATAAGCGTTTTTGCCTGTGAAAACATCACCAGGCCAGCACTGGGATTGGCCGGAAAAGCAAAGTCCCGGTCAGCACAACCACGAGTCGCCTGCAAGTAGATCAAGCCTTCTTGCAACTGGTTACGATCGATAAGCTCATGCTGAACACGAATGATCTCTTCATCAGTTGCAGGCGATGGAATTCTTAATTCACCAAGTGAACGCCGCAGCCGTTTTAAGTGAGCATCATTATCGATTAACTTACCTTCAAGCACAGAAGAAACTTCGTATACAGCATCAGCAAATAAAAACCCGCGATCAAATACAGACACGACAGCATTTTCTTCTGCGACAAACTCACCATTGACGTACACAATTCTGCTCATACCTACCCCCAGAGTCGGGACACTGGGGGTGCCACCGAGTAGTGTTTAAAGTCCAATGCATGCGGCCGATCTTTGCCAAGTAACAACGGCCCGTCAAGATCAACTATAATGGCATTCGTGGTTAACAATGTGGCTGGCGCCATAGCGAGTGAAGTAGCCACCATGCAGCCCACCATAATTTCAAAATCAAGTTCAAGAGCAGCCTTTTGCAGAGCAAGGGCTTCCGTTAATCCACCGGTTTTATCTAACTTAATATTGACCACATCATAGCGCCCACGCAATCCATCCAGCGTCGCTGTATCATGACAGGACTCATCTGCGCATAACTTTATCGGTCTATCAACTGATGCCAGAGCAGCGTCATCCGAAACTGGCAGGGGCTGTTCGATCAGACTGACCCCCAGCTGCAAAAGCTTCGGTACCATTACATCATAATCTTTGATCGTCCAGCCTTCATTGGCATCGACAATAATTCTGCTATCAGGTGCTCCTTCGCGAACGGCTGTCACTCGCTCTATATCACCAGCGCCCGCCAACTTTAATTTAAGCAATGGTCTGCCGCTGTGTCTGATTGCTGCAGCATGCATGTTATCCGGTGTATCGAGCGACAAAGTATAAGCAGTAACAGTGCTTGCAGGCGCGGCGATATCGGCTAGTTCCCATACTCTTTTACCCGCTTGTTTCGCGGCAAGATCCCAAAGCGCACAATCCAGTGCATTGCGCGCAGCCCCCGCAGGCAACAACGATTGTAAGTGCTCTTTGTCTGCGTCGTTCTCAATGAACGCCCGCTGTAATTCTATTTGCTCTACAACGCTATCGAGGGTCTCTCCATAACGTGCATAAGGAACGCATTCGCCACGCCCGGTAAAGCCATTATCTGTGATATGCGCGGTAACTACATGGGCACTGGTTTTAGTCCCTCTGGAAATCGTGAATGACCCATCGATCGGCCACGACTCCCGTTCGACCACAAGTGATCTCATACCATTGCGTCCAGCAATTTATCCACACCGGTTCGAAACGGATCAACTGCAGGCATCTGATGTTCGGTTTCAAGCGCCTCTAACAAACGCATAGCGTTAGCTTGATCCAGCGCTTTTGTATTAATCGACAGGCCGGCAAATTCTGCTGCAGCGTTGGTGAGGCGCGCGGCACTCAAAGTCGCCTGCATGCAATCAGCAATTGAGGGCAGAGCGTACTCAGGTACGCCACGCATAGCGGTGCGGGTCGGCTCATGACAAAGCACCATATAATCTGGCTGTGCGCCATGTATAAGCCCCAGGGTTACACCGGCGAAGGAAGGATGAAACAGGGAACCCTGGCCTTCTATCACATCCCAGTGATCTGCATCGGCGGCCGGCGCAAGATACTCTGTCGCACCTGAAATAAAATCAGATACCACCGCATCGACAGACACACCTTCACCGCAAATTAAAATTCCGGTCTGGCCGGTTGCACGAAAGTCTGCCTTGTGGCCTTTTTCTCTTAGTGCTTTTTCCAGCGCCAGGGCGGTATACATTTTGCCGCATGAGCAATCCGTCCCGACTGGCAGAATTCTTTTGCCGCTTCTTTTCTTTCCATTGCCAACTGCGAACTCCTGGGTTGGATGCCGTACATCATGAAGCGTGCGACCGTGTTGTTTTGCCAGCGCGACTAACTCCGGCACATCAGATAAACGGTTGTGCAAGCCTGCAGCGATGTCCATCCCCTGCTCAAGTGCTTCAGACAACACAGCAATCCAATGTTCAGAAATCACACCGCCGCGATTCGCCACGCCGATCACCAGCGTTTTTGCACCCGCCTCCACCGCTTGCGCGACAGACAGTTCTGTCAGGCCGCAATCGGCGTTGCATTCGGGCAGTCTCAGCTGCCCGACACAGTTTTCAGGGCGCCAGTCGACAATCCCCTGCGCCACTTTTGCCGCCAAACTATCTGCAGCATCGCCAAGAAACAACAGGTAAGGTGATTTTATTCGCATCATGACTCACTGATAAAAGACTACTTTTAAAGGTATGGTATGGTGCCTGCACAGGCTAGCCGGGTATTGGAAAAAACTTGTTCGCCTCAATACTATGGAAAGATTTGCGACTAAAGTCCACCAAATCGAACCATTCTCAGCCGAACACCGTACACGCTACTGCAGTGGCGATAACACCAGAACTGCCACACGTCAGCAAAAGCTTATGCCAGACACACCACGCCGCCGAAGACGATCAAACACTCTACCCGCGGACGCGCCGGATGTCGCATCCCCGTGCATCAGTGTGTGCGAAATGGATAAGGAATCCGGGCTGTGTACCGGCTGCTATCGAACACTGGAAGAGATCGCTACCTGGTCGCGAATTCCCAATCAACAGCGTTGGGATATTGTCCGGTCTCTGCGTGAACGCCGCGCGAACAATAACTTTCATGACAGCGAAGAGCGTTAGCACCTGACCTAGCCGGGCGAATTCTGAGTCCTAAAAGGATTGGCCGGGTAAGTTCCCAATATTTTTAGCTTGGTCGAGTAAAACTGCAGCTCTTGAAATGCAGTATCCACCAGCTTATCTGACGGGTGACCTTCTATTTCAGCATAAAACTGCGCCACCTGAAAACGCTCATCAGTGATATAACTTTCAAGCTTGGTAATATTGACACCACAGGTTGCAAAGCCTCCCAAAGATTTATACAAAGCTGCCGGGACACTGCGCACCTGAAATACAAAACTGGTCATACACGGGCCGTCCTGCGGGTCTGGTTCAACTCTGTTGCGCGCCAACACCACAAAGCGCGTGGTATTTCCCAATCGATCCTCAACCCGCTCCCGAAGTACATCAAGACCATAAATTTCTGCTGCCAGAGACGAGGCAATCGACCCCTGAGTCGGGTCATTCAATTCCTTGATTTCTCTTGCAGAACCTGCAGTGTCTGTAGACGACACTGGCTTCACTTGCAGCTCATCAATCAGTGACAAACACTGAGCAAGCCCTTGCGGGTGCGAGCGGATGTGGGTCAGCTGATCAAGCGAAGAACCCGGCACCCCAAGCAGGCAATGCTTAACCGGCTGATAATGCTCATTGATAATGTAGAGAGTCGATTCGGGGATCAGGTGATGAATATCTGCCACCCGACCGCCCAGTGAGTTTTCAATCGGAATCATCGCCAACGCCGCTTCATTATTTTCAACCGCCGCAAACGCTGCTGAAAACGACTCACAGGCGACAGGCTCCATATCCGGATAAGCGGTGTTACAGGAAAGGTGTGAGTAGGCGCCCGGCTCTCCCTGATAAGCGATTTTGTTCTTATAGTCAGTCATGTGTTAGCGCAGTAATTGTTGAAACCATAGATCAGGGGCAATTATGCTTTGCCGCCTGTACCAGCCACTCACTATACAATTTTTTTTGTATTTCTGATTTTTTTCGTATCTTGATGTGACGCATCTTTTGTCCTGAGCCCTGCAAAAGACCATTCGGGTCATCAAGATGAATACCCGAGCTGAAAAACTGCAGCGCAATATGGCGGGACGCATTTCTTATGGAACACACCAACCCATCCTGCTCATAGACCGGGTAACCCCACCTGATACTCTCGATGCAGTCCGGCAAGGTCTTTTTGATTAATGATCGCAGCTCAATGGCTATCTCGGCCAACTCATCGGGCCAACCAGCAATGCATGTACCCACCAAATCAGTAGACATTTCACTCATCGCCACATGAAAACTAAAAGTCTAAATCGTTCGCCTCACAGATAAACCTCACCAAAGGTTTAGCTGATAGCAATCGTGCAGCTGATTTTTTAACAAAATCTTTATCCATCACTAACGATGATTCTATATTTTGGATAGCAATAAAGTCTTTTCGCCTGAGATCTTCAATCAGCGGATGGTCCGGATCAATACCTCTTGGGGCTTTTTTCAAAGATTCACCATGCAGTGAAAAATTCTTTTTCCCGAGGTGATTTTTTATCTTCATCCATTCAGCTCGATTCTCATCCATATGCAATCGCATGTTGCCAATGGTCTGAGAATCCGGTCGCCAGATTCCAGCCCCTATAAACACCTCCTTGTTTTCTATGTGCAAGTAGAAACCAGGTGCATGAACATCTTTGCCGGCAACGTGGCGAAACTGAATTCCAATATTTGTTTTATAGGGTGTCTTGTCTTTGCCAAAGCGTACATCGCGATAGACCCGCATCAAAGAGCCACCTACTTTTTTCGGACTCGCTACAAAGCACTGGGATATTTTCCCAAGATGAGGCGCCATCGCCTCGATGTAGGCCAGCGCGGGTTCGCGAACAAACGCTTCATAGTGATGTTTATTGGCTTCAAACCAATCACGATTATTATTTTTTTCAAGATCGCGTAAAAATTTGAACGTTTTTTTACTGAACATAACGATACCCGTATTCGGCACAATTCAGCTCACAGTGAGCGATATTACACAGTCGATCAAGTAGTGATCAGCGATTTAACAAGACCACCACAAAGAAGAAGCAGCGACCCACCAGGCAAGATCCTGTCACCACCAGAAGCTTAACGACTCGCCCACAAACCGATTTTCTCATCACGCGCATGCTGCTCGGCAAGGGCGTACAACCGCTGATTATGAACTGACGATTTTTCAGAGTCACATACCGAATACCCGCGATACAAACTGATTCGATTGATGTCTCTGTCATCAGGAAAAACCACACACAAAAACGATTCCTCATTTTGCTCACACTCTGCCGACACAAGTCGATCAAGCAGCTCGCTCGACAACCAGGCATGAGCACGTTTGCCAAGCGGTTCTGTGATTGCGGGCGATACTATCCCTGCCAGCTGGACAAAGACCAATTCACCATTCGGCAGAAGCAACTGCAATTTGTCTCCACTAAGAACATTTGAGACACGGCCTATCAAGGTCCGCACAGGCTGGTTTTCGCTGTGCGCACTTTCCACCGTCAGCCCTTTTTGAGCAAAACCGGCAGAAGAAGCAGCGACAAGGCACGCAAAAGTAAGAAATCGAGTACCTCTTCCAATCTTTTCCATAACCATCGCTATTCCATGCTCATAACCACAAGTACTTAGGTGGAAGCGGATTAAGATAGTTCAACCGCCCCCGGCGCTACACAATACAATACACCAACCTATTCCCTGCCGTTAATAGATAGCGACATCGGATAAAACCGGAAAATTCTATCAGATGCACCAATTATTACTCAACAGAGACATCTACACCGAATTTGTACAGAGTAAAATACCCAGAGCAAAGAAGTTTCTCTGGCTGATAACGGCAGATTTAAAAGACCTGCACGTCGAGACTGATAGTGGCTTTGAACCTTTTCTGGCCGTGCTTGCGCAATTGGTCGAACAGGGTGTTGCTGTGCGCTTGATGCATGCCAAAGAACCAGGCCCACGCTTCAGAGAAGATTTCGACAACTACGATAGTCTGATCAACAATGAATTATTTGAGCGCATACTGTGTCCGAGAATCCACACCAAAGCGATCGTCATTGATGGTGCACAGGCATTTATCGGATCACCAAATCTTACGGGTGCCGGCATGGGGGCAAAAAGCGAACATCGCAGAAACTTTGAGGCCGGCTTCGTTTTCGATGACTCCGCTCACATCGATCAACTGATGGGTTGGATTGACCACCTCTATTTAGGTGAGCACTGCCATGAATGCCAACGACGCGAGTATTGCCCTGATCCCATCATTGATCGGTAACCGAATCTCTATTCCTGCTCAGGTTTTTTATTCAGCACCTGCTGCAACAATTCATTCTGGGTCTTCAGGCGCAAATCAATTCGCTCCATGGTTCGCTGCAAGCGTACGAAGTCATCTGAGTAGCGAGTTTCCTGGGCGACTTTATCGACCTTCACTTTGATGTTTTTTGCGTATTGACCAATCAAAGGCATATCGATAAACAGCGTTAATACCCAAATTGCCAGACCGACAATCACCGTCGCCCCGATTACCGCACTCAGACCACGCACAAGGCCGACAAGAAAGTTCCGCCACACTATGTGCCAGGGGGAATTCAAATACCGCATAAAATCTTCAAGCTCGGTACTGACGAGCTTGCGCCTGGCCATTTTCTTCACGCGAGCATCCGATGCATCACCACGATCATAGCGGTCAGCAACGGGCCGGTAACTCTGATGTAATTCGCGGCGAGGATTAATTTTACGATGTCGTGCCATACCACCCTATTGCACACATCACACCACAACCGTCAAAAAAAACAATCAAGTGCGTCAAGGATTAAATGCAGCAGAATCCCAATTAATACCAACCGTAATCGGTGCCACCACAAGGAATGGCCAGTCCAGCGCAAAGGTGCCAGCAAAGAGCCCGCTAACACAAGCACGTAAGCGATGATCGCAAGCTCACTATGCAGCGGGTGAAAGCCAATACTGCACCGCTCAGGATCATAGATCGGGTCTGCCAACAGGTGATCAAGATCGATCACCAGCCCACACAAAAGCAGGCCCCAGACTTGTCGCCATTGCGCGCGCCAGAAGGCAAAAGCAACCAGCAATGGTACTAGAATATGTAGAAATATATGAAACAAATCAATTCCGCCCCGCAGTCCACTTTGACGACTCTACTAGTCAACGAGCCAAAGAATCTAATATTCAGATCGAACAACCCACAGTATCCTTTATACTGACAACATACAAAAATAAGGGTTGTTACATGACACTGCCTAAGCAGCTTGAAGGTAAACTGAAATTTCCGGTGATCGCAGCACCGATGTTTCTTGTCTCAGGGCCTGATCTCGTTACCGCCTGCTGCTTAAACGGCATTGCCGGCACCTTCCCGGCGCTGAACCAGCGCACCACCGAAGGCTATGCTGAATGGCTGCTGCAAATAAACTCCACTTTAGAGGGCAAAGATCACTCACCTTTCGGTATCAATTTGATCGTCCACAAAACCAACCCGAGGCTTGCAGCAGACCTCAAAGTCACCGTGGCACACAAAGTCCCCATCGTGATCACTTCACTCGGTGCAGTATCCGAGGTGGTCGATGCGGTACACAGTTATGGAGGCCTGGTTTTTCATGACGTGACCAATATGCGCCACTCTGAAAAAGCCATTGAAGCAGGCGTCGACGGATTGATTCTGGTATCCGCAGGTGCAGGCGGCCATGCTGGCACATTGCACCCTTTCGCCTTTATCAAAGAGATTAAGAACGAATTTGACACCTGCGTAATACAATCCGGTGCCATTTCGACAGGCGGGCAGGTTCTGGCATCCCGTGCAGCAGGCGCTGACATTGCCTACATCGGCACCCGGTTCATCGCCACCAAAGAAAGCATGGCTGACCAGGAATACAAAGAAATGGTGGTATCAGCTCGCGCAGAAGATATTGTCTACACCGCAAAAGTCTCTGGCATACCAGCAAACTTTATAAGACAGAGCCTTGAAAGCAACGGTATCAGCCTTGATGATGCGGCCAACCCTGAGATTGATCTTGGTAAAGAACTGGATGAAGCTAAGGCCTGGAAAACCATATGGTCTGCCGGGCACGGAGCAGGAAACATAAAAGACATTCCAAGCGTTGCTGAACTTTGCGAAAGCATGAAAAAAGAATACAACGACCGGTTATTTGCGTTGCAGTAGACTCGCAAAATCTGTTAGTTAATAAATTTTTAGTGGGGGAATACAATGTCATTGATAACAAACAGTATCGACGGTGCAAACTGCACACTGCAACTCAATCGCCCGGACAAACTTAATGCGTTGAATAGTGAAATGTACGCATCACTCACTTCGGGTCTTGAAGACGCCAACAATAATGCTGCCGTAAAAACTATCGTCATCAAAGGCACACCGGGCATATTCACCGCCGGTAACGACCTCGCAGACTTCGCCGCTTCAGTTCGCAACGGTGGCACTTTCGACGCACCATTCGCATTGATGCGCGCCATGCTCAGCTGCACCAAGCCCATCATCGCCTCAGTCGACGGAGCGGCAATAGGCATTGGCACAACCCTGTTATTTCATTGTGATTTAGTGTACGCAAGCCACAATGCAAAATTTCAAACACCGTTTACCGATCTTGGGGTCTGTCCTGAATTCGCGTCATCGGAAACCTTTCCCGCGGTGCTGGGCAGCCATAAGGCCGCACAAATGCTGCTTCTTGGTGACCCATTACTGGCCGCAGAGGCTGAACGCTTCGGCCTGGTCAATCAGTTGGTGGAAAGCGAAGAACTGGACGGAAAAGTCGCCACTGTTGTAGCAAAACTCGCTGCCAAGCCGGATGATTCACTGACAACGTCAAGAGCTTTGTTGAAAGCACGCAACGAGAGATATCAGGAAGTCATTGATCGCGAAGCAAAAGAGTTTGGTCGCCTGATGGGTTCAGATGAGTTTAAGCAAAAGCTCGAAAACTTTCTAAATAAGAAATGATACATAGAGAATTTCTAACGCTGGCAACACGAGCAGGCAATGAGTGAGCAAGCATTGATAAAAACCTGGTCTGCGCTGGCGGATACCACATTAGGCCCAACAGACTGGTTTGAAATAGATCAACTTCAGATAGATGCATTTGCAGATGTCACACTTGATCATCAAGTCATTCATATTGACCCGACAGCAGAGGCGACCAAAGCCCTTGGCGGCACCATAGCACACGGATTTCTTGGACTTTCCATGCTGTCTCATTTAAGCCGCGATCTGCTAGCACCGTACGTCGACGGTAAAGTGGTATTGAACTACGGATTAAACAAGGTGAGATTTATCACACCAGTTCCGGCATCATCAAAGATCAGGCTCACCATTACTATACGTAGCATTGAAGCCAAGCCGCAAGGCGTGCTGGTCACCTATGAATCCGTCGTAGATATTCACAACCTACTAAAGCCAGCCTTTGTCGCTGAGCAGCTCATCCTAATTCTGGAATAGAAAACCGATGCAATTCGAACATTCACCAAAGACTACCGCCTTAATAGAAAAGGTCGATAAGTTTCTCAACGAACACGTGTATCCGGCTGAGAAAGAAATACAGTCAAGCATAGACAACGCGGATGATCGCTGGACAATCCCGCCTTTACTGGAAGAGCTTAAAGAGCGGGCAAAGTCGGAAGGCTTATGGAATTTCTTTCTGCCACCTTCAGAAACGGAAGACTCAAAGTTCAGTGGATTCGGATTAACCAATCTTGAATACGCGCCACTTTGCGAACTGATGGGACGTTCAAGGTTCGCCGGAGAGATATTTAACTGTAGTGCTCCAGACACTGGCAACATGGAAGTGCTGGCACGCTATGGCACGGAAGAGCACAAAGAAACATGGCTGGCTCCATTGCTTGAAGGCAAAATCAGATCAGCTTTTGCAATGACAGAACCCGCCGTCGCCTCAAGTGACGCGACCAACATCCAAACCAGCATTGTTCGTGATGGCAATGAGTATGTTGTTAATGGGCACAAGTGGTATATCTCAGGTGCTTGTGATCCACGCTGCAAGATCATGATAGTCATGGGCAAAAGTGACCCTGACAATGAAGATCGCCACAAGCAACAGTCAATGATCCTGGTGCCAATGGACACCCCCGGTGTCAAAGTCGTGCGGCCTATGCAAGTGTTTGGCAACGACGACGCACCAGAGGGTCACGCAGAGGTCGTCTTCGATAATGTACGTGTACCACCATCAAACTTATTACTCGGTGAAGGCCGCGGTTTTGAAATAGCCCAAGGGCGCCTCGGGCCAGGTCGCATTCATCATTGCATGCGCTTAATCGGTCGCTCGCAGAGAGTGCTTGAAATAATGTGTGAACGTGCTGAATCAAGAGTCGCATTTGGTCGCAAGCTCAGCGAGCAAGGCAAAATTCGAGAAGATATTGCGCTTTCCGCCTGTGAGATTGAACAAGCCAGGCTACTCACGTTAATGGCCGCAGACAAAATGGACAAGCTCGGTAACAAAGGCGCAATGGAACTCATTTCAATGATTAAGATTGTCGCTCCCAACATGGCCTGCGCAGTCACAGATCGCGCAATTCAAATGCACGGTGCAGCAGGCGTAAGCCAGGACACCATTCTCGCTGACAGCTATTTATACGCACGAATAGTCAGAATTGTTGACGGGCCAGATCAAGTGCATATTAATCAACTCGGTCGAAACCTGATTAAACGCCTCACCACAACAAGTTAATGTACTCCTGCTATGACTGACGGCATTCAAACACTCGATACTGAAAAATTAAGCGGATACCTGCAATCACAGCTGCCATGGTTTAAAGGACCCTTGACTGCAGAGAAATTCAGCGACGGGCAATCTAACCCGACCTTTAAAATCACCGCAAGCTCTGGCGTCTACGTGCTGCGTAAACAACCCCCGGGAGCGCTTTTAAAATCCGCCCATGCCGTGGACCGCGAATTCCGCGTCATGAGCGCACTGGCCGATACTGACGTACCCGTTCCAGCTATGTATCATCTGTGTGAAGATCACGATATCCTGGGCTCACTATTCTTTTTAATGGAATACATGGAAGGGCGCACCCTATGGGACAGCAGCCTGCCCGACTACAGTAAATCGCAGCGCACAGAAACCTACGATGAGATCAATAAAACACTCGCGGCATTACATGCAGTAGACATCAACGCTGTGGGCTTAGCTGAATACGGTCGACCCGGGAACTACTATGCACGGCAACTAAAGCGATGGACACAGCAATACCGTGCCTCAGAGTTTCAAACCATTGATGATATGGAATGGATCATTAAGTGGCTGCAAGAACACTTACCCGCGGACGATGGCAGGGTCTCACTGGTGCACGGTGATTTCCGGCTGGATAACCTGCGCTATCACGCAACAGACGCCAAAGTAATCGCCGTTCTGGATTGGGAACTCTCAACCCTAGGCCATCCATTCGCGGACCTTGCCAATCACTGCATGCAACAGCGCCTGCCTGCTGGTGGCGGCAATCTGTCAGGCCTGGCGGGGATTGACCTTGAAGCGCTCGGCATTCCATCCGAAGCACAATTCATTGAGCGCTATTGCCAACGTACCGGAATCGATAAGATAGATGATTGGAATTTCTACTTGTCCTTCAGCTTTTTCAGGCTAGCCGCGATCCTTCAAGGCGTGGCCAAACGCGGACGCGAAGGCAATGCCTCAAGCGATCTTGCCGTCGGCTTACAACAAAAGGTTGCACCGCTATCGGCAATGGCAAAAACTATCGCCGCAGATACCGACTAAACACACCCTCTACAAACAGACCTCCCGGGACTCCCCATGAAAGCAATACAGTGCAATGACTTTGGCCCGCTAGAGGCACTAACACTTGAAACCATCGATGATCCAACAGTCGACGATGACTCCGCCCTTATCGATATTCTTGCGGCGGGTGTTAACTTCCCCGATGGATTGCTGGTACAAGGCAAGTACCAGGTAAAGCCAGCCACTCCATTTGTACCGGGCATGGAGCTCTGCGGCACAGTATCTCAGATCGGTAAAAACGTAAGCAACGTTTCAGTCGGTGATCGCATCATTGCCACCAGCGCTAACTTCGGTGCTTTCGCCGAGAAAATAGCGCTTCCCGCTACACAACTGATAACAATACCCGAGACCATAGAGCCGACAGCAGCCTGCAACTTACTGGTTGCACATGGCACAGCACACCATGCACTAAAACAGCGCGCTCAGCTCCAACCGAATGAAAACTTATTGGTGCTCGGTGCTGCAGGGGGCACCGGACTTGCTGCCGTTCAAGTCGGTAAAGCTATGGGCGCCACGGTCATCGCCGCCGCTTCAACCGATGAGAAGCTTAAATTTGCAAAAAACAACGGTGCAGATCATGTAATTAACTACAACGACGCCAACCTTAAGGATGCCATTCGCGAACACACCAACGGTCGCGGTGCAGACGTTATTTATGATCCGGTTGGAGGAGAGGTATTCGATTCCAGCGTTCGAGCAATGGCGCCAAACGGCCGATTTTTAGTCATCGGATTCGCCTCCGGCACCATTCCAAAGTTTCCGACCAACCTGGCACTGGTAAAAGAACTAAGCCTGGTAGGAGTGTTCTGGGGAGCATTTGTAAAACGTGAGCCTGCTTTATTCGCAGACAACATGAAAGAGCTAATCGACTGGTATGAGACGGAAAATGTATCAGTACAGATTGATAAAATCTTTAGCCTGGCAGATGCAGCCAGCGCGATGCACCATGTTATGAACCGGCAAGTGCTGGGCAAAGTCGCCATCACCATTGGTGAATCATAAAGCCCTCCGTTGCATTTACAGCAATAAAAACTACAACATCGGGGATCAAACGATCCCCGATGGTCACAGTTTATATATCAATTACCACTCAATATGCGACCGTCCTTTACAACAGTCACAGGATGAAGCTTGACCATATAGTCAATTAACGCTTCTTCCAGAGGACGACCATAGTCATAGGGGTCAACCGCTTCATTGTTAAAAAGTTCATAGCCGTCACCACCGGTGCGCATAAAGTTATTGGTAGCAATTGAATACATTTTAGCGCTGTCAATCAGCTCAAATGTACCACTGCCATTATCAACTTCTACCTTTTTAACACGTGAACCCACATCAAGCGCGGCATCAAATTCATAACGCAAACCAGATACCTGCGGGAAACGACCACTGCCAGACTTACCACCAACCCGACCCACACCGTGTTCAAGAGATGCTACCACCTGTGCACCAGTCAGCTTAAGGGTTGCTATGGTATTGCCAAAAGGCAGTACGGTGAGCACTTCGCCTATAGTCACTTCACCTTCGTCAATATCGGCGCGTATACCGCCGCCATTGGTGATGGCCATATCGCTGCCCGTTTCATCACGAATTGCATCAGCCAATAGATTGCCTATTAAACACTCACCGGCGCGACAGGTTTGGTTCGTCATTAACTGATTGCTAACCACAGGTGTGCCATCAGCAAGGGACACTGCAGTATTTTTGAGCTCATTAATGGGTTCAGCCAATTCCTCTACCATGGCATTGACAGTAGGGTCAGGGGTGATGTGCTTGCTAAGTAGAATCAGATCACCGCGTGCACGCGTGACTACTCCGTCGTCATCAAATCGCATATCCAATCGGCCAAGGTAACGATCACGATCACCCGCTTGCACTATATATACAGGCTTGCCATCAGCATCATCAACCTTTAATGGATACTTGGTATCACCGCCTTCTTTGTACACACTACTGACCACCGTATGACTGTGACCACCAACGATAAGATCAACGTCACGTATTTTGCCAGCAACCTCGATATCAACACCCAATCCAATATGTGTCACCAGAATAATTTTATTGACACCATCTATCTTAAGCCTGGCGACTTCACGATTTACCGCTGCGGCATAGTCATCAGACCAGGTAATCGCTTCCTTGCCTGCAAAGTTGATCGTAATTTCAGGTGTCTCAGCAGTGACCAGGCCAATCACGCCAACTTTTTCACCGCCGACTTCAAGTACCGTTGAAGCGGGAATAGCACCGGCCAGTTTTTCCAATGTACCAAAATCGGTATTCGCAGACAGCACCGGGAAATTCACTCCAGTGGCAAAACGTTCCAACACATCTAAGCCGTTATCAAATTCATGGTTGCCAAGCGCCATCGCATCATAGCCCAGCGCATTCATCACTTTGATATTGTCTTCACCGGCGTAGTACTTGTGGAACAAGGTACCGGTAAACCGGTCACCGGCATCTAGCAGAAGTGAGTTTTTTGCATCTGCACGAATATCATTCACTACGGTCGCCTGACGTGCTGCACCACCGTCACCACTTCGACCTTGTGCCTCATGATGGGAATGCGTGTCATTGGTGTGCATAATGGTGATTCGAAACTCATCAGCCAAAGCACTGCTGGACATCGTGCTGGCTGCAATAACGCTGGCCGCCAACACTGATCTAAACATGGGAAGGTTACGACAGGACATTTTCTCGCTCCAGGTAAGGCCCCCGAAGGCGAAAAGCCGGTAATTGAACTATTCGGGAGGCGTATTAATTTGCATCAGCAGTTTGCCATTATTTTCACCGCTGAACAGCTTATTTATCGTCACTGGAAGGTCTTTAAAACCTGTTTCAATATCCATACGGTATTTCACCCGGCCGTCCATCATCCACTTGCCCAGATCACTTATTGCGTCACGGCTTTTGTGCACGTAGTCGAGCACCAGAAAGCCCTGAATAGAAGCACGCTTGGAAATTAACATCGGCAGATTGTGGCTACCGGGGTTTTGCTCTTTCGCATAACCTGAAATGTATCCACACAGCGCCACCCGAGCGCCGACATTGATGAGTCCCAAGGCCATATCCAGCATTTTTCCGCCGACATTTTCAAACACAACATCGACCCCCTCCGGACAAGCCTCTTGCAGCTGCTGCCACGCATTCGCATCGCGATAGTTAACTGCCGCATCAATACCAAGCTCTTTGGTTAACCAGTTGCACTTTGCATCACTGCCTGCCAATCCAACCACATTCATGCCTTTAATCTTGCCTATCTGGCAAGCGATCGAACCCACCGCGCCGGCAGCAGCACTGACAATCAGGGTTTCGCCTTTACTTGGCCTCCCAATATCAAGCAATCCAAAATAGGCGGTAATTCCAGTCATACCCAACGGCCCCATATAAGCGGCCAATGGCAGACCACTGTTGTCAGGTACTTGAGAGAAGCCACGGCCATCTGTGATCACATGGCTTTGCCAACCCGTCATGCCCTGTACAATCGCCCCTTCCCTGAATGCCGGATTACGGCTTTTAGTGACCACTCCCATACCGAGGCTTCGCATCACATCGCCAATTTTAACCGCGGGTAGATAGGTATCTGTTTGTGCCCACATTCGTTGCGTGGGATCGAGTGACAGATAGAAAACTTCAACTAGAAACTGTTCATCCTGCAAAGGCCGAATGATCGCTTCCTGGTAGGTGAAGTGATCTTCACTGAATAAACCCTCAGGGCGTTTAGCCAGTATCCATTGCCGGTTCAGCTCGCTTTTCACTCTATGACCCGTTTGTTAGCAGCGGTAAGAGCAACAATGGTAACCTATCCCGTCCGCTGACGATAAGTTCTGATTCAGTTACTTACAGCCACAACATAAACCATCCTAAGAAACCAATTACAAGAAATCACCTGTATGGCTATCTACCTCGGATTGGGCTCCAACCTGGGAGACCGGAAGCAGAACCTGACCAGCGCTATTGCCCTGCTGGAACAAAAAGGCATCACTTGCCGCCGCTGCTCACCGGTCATTGAAACCCCGGCACTACTGCCAGACGACGCCCCCTGGGAGTGGAACAAACCCTTTTTAAATGCAGCCATCGAAGTAGAGACAACTCTTAACTGTGATGAGTTACTTAGCGAGATTGCCAACATACAAAACACTCTTCAGCGCGATAACAAAGCCCGCTGGTCACCACGGCCTATAGACATAGATATTTTGCTCTGGAACGATGACATCGTGGCCACAGACACGCTGACCATTCCACACAAAGACATGCACCTGCGCCACTTTGTGTTAACGCCTTTGATTGCACTGGCTCCCGACCTGGTCATCCCCGGGCGCGGTAACAAAACCCTGCTGCAATGGTCGACAGAATTGCCACATCACATTCCCCTGTGGATGGGAATTCTCAATGCCACTCCGGATTCATTCTCAGACGCGGGGGAGAATTTCGATCAGCAACAACTATTACAGACCGCCACTGACATGACCGAACACGGCGCCGCCATACTTGATATCGGTGGTGAATCGACTCGGCCGGGTGCCGAACACATTAACCCGGATACCGAATGGCAACGCATCGGGCCATTCATCGAGAAAACAACAGACACCTACAAAAATCAATTCATCCGCCCCTGGCTAAGCGTTGACACACGTCACCCGCAAACTGCCGCCAAAGCAATTGAGTGCGGCGTCGACTACATTAACGATGTTGCGGGTCTTAGTGATCCTGCCATGCTTGAATTGGCCGCAGATAGCAACTGCCAATGGATCGCGATGCACAGCGTCAGTGTGCCAGCTGATCCAAATCAATTGATTACAGGTAACCCCGTTGAAGAAATATGCGACTGGCTTGAAAAAAAGCTGACCGAGTGGAGCAACGCCGGCATCCCTGCAGACAGAGTTATTTTAGACCCCGGTATCGGGTTTGGTAAAGATCCATTGCAATCATTAAAACTACTGCAAGCTGCATCAACGTTTCGGCAATACGGTGTCCGCCTTTTGATCGGGCACTCCCGTAAATCTTATATGAAAACTTTCATCAGCGACAATATCCACGAGCGCGATCAGGCAACCATTGGCGCATCCATGCAACTTTGTCAGCAAGGAGTCGATATCATCCGGGTACACAACATTGCAGACCACATAGCAGCCTATCGTGGCTGGTCACACCTAAGCACATAACTCAAAAACTGTAGTCGCTTAAACAACCGATAAGAGCCTGTGAGCAAACATACCCCTACGACGAAAGACTACCTGCTACTCATCGGTCTAGCCGCGATCTTTGGCTCAAGTTTCATCTTCACCAACATCAGTGTACGTGACATACCACCACTCACCGTAGCCGCCGCACGGCTTGTTATCGCACTGCTGATCGTCTACCCGATCATGCGATTTAGCGGACAACAGCTGCCCAAACCAGGCACTGTCTGGATCTACATATTCTTGTCAGGTCTTCTTGGCAACGCACTGCCCTTTGCCCTGATCAGCTGGGGTCAGGTAAAAGTAGATGCAGGTCTGGCTGCTATTTTTATGGCAATAATGCCTCTCGCCACCATTCTACTGGCTCAGGTATTCACATCTGACGAGAAAATAAATCGCTGGAAGATGATCGGTGTGTTAGTCGGGTTTTTCGGCATTGTGGTTTTGATGGGTAAAGAAAGTTTATCTACCCTTGGAGATCAAACCATTCGACAACTCGCCATTTTACTTGCCGCTATTTGCTATGCGATGAATGCGATAGTCACTCGCAAGCTAACAGCGCTGCCAAAATACTCAATGGTGGCGGCACTGATGATCGCCGCATGCCTATTGATCGTACCGGCCAGCCTGCTACTAGATCAGCCATGGGCACTATCGGTAAGCCCGATATCAATGGTATCGGTGGTGGCGCTGGCAATTGGTTCAACTGCTATCGCTACAATGATTATTTTGATCATCATCGAACGGTGTGGCGCTACATTTTTAAGTCAAATTAACTTTATGGTACCGATGTTTGGCGTGCTGTTCGGTATATTGTTCTTAAGCGAGCGACTGGCTGCCAATGCGTATATCGCGTTGGCTATAATAATTGCCGCACTCGCGTTGTCGCGTCGCGGTCAGAAACAACCCGTCAAATAGATAATCTATCGTAACTATTCAAGCACACCTGTCGCATGCATGGGCGCTGTCGTTCGTGCTCAAATACACAGGTCTACACAGTATGTTGCGCGCAAACTCCCCCCCATAAAACGACAGACGCACACTGAAAAGCTGCAAAAGACTACAAAAAGAATTTAGGTCACTTACCACTGAATAGTTACTTATCTGTCTAAGAATCTTTGGCCTGCAAAGGTTTTCTGACGGATCGTTTGGCTCGCATTAAATCACGCAACCACGGATAAACTTTCAGCTCCAGAAGGTAAGAAAAAACAAGCACGATCGCCAGGTAACAGAACCAACGCACAATGGCATTATCGATAAAGTCCAGATAAGTCGCCTGAACCATCAACGGCTGGTGACAGATATACAATACGTAGGAAATAGGCGCCAGCACCAGGAACGGCTTCAACAGGAGGTCAAAGCCAAACCAACGAATTTTCTGCCAGACAACGGCCCCGCACACAAAAACAAGCGCAACAAAAATATGCCTGAATTCAAGTAGCGGGTGAAAACCAAGCAACAGGTCTTCACCCGCTTTTCTCGCTAAAAAGACCGGTATCACCATCACGGCAGCAATCGACAACAGGGCGCCCACTGGCAAAAGCAAGGCTTTTAAAGAGTGGTGCCTGCCAGCGCGGTAAAGCTCTGACAGATACACACCAGCCCACCATATTCCAAAG
The DNA here is from genome assembly GCA_938041955.1 of uncultured Granulosicoccaceae bacterium. GTDB lineage: Bacteria > Pseudomonadota > Gammaproteobacteria > Granulosicoccales > Granulosicoccaceae. Next base: position 14,703 of record CALISD010000007.1, on the reverse strand, counting down.
TAGGCAAATAACCGGAAGAGGAAATTCGGCTGCCAAACATAGAGCGCCGCCATCGCAATGCTCACCGTAAAAACTATAACCGCTTGCCGGAAACCGGAATTTATTCGGGTTACGATAGGGAAGTACAACATGTAAAACCACCACTCGTAAGACAAAGACCACAGGGGAGTATTTCCCATGTATGGCTCTGCCAGAACATTGGGCTTGACCATGTCCCAGTCTTGCAGCATCAATATATTTTTCACCAGCGTCCACAGCTCAGGATTAATCAAATGACCTGCGTTATAGCTGAGCGTAAGATATCCAAGTATAAAAATAAATATAAGCGGAATGAATATTCTGGTACTTCGTTTGAAAAAGTAAGTAGCAAACGTTTTATCCGAACCACTGCGGAAGGAATAATTGATCACAAACCCGGACAGCAGAAAAAACAAAATCACCGCTTCCTGCCCAAATCGCAGAAAAATCCCTACATTGATCCCGAACAACACGGTACTGTGGGCGATAGTGTGATGCAGCACCACATAAAAGGCAGCAAGACCGCGTAAAGCCTCTAGCCGATAAAGCCGTTGAACACTTTGTTTGTTTTCCATATAACTACTAATCAAGTCCCGTTACGTCTGCGGCAGCTGTACTACAAATTGGCCACTGCCTGAGAAGATCAACCGTGGCCGGTAATCGTATCACCACGCAAAGCCGCCACACTGGTTTATCTGAGAATTCCGGGTATTTTTTGTCAATAACCCTATGCATTTAACACATATGGTATTGTCCGCACTTTAATAAGTACGTTAACTACACGCCTTCCACTATCGTTTGAACGCTGGTAGAAGCAGCCATACGCAACTCACGGGCCGGCGCATAGGCGTCGGACTTATACCAATCGCGTGCCGCCTGATAAGACGGAAAGCGAATAACGACATTTCTGTCCCCGGGTGGCACACCTTCAAAGCTCTCCGACTGACCACCACGCACCAGAAACTCACCGCCAAAAAGCTCTATTGTCGGGAGTACGCGCTTAACATAATCAGCGTAGCTGACCGGGTCGAGCACATTAATTTGTGCAATCACATAACCGTAGGCCATCGGGTTCTCCTGTCTGGTGGATGTAATCTCTTTAGCAGACATGTTTTATCTGCGTACCGGAGTGAGTAGTTTATCCCAGTCACTTACCAGCTGTTGATATTCAAATACGCAGCTCTCAGCCCGCTCTTCTGAGAACCCCGCCAACGCTGCCAACTCCGAGTACTCTGCAGCATCACTACCCACCACATGGCACATCGTACTGTAGTAACGCTGTTCATCCAAACTGTGTTCGTCCCAAAAATCTTCTTCCTGCAAAGTTCCACGATCTTCACTTTCCAGTGCAAACAGCTCGGCGGCATTAATCGCCATTTCAGCACCATTGTCGTAGTACTCAATTAGCAACACACTTGCTAACCCATCTACTGCATCTTCTTCTCTACCCAATACAGGAATTTCAAACTGATCTATCACTGCATGTCCATATTCATGAAACAAGGTGTGCAGCAAAGTATCAATGGCAAACTCTTTTTCAATCGCTTCATCGCCAGGCTCCAGTTGCGCAAAAAGACTAACCACCTTGGTGTAAAACTCATAAGGTATTTGTATTACGTCCTGTCGCGGGTCATAGAGTGGGCCGTCTTGCGCTCCCAGCTGCAATACCAAAGACCTTTCAAAGCGAAAAGTGGCATTGATAAAATCAACAGCATCTTCAAACACCCCGCTGGCCTTAAGCTCTGCGGCAAATTTCTCATCGCTCCATTCTATTTGCAACCGGGCGTTGCTCGACCCGTCAGCAGCCGCACCACAAGGTAAAACCATTGCTGCTATCGCAAACAGAATAGTCTGTATCATTTTACTCATTAGTTTAAAACACTGGCCCTAATACTATTGGCGAACCATCTGTAAACCGGCTTAATCTAAAACGCTGCAAGTCATATGTCACTGACCGATTGCATACCAGATCAGCTACCAGCTTGCCTGCCGCCGGACCAATACCAAAACCATGACCACTAAACCCGGTCGCAATAGTCAATCCACTAGGTACATCAGTATTACTTGAGTCAGCGGTGTCTATCACCGGAACAATGTCGGGCATGGTTTCGATCATACCGGCCCAGCTATGGGCCACATTAATCTTGCTAAGTGCCGGTAATTTCTGGCGTGCAAGTTTTAATATTCTGGCAATACACTTTTGGTTCGGTTCAGGATTCAGAACTCTCATTCTTTCAAACGGTGAGATTTGATCATCCGCCCAACGTCTACTGGTGCGCCACGCATCTGGAAAATCTGATGGCATTTTAGGCTTAATTCTATGCGTATCCCAATCAAGCAACATCGCTGGAATAAACGGTTTAAAAAATGTGAAAGAGGAAGGCCCCAGCAAATGCTCTGTTCTATCAGTGAGCGCAAGCGTATAGCCACCATCCTCGCGACGTCTAAACGCCAGATTCTCATCTGCGGCATTACCGCTATAGAAATCATCCACCTTTGATGTACTCACAACAGTAGCCCGCACTGACAACTGTGGAAAGTAAATACCCATATTGCCGGTAAAAAGCGAAGACCATGCCCCACTGGCCAACACCACGCGGTTGCATTTAATTGTACCGTGTTCTGTAACAACGCCAGTTACCTGACCATTGCTTTGCTCTACGGTTCGAACCGCACAATGCTCTTTGATCTTCACACCCAGTCGAGCGGCTGCTCGAGCAAGCGCCGGCATGGCAAGCCATGGCTCCGCACGGCCATCACTGGCAGTTAACACACCACCGCACCACTGGCTATTTGGTGTGCCCGTAAGACAGGCCACTTCGGTCTGACTTAACAACTTACTTTCTAACTGATGTTGCCTTGCGATCTCCAACCAGGATTCTCTTTGCGCTAGCTTTTTATCACTGCTTGCTAGATACAACACACCGTGTTGTCTAAAACCAAGATCTTCACCGATCTCCGCAGCCAGACCCTGCCAGAGTCTGTTAGATTCCATCATGATCGGCAGCTCAGCCTCATCGCGGGCATGTTGTCTCACCCACCCCCAATTCCTCGATGATTGCTCACCACCAACAATACCTTTTTCACACAGCATCACGCGCTGCCCGAGCCGAGCAAGATAGTAAGCCGAACATATCCCGATGATGCCACCACCAATAACCACGACATCGACTTCATCGGGCAATGAATCGTTATATTGCTTAGGCGTTTGCGCTGTTATTGTTGGCACGAGTGATAACTACCGGGACGCTTTATGGAAACCAATGCATGAGCGGGGAGCTTTCCAGTTACCCCCTTACACACTCCGCAGTTTGCAGAATAGCAGCGTCACCTCGCTAACGCTATCAACCGCAAGCCACTTAATTTAACAGCGCTACGGATCCCACCCATCATAATCAGGTTTCGCTACGGCTATTCACATGGGCTATTTAGAAGGGAGCTTCTGTTGAAAAACTCATCCTACGCCCCGTCACAGGATGATCAAAAGTCAGCCGCTGCGCGTGTAAATGCATTCTCTCGAGTGGCCGACCATACAACTCGTCACCGAGTATCGGGCAGTCCAGACCTTCAGGGTGAGCGGCGTGAACACGCAGTTGATGGGTTCGACCGGTATGCGGGTAAAAGGCCACCCTGGTAGTACCCTCATGATACGAAATTACCGAATAGCGGGTTAATGCAGCCTTGCCGCGTTCAGCACAGACTATCTGTCTGGGTCGATCGTAGATGTCGACACGCAGCGGTAATTTGATCTCTCCATGTTCTTGCTCAACTATGCCATCGAGTACAGCAACGTATTCTTTCTCAATCACTCTGTCCTGAAATTGATGCTGCAATATTTTGTAGGCACGAGGGTTACGGGCCGCAATCATCACACCGGATGTTGCTTGATCAAGTCGATGCAATAACATCACACCCGCCACCTCTGGATAACGGGCTTTCAGTCTTGTCTCAATCGAATCCGTAAGCACCTTACCTGGCACTGACAACAAGCCCGCAGGTTTATCTACTACAACAATATCGTCGTCTTCATGAATCGTGCGTGGATATTCTGCCGAGAAGTCAGGCAATTGCTCATGCCGCGGTATCGCAACGTCTACACCGCCAAGTAGAAACGGCAGCAATACACGACACCTGCTGCGGCATGAGGGATAGTACCTTCCATGCTGTCGCAATCCCCCGACGGGGGAAGCACCCCACCAGAATTCCGCAAGCGCCACCGGCTGTAGTTGATGCTGATTCGCATATTGAACTAATTTGATGGCTGCACAATCCCCTGCGCCCGACGGTGGATAACCTGTTTTAAAAAAACCTGCCATCGCTCGCGTGGTGGTATCAGCGGACTGTAGTTGATAGCCATCAAAAAGCTCAGCTTGTAAATCATGAGAATATTCCTTTCTCTGTTGCTTTAACGCCTCAATCTGTTTATGTGCTTGTGTCCAATGCGATCGCAGATCCGCACTTTGCTCTTTAAGATGTATTTGCAGTGTTTTAAATTCTACTTTGTCCTTGCGACTAAGATTTGCGAGTAGCTCAAGTTGAGCTGGTGTGATGCCTTTATGTTCGCGCTGCAGACGACGCTGCTGTTTTCTTTGTGCGTGTTTTGCTCTGGTAGTTGCCAGAGTATCGAGATTTTCAGCATCCAACCGTTCCAGCTTCCGGCTGATTTCAATAAAGCCGGGCGCGCTTTGCAGTAAATCAATTTTTCGCGACAGCTCAACAACAAATCGCTCTCCTTCTGCCAACACCGATCGCCGTTGCTCTACATTAAATACCGGATCGACAAATCCATTGCGCCGCCAACGCCCTCCCAACATGCCGGAAAACGCCGACAGATAACCCACTTCACCAGTGATTTTTCTCACTACCAACACACCAAACATTTTTCCGCCATCCGGTGCATCAAAATGATGTGCATCGCCACAAAGATCAGATATTCGAAGCTTTAATGAAGACGCTGCCTGTTCCGCCACTGCATGCGGCAATACATCGAACGGGCTGGAGAAAATATCGGGTAACTCTGCATCCGGTGGCAGAGAATAGAATACATCAGTATTCATTGATCAGCAGGCACAGCAGCTTCGTTTGAGGTGCCGATAGATGTCGTGGCATGATTCAACGCCGACCATCCTTCGCGATAATATTCAATCACAGGCAGTGAATGATTACGGTTGATTTCCGCTGGAAGCCTGGGCAGGTCCGCAGGCAGTCGCAATACTTCGAGCAGTGTTTGGTCGTTGATAAAACGTCCCTGATAAACATCGTTAACCGGCATAGAGAGATCGTGGTGTGCCGCAATGAAAAAACCCCACAAACCAAATGATGGAACATACACCGTCGCCGGCCTTACCTGTTCAAACACTGTCTCAAGCGTGCTGCCAATACTCCAGAATGCGCGCCTTGCAAACCAGGGTGAAGTAGCCTGGGTAATAATCGCCCCGCCGACAGATAAACGCCTTGATATGCGCTGATAAAAAGCCACACTGTAAAGTTTGGCGATATCTTCACTTTCTGGGTCCGGAAGATCAATCAGAATAAGGTCATACAGATCACCCTCCTCTGCCAACCAGTTCCATGCATCCTTGTTAATCACCTCCACTCGCGCATCACTCATGGCACCCTGGTTAAGCCTAACCAAGTGTGGCTGACTACTGGCAAGGCCCGTCACAGCGGGGTCAAGATCAACGACATCAATCCCCTGCACACCGGGGTAATTCAACAACTCCCTCACTGCCAACCCATCACCACCGCCAATGACCAGCACACGTTTTAACTGTACTGCAAAAGATGCAGGCAAATGTACCAACACTTCATGATAGCGATACTCGTCAACCGATGAGAACTGCAGATTGCCATCAAGGTAGAGACGGAAATCATCACCGCGCTGGGTTAAGACAATTTTTTGATAGGTCGACTGCTGTGACTCAATCACCGGGTCTTCATACAACGCTGTCTCTATTAACTCTTCTGTGGGCTTCAACCACCACACACAGGCGAACAACATTGCCACCGCCAGCACCACACCGAAAACAATGCGCCCACGCCAGGCGTGCAACTGTAACCGGAACGACCAGGCTACGATCAATGCAACCAGCAGATTGACCAAGCCGACAGCAGTGGCAGTAAGCAAATGACCAAGATAAGGCAACAGAATAAAAGGGAATAATAATGAGGCTGCCAACGCGCCAATATAGTCGAACGTCAATACCTGACTGATACTACGCCGAAGGCCACTGCGCGATTCAAGAATACGGGTAAGCAGTGGCAGTTCCATACCCACCAGAACACCGATAATGCCCACCACCACAATCATCGCAACATAGTAGAATTCCGTCCATGCATAGACAGAAAGCAACAGAAGCGCAGAAATGCCACCCACTGCACCAATCGCAATTTCGATGCTGACAAAAACAGGAATAAGATGGCGATCAATCGACTGGGCAAGCCAGGCGCCGACACCCATAAAAAATAGAAACAACCCAATCGTTAGCGAATAGTGAATAACACTGGAACCAAGCAAATAGGTGGATAAGCTGCTGATCAACAACTCATAGATCAGACTACATGCAGCGATAATAAAGACAGAGCCCGCAAGCAGAATAAACTGACCGTCGTCTACTACAGGCCCACTGCTTTCTTCTGTCTTTTCATCAAGATGATTTTGACCGATGGTCTTGTTATTACCTACTGCCGCTCCAGCAAGGTCATCCGCCGGGTTATTTACGGGTGCACGGCTTTTAGTGCCGTCATCGGTAGACAATCTTTTCAGCTACACGGATGCTGACAGTAATACACTAGCCCGCATTATTCGTGAGGATTCGGCATCCAGAGTCTATTTCGCACAACAGTTCATTAAATCGCTTGAGAAACGTGGCTCGCCACGTGCCGAGAAGAATCTGATGAGATGTAACACGAAATTGCGCTCTGGGGTCGAATAGGCAGAGTGTTTTTTGCTTGTACATAGTTTATTGCCCTTAAACACTATAAAAACAGGTACATTGCTGATTTTCCTGGGTCGCCTCATGCACAATGCAGGCTAGCGACCTGCTAACTAATTAGAACACTGGCGATAATGATACAAACACCCAGCATCATTGAACCGGCCAGCACCGCCAGTGCACGATTTTCTTTATTCGCGACCTCTTCTGCAAGGTCGCCCGGTGTCAGCCAGTCAACCACTTTAAAGCCTGCAACAGCCATGATTATCCCAACAACAGAATACACAATAGTTGATAGCAGTTCAGCAGCAAATCCGTTAAGCGTCTCTTGCTGAGCCATAGCAAACTCACTCATTCCCATAAGAGCGATTGCCAGATAGCCTTTCATTCGCCAGTTCTTATTGCTGTTCAATTGTCTGTTCTCCACTGATTAATTTGTATTCTATATTGTGCTGCAAATGCTACTTACCAACGCGCGGACCACCGCCCACATAAACGCGACCGCTTTTAGAGCGCAACACTTCTTTTGATCCAATGCCCGGCACAGCTTCTGCTGCACCGCCGCGCACGGCATACCACGCCGGCATACCGATGATCGCTAAAATCAACAATGACAACAATGGATAGTGTAATTTCTTCATGACCATTGCTGCTCGTGTTTTTCCTGTGATGTACGCTTTGGCTTGCCGTTGGGATCAAACCTGCGCTTCAATTTCACAGCGATTGAAGCCGCCACCGCACTGACCGACGACAACTTCGAGCGAAACGCCATCATCATCATTATGCCGAAACAGCCAGCAAGTAAAAACGGGGTTAATGCAGTACGGTTTGGCTCGGTAGTCAGTGCAAACGTCGTTTGCCTGGTAGTCGATGCCGGCTCCATAGTGATCACGGCCTGATAAGTATCCGGCTCGTCCACTCGAACATGCCACTCGATACTGCGCTTGCTCTCCTGCCATGGTCCATCGCTGTCACGCCCTGACTCGCGCCAAAACTCCAGATATTTTTCGTATATGGATTCACCATCACTATTGTTAAGCGCGAAGTTCACACCAGCCCAGGAGTTGTTAACGAGGCTACGCACAACCGCATTCATTTGCAGCATAGTGCCCGCTTCATCTATCTTAATCTGCTGCATTTTCACTTCACTGGATGCCGTCGTGATATCCACACTTTCAGTGAGTGGCTCGCCACCGCGATTCAAATAGAGTGCCATACCAACAAGCAGTGGCAACGCCGAAACCAGTGCCACAATGGAATTTCGCCAACGCTTGATATCAGTCAGTTCAAGGTCTTTACCCAGACCCGAGAACATCTCAGCGTTAGAAATTTTTCGTGATCTTATAAACTCAATTTCTTTCGGTTTATCGTTTTCATCCAGACGCGTCTCTACACTTGTGTAGTAGCTCAGCTTTTCACCCCCCGGGCGCACTGGCAAATGCATCCGCGCCACCCTTTCAGCCGAGTGATGCTGTTCACCGGATCGGGGTTGATAACTGAATTCCCCCGCGGCGAATTCAAGCTTCCATTTCCCGTGCTCATAGTTCTTGTCCGACGAACCCGGTGTCGAAGGTTTATCAGGAACATATTTGTCAGCCCAGTAACGTGAACCGCCATCATCAACCAACCACGCCAGTTCGCGCCGCTCATTAAGCATCCACCAACTGGTGTAGCGTGAATAGTGGGTTTCCCAGCCATCTTCGCTGTCGTACTCTCGAACACGACCGCTATAGAGCTGTACTCCAATGGCCTGCCAGCGCTGATCGTTATATTGGAAAAAATCGCCGATGGTAAAATTCGACTCAAGATCAATTGCCTTGTTCCAGCGCTCAAGATGAATATCATTCGCCGGATGATCTGCATCACAGCCACAGTAGTGGCAAATCACATAAGTTGATTCCGGGTTCTGGCGCGCAAGCCCGCCGCCACAATTGACACATCTGAACACTTCAGCCGATTTTCGATCAAGCACCTTGACGCCTTCAATCAAGCGAGCACTTATGCGTGCTTTCTGTTGCTCAAGCTCATTGTGGAACTGAGGGTGCTGAAGCTGTAGATCAGGGATGGCCTGCAGCGCCGACTTATCATGACCGGCATCTATGTGTTGTTGCAGCGCACCCAGGACTTTGTCCGGATGCATACCGACAAGGCGTTTCGAAATTTGCATAGTCGCCTATGATACCGCGTGCCCGGCATGAATGCTCAAGATCAGCTCCATTTAAAGGCAGCCCCTCTGACCACACTGCTGCGGGAAATCTGAACTTCCTGCTCGCCGGCTTCAATCGACATTTTGCTGCCATTGCCCATCACATCAACACAGACAACTGCTTCTCCGGGAATAATTGCCACCGGCAGCGACCCCTCAACGCCTGCTACTTTTGCATCAACCCGCTCTGTCACGAACCAATCTTCGCCATCAAGACTGACGTTACCACCTACAGTCGCGTCTTTCATAAGGGCCGCCTCAGCCGCTACATCAATATTTTCATGCAGACGATAGCTGCCATCATCTTCTTCAAGCCACTGATGATCACCATCTTCGAACTCAAGCCACCATTCATCCCAGTAACCATCCTCATAGCGCATCCGAACACGCCCCCGAACCACAAAATGACGATCAGTCAGCTTGCCACTCTTGCCAAGCTGCAACATCGAAGGAGCATCTATGGCGTGCTCAAACAATCCAGCGGATTCCCACCCATTGCTGCCAAAATAAACCCAGTTGCTACAATGCGGACAAGACAAACTGCGGGTGTGCGCAGTGGTACCTTCAATGGCCACACCACAGGACGGGCAGGATATTGATACGCTATGGGCCATACTCTTTTCTCTATTTCGCTAAAGACTGTCAGGACGACCTGACAATCAGGCCGCAATTTCATGAGATAATGCAAACAGTGAGTGTAAGCCATAGTCGAATAGTTCACCAATAACAGACAGCGCTCTCTCACACTTAAAGCGAAATCGGCGCGTAAGCAGAAGTCATTTCTACATCAACTCACAACGATGGCTTAGAGAGCCACATAAAAGCCAACAAATCCACTGGCATTAAAGGAATCACCATGGTATTTAAAAGACTGTTTCAGTCCCTGACGGGCAGCGGAGCAAAAGAAGTCGATACAAAAGCGGCCGCGGCCGACCCGATCACTTACAAAGATACAATCATTACTGCCACCCCATTGCCCGAAGGCGGACAATATAAAACCGCAGGGTCAATAAGTCAGACAATAGATGGCGTAGTAAAGACCACTGAATTTATACGAGCTGATAATCATGCCAGCCTTGACGCCGCTATTGAACATTCGGTTAACAAAGCAAAGCAGATTGTCGATGAACGCGGGTCCGCTTTATTTGATAGCGACCGGTGCTGATTAGGCGCGGCAGATTTCCGGCACGCCGTGGCAATACAGAGAAGCTTCAAAATAACCGCGGCGGGTATAGTCAAAAGAATATATTCATTCGTAATAATCATGCGTTCATCAAACAAATTCGAACCCGTCAAAAAACTGTTTAAACGCCATATCTCACAATGCCCGGGTATTTGGGTATCACGATGATCTATGGCAAAGAACTCTGATCAGGGGCTTTACGAAAAACCTCGAATATGGAACTGTATGAAAGGTTTAAATATGACGATCTAGCCGACGCGCCGAACCTCAGCAGCCAACAGATCCGTAAACAAATCGACCGGACGATGTATTCCGAACCCCTGACCGTAATCAGCACCTAAGCCCGCTACAATATCTTTAATTGCATCATTCTCAACGAATTCGGCGACCGTTTTTATCCCTAAATGACGAGCAATATCAACCGTTGATTTTATGAAAAGACGATCCACCTCATCGGTGACTACCCCCTTAACAAAGCTACCGTCTATCTTCACACAATCAACATTCAACGTTTTTAAATACAGCAACGAAGATAAGCCGGTACCAAAATCATCGAGCGCAATTTCACAACCTAAATCACGCAGTTGATCAATAAGCTGCTTCGCATTGCCCATACTTCTAATCACAACTGTTTCAGTGACTTCAAAATTTATAGTGCCAACAGGAAGATTCGAGTGACTAATTTTATCTAACAAAAATTCAGCAAACTCTGAATCACCGAGACTACTGCCGGACAGGTTCACCCAAAACCGCTTATTCGTCTGCATTGGTGCAACCAGTTTATTGAGTGATTGCACCAGATGAGTGACAACCCATTTGTCTAATTCTATCAACAGGCCATATCGTTCCGCACTCGGAAGGAACGTACCCGGCGGTATAAGCTGCTGTGTGCCGGTGTCCCAAAGTCGTAACAATACTTCAATATATTCCGGCCCTCCGTTTGCATTCAACGGCTGGATTCGTTGCCCGTGCAACACAAACCGGTCATTTGCCATCGCATCGCGCAGACGCTGCGCCCAACGCATACCACCACGCTGCTCATCGACAGAATCGTTGTTACCCGTTACAACCTGAATCCGATTCCGCCCGGCTTCTTTCGCGGCGTAACAGGCAGCATCTGCAAGTTGCTGCAACTCGGTTAGATCAGCACTGTTTCCATCTAAGCTAACCAGGCCAATACTCACCCCAACCCGGAAGAGCTCTGCGCGGGAATAAAATTCGTATTGTTGGACAGCAACACGAATTTCCTCTGCCTTGCGAATAGCAATGTACTGATTGCAGCCGATCAACAGAACGGCGAACTCATCGCCCCCCAGGCGCGCAACAGTATCAGTTGAACGTACACATCCAGCTACTAATTCAGAGATTCCGATTAGCAATCGGTCTCCCTCGGCGTGACCACAGGTATCGTTAACGATTTTGAATTGATCAAGGTCCAGAAACAACAAATGTGCACGCGTGTCTCCGACTGCGTTCTCAACAACACCTTGCATTGCATTTGCAAAGGCCCTGCGATTTTGCAAACCCGTAAGCTCGTCATGATTTGCTTGTTGCTGTAGCATTTCAGTCATCTGCCGTGCGTCTGTCACATCCTGCGCCATCAGCACAATATAATTTTTATCGCTAGCTGTATTTTCCACCTGAGAAAAGGAGAATACAATTTGGTGAATGGACCCGTCACACCCCATACATGAAAACTCATCGCTGATGGTTTCAGTGTTCAACTTAGCGCTAAACAATCGAAATTTCTCTTGATCGTCATCAACGACAACAGAATCCAGTAACGGCATATTTTCAGATTTAAAATCTGGCCAAAACAGTTTCTGTAATTGCGGATTGGGGTTAAGAACACGCCCTTTTAGATCCAGTAAAGCCATACCAATAGGGGCATTCTGAAAGGCAAGTGTAAAGCGTGCTTCAAGGTCGGCCCGGGCATCATCCGATACTTGACGTTCAAGAACCTCTTTGGATAGTTGCTCATGGGTTTTCTCAAGACTTCCCAGCGCCTCACTAAGTTCGCTGGTGCGCTCGTCAACACGCGTTTCAAGACTCCCGATCAAATCCTTAAGCTGTGCGGCCATGTCTGCAAGCGTTCGGGATAGTAAGCCGACCTCGTCATTGCTTTGATGTGGCAATTCGACATCCCACTGACGTCGACCAATGGCAGCAGCAGCCTCTGTCAGCAGCCGAAGCGGCAGGGTAAAGTGATAAGCCAACAAGAATGCCAGTGACGTGACTATAAACAAAATGGTGATCGCCATTGGAATTAATTTTTTAAATGCCAGTTCAGCTGCATCTTTTTCTAACGCGTCCTGCAATAGGTTGACGTCTGCAAGCACCGTTTCAGTGGCAACAACTGTGGCAAGACTCCAGCCGACATCACCAAGCGGGGTATAAGCTATGAATTTTTCCTCTGCCGTATCGGTGACACGCCGAACGCCGCGCTCACCGCGAAGCATCGCCTCAATAACCAGTCCGGGCTGGCCGTCTAATTGTGACAGATCAACACCAAACTCACCTGCACCGCGGGCTCTACCGAGTAGCTCTTCATAACCTTGATTCGGCAACGCGATCGCCTGTCCGCTAGCGTCAATCAAGAAGGAATAACTTCCTTCCGCAAGGGTTGCAGTTTCAATAGCCTCACCCAGATCACCGAGCTGGAAGTCTATCCCGATGATGCCACTGAAATGACCAATATGAGTGTATATCGGTGCGATAGCCGATACCATCAAGCCATGCCCGGCAGGATCGTCATAAACGGGAGTCCAGCGGTTTTCGCGCTCCGGATTCACCGACGGCAATACACCGGTATAGAAGGGCTCATCTGTTACTTTGAAATCCGGCGGCAGCTCAAGGCCACCCTTGGGATAATATCTAATAAATTCATCCGGTGAAATGAAATACACTGCAGCCGCCTTTGTATCAGCATCCAGGATCGCAAGAGCAAGCGGATCAAGTACACGACTAATTTTCACTTGCTCTTCAATTGCTGCATCCAGATTGACAAAATTAGGCAGATAAAGATTTGCCTGCTCCTGATCGCCCTCTACACTTTGACCGCCAGACAGTATTTTTAAATCGGCCTCACCCTGCATTGAACCTATTGCGGCGTAGCGACCGGGTTCGGAAAAATACTGACTGGCCGCCGCCGCCAATAAACCTGCCTCTGCCATGGTTTGTTCAAGTATTAGGGAGTTCCGCGCAGCATTTTCTTCTGTGATCTTAATCATGTGATCGCGGGACAGTTGCTCGAGCGCACTACGACTAATCGCCTGAGCTGTTTCACTTGTTTGATGAATTGCATCAAGCCCGAGCACACTCAAGGTAACTACCAACGAACTGGCAACACCCAAAATCAGTAGCAGCAGCTTGGTTCGTAGCGATAATGCACCAACCCTGCTACCAGACATGCCATTGTTATTAGTCGGACCCATCTCAACCACTGCGGCTAAGGTCACATTCTCTTGAAAGCGATAGTTTTTTGAACCAAAGGGATGGGCTGGTTAGAAATCTACGCCATCACAAAAACCCCACCATGGTATTACTCAGGTTTATAACTACACTCTTTACCCGTATTAAGCCTTTATATATGTCGTCAACGTACCACTTAATAAGTAACTGTTGTCACGTTAACTTTCAGTCGTTTGAACACCTTTACACAACGCCCGTCACCTTATATTTCTTATACTATAGTCTTAGTCTACATCCCTAATAATTTGTCCTGCCAACGGAGACAAAATGGAAAACAATGTTCCACCGGATAGCGACACTGATTCCGACCAGCTAAACGCCCCACAGTTGTCAGCAATAGAGCTTCGGATACTGGGAGCGTTAATGGAAAAGCAGCTGACCACACCCGATGGCTATCCCTTAACAGTGAATAGCATCGGCACAGCCTGCAACCAGAAATCCAGTCGCGACCCCATCAGCCACTATCAACCCGGCGACATTAAACGAACATTACAGCAACTGGCAGAGAAAAAATTCATTCTGCAGGAATACGGCTCGCGAGCAGAGAAATACAGCCAGAGATTTATCAAGCACCTCGAGCTTGGAAAAAAACAGCAAGCCCTGTTGTGCGTCATGATGCTTCGCGGTCCACAAACTGTAAGTGAGCTGGACACCCGAACTCAGCGCATGTGTGAATTTACAAACCGGGAAGACCTGGAATACTGCATTGATCGATTGTGCGATCGAGAGGTGCCGTACGCTATTCGTCTGGGCCAGCAACCGGGCCAACGCGGTGAGCGCATCAGTCATTTGTTTAGTGGAGCTCCCGAGGTTTTCGCCGCAAGCAGATCAATAACAAGCGAACCCGTTTCGGGCGCAGTGACCTCTTCCACCTCAGGTAACACCCACAA
>CALISD010000006.1 GCA_938041955.1 uncultured Granulosicoccaceae bacterium | reverse complement strand
TTGATGCGATAGAGGCTTTGGGCTTCGATATCTCGGTGTTTGGTCACGGGCCAGGTTCTGCAGCTATCAGGCTGGTCGGTGACAAGGGTGACCTAATAGAAGCGGGTGAATTTCTTGATGATCAGGTCGCTGGTGTTCAGGACGCGATAGCCATGGGTGGATTTCAAGCGGTTGGCAAGCTCGGTCTTCCGGGATGGAGGTTTCTTCGTATGTACGATCAGTGGCTTGGGATGAATGCTACCCGCGTCATGTTATCGTTAATGATGACGCACTAGCTTCTGACTGGGACGGCCTGCGGTACTGCTGTAAGGGTTGTTGCATAAAAAAGGTAGTGCTTTACCACTCCAGACCACCGTAGTTGCTGACGGAGTGGTCTTATACATCACCACCCGTGATCGAGAGTTTAGTTGTTCAGGTAGCAGACTCGAGTGTTATTTCATCCGCCACCATTTCACGAATACTATGCCTGAAAGGCAGATTGATGTCATCGCATACCGATTTTGGTGTCACCAAATACACGGCCAACCTCTGGCGGAGAACAGCGCCAGTACTGTTGTGGGGCAACAACAGTAGCACCTAATTCTGCGGCAGCGTGCCATACCCATCGCGGGTTGTATAAGAACGCTCTTGCCAGTGCCACCATGTCGGCCTGATTATTTTGTATGATTGCTTCTGCCTGTGTCGCATCGGTGATCAATCCTACCGCCATTACTGGCATGGATACAGATTTCTTTATCGCCTCAGCAAAGTGTGTCTGGTAGCCTGGTTTTAATTCGATTTTCTGGTCTTTCGAAACACCGCCACTGGAGACATCAATCCAGTCGCAGCCGGCGGTTTCCAGTCGCTTGGCAAATTCAGTTGATTCGGTAATATCCCAGCTGCTATTCGAATCCCAATCACTGGCAGATATCCGTACCCCCATCGGTTTATCATTTGGCCATGCAGCACGCATGGCGGCAAACAGTGCCAGCGGGTAGCGCATTCTGTTTTCGAGTGATCCACCGAATTCGTCGTTGCGTTGGTTAGATACCGGCGATAAAAATTGGTGCAGCAAATAGCCGTGTGCAGCATGCAATTCGATTGCCTCTATACCGAGCCTGTCTGAGCGCTCTACGGCTTTGACAAACGTTTGTGTGAGTGCGTTTAAATCGTCCATGGTGAGTTCCACCGGGTGAGTCTCTCCATCCAGATGAGGTATCGACGAGGGTGCGACAGTATCCCATCCACCCGCATTCATGGGTACTTGTTGCCCTCCGTTCCATGGCTCGAAGCTCGATGCCTTTCGACCCGCGTGGCCCAATTGAATGCAGACAGGCACAATGGTCGATGGGTTAAGTTCACGAATGCCTTTTAACAGCCTGGCGATAGCAGCTTCATTTTCATCGTTGTATAAACCAAGGCAACTCGGAGTGATGCGGCCCGCCGCTTCGACAGCTGTGGCTTCGAGCATAAGCAAGCCGGCTGATGCGAGGGCCAATTGCCCGTAGTGAACACTGTGCCACGATTGAGCTGTGCCATCGAGCGCTGAGTACTGACACATGGGTGAGACAACTACCCGGTTGTTGATTTGCAAGCCTCTAAGGGGCAGTGGCTGGAATAGAGCTGACATGTGGTTTGAGACCTGAAGTATCTTTGCTGGGGAGGCTTGCCGTGATTGTTAGGCTGATCATAGCGTAGCTATTGAGTCGGTGATACGGAATTTATGGTGAGCAGGAAGCTTTTATATCAAGCTGTGCGTGAGCAACGCAAAAAAACGCTCGTCCAAAAGAGCAACAGCGAAAATGCAGGTCCTTGCATACGCAGCGGGCCACCTTAGTTCGATATATAGCTGGTGTCTGCTTCTTGCTATGCGTCGTGCAGCGGCGGAACCTGAAAGGAACACGCATCATCGACAATAGACGATCAAGGTAACCCGCCGCGTGAGCAAGGCAAGAAACGCTTCTCTAACAGAGCCGTACAGCGAAAACGCTGATCCTTGCTCACGCAGCGGGCTACCTGGGTTTGATCTATGGTTGTCTTCTCCTTCTTGCCATGCGTTGTGCAGTGGCGGAACTTTGAAAAGGAACATTCATCATCAGTCATAGATGATCGAGGTAACCCGCCGCGTGAGCAAGGTAGAAAACGCTCGTCCAATAGAGCAGCAGTGTAAACGCTGATCTTTGCTCACGCTGCGGGCTACCTCAGTTCGATCTATGGTTGGCGTCTGCTTCTTACCGTGTGTGGTGGAGCGGCGGAACTTGAAAGCAAGACGCATCATCAGTAATAGACTGATCAAGGTAACCCGCCGCGTGAGCAAGGCAAGAAACGCTCGTCTAACGAGCAGCAGCGTAAACGCTGATCCTTGCTCACGCTGCGGGCTACCTGAGTTCGATCTATGGCTGGTGTCTGTTTCTTGCTATGCGTCGTGCAGCTGTGGAGTTTAAAAGGTACATGCATTGTCAGAAATGGGGCGGGTCCGGGCGTTTATCGGGTGGTCACGTAGTCCAGATTCCGGTAGGCAGAGGGACTTGCAATCCGTGGTAAAAAAGCACGTAAAGCGCTACCACAACCAGGGTGGCTTGCACGAATCTGTATATAAGAAATTTCACATCTCGCTGACCGTCGTGCAGTGCCATTGTCATTAGTACATAGAAAGCAAGGCTCGCGATTAGAAAGCCGGTAATCGGGATTAACACCAAAAACACGGCCAGTAGAAGCAGCCCGGTGAGAATTCGATTCCGCTCAAGCTGTGATTCAAAAAATTCAATCTTCTCAGGTTTGATAAAACCTTTGAGGAGAGCGACAAGTCCTAATACGGCGAGAGCACCCGCACAACTGAATACAAACACACTTCCGTACTTACTTAAATCGGTGGTAACAAAGACCACAACCGCAGCAATAGCTAAAGCTACCATGCCCATGATCAGGTCGCTGTTCAATCCTTTGTCGTCAGGTGTGGGCTCAGTTGACAAGACGCCATGGCTATTGCCGGAACGTTTCCATGCCATGACCACGGGCCAAAGTGCTGATACGATGCACAGCCCGATCAGGAATAAGCTAATAGGCCTTAGCGTCATATAACTCAGTACGCTACCCGAAGCACCGCCAATCATCATTGATTGCACCAGTCCATTTTCTATATAGGGGCCGAGAATGATGCCTAGCACCAGCGGGGCAGGTTGGTACCTGAGCTTGTTGAGTATCAGTCCGACAATGCCGAAAACCAACATGACCCAGACGTCCAGCAGGTTGTTGCGTATGGCATAGGATCCGAGCACCGTCATCACCAGAATCACCGGTGCGAGTGTGCGGGACGGTACGTTGATTATGCGTGCATATATAAACGAACCGGCGGTTCCCAGAATAAGTACGGCAACTGATGCGAGCATCAATCCGACAATGAATGCGTAGGTAACATCAGAGTAGACCGCAAAGAGATCGTTTCCGGGCTGCATACCATGAAGCATCAATGCACCTAGAATTACCGCAGCAGGTGGAGACCCTGGAATGCCCAGCGTGAGTAAAGGAATTAACGATCCCGGTGCCATCGCACTGTTTGCGGCTTCAGAGGCGGCAACCCCACGTATGGTTCCCTTGCCGAACTCTTCTTTGTTTTTTTCCCATCGTGTCGCTTCGCTGTAGGACACCATGCTGGCAATATTGCCTCCGGCACCCGGTGCGATGCCAACCACCAGACCGATAACTGAAGATCGAATCATCAGTACTGGGCGTTTTATAAGATCGACTATGGTTTCGATTAGAACGCTCATGGTTGGTTGCACTTGCTCACCGGAAAACGTTTCACGGCGTTTACCGATTACATTGGATAAGATTTCAGGCAGGCAGAAAAAACCGATCAACGCACCGGCTAAGCCTATGCCGCCCTGAAGTTCCGGAAACCCGAAGGTTAATCGTACCTCGCCGGATAATGTTGCCATGCCGACTGAAGAAAGCAGTAGCCCGATGCCGGCTGTGATGAATCCCTTTAACAGGTTGCCACTGGACAGTACGGAAATAATGGTCAGTCCAAAAATACCAAGCCAGAAATACTCGGCAGGGCCGAATTTTAGCGACATCTCGGCTAAAGGCTCGGCAGCACCTGCAAGGACAATGTTGCCAATAATGCTGCCGAAACAAGAGGCAAAGGCCGCCGCAACCAACGCATGCTGTGCCATGCCTTTTTGCGATAACGGGTAGCCATCAAAGGTTGTAGCGATGGCCGCTGGCGTACCCGGTGTATTGATCAATATGGCGGGTATAGCATCACCGTACATAGCGCCAACATAGATCCCTGCCAGCATTAACAGGCCGGTGGTGGGTTCCATTGTAAAGGTGAATGGCACGAGCAGCGCTAAGCCCATGGTAGCGGTAAGCCCGGGTATCGCTCCAAAGACGATACCCAGAGCTGTACCAAAAAACAGGACCAGTATGTTTGTCGGCACCGCAAGGTGTGCTGCGCCTGCAATCAATCCATCAAACATATTGTTCTGCCTTTAAAGCGTTATTTAAACTCTTCTACTATCGGCGCCCACACTTCTTTACGGGCGCTAATCAACGCTTTGGCTTCTGCACCGCTCATGGCAATTGGCAGGATGCCATCTTTTAACTTGCGAGCGCGTACATCGGGGTCGTTTGCTATCTTGGAAAATGATGCTTCCAGTTTGGCAAGCACTTCTGGCGGTGTGCCTGCTGGTACCCCCACGCCGTGGTAGACCGATGAGTAGAGATCGTAACCCAATGACTTAAACGTCGGTAAATCAGGGTTGGTCTCTACCGGTTCTTCGGTAGCGACTGCAAGGTTTCGTACCTTGTCGCCGTACGGAAGCCATTCACTAACACCAAACCAGCTTGCCATGGTATGACCACCTAACAGTGCGGTTTGCTTTGGCTTGCCGCCTTTGTGTGGAACGTAGGTGAATTTAAGGCCGGTCATTTTTTCAAATTGTAAATGCGCTATATGGGTTGCATCCCAGGTACCGGACCCACCGATCGTCACCGCGCCCGGATTCTCTTTGGCGTAGGCCAACATTTCCTCCAGGGTTTTAAACGGTGAGTCATCCATCACGGTGATGCCGAACGGAATCTGTTGAAAAAGAATCACCGGTTCAATCTGATCTGTCTCGTATCCCGCATTGTCACGTGCCAGTGGCTGCAGAATAATATGCGGTATGTTGATACCTGACATGAAGTAACCATCGGGCTTTTTCTTCACAAGCTCCGCCCAGCCCAGTGAGCCGCCACCGCCGGGCTTGTACTGAATTGGAATTTTTACCCCCAGGTCAGCTTCAAGCATAGGTTGTTGTTGTCGGGCGCGGATATCAGATCCACCACCCGGGTTAAAGGTGATTTGATACACCACGTTTTTTTCGGGATAGCCATCGGCCAGTGCCACTGCAGGCAGCAGTAGTAATCCCATCAAGCCCTTCATCATTGTGCGCATGCGCTGCTCCTCCTCTCTATGAGCGATTTTAAATCGTGGTTAATTAACCATGATTCGGTTTACAACTTATCGATAATTATTCAATTGATGCCTTGTCCCGTTTGTCTGATGTTGCCGCCACTATCGGACTGATAACACCCTTGCACTTCACGTTCAAGCAAGCGGTTTTGCCACTGGCAATAGCGCGCTTGAGCGCGGGTGCCAGTTGTTCGCGAGTTTCAACTAACTCTCCATAACCACCCAAGCCTTCAATCATGGTATGAAAAGGGATGTCACGAAAATCGGTGGCGAAGTGTTTGCCACTTTCGAACAGTCTTTCCTGTTGTTGAGAAATGCAGTCGAGCCCGCCGTTGTTATCAATGACAACCACGATCGGTAATTTCTCCTGAAATGCGGCTTCAATCGACAGGCCTCCTGATAAAAAAGCACCATCACCGGAAATGAGCACTACTGTTTTATCACGATGGATAGCTTTAGCGGATATGGCCAGTGATACGCCGACCCCAAGCAGGCTGTAGCTACCGGGGTGTGAAATTCCGGCAAACTGCGCCCCCTGAGAGGCTGCGATGCTAACGCCGATCTCCGACCAGAAATGGGTATTGCCACCATCAAAGACCAGCCAGTCGTCTTTGTTCATACCGT
The DNA here is from genome assembly GCA_938041955.1 of uncultured Granulosicoccaceae bacterium. GTDB lineage: Bacteria > Pseudomonadota > Gammaproteobacteria > Granulosicoccales > Granulosicoccaceae. The sequence continues at coordinate 3,831 of CALISD010000006.1, read as the reverse complement.
TTTGCACATCAACAGACAGCTGCAGCGGGTGCATTTTTCCACCGCTGGCATCTTCTTTGGCAAGATGATCGACCCATTCATTTATCCATGTCGTGCGACGCTGCAGTTGCAGATCAAACCACGATGCCCAATTATTTTTTAATGCTCCCAGTGCATCAAGGAACGCTCCGGGGTCTGACAACAAAAGCGAATCGGCAGCGCGATTGAATTCAACTTCTTCATGGCTGCCATTGATACAGATGAGTGTCTGGCTTGCGGGAAAAAAAGGTGGATTACCAAAGTTCATTTGATTATCTAATCGTCCGCCGACCATGATGACAACATCAGCTTCCTGTATCGCAGGTTTGGACGGGTGGTATTGATGAAAATCTGCAAGACCCATATAGGCCTCGCTATGTTGTCCTAATAACTTTTGATGATAGGGAATGTTGTACACCGGAATTCGTAGTTTCGCACACGCGGTGGCAAGTTTTTGTTCGGCGCCGGACCACCATACACCGTGCCCGCCAATCATGACCGGGCGCTCAGCGTTTTCAATAAGACCGAGTATTCTGGTTAGCGCTGCAGGTTCCGGCCACGCACGAGGTGGCGGTTGATGATCGCGCTTGTACGGTCGTTCGGTGCGTCCTGCATCTTCATCGAATGATGAAAACATGATGTCGACCGGCAGGCTGAGATGCACCGGGCCCGGGTATCCTGATGTTGCAGCAATCCAGGCTCGATCAACGAATTCACTAATGCGTTCACCGTCGGTAACCTGCTCTGAGTATTTGACCAGTGGCGCTGCAATGGCTACATCATCAATTTCTTTAAAACCACCGGCGCCTTGTCGTTTTAATGTAGAGGAGCCAGTAATAAAGATCACCGGTGAGCGTTCACCACCGGCTTCCAGCATGGCCGGGACGGCATTGGCAAATCCTTCAGGGCCAACCAGACAAACGGTTGGCTTGCGAGTGATGCGACTGTGGCCATCGGCAAGGTGTCCGGCTATTTGTTCGTGCGGACAATTGACGACGGGCGTTTGGGTTTCCATGAAGCCTTCGAGGGCAGGGTTGCAAAAACCACCGGCGAGTGTGAAGACGTGCTCAACGCCTTTTTCTTTCAGTGCGCGGGCTAACAGTGCGCCACCTCGGATTTTGTTGCTGGACATAATGTTCGGGACACTCTGTGGAGACTGTTGCTTCGGCCAATGGCGTTGGCTAATAACGTGTGACGGTAGCACGAAGGGTGGCTGGGAACGAGACAGAAAAATCGATATTAGATATAACCATTTGATATATTAAACCTCTGATTAGATTTTCTTGTTATGGAAGTTTATGTACTAGCGGAAATTTTTGTCAGCCGAGGAGATATTGAAAAGGTCGTTTTCGATAACATAAAAAGAGTGCTATGAAGCTTGTTCAAATTCGCTACTTCGTTGCCATTGTGGAGGCCGGAAGCTTCGTCGCTGCTGCGCGTGAACTGGATGTTGCGCAGCCCGCGTTGAGCCGGCAAATGAGTTTGTTGGAGAGCGAACTTGATAACCAATTGCTGCGGCGGGATCGCAGAGGCGCCACGCCAACAGCGTCCGGAAAACGCTTCTATGTGCAGGTCCGTTCTATACTGGATCAGCTCGATAACGCAATGGATGAAGCGCGCCATGGTGCTGATAGCCAGAGTGGTGAAGTTCGTGTTGCAATCAGTGTTGGTTCAGCGGGACTTATCGGCCCTAAGCTTGTGGAGCGTATGGGGGTAATGTTTCCAGACATCATCGTGTCCATAGTCGATGGTCTTGGCTATCAGGCCGGTGATGTGATTGAAAGTGGACAAGTGAGTTTCGGGCTCGTCGCGCATGCAGAGTCACTCAGTGGTGCCAGAGTGCAACCGGTACTTGAGGAGAGTTTATTTTTTGCATCAAAACGAATCGGTGCAAAAAGTGACACACGTGATATTGCATTTGAAGACGTGGTCAGTTGTGATCTGGTGATGCCTGATCGCATGGTGCATCTGCGCCGCCTTGTTGAAGAAGCTGCAAGCCGAAGCGGACATACACTTAAGGTACGCTATGAGCAGCAATCACTGCTGACGATACTTAGTTTGGTAAGAGCCGGACTGGGCTCTGTAGTGATAGGTTGGCCTGCAATTCATGCACTGTGGGAGGAAGGATGTATCGATGCACGCAAGGTTGTCCAACCTGATCTTTCCCGAGTGATTTCACTGGCCATACCGGCCAACCGGCCACTGTCCAACGCTGCCAGAGTCACCTATGACACGCTATACCAAATAGTGTGTGAAGAGGTGAAGGCTTGTAACTGGAAAGGCGTGTTAGTGTCCGATATGAAATGACAAGTCGCCGCAGGTGTGTTGAGTTGGCGGAGAGTATGTCGTTTTATTTTTTTACATGGCAGTAAATTATTTCTTGTGACCTATTGTTCACTTTGTCAATGGTGCTTGTTCATCAGTCTGGCAACTTTGCCTTGGCCACATTCCTGACGTGCTTCATCTGCTGCTTCTATTTGCCCGACAAGCCATTGTTGGTTGTGTGTTTGGCTGATGGAAGATATATAGGACTTGCCTGCACAGATGGGTGGGTATTTGACCAGGGAATACGTTGAACATTCCACCTGGAGCGATTGTGTTTGAATTTGTGGTAGTGCTGAAAGCGCTGCTATTAAAATCATTTCTTGGCTCTGCGCCTGATAGTAAAGTCGGTTTTACATTCCGGCTGCGATTATATAATCGGGCCATGGTCATCAGTTAGATCTATCCCGGTGTCGAGCTGGTTGTGTGTGTTCCCTACTTGCTCGATCAACGAAAAATTCGCAATTATGACAGCCGAGCCAGGCCCTGCAATTCGGTGTTAAGCGCCGGCTTGATAGACGATGGATCGTCGATGCCTGTAATGATAGATCGGTTCAGATAGATCGAAATTTATTTCTATTTCTACAGCTCATCGTGCCATATCACCGGATATAGAAGATGATCTTCATGAAGCATCCAACTACTGATTTATTTGTCGAATAGCAGCATTGCACTTTTAATTATGTGGTAAGTGAAATTCCTGTATGGCACATGCCATCGAATTGGCTAAGTGATTTTAATTGGCATATGAAGTTCGTCAGTCAGCTTGCTGCTGCAACTTTGTAAAGAAATATGTTGTGTTTACATCAATAAATCAGTGCAAATGATAATTAAGAGCAGGCCCTGAAGTGTATTTTTCTAATGTGGGGGAATCAAGAGGAGTAATAAGTGCTTGATGTGTAATAGCTATTTACGAAAAGCTGCTCATCTATAACTGTAACTTATTGTAAAGCTCAATATGCGCAGAAGCATGTGGCACTTTCGTTGCGGAATACGGGAGACAGTAAAGATCAAAGAACCAGGATCGAGTCCAGACGATAGACCTGGTGCCTGGAAATCAGCGCTGGGAGCGGGTGTTTTAACGGAACTGCATCGGCTTCAGTTCGCTTATCACTTGGCAGCTTCCTGTTCAACTCTCAAGTCTTAACTTAATAGGCCTTTCAGGCTTGCACCGACACGGGTAGCTTAAATGTCACGTCGCGTAAAAAAAACTAATACCGAGAAAGCAAAATCAGAATCTATATCGTTTCAGGTATTAGAACAAAGGCTTCTTCTTGATGGAGCTTCAGTCGCGACAATTGCAGAGAGTGCACTGACAGAGGCACTACAACAAGAGATAGATTTTGCCGCTGGACAGTTAGCCCCGATAGATGAAAATACAGTCCCGGGTGACCATAAGGCACATGTGTTGGAGTTTGGTGCTATAGGCCCGGCTGCCAACTCGCCGATTGAAATTGTTTTTATAGATGGTGCGGTGCCAAATGCTGGTGA
>CALISD010000005.1 GCA_938041955.1 uncultured Granulosicoccaceae bacterium | reverse complement strand
ATTGATATAAGAACGTTTTCGCATGTCCAAACTCTATTTTTATTACTCGTCTATGAATGCGGGTAAATCGACTTCACTGCTGCAATCCAGTTACAACTATCGCGAACGTGGAATGAACACACTGGTCTTGTCGCCGATGGTAGACGATCGTTATGGCAATGGAGTGGTGGCGTCAAGAATCGGTTTAAAAACCGATGCGACTATCATTAAGCCATCAGACAACCTTTATGCTGTAATCGATCAGCACCATGCGGCTGAAACACTTCATTGTGTGTTAATAGATGAGGCACAATTTTTAAGTCGCGATCAGGTGTTCCAACTAGGCGAGGTATGTGACCGACTGAATATACCGGTTCTTGCTTATGGGATTCGAACAGATTTTCAAGGTGAACCATTTGAAGGCAGCAAGTATTTACTTGCCTGGGCAGACAATTTAAAAGAGTTAAAAGCGATCTGCCATTGTGGTCGCAAAGCCACCATGGTGATAAGACGGGATGCAAAGGGCAATGCTGTCACAGAGGGGGCGCAAATCGAAATTGGTGGCAATGATCTCTATGAATCCACTTGTAGACTGCACTTCAAAGAAGAATATTTTGGCAGTGCCAAATAGCGTATTTTTTAGCGTGAGTCATCTGCATCGTGTGAGTTGAGCTGCTGCCCGCGAAGGTAGATATATATTCCCGATCCGACGATTACCGAGATACCGATCCAGGTCGTGATGGCTGGAATATCTGAAAAGAAATACCAACCGAAAACAACGGCACCAATAATTTCAAAGTATTGAAATGGTGCAAGGAACGAAGCATCGGCAAATCGAAAAGCATAGACAACCAATAGGTGTCCTACACACCCGACGCTGCCCAATAAAACCAATAGACCCCATTCGTTCTTGGTTGGCGCAGAAATTTGTAAAATGCTATAGCCAGAGGTATTGCCAATTAGCAGCGCGATGCTGATGGTGATAAACCCGGCGATACCCGTGTATAGCTGAATTAGTACGGCGCTGTTTTTTTGTGCAAGCTTGCTGGTAATGATCAGATAACAGGCGAAACAAAGTGCCGCAACTAATGGTAGGAATGCGTAGATACCGAATACTTTCTCACTGGGCTGTATAATGATTAATGCACCGAGAAAACCCGTTACTACAGCGGTAATCCTTCTGATACCTATCTTTTCGCCAAGGAAGAGGGCAGAGAGAAGTGTCAATAACAACGGCTCTACAAAAAATATCGCTATCGCATCGGCGACCGGCATTTTAGTTAATGAGGTGAAAAAGAACAGAGTGGCTGTTGCTATTAAAAAGCCTCGCAATGCGTATAAATGCCATTGTCTGACTGATAGCTGATGACGCAGGGGCCAGGCCAGTGGAAGTAAAAACACGCACTGAAAAACCATTCGGCCCCAGACAATTTGCCCGCTACCCATGTTCGAGGTCAGGTGCTTGGCGATGATGTCCATTAGTGGCAGGAGCACCATCGCAATCAGCATTGCTGCTATGCCTTTATGTAAACTGATGTTGACTTGACTCAATGACGTGGCTTTTGACTACTATTGATTTTATGGTGTTATCGGGCGTTACGGTGCCACTACTTTGTATTTCTTTGAAATGCGATCTATACGAGTGCCATCAAGTAAGGGTATGCCTTTGGCTACGGAGTAATCTACGAACCCGATCTTGGAATAGTATGCCAATCCGGAGATATTGTCTGCTCTTATGGTTGCATTAATGAATTCGATCTTTTCAAGATGTGCAAATTCACTGCTGGCTTTGAATAAGCCCGTGCCGACACCCTTCACATTCGGCTTTGCCTGAGCGAAAGTCGCAATATCTAACCAGCCATTTTGCAGTTTCGGGTTAGAAGACAATGATTGAAACCCCAGTGGGAGCCCGTCAAGTTCTGCAATAAAGCAGGTGGCACAGTGCGAGCCAGTTAGAAACTGTGACTCGAATTCAGATTCACTGAGTGTTATTTCAAACGCGGTTGTTCCGCCAATAACGATGATGTCGTTAAGTATTGAGCAAAGATCTGCACAGTCACTTAGCTTCGCTTCACGTACATTGAATGCTAGAACACTACTGTTGATTTCTATAACACCCTTTCAGTTATTCAGGAAGGCAAATTATCCTGCCACCAGGTCTGTGCTGAATCACGAATTTCAGGGCCGTGAAAGCGTGCGAGGTTATCGGTAGGTTTTAATGCCTCTTCGTAGAAAAAGTCCGGTAGTTCATCGTCTACCACTTCAAAGCCTGCTTTTTCATTGAACTGATTTTCAAGGTGCAAGGTATCCACGCCGAGCTGTCGGTAGAATTCGGGTGTAAGGTCTGTGCCGTGCGCGTCATTGAGTGCATTCACAATGAAATCGATTTGTGCGTAGGTTACAGAACGTCCGAAGATACATAAGCCCAATGAATCGGTTGAAGCGGTCAGTGCCTGCATATCGAGACTGGCGTGTACGAGCTCTTCAGCGGGTTTTCCAACTGAGTCATACTGTGGCAGATTCCCCGCAGTGTGATCAGCACCCTGCGCGGTCATCATCATTGTAATGCCTGTGACTTCTATTACGCGCGGGTCATAGGCACTGATAGTTTGCTTTTTGACTACAGGCACACGCTTCAGGCCGTAGTGCTCGCCTACTCGTGCTGCGCCCTGTGCTACCAACTTGCCGTGTTCTGTGCCGTTGCGCAGGTGATGATCAATAATGTTTTCCATATAGGCAACATCACCGAACTCAGCTTCACCGGCGTCCATTAAAACAGCCAACGTGCCACCGAGTTCTATGGTATCGACGCCAAGGTCATTGGCCAGCCAGTTTAGTTTGGCCAGATCATCGGGGTCTTTTACGCCGCAGTTGGTGCCGAGTAATCCGATGGTTTCGTATTCGATGGGTGAGACGACTTCGTTGCCGTCTTCATCAGCATATACGTTACTGCATTGAATTAAGCAGCCTGGCATGCAGGCATGGGTTGTTTCCCCACCGCGTTCAATGTTTTGTTCACGCAGGTAGTCACCGCTGAGTTTGAAGGTTTCAACGCTGGTGTCTGCGGCCTGCCCACCAGTGAAATTTCTAACCGGAATACCGCCTAGTTGATTGATGACGTCAGACATCATCGCAGTACCTGTTTTGGCAAAGTTATCAATTGCCGGTTCTGCTTTAAGCATCTTGTTGTATTCACGCACGGCCCCCATCAACTTCTTACGCTCGTGAAAGCTTGGCATTTTGTGTAGATCGACAACGATGGCTTTGACTTTTTTGTTACCCATTACAGCGCCCACACCACCGCGAGCACTTAGCCGTGAGGGTCGAAGATCGACGTCGCTAAATGATATGCCACTTAGCATGCCCTGATATTCACCTACCTGGCTGCACATTCCAACGCTGACTTTTTTGCCGTATTTTTCATGCAGCTTTGCCGCGGTTTCGAAATTACCCATACCGAGAAATTCTGCCGCGGAATCAAAGGTGATTTCTCCATCTTTGGTGATGCGGATAATGGTCCATTCATCGCTGCAGTTGTATAGAGTCAGACCCGCTAATTCCAACTGACCAAGTGCGAAGGCAAAAGTACCACCTGAGTTGGCTTCTTTGATCCCGCCTGTCAGCGGGCTCTTACAGCCGACACTTAAGCGATTGGCGTTGGAAAAGTTGCTGCCCGCGAATGGTCCGGCGGAAAATATCAGAGGGTTATCTTTTGAGAGCGGGTCAACGGTTGCGACATTCTGCTCCACCAGTGCTTTGGCGATGAAGTATCTACCGGCGCGAATAATATCCTCGCCTTCGAGTGCTTGTTTTTCTACAGTTTGGGTGCTTAAGTCGATGTGGCAGAAAGTGCGCATGTTTTTCCCCGGGGCTACTGGTACCAAAGCCGATTGGCGGCCTTTCTGGTCAGTATACTGGAATCGACGGAGGCAGCCACTTGCTATAGATACATAGCGCTTTGCGCCGTGCGAAGCTAAGGGCTTGTTGGTCGTGTTGATGCGTCCGGTGGCCAAAAACCACCGGGTAGGTCAGCTTGGGCGGAGTAATGAAGTAATACTGATAACGTCGCTAGCGCCAGTAAAATCGCAAGCCTAAACCGATCGCAGAGTCATCAGCAATATTGGTTTCAAGTAGTGCCGAAAAGCCGGTGGCAACTTCATATAGCGCGCGCAGATTGATACTGATATCAGAATCACCAATTGTATTTAGATTCACCGAACCATTTACCTCAAGAGCATCGTTGACCGCGTAGCGTATTCCGGCGCCGAGATAGAGGCCACTGTCGTCATCGAAACCGGAATCGACGGTTTGTAGTCCTGCATCGAAGACCCAGTCGGCCTGAGGATAATTGCTGGTTTGAATGTGGTATGCAACGCCACCGGAGAGGGTGTCAAAATCAAATCGACCGGCGCTTAGGTTGGAGTAACTCACCTGCACGGCGAGATTTTCCTGGAAATCGGCTGAAAAGCGAAGGCCAAAGCCATCTGCGCCATCGTTGTCAAGGTATTCGAGATCTACGTAATCGTAGTTGAATACGCTTGGACCGGACTTTAACAAGCCCTCAGCCTGTGCGTTGCTAAAAAATAGACTGCCATTTAAAACTGCAAGTACACCTAGAGTTTTCAGCTTGTTCATTACATCCCCCGTATAAAGATTTGCTCCGACACGAACAGCCGGTGCAGCGCAGTCTAACCTATATCGAGGGGGAGGTAAGTAAGTGCTGCGAGCATCGATCGTGACATTCGGCCTACGACTGTTGAAAGCCGTCGTGAGCAGGTGAACGAAGAACGTAGAAGATGAAAGCAACAATGAGACATAAAGACATGATGTAAACCTTGGATGTAGAGGAGATAATTTGTAATGTCATGACACTATAGGCTATATAACGCGTCATGACAAAAAACATTTAGTTATTTTGCTGTCATGGCAAATTGTTTAACAATTGAACACTGACCGAGCTTATATTTGTAGTCTGCCTGACGAATATGAATGTGATATGAATCGGCTGAAAGAAAACACTGGCGTCAAAAAAACGGCGTTAATACGTGAGAAATGCGGGGTAGATAATTGACCTTATCTGACATAAACCGCGCGATAATAGTGGGTCAGGAAATCGCGCAAAGTGTAGAATTACGTGGTGTCAGTGGAATCGATATTTCCATGTGATGAACGAGGTGTTAATACAATTGATCATTGAAAAACACACTACTGTGCCGGAGCACTGAATGGCTGTAGATGAACTAGACGATGATGACCAAGTATGGGATGCGTTTGTCCCGCCGGGGCGTGGTGGTCTTTGGCCATGGAGTAGTGCACTGACCGGCTGGATCGGACTTATTGCGCTGGCATCAGCGGCAGCCGCTACCGCTTGGTGGGGAGTGAGCCATTTTGAAAACCGCCTTGAGCAAAGTGTTCGTGCTGAACTTCAGGGCGTCGGCATCAGTCCAGAACAACTCAATTTTGATTGGGACTACCGGGATGTGTCTGTTACCGGCAAGCTTGACGGCGCTACCAGGGAGCAACTGTTAGCCGCCATGCGTGAAGCAGATGACAGTGGTATTAGACAGATTGATGTGGCTCTCGATGCAGCCGATGAGAAACCTCTGGAATTGGCGGAACTAGGTGTGGTGGATGTAAGTGCCAGACTCGAAGAGGGCAAGATGGTTCTGCAAGGCACCGTATTGACGGCAGATCAACGTGATCGATTGCAAGCGGCAGCGGTTCAAGCCATTGGGGCTGCAGGTGTAGTGAATGAAATAGTGGTTTCAGGGCTAAAAGAAAAGACACCTGGGTCTGATCAACGGGTGGATAGTCTTGCGAATTCCATAGCGGGCCTTGATCAAGCCGAGTCGGCGGACGCGCGATTGTCGGCCACAGACTTTCGTTTTAATGCAACGGTTGCCGATGAAACCCAGGCAAATGATCTATTGCGATTGCGTGGCAATGCCGGCGATATCGGCCTCGTGATCAGTGGTGATATTGTTACCAGAAACAGTGCACCCGGCGGTGTGGTCGATATAACGGCGGTAAAAGAGAACGGCAGAATTGTACTAACAGGGGTGGTGACCAGCGAGGCACAAAAGCAGGTTTTATTGCAGGCGGCTACGCGCGCTTTTGATCAGCAAAGTGTGACTGATGAAATAGAAGTTGCTGAAGTTGGCGGGTCCGCTGCAACCGATCGGTCAGTCGCGGTGCTGGCCTCGGCAATCAACTACTTTGATGAAGCGATCGAAGCTGATGCGCATTTAACTGATGAAGAGTTTGAATTTAATGCGCTGCTCGAATATGAAGAAGATAGTGCTCCATTTCAGGCTGTGCGTGAAAATGCTAAGGACATCGGTCTGGACTTAACCGGTGCAATTGAAGCTCGGCAAATGTCTTTGAATAAAGAAGTATCCATGTTGCAGGCAGAAATTAATTCACTAACGAGTGAAATCAGAGAAAATGTGATATTCGAATCAGCCAAGGCTGATCTGAGTTTTACTGCTAAGCAGACGCTCGATAAAGTCGTTGATGCCATGAATCGTTATCAACGTCCGGTTGTTGAAATAGCGGGTCACACAGACGATAGCGGTCCTGAAGATGCGAACCAGAAGCTGAGTCTTTTTCGTGCCACTGCGGTGCTTGAATATTTAAAGCTCAGTGGCATCGACGGATTACGTTTGCGGGCGCTTGGCTTTGGAGAACTATTGCCAATCGCTGGTAATTCCACAGAAGTCGGTAAAAAACAAAATCGCCGCGTTGAGTTTACAGCTCGCGGTAATTTCGGAAACTAACAACACTTATGTGCCGTTGATACTGGCACTTCATTAACAGGTAACTGACATGCTTTGGGTGCTGTGGGATATTGTTTTACCGTTAATAGGCACATTTTTTCTGGGCTTATTTATCGGCTGGTTATTGTGGCGCTGGCGCAGAAGCCGCGTTGACGCAGATGGAATTAGTGAGTTGCGCCGAAGCAGTGCGCGCTACAAAGCAGATACCGAGCGTTTGCAGCAAAGCAATATTGAATTGTCAGACCGGCTTCAGGCAGCAAGTGGTGCGGGTGGAGGTGATCTCGCTAATGCCAAAAAGCGTATTGATATGTTGGCTGACGAATTGAAGTCATCCCGTCGTGAAGTGGCTGAACTCACGATGGCAGATAGAGATTCTGGTGGATCAGGCACAGAGAAAGAACGAATTCGTCAGCTTGAAGCGCAATTGCAAGAGGCACGGCAGGTCTCTGGCCCTGTCAGCACTCAACACAGGGATATAAAAGAGTTGCAGCGTGAAATAGAGGCGCGGGATCGTATGATTGCAACGCTTAGAAACTCTTTAGACCAGTTTGGTGAACATGGTGATGCTACTGCGCTTATGGCAGATGTAGAGCTGCGTGACAGAAAAATCGATGATCTGGAACAGAAGATAGAATCACTTCGGAACAAAAAAGCAAAGTGACTGTCACGGTCCGGATGCCAGTTTGGGGTTAACGTAAAACGTACAGGAAGGCACGGGCTATGCGAAAGAGTCTCAGGGCGATGATACGAAAAGCAAGCAAGCAAGCTAGGTAGTAGTATTAAAGAATTAATGAGAATCGGTTTACCGTGGATGTGCGACAAATAGGCGCTCACGTGTTGCGGCATCAGACATCATCTCTGGCATCGACGATCATCTCACCGCACGCAACATCGTCAGCGCTGACTTTTTGATTTGAATCCACTTGGAATCGGTTCTGTGATGCCCGGTATTCGTGGCAAATAACAAACACTGCCAGCCCTCTTTCTCACAGCGAAGATGACAAAACCTGCAGGGCGATGGGGCTTCCACCAGACAAGCTGTGAGTAAGCAAATATAAGGCAAAAAAAAGCCGGGCAACGCCCGGCTTTTTTATTCTGCAAAGTTCTTTTCAGGAACTAAGCCAACTTACCAACTTTCTAGAAAGCAGGTATTTGACCACGGATAAAACCGCTGCCGTCAGTGGCGTGTGCATTGAAGTACGTGTTGCCTGCCATCATCGCAGATAATTGCTCAGTATTGAGCTGAGCCGTAGCGGTCCAGGTTAGGCCATCACCACTCAGGTTTTCGAGAGTAACAATAGGAGCTCCTTCTTCTGTTGGGCCACCCAGGTGTATGTGTCCCAGTGTAATTGTTTGTGGGTTACCGTCCGCATCAACATCCGATGGATTTAAGCTTATGTTCATGACTGCGGCCAAATCACCCGTTACCGTGTTGAGGTTAACGTAGCCTGCACCGCTGGAAAAAGCGCCATCTGCTGCTGTCATTCCTGCGTACTTTGGCTGTACACCAGAAAGAAGTACAGTGCCGTCCTGCATACTTCCGTCCGCGAGCTCGGCTCGGATAAACAGATTGCCTCTGATTATCGCATCAGCGATCGCTGCAGTATCGTCTGCCGCCATTCCACTGGGCACGAAGCGAGTCGGGCCGGTACCGTTTAAAGCAATAATTTGCTGGCCGTTGCCCGCTGCTGAAATACCGGAGTACAGCGCTGCCGAGTTCACGGTGGCTCCATCGGCAAGATCAAGTTGACCACTCAGAGTAGCGCCATCCCAGGTTAGATTCGCAGCCCCAGCGCTTCCGACAGTGACGATATTTAGCGCACCGGTCTGGCTGTCTGCATCGCCGCCGCCGTCAGTGCCGCCGCCATCTGTGCCACCACCGTCAGTACCGCCGCCATCGGTACCGCCCCCGTCCGTGCCACCACCTGCGAGGATCGCAGCTAAGGCTGCTGCAGCTGCATCATCGATCCCATCGTTGTCAGCATCTACACCGCCAGTGAGTGAAGCTTCGTAGGAATCGTCAACACCATTGGTATTGCTGTCTGCTGCAACGGCGGATGCATCTGCCGGGGCTTCGTATACGTCAGCAATAGTATTGCCGTTAGCGTTAGCCACCGCGTCGGTTGATTCGAAAGCATCGGGCACACCATTGCCGTCAACATCCGCCGGAGGTGTTACGGTCATGGTGTCAGCTGGTGAGTCGTCGTCGCTGCTGCAGCCGACCAGAACTGACACACTGAATAGAGGTACCAGTGCCAGTGGCAGCCATCGAAGGTTGGTTTTCTTTGCTGTGCTCATTTTTGATGTCCGGGTGGAGGTTAGTCGGAAAAATCATTCGCTGATTCCGGATACCGGTTTTTGGCCGTGATATGGACTCTGCAAACTTGCCACGACGGTTGAGCTCTCACTCTGGTTCCGAAGGGTGTAATGGGGGATGGTACCGCACGAAAATCGGAACGGCTATTTACAAGCTGGTGATTTATATTGCTATTTTGTTAGTAGGCAGGCTTGAGATGCCTGTTTGCGTGGCTGGTGACCCGCCGTACATAAGCGGAGATTCAGCATGCTGGCTGTTGTAGGTCGATGATTAGCGCGCCAGGCCGTTTATTTCTCGGCTATACAAGTTTATGTTCCGACAGGATTCGTGCCCGCCTGAAGTTCATCAAGATTAGAGATACCGTCGCCATCAGAATCGAGAGAAAAATCAAAGTCATTGTCAGTGAGCGCGATAAAGATGTCTTCGACACCAGGTGGTCTTTCTGTAAGGGCCCGTGCGACGATTATTTTCTGCCCCTGGTACTCTTGTGTCAGTCTGATATCGATCCCGACAGGGATTCTGCTTGATACCTCGCCTCTAAATGAAAAGGTATTTGCAAATGGCCTGGAACGGGCTCTCGGCACATCGGCAAACAAGGCGATCACCTGGGTGATGCTGGGGTCGTTGATAATCTGTGGAATATTGAGTTGCACCACGACGACTCTATTGACGGCGTTTTCCGGAGTGAACGGATCACTGCCATTAGTGCGTTCAACAATGTTGCTGACTCCATCGCCATCTGCATCATAGTCGTAGAGGTATTCCGCCTGCAGGATTTGGCGAGTTTGATTCGTAGTACCAACGGCTATATTAATTTGATCTGTATAAGCCAGGCGTAGTGTTTGCCCGCTTGGCAACCGTTCCTGGAATAATAGATTGAGCTGAACATCACTGTTGACCGGTATATTGTCGATTGCAGCGCGGTAGCTTGACCCTGACTGAACCATTTCATAAGTCCGCCCGTTTACATTCGCTACGCCCGTTACCTGGCTGAAGTCAATCGCCAGAGATTCTCGAATTTTAATCGGTGCAGCAAGCGTTAACCCGGACTCATCAGGATCAGGCGAAACTGAATATCCGCTCGAGTCACCATTGCAACCGGACAAGATCAGCAAAGATATCCACAGTAAGTTGAAGGATTTGCGAAACAACGCTTGTGTCCTGATTGGCCGAATAAGTTTGAAAGGTATCATACCATTTGCCTCTGTTTTTGCATCGATGCTCAATAGAGTCGAACCCTTGTCACATTTAACCTACAGTCACAATTTTGGTGCTTTGCTATCTGTCTGCAGGCGGGTCGGTCGCGCCGAGGTTGCCGTAGCCTTGATAAGCCTGCACTTTGCTGCTGGAACTCGTTTGCAATTTTCCCACTGGTATTTCAAAAAAGGCACGGAAAATGCGTTGTCTTTGCGATTCAGTTCGTCAGAAAACCAACTCGGAGCAAACAATGCAGGTCGTACCTTCACGAAGAGCACTATGTGTACTTATTCTGGCGGCAGCCATCGGTCAAGGCTGTGCGACGACCGTTAACGAAAGCGTGAGTGAAAAATCACCGCTGATGGCCAATTCAAATTACGTAGCAAATTCGACCAATCAGATTGTAATGTTATCGTCTGATGAATGCGTTCGGACGATAAGCTGGGATACGGATAATGTTGTGGTTGAATGCAACAGCAGCGCGAAGGCTCCGGTCGCCGCACCAGCGCCTAAAGCGACAATGGTTTCATACAACGGGCGCGCTTTGTTTGAGTTTGATTCAGCGCGTCTGACATCGGCCGGTAAAATGGAGTTGAACCAACTGACTTCCAAGCTCAATGGGCAGAATACTATCAAGCAGATCGAGATTGTCGGACATGCAGACAGTGTCGGCACTGACAATTACAACATGTCTCTGTCTGAGCAGCGTGCGGAATCAGTTAAGCGCTACCTGCAACAGTCGCTTCGAACTGTATCTGTGGTGGCGAAAGGTATGGGTGAAGGGTCACCGGTTGCGAACAACTCCACTAACGAAGGTCGCCGCCTTAATCGGCGTGTTGATGTGAATATCGCAGCATCAGTTGAACAGTAGTACAGCATCAATTTAATGCATACATAAGGAGCTCGAATGATCGAGCTCCTTTTTTTATGTCTGCTAAAAACCGTAAGTCAATTTGAAGAAGCTATCTTCATCTTTAAACGGGTCTCTACCGTCAACGTCATACCGCTTGACGCTGTATACGTAACGTAAAGCGGTCCCGGGAGCGATGGGTATAGATATCCCTGCTTCTCCATCAAGTGTGGTTTGATCACGGCCGGCTTTGGTGTTCACGGAAGCATCAAAACGTAGTAACGACAGCAGACTGGAACTCATACTCCCTGCTAAAAAAAAGAAACCATCGGTTTCATCTTCGGCACCATCAAATTTCAATAGTCGACCCCCTATGCCGGTTTCTATTTTTACCTGCGTATTGCCGCGTCGAAAAAGGTTGTTGCCAATACCGACCAGTGCATCAACTTCTCTTTCGATTTCACCGGGATCATCCTGTTCAATGCTGAAGCGCCCGAAGCTATAAACTGAGTGGCTTACGCGAAATGTCGGGTTGTAACCGACGCGATAGTTATTGCCGCCGGAATCGCGAATCCAGTCGAGATAGGCATAGTGTGATAGTGCGTCGTCGTCATTCTTTGCGAATAGTCTCAATGTCGGACGATCTGAGCCGATTCTTGCACCCGCTTCAATTCCGCCGGTCCAGTCTGCGAAGCAATTGCCAGTGGCAAGCAGTGATAGTGCGAGAAACAATTTTCTATGCGGAGCGTTCACTTAAACATCCATCCTTTCGATTCTATAGCAGCGATAGTATAGATAACCTTTGATATCGACTGGCAGAATCAGCGCTTAGCTACGCAAAGAATTGTGCCCGAACGGAATAATCCGTCGGTTAAGTGGAATGTAGAGATGGGTTGTGCGAACCCGAGGAGCTACCAGGTGCGTACCGGGCCTGAGTCAAGGTGGACAAAGTTAGAGCTGGGGTAGTAGCCAACGCCACCGCCACCGAGTCTTAGTGCTGCTTTTTGCAATGAGACGGTTTGTACCTTGGGTATTCTGATATCTATGGCGCGGCCTGCCATATGGAAACTGCGTCGCGCTACACCTTCGGTGGTTTTGCGCAGCATATCGTTGGTTTTCTTAGAGCGAAAACCTGATAGCACCAGTACGGAGTTTTCTGTTTCGACGCGTTTGGTCAAAAGGTAGAGAATATTCAGTAGCCGAGGGTCAATGGCCTTGATATCGCCGGTTCTAAAATCCCGCATCAACCAATTGACCTGATTGAGGCCGCTTTCGATGTAGCTGCCGTCCGACCAGTAGGTGATATTCTCCTGCTCACCCGTATGTACATTGTGGAGAGAGAGCGTGCGATCAGGGTAGACAATTTTTGAGCTGCCACGAGATGCAGACCAAGGCAGGCACAACCCTGCGGCACAACCTATCGCAAAGTTGCGACGGCTGATATCGGGGCTATCTGATTGGTTCGAATTCTTATCTTTCACGGGGTAATTGTTTACCGGAATTTTATGTTTAACGATTGGGCTGGTTAGATAACCATCCAGAGCCAATCAGCTGTTTTGAGCTGATTGCAATCCTTGCTCATGGCGCTGTGAATTTTGTCCACCTGACCAATAATGCACGGATGGCACCAGAAAAACATACAATGATTGTAACTTTCACCAACTAATCGTCACATGATGACACGTTTTTGTCGTTACCTGCACATTATCGTAAATGAGGAGCGACAATTATTTGCCAGGATGGGTGAATTGTCATCCATAGAGTAGGTTTGATTTAACCATGGCCAAAATATTGTTCCGGCTCAGACAAGTCCCCGATGATGAAGCTGATGACGTGCGTCAATTGTTGGACGACCACGCAATTGACTGGTACGAGACCTCGGCTGGAAGATTCATGATTTCATTCCCGGCAATTTGGCTGCGTGACGAATCGCAGGAAGACCGAGCACGGGCATTGCTTGCGGAATATCAGCAAGAGCGGGTCCAGCGTGTGCGTAGCGAACGAGCAGAAAAGCTGGCAAACGGAGAGCTTGAAACGTTGTCGCAGCGCATAGCAGCGAATCCGGCTGCAACTATCCTGGTGCTATTTGCGATTGTGTTTATTCTCTATATTTCGATAACTCCTTTTTTATCGATGGTTTTACGTTAACCACCCTCGCGAGTGAGTTTATCCAGTTTCTTCCTGCGGAGCCGCAATTGAACCCTGTACTTGTAGATGTCCTTCGGCGAGATACTGTTGAATCCCGTCACCGGGGAGCGGTGGTTGCCATTAATGCGCAGGGCAAAGCAGTGCTCTCATTGGGGGATACCAACGCCCTGGTATTTCCGCGCTCATCGCTAAAACCGCTGCAGGCTATTCCGTTGCTTGAATCCGGTGCAGTTGAGCGCTTTGCCGTCACCGATCAGGAGTTGGCGTTGTCCTGTGCCTCTCATTCGGGTGAACAGATGCATCTTCAGGTACTGGATCAGTGGATGCAGCGAGTTGGCCTGTCACCGTCACAGTTGGAGTGCGGGCCGTCATTGCCACTTGATAAAGACACAGCAGAACGGCTGCTGCGTAATGGTGGTGCAGCCAGTCGTGAATTGCACAACTGTTCCGGTAAACACACAGGTATGTTGACGTTATCTGCTTTTCTGGAACAACCGCTTGCCGGTTATTCAGAGTACAACCATACAACCCAGCAAGGTTGGATGGCGGTGTTATCCGAGCTCAGTGGTGTGAACGTTTTTGATATGCCATGGGATAAGGACGGCTGTGGACTACCGGCAGTTGCTATGCCGTTGTCAGCTTTTGCCCGGTCCTTTATGCCTTTCATAAAACCTGCTGATGCAAACACAAAGCGCGGCATGGCGGCTTCCCGAATTGTTAGCGCAATGCGTTCACATCCGCAGTTGGTGGCAGGCACAAAGCGCTGCTGCACCGCCACTATGGAAGGTACTGATAGCCTGATGGCCAAGACGGGTGCCGAAGGGGTATTTATTGCGGTGGCAGTTGATGCGGGTATTACCATCGCTCTTAAAGTGGATGACGGCGCTACCCGTGCAGCTGAAGTCATGTTGGGTGCAGCGTTGCGTCATCTCGGGTTATTAAGCGCTGAGCAATATTCTGCGTTGTCGCCTTGGTACAGCCCGCCAGTGTTGAATTCACAGCTTGCGGTGGTCGGTTCTGTAGTGCCGTCAAAAGTGTGGAGCGATCTGGCCTGATTTTAATATCAGGTCGCATTTGCTTCATCGCAGGACAGCGCTTGCCAGCGAATTGTTTTACTATTGCCGGTCAAATTCAGCGGGGTGTTACTTGTGAAACTCAGTGATCAATCACTACTCAAAACAGATGCGTTTATCGGTGGCGAATGGATAGCGTCTGATGACAGCTCTGTATTCTCTGTAGTCAATCCTGCAAGCGGTGATGAAATTGCCAGTGTGGCCAACTGCGGTGCCAGTGATACTGAAAAAGCAATTGCCACTGCCAATGAGGCGTTACCTGAGTGGCGGTCAAAAACCGCTAAGGAACGCTCGCAAATTCTAAAGCGCTGGAACCAGCTGATTCTTGAGAATCAGGAAGATCTGGCCGTCATTCTAAGTACCGAGCAAGGCAAACCGCTGGCAGAAAGCCGTGGTGAGATTGGCTATGGGGCAAGCTTTATCGAATGGTTTGCGGAAGAAGCCAAACGTATTTATGGTGATGTGATTCCCGGTCACGCCGCTGACAAGCGCATTATTGTCATCAAGCAGGCGATTGGCGTTACCGCTGCTATTACACCATGGAACTTTCCGAACGCAATGATCACTCGCAAGGTCGCGCCGGCATTGGCAGCAGGTTGCACCATGGTAGTGAAGCCAGCTGAGGCGACTCCGCTTTCAGCGCTAGCGTTAGCAGAGCTGGCACTACGTGCAGGTGTTCCGAAAGGGGTATTCAGTGTTGTGCCGACAGAAAACGCGGCCTCCGTGGGTGGTGTCTTAACCGGTTCGTCCATTGTTCGTAAACTGTCTTTCACCGGATCAACCAGAATCGGCAAACTGCTAATGGAGCAGTGTGCCGGTACGGTTAAAAAAGTATCAATGGAACTTGGTGGTAACGCACCGTTTTTAGTCTTTGATGATGCTGATATCGATGCCGCGGTGGTGGGGGCGATGTTATCCAAGTATCGCAACTCCGGCCAAACGTGCGTTTGTGCTAATCGCTTTATCGTGCAAGATGGTGTGTACGATGAATTCTGTGCCAAGCTTGCAGAAGCTGCCTCAAAGTTAAACGTAGGTGCTGCAGATTCCGGTGAGGTGCATCAAGGCCCGCTGATCAATCAGGCAGCGATTGATAAAGTCGTTGATCATGTCAGTGATGCGGTGGCAAAAGGTGCACGTGTGGTGTTGGGTGGTGAAGCACATGAATTAGGTGGTTTGTTTTATAAGCCTACCGTACTCGCTGACGTCACAACCGATATGAAAGTCACCAATGAAGAAACGTTTGGTCCGGTAGCACCGGTGTTTCGTTTTAAAGAAGAAAGCGAAGGGGTGGCATTGGCGAACGACACAGAATTTGGTTTGGCCGCTTATTTCTATTCCCGTGATATCAATCGAGTATGGCGAGTCGCTGAAGCGCTTGAAACTGGCATCGTTGGTGTCAACGAGGGGATTATCTCAACTGAAGTTGCACCATTCGGTGGTGTTAAAGAATCAGGAATCGGGCGCGAGGGTTCAAGATACGGTATTGAAGACTATCTTGAGATGAAATACCTCTGTATGGGCGGGATTGTTTAACAGCAAACTTCCGGTTACTGAAAAGTTAACTATCGGCTTAACGCTAACAGGTGCTGGTACAAATCGGCATCTATGGCAATTTGGTTTTGCGATTCGCATTGCTCGGCGATCGCGTTACTGTATTCTCCGGGAAGACGGAGGGCCGCATTGTCCGTGGTTCGACTTTCCCTTAAACGTTTCACTAACTCAGATGCCCGTGACTGGAATTGTCCTTCGATACCGATAACCGACGGATCAATGGCAATAATGGTGTTACTGCGATTGTCTTCGCTATCGCCCATCAATGACGCATTGCCGAGTACCCCGGTGAGAAATTCAAACATCAGAGCAAGTCCGGATCCCTTAGCGCCGCCAAACGCTTTAATTGCACCGCTCATTGCAGCGAGCGGGTCTATTGTCGGCTTACCATCTTTGTCGAGTGCAACATTGGCGGGTAGATGATCATTGTTATCCCGTGCATTAATCACTGCAAACCAGGTGGTTGCTGCAGTCGCCATATCCAGCACCAATGGTTCATCGTTGGTGGGAATGGCGATCGCTATGGGGTTGGTTCCAAACACGGGATCAATGCCGCCTTCTATCGCCATCACCTTTGGCGACCCTGCGAGCACCAGGGCGATATATCCGGATTTTGCAAGATGGTGTGCGTAGTAGCCTATGGCGCCGGTGGAAGAACGGGTGTTATTGGTTGATACCAGTGCGATGCCACTATTCTTTACCAGACGCTCAGCAACAAGTGTGGCTTCGTGTAATACAACCATTCCGGTATGACCACCGCCATTCACTGAAGCGACTGATGGAGTTTTGGTGTCTGTAGTAATAGCGTTGCAGTTTGGATCGGGCAGGACGGTACGTTCTTTTATTTTTATCAGCCCCTGAGTGCTGGCACGCATCTCTGCATACATAAGAATATGCCGAACGATGGTTCGCTCTGTAAGGTCGAGCCCGAGCTTACATAAGGCCTGATCGACAACTTCGTTGAGATGATCCAGTGCGACGAATTTTTTCATATTCAATTGACTTTATACGGGGTCAGATTCTTCGAGGGCTTCAATGGTCTTTGGCCAATCCTTTTTTAGCAATCTGGATAGCGATCTATCGGCCAATAGCTTTCCACCCGTCTGACAACGGGGGCAATAGTTTGTTTCATTGTTTGCGTAGCGTATGCGTTGTACTTTGGTTTCACAAACAGGACAGGGTTGTTGATACTTTCCATGGACCGCCATTGCTTCTTTAAATGCCGTGACTTTCTTTGGAAAGGCGTCGCCAATCTCGGCGCGTAGTGACTCGGTCCAGTGATTTAAAATATATTTGCAGCTGGTAAAAAGACCGTCAACTTGTTGCTTATCCATTTTGTGTGTTTGAAGAACAGGTGACAACTTAGCGTGGTGTAAAATTTCATCTGAATAAGCGTTGCCTATTCCGCTAAAGAGGGACTGATCAGTGAGTGCGCGTTTCAGTGTGTGATTACGTAGTGTCAGACGCTCATGAAACTGATCTTCGTCAATACTGCAGATTTCAAGTCCGCCGCGGTCAATCGACAGCATATCCTGTTCATTGGTGAACAGGTGCAAAGAGGCGCGACGCTTACTTCCGGCCTCTGTCAGTAATAAGTGACCAGTGTCGAACTCAAAGCTTGCAA
Organism: uncultured Granulosicoccaceae bacterium; assembly: GCA_938041955.1. Classification (GTDB taxonomy): domain Bacteria; phylum Pseudomonadota; class Gammaproteobacteria; order Granulosicoccales; family Granulosicoccaceae. The sequence goes on along the minus strand of CALISD010000005.1, from coordinate 104,118 downwards.
GGGACTTTCGTGCAGGAACCTTTTTTCCACTATCCACCCATTGCAAGCGTCCTGCGATCATCAAGTGAATAACCAACCACTTGTTGTTGTCAAACCCGAAAGCTATGCGCTTTCCTATGCGACGCAGTTCTGTCAGCTGCCTGTTTTCAAACTCATTAATGGCTGGTGTGACAGTTCTCAATAGAAATGGATTGCCAAGAGTCGTTTGTACCAGTGTGGCCTTGTCTAGTCGAAGCGCTAATGCCTCGATGTAGATTTCTATATCCGGCAACTCAGGCACTGTTACTCAGCCAGTTGAATAATCAGTTTGCCATCCATTACACGGATATCTTCGATACCATCCGCAAGTGACTTCCAGAAACCATCATTGCCGCCGAACTCGCGTACCAGATCGATGTTCTTGAGCCCGCCGAGCCAGGCATTGGGTATCGGGATGCCCCACACGCTGACGCCTTTCATGATGACCACAGGCCTGCCATTTTGATAAGACAATTCGGTACCGCCACTGACCTTCAGCGTTTTACCGCCGAAGAAGGGAAGGTCCGGGTCGAGATCGACCAGTAATTTGATACTGGCCACTTCATCGCCTAACTGAACCACCAGTTGCTCTGCCAGATCTGTGTTTTTAGCGAGTAGCGAGTTCAGTTCACGCTGGGTGAGTTCAATGCGTCTGTTACTGGCATCTTCAGTGTATACCTCGGGCTTAAGTTCGCCATTTTTGCCTAAATCGCTTTCTTCTGCCTCCGTCGGCTCAAGGCTGAGTCCGTCGGTTTGTCCGCCAGAAAATGCCGATGATGTGTTGCCGTCTGCCCTTCCTAAAGCATCAAGCTTCTGTTCCAGGGTAAGTTGCTCGGTTTGATTTAATTCAACCGGTTTAAAGTTTTTTGTAAACAACTGGCTTTGAATTGCCCATACAGTGCCAGCCACCGTCAGGATGATCGTTAACAATAGTAAACCGACAATTGGCAAACACCCGAGCGATTTTCCAGCCTGGATGTTCTTTGAACTCATTAGGTTATTCTTCATGGTGGGCAACAAAATCTCCGGAGCAGCCTGCGTTGCGATGCGATATATCAGCAATATTGAGCGTATACTTGAGCGAATAACAGCAACAGTAACCTATAGGTAATGGTCAACGATACTACAGAGTCCGTAAATTAGCTGACTTAGCGAGTCGTCGAAAGTACAGAGTGTTGTGAGTCCTATACTCTGGTATGCATGCAGGGGTGCGTCGGCGAACAGTACGGCCTGTTAGCCGAAATAGCCGAAAATCTTGATGAGTCAGACCGTGGCTGAAACCGAAGCGAAATTACTGCCTGCCTACACGGCGCCGGATGGTGCCGGACGCTGGCCGTGGCAAGAATCCAAAAGTTGGTTATGGGTGAGTGTGGCCTTCGGATTGTTGTTTCTCGCCACGATATTTCTGATTGCCCCCAAGATCCAGCGACAACTGGATCAGCAAGTGCGCCTGCGACTGCTGGATGCGGGTATCGACCCCGGCCAACTTGATCTCGATTGGGACTATCGAAATCTCCGGGTGAATGGCTATCTGCCTGACGGAGTGAGCATGGATGAGTTTGCCACGATCTTACGTGGAACCACTGAGCTGAATTCGGCCTTCTTTGCCAAAGGCGTGCGCCATCTCTGGCTAAATGTAGATGACGGTACATTTTTTAGCGGTAGCACCGGCTTCAGTACTGGTCCAGGCGACGACACGCTTTCGGTAGAGGTGGCTGGTGATGGAACGGTGACAAAGCTCACTGGGGCTGTTCAAAACGAACTGCAAAGAAGCATGTTGGTAGAGGCGGTACTTGAAGCAGGGGTGGAAAATATCTTTGACCAGCTCGATGTACTGGCGACACCTGCAACCGAACCCGTCAATGAACGGGTGTCATTACTTGCAGATATGTTGCGGGAAATAGGCCCAATGCAAACAACACGATCGGAGATCACGATGACAGAGAATGATCTTCACTATCGTATTACTGCGCGTGATAAACAAAGTGCGTTAGCGATAGAAAAAGCGGCCTCTAACGAAATGACCAATTTTAGAATCACCGGTGGGGTGGATATTTTTAGTAACTACTCGCTTGATTTAAAAGCGCGGACTGATGGTGAAAAAATAACCTTGACCGGACAAGTGCGCTCGGAAGCGCAGCGTAAACGTCTGGTATTTGCTGCGACGGAAGCGGTTGGTGATCGCAATGTAATCGATCAATTGACGATGCATAAATCAACATCCGGGTCTTCCCAGTCAATGACTCAGGTAGAGAGTATTGCCGCGGTGATCTCCCGTTTTGCCCCGGGCATTGAAGGTGATGTCAGCCTGAAAGGCGATGAGTTAGTGATCAACGCCGATGCGGGCAGCGAAGCCGTGCGGCAATACTTGTTATCTGCAACTGCCAGTGCACGCAGTGCCGGATTGAATGTGACAGAAAACATAGAGCTGCAGTTAACTCTGGATGAATCTGAAGCGCTTCAAGCGGAGCTTGATCAGCTGATCAATGAAGTCCGTGCAACTGTGGTGTTCTCAAGTGGTCAGTCCGATCTGTCGGAGGATGCCATGCAGACGCTCGATAAAGTAGCCGATCGGATCAAATCCTACACGGGCTTATTGATTGAAATTGAAGGTCACACAGATGATGTCGGCCGGGCTAACGTTAATGAACAACTCAGTCAAACCAGAGCGAATGCTGTGCGCGCCTATTTAGCGCAAAATTCTATTGATGGTAACCGATTGATTGCAGTGGGCTATGGCCATCGAAAGCCGCTTGAAGAAAATGACACAGCCGAAGGCCGTCAGGCGAATCGACGTGTACATTTTACCGTTTTGAAACGACCCGATAGCTCAGATGGATAGTGGCTTGTTGTTTGAAATTATTTTAACCAACTGCTTGCGAAGGCGAGGGTAACGATATGGTTTGGGTGCTTTGGGATATTCTGATTCCGCTTGTATCTTCATTTGGGTTGGGCATTTTACTGGGTTGGCTACTTTGGCGCTGGAGGCGGCAAATGAGTGAGAGCGTTGGTTCTCGAGCATCTGCATTGGTGGATGTTGAAATGCCGAATGAGCCTGTCGAAATTGGTCACGTGGAAAGTGCTGACAGCAATGCACTGTCAGAATTAGAAGCTGCAAACATCACTTTGATTGGTGAGCGTGATCGAGCGTGTGATTCACTTGAATCTCTTCGCAGTGAAGCCGACGCGTTAAAGGCACGCTGCGACGAGCTTGAAGCGCAAACAACAGAACACGTTGGTGCCGCCGCAGCGCATAGCGACGTTTCAAATAACGGTTTATTGACCGAACCGCTAAAGCTGGTCACTGAGACGACCGAAAGCGAAGAGTTACATCAACTCAAAGAGAATCTGGAGGTACTAAAATGTTCTCTGGACACTGAGAAAAAGGCTAAACGCTCTTTAGAGCTTGAGCTGCTCAACAGGCAAAATCAGTACGAAAAACTCGAAGCCGAATTGCAGACGGAATCGATGAGTGGCACCGATGAGCCGTTGCAGCCGGAGGCGACTGCTTGGGAGCTAAAATATAACGAGTCACTGCAACAGTCGGAGTCGCTACAAGCTGAGTTGGAAAAAAGCAGGCGGGAGCTTGGCGAATTAAAAGCGGTGCATCTTGCCACGGTATCTACGTCAGTGCCTGCAAATGCAGTGGTCGATGGAGAAGTGGATCAGCACACAAATGATAGTGAAAACAATAACGAAGCCGCAAAGCATGATACGTCCGTTACAGAGGTGCAGCTGGTTGAATCGAATGAACGCGCAGATCGGGATGATCGTGGAACCGTAAAGCAGTTTGTAGGTGAAGATCTGTCGGCTGATTATTTAGTGGCCGCACAACCCCCCGTCAAGCGTGACAACGCCGCATCTGGCGAGGGTGGTATGTCACAGAAAGCCAACGTATCCGGTTATGTGCCGAGTGGCTGGTCGGTGCCGTCAAATATCCCTGATAAAAAGCAACGAGACAACCTGACAGACATCAAGGGGATAGGCCCTGTGCTGGAGAAGATGTTGCATGAATCTGGAATCTATTATTTCCGCCAGGTAGCATTGTTGGACAAAAGCGGAGTTGATGAACTGCAACTCCAGATTCCACAATTTCCCGGTCGAATCCGTCGCGACAATTGGGTAAAACAAGCAAAAAAACTACACGCCAGCAAGTACGGGTCCGCAGCCGAGGTAAGTCTGGTATGAAGCGACTCGCAGCATATATGTTACTGGCTATTGCTGGCGAGATTGATCACGTCCTGCATGGTAGGTATTGCTGCCTGTGCACCAGGCTTGGTGCAGGCGAGGGCGGCGGCGACGTTGGCCACTTTACATGCGTTTTGTAGTGAATTTCCCTGTGACAGCATTGTGCCGAGGAAACCGGCAAAGGTGTCTCCAGCACCGACAGTATCTATTGCATCAACTCTGATACCCGGTAGAGTAAAGGTTCTTGATTGTTCGTCGAAAGCCTCGATACCACTTGCGCCCAGGGTTTTTACTACAGAGCATCCGGTGCCATTGGCTATGTTGGTCACTGTGCCGGATTCGAGCCCTAGATCACGACTCAAGCTATCTGCTTCGGTTTCATTGATTAGTAGGTAGTCGATGTCCTTAAAGACACTTGCCGGAAGAGATTGATAAGGGGCGAGGTTGACGACCACTTTGGTACCTTTTTGTTTCGCATAATTTGCCGCAGCTATCACTGTATCAACCGGACACTCCAGTTGCAGCAGCAGCACGTCGTCAGCACTGACTGTCACGGCCCGGGCCTGTTCTACAGAGACCCCACCATTGGCACCCGCAATGATCACAATTTGGTTTTCGCTATTGTCGTCTACAAAAACAAAAGCGCACCCGGTTGGACCCGGCAAATGTTTCACCCCGGATAAATCAACGCCCCCCGCGGTTAATAGTGACAGGGCTGCGTCGGCAACGCTATCAGTGCCAACGGCACCTGTCATTTGCACCTCGGCACCCGCACGTTTGGCCGCTAATGCCTGGTTAGCGCCTTTGCCACCCGGGGTTAGTACCAGGTGCTGTCCGCTGACGGTTTCACCGGGGCTGGGCAGTACCTTTACGTTGACAGCGTAATCAATGTTGATAGAGCCGAGTACATGAATCATTGTTTTAGTCCCATGCGTAAAAGCATCTAAGAGTGTTGTGGCGTCGGGTGAATCCTTCACCGTAGTGATAGTGTGCATATTACTGCACCTTCCGACTTATTGGTTAATCACAGTTTCAAAAGGTAGTATGAGATGAGTGGTGAAAGTGTAAATCTGAATATCAGTGTATTTAACTGATATCTGATCCATTGGTTTGTGGAAAATAAAAATTGCAAAAAATCTCTACAACGAAGTTGCGAAAAATAGCTCTATCAAAGCAGGGCTTGTTGGGTGCCAGGCCATTCGGGTCCGGCGTTTCAGCGGTAGAGTGCGCGATCAAGCAGTTGGGTTATGTGCAGATAGATACTATTTCTGTGGTGGAGCGGGCACACCACCATGTGTTCTGGAGCCGTATTAGTAGTTACCATGCAGATCATCTGGCAAAGCTTGTTTCGCAGAAAAAGATATTTGAATACTGGTTTCATGCCGCCGCGTTTCTGCCGATTGAGGATTTTCGATTTGCGTTGCCACGGATGCAATCGATAAAAGCAGGTGAGAAGCACTGGTTTGAGAACATTGATAAAAAACTTATTCGCCATGTGCAACGTCGGATAGAAAACGAAGGTCCGCTACTCGCAAGAGATTTCGCCGATACCAGGCAAACCAACACCGGTTGGTGGGATTGGAAGCCCGCTAAACAAGCGCTTGAAAAATTGTTCATGCAAGGTGATTTAATGGTGATTGGGCGTGAGGGATTTCAAAAACGATATGATCTTACCGAGCGTGTACTACCAGCCGGTATAGATACGAGTTCACCTGGCATTGATGAATATGCACAGCATTTAGTTGATACAACTATAAGAGCACATGGATTTTCCAGCCTTAAATCTTTCTCTTACCTTCGTAAAGGTAAAGACCTTCGGGCTGCTATAAAACAGTGTGTGCAAGCGTATGTAGACCATGGAACGCTTATAGAGGTACAAACGCCGGCGGGTGATCTGTTTTACTGCGATGTTGATCTGTTTAATCAACGGCTCCGATCCGGCAAAAACGTTCGATTGTTATCGCCGTTTGATAATCTTGTGATTCAGCGTGAGCGGTGTCGGCAGGTATTTGACTATGACTATCAGATAGAGTGTTACGTGCCTGCTGCTAAGCGTCAGTTTGGCTACTTCTGTTTACCGATTCTGTATGGAGAAAACCTGGTGGGGCGGGTAGATTGCAAGGCTGATCGAAAAACTAAAACGCTACATGTGAAGTATTTACAGCACGGTGAGGACAGCGATGAGTTTGTCCAGGGACTGGTTAGATCGTTGTTGGAGTTTATGAAGTTCAACGCCTGCGATGCTGTGGTTGTTGAACATGCGCTGAATACTAAATTGAAGAAGCGCTTGCAGGCGTTGTTACAGGCAGACTAATGTCGGCAGAATATTTCTGCCGACACTTGCCGTGATGCATCGCTATAGTGGTATTAAGCAGCCGCTTGCGTTTTAAGTACTGTAGCCGGATCTTTGAAGCTCATGCCGAGCGCTTCAGCCGATGGGCTATTGGTTAATACGCCACGGTGGACATTCAATCCTTCAAGCAGGTGACGGTCAGCCAGTAGAGCGTCACGGTAGCCTAGGTTTGCCAAGGAAAGTGTAAATGGCAACGTTGCGTGGTTTAGTGCATGTGCTGATGTACTCGCTACAGCACCAGGCATGTTGGCCACACAATAATGTACGATATCATCAACAATATAGGTCGGGTCCTGATGTGTAGTGGCTTTTGACGTTTCAAAGCACCCCCCTTGATCAATCGCTACATCAACAAGTACAGATCCCTTACGCATGGTTTTCAACATGTCACGGGTGACAAGTTTCGGAGCTGCTGCGCCTGGTATTAACACGGCGCCAATGATTAAATCGCTGTCTGCGACATGATGTTCAAGTGCTGCCTGGCTCGAGTAGACGGTTGAAATAGCGCCGCCGAATTGTGCGTCCAGCTCTCGCAGCCTTTTGATTGATCGATCAAGCACAGTCACGTTGGCTTGCATGCCCACTGCCATTTGTATTGCGTTGGTGCCTACAACGCCGCCGCCAATGACGAGAATATTTGCTGGTGCTACACCCGGTACACCGCCGAGTAATTTGCCAGAACCGCCGTGTGATTTTTCAAGGCACATAGCGCCGGCCTGTATAGACATGCGACCTGCCACTTCAGACATGGGTGCCAGTAACGGTAGTCCGCCATCGTTGTCGGTCACGGTCTCATAGGCAATCGCTACCGCATCTGACTTAAGAAGTAAGTCTGTCTGCTGCGGATCTGGAGCCAAGTGCAAGTAGGTGAACAACACTTGCCCTGATTGCAGCATTTTGCATTCGTTCGGCTGTGGTTCTTTCACTTTGATGATCATCTCGGCTTCCTTAAAAACCTCCTCAGCACTGGCGGCGATTTTCGCACCCGCGCTGATATAAGCCTCATCTGATTCGCCAATGCCGTCTCCCGCTGTGCTCTGTACCAGCACTGAGTGACCGTTGGCGATGAGTTCACGCACACTGACTGGTGTCAGACCGACGCGATACTCGTGATTTTTAATCTCTTTGGGGAGTCCTACCAGCATGATTTTCTCCAGACATAAAGCTGTGGTTTTTTTGTGCCTTAACTAGCCGAGCGGCCACAAGACTGAATAATTAACGCGTTTATACGGGTAATTACAGGAATTTATGGGAGTCTAGATCAAAATCACCGGAATATACTTCGGTAATACTTGATAATGCAGAAATATATTTGGTATAAGATATAAAACTGGTAATTTATGCTGAAAGTCTATTGAAAGCACTGGATCGTATCGACAGAAGAATTCTCGACGAGCTGCAAAAAAATGCCCGAATCTCCTATGTAGAGCTGGGAGAGCGTGTGGGCTTGAGCACTTCGCCTTGCCTTGAACGTGTGAAAAGGCTTGAAAATGACGGTTATATTTCCGGCTACACCGCGATATTAAATCCGGAGCTAATGAATGCTGCATTGATGGTTTATGTGGAAATAAAGCTTGAGTACGACAGCAAACGCATTTTTGAAAAGTTCAAAAATGCTGCCCTGTTGATTCCGCACCTGCTTGAATGCCATTTGTTATCAGGAGATTTTGACTATTTGATGAAAATACGTGTCGCGGATATGGCCGAATATCGGCAGTTATTAGGCGACATCTTGAGGGATCTCCCAGGGGTCAGAGATACGCGTTCCTATATTGTTATGGAGGTTATTAAAGAGACAACACAACTGTCTGTTACCTAGGTCTATCTGGAAAAAAGCGACATTGTCTGCCTTAGGCAAACGATCCTTCGGTGTTGCAGGTGGCCTTTTTTTAGAATATCAAAGGTCAGCGTGGTTCATGCGCCAATGTCTGTCTCACTGCATGTGCCTGTTACAAAGATAACAAATCCAACGCACTTGTAACTTTTCTGCATCAATTGTCAATGTTGCACTTTTGTTATTTTGGACGTTATGTCTAACCGGAACGTTCATGTACTGGTTTCCATGTAAAATAGTGTATGCGAGTTTATGCAAGACGCTTCAAGGAAGAACGTTTATACAGGCTGGAGATTTATCACAATTCAAGTAGGCGTGAAGGTATATTTCACACACCGTCGAGCGTTGAATAGAAATTATGAAAACAACATCTGATGATCCGAACGATCTGCAACAAACGCGTGCTGCGCGAAGCAAAACTTTGCCTGGCGGTGGATCGCTCACTCTTGTGCAGGCACCAGATGCGCACGATCACTTTTTGAAAGCAATGGGTCTACGCCGTGGTTCGGTTGGCAAGCCGATGGATGAAAATGCGGCAGTCGAGTTATTCGAAATTTCAGCCAAGCAGGGACATCTCGGTGCAAGTGCAGCGATCGCACTGTTGTGTGAAGACAAGGTGTCCGTTGAGACCCGTGATCATCACTTTGAGAAATCCAATTCATGGATACTTAAAAGCGCGCAGGCCAATGATCAGTGGGGGTTGTTGTTTCTTGGAATTATGTATTTTGATGGCCATCGGGTAGAACAGGACTACGATCGTGCTGCACACTACTTTCAACTTGCCGCGGAGAAAGACAACTCGTGTGCGCAAGGCTTTCTCGGTTATATGTACTCGGTTGGGCATGGCGTGTTGCAGAACCGCCAGACAGCGGTGAGTTACTATCGTGCTGCCGCCGATCAAGGGCATGTGGTTGCACAATTTGATTTGGGTGTTTGTTATGCTCAAGGCCGTGGTGTCCCTAAAGACAAAAGAGCCGCAATAACCTGGTTCAAACTGGCGGCCGAGCGTGGTGATCTTCAGGCCCGTGCGCTACTAGCGAAGATGTATGCCACTGGCAACATGGTTGAGCAAGACAACGAAGCTGCATTGAAGTGGTTTCATCGTGCGTCCGAGGGTGGACACACCGCATCACAATTTGATCTCGGCATCTGCTACATCAACGGGGTTGCCGGTGAGCAAAATCATGTTGAAGCGATGAAGTGGTTTAGAAAAGCTGCACAGTCTGGTCATTCACAAGCGCAGCTAAACTATGGAATCGGCTGCTGTATAGGTTTAGGCGTTGCCAAAGACGTTTATCAGGCGGTGTATTGGTTCAGCATGGCAGCTGATCAAGACTGTGCTGCAGGCCAATACAATCTCGGGCGGATGTATGAACACGGCCTGGGCATTGAAAAAGATGAGCAGACCGCTATCTCCTGGTATCGCAAAGCGGCAGATCGTGGCAATGTGCGCGCACAAGTGAATTTGGGCTTGCGCTACGGCAATGGTCGGGGGCTGCAGAAAAACTATACCCGGTCCGTGCGTTGGTTACGCCGTGCTGCAAAGCAAGGTGATGCAAGAGCCAATTATAATATGGGTGTTCTAACCCAGAATGGCTGGGGTGTTCCAAAAAATGACGCCAGAGCGATGCAGTACTTTGAAACTGCCTCAGCCCATGGAAATGCCAAAGCCAAAAGATCGTTGCGAGCCATGCAGCGTGAAGCGCAAAGAGATTCGGTGGAGGTTTAAGTTTAAGTGCTGTGGTTTGTAAGGCTCAGCCACCGACAGCGGTGGCTGAGCCAGTAGTAAATTCCGGTTCAATAGTTTTATAGACGCTTAGAGTCGAGCGTTAAAACAAGTTTCCCGGCAAGTGGCAGCAGTATTGATACCTAAAAGTTCAAAGAAATATCGCGATGCCCTGCATCACACGCAGCCACATAAAGCGCCTGTTCTTTAGTGAGCTTTGATTGCTGCCGGACACCGATGGTGCCACGAATGGTTTCTTCGTATTCTGCAATCTGAGGTCCAAAAGCCGCTTGTGCTTTCTCACGCCATTGCATCTCTGACTGATATTCTTCTTCAGCTTTTTCTAAAGCATCTATCGCTTTTTCAGGCTTTGGGTTTTTCGCTTTAAGTGCTTTGCGTGCTTTTGCGATATGCGATTTAATTTTTGAAGCGCCTTCAACTTTGCCGAATCTTTTACCAGAGGCGGCAAGTTCATCAATCACGTCTTCTGCGCTGGCATTAACGATCAACTCGTTTAGCATTTGAAATTCACCTGCCAACGCTTTCAGCGCTGGCGTGGCGGCAAGGGTAGTTTGCAACTTCACTATCGGTTGATAGCCTTTGTCAGCGGCCTTTCTGAAATCAGTTCGGACCTTGCGTTCGGCTTGCTGCAACTCTGTAAAGTCAGCTCGCGCTTGATCCCATTGCTGTGGAGTCTCGGCGTTCGCTGTGTTTCGTTCGGAAGTCAGTTCCTCAATGTGCTTAGTAAGCAGGTCTCTCTGGGTTGTGTCATCGTCCGGTAGTCGCTCGAGCAGGGTATTGGTTTCTTCAATTTCGAGGTCGAATCTTGTGGTGGTGATTCGAATATCCCGAACTTGTTCGTGCAAAGGTCTAAAGACTGCGGTGCCATCATCGACAGTGGCTGCGCGTTGGTTTGCTTCAGCCAAAAGGCCAATACTCGCTTCCGCGTTTTCAAAACTCTCTGTAACCGATTTACCCAGCTTCTTCGGCAACTCGCTGAAATCCAGATTCTTGGTGGCAGCAATAGCACGCTTGATTTCATCACCGTTTTCATTGAACTGCTCGGTGACGTACTGCTCGACACAATGACTAAGCTTGGGATTTCTCGGTGGTGGCGCAGTGTCAGCTGTCAGTTGTAGTCGCTTAGGTAAATAGTTTACCAACTGTGGGTAGTAGCCAACAATCCCAAGGGCTGTTATCTGCAACAAGATGAACGCAATCACCCCTTTGTACATTTGAACGGTTTTGACTGCCGCAGGCGCGACACCGCGCATATAAAACAGTGCAAAGCCAAATGGTGGGGTCAAAAAGGAAGTTTGAATATTCAAACCGATCATCACACCTAGCCACACTGCCGTGATATTTGCTGATGGGTCAGCCAGCAGGATAGGAGCGACAATGGGTACTACAACGACAGCAATTTCAATAAAGTCAAGAAAGAAGCCCAGAACAAATATCACTGCCATGACAATAATAAATTTGGTCCAGAAGCCACCGGGTAATGCATTTAAATAATCTCTCACCAGGTCTTCACCGCCAAAGGCTCTGAATGCTGCGGTCAACAAGGCAGCGCCTAGCAGGATGATAAAAACCAACGAGGTGGTCTTTGCAGTTTCTATCATCACTTCGTAAAGGGTATTGTCAATACGCATGACTCTGATACCACTCCACAGCAGAGCGAATAACAATACGCCGACGGCGGTTACCGCTAAGACAATACCAAGGCGGTCGTGATCAGTTCTTATGTCTTTAATGTTGTTGTCAAAAAGGATAAGAATGATACCGATAGAGATTAACGCGAGTACTGCAAGCAGTGCTGGTATGTAGCGCGTCGCACCGCTATCTTTTAAGCGATAGCCAGCCATTAACAATGCACCGGCCGCACCAATAGCACCCGCCTGATTGACTGTGGCGATACCGGAAATAATTGAACCGAGAACTAAAAAAATCAGGGTCAGTGGTGGTACCAGTGTGCCCAGAACCTGCCCAATGAAGCTTTGCGTCGCATCACCTTCGATGCGCACAGCCGGTGCAGACTTGGGGCGAATTAATGCATAAACCAGAATGTAGGCCATGTAGAGCAGTACCAGAACAATGCCCGGCACGAAAGCGCCCAGAAACATCTCACCTGCGCTGGTCGAGCCGACGTCAAACTGCGACGGCATTGATATTTCACCAGTGGATGCTTTGTACAGGAACTTTCGTGCTGTACTCGCCTGATCGGTGGCGCTCGCCAGTTGATCTGCCAGAATAATAAGTACGATTGACGGCGGTATGATTTGCCCGAGTGTGCCCGAGGCGGCGATCGTGCCGGTGGCAAGCGATGGAGAATAGTTGTTGCGCAGCATCACGGGCAGTGAAATTAAACCCATGGCAACCACAGTGGCTCCAACGATACCGGTGGTAGCGGCCAGAAGTGCGCCTACGAATACCACCGAAATTCCAAGACCACCTGGCACAGGTCCAAACAAGCGTGCCATGGTCAGCAACAAATCTTCGGCAATCTTAGAGCGTTGCAGCATGATGCCCATAAAGATGAAAAGAGGAATCGCAATGAGCGTGTCGCGTTCCACTTCCCAATAGATACCTCGCAGATTGGTGACACCTGCGGATAGCCATTGGCTTGGTCCGTCCTGTGCGAAGTAAGCATCTACATTACCCGCCATTACGTAGCCGCAAATGGCGGCGATAGTGATGGTGACAATGGCGGCGCCCGGTAATGCAAACGCAACCGGATAACCTGAACCCAGCGCAAGTGCCAGGATAATTAATAATAGTGCAAGAAAGAACAGTTCCATGATGCGCCCCTAGTGTGCGATTTCGGTAGCGACAGTTCTGGCTCCGGGATGGCGTCTGACGTCCGCCACGGATTCAAGAAACTGAGAGACAAACTGCAACAGCATGGTGACTGCAAACACACCAAGAAAACCTGCCATCCAATACTTCGTATACATGCCAAAGCCGGACTGTGATACTTCAAAGTTGGCTAGCGGGCCGTAGATAATTGAAGACTTGCCGCCTAAGCCGATAACAATAATGGTCCAGCACAGGGCCATGCCAAAAAACACAGCACCAAATGAGTTCACCATCCCTTTGCGTGTCTGGCGCATGCTTGAGTAGAATATATCGACTCGCACGTGACCTTCGTGCAGCAAAGTGTAGGCGCTTGCGAATAGGAAAAGGGCGGCGTACCAGAATCGAACAAGGTCACCCATAAAGGCCTGTTCATAAGAGAAAATAAATCGCGTAATAACGATTGCAAGCTCGGCAATCACTATGAGTAGTGCCAGCCAGTGAAAGCCCAGTGTGCGGGTAACGGCACCCAACAAAAAACCCAGGGCGAGTAACGGTAAATGTACCATTGGACCGCGAAATTGTGGTCGTCCCAAATCTTTGGCCAGTTGTTCGTCAACCAGTAGCGGTAAAAAGCCCTCTACTCGCAAAAATGAAATCGCCATATCGGCAAGGCCGATGAAGAACACTGCCCAAAAGAGGGATCGAATTATGTAGGTGTTGATCGCAGTGATGGTGGCAGCATCAGCCCTTAAGGAGTTCTGTTTGCCTTTGACAAATAACCAGGCAATGAGCAGTGCTGCCGCGTAGATTCCTATTTGTGCCCATGCCCGCCAATCAAAGTCCGCAGTGAACGCAGCTTTGACACCCGGCCACTTTTTCGAATGCACCAGGGTATTGTTTACAAGGTAGGCGACTAAACAGGCAAGCATTGCCCAACTAAAAAAGCGACTGAGCTGGTTTTTTACATCTGCTCTGTACTCATTGTTAGCATCAGCCAGTGAGTACGTCTGCTGGTTTGCAGAATCCATCGCTGCATCTCGAGTAAGGAATGAGTGGAAGGTCCATTAAGCGAGTGGCATGACCAATATAGTTATAGCGCCGTATCAGTCACAGCCCATGAGTTGCAGTAGGCTTTTGTGACAGGCGGTAACTTAAAAGGGCAGTGCAGAAGACAGTGAATCGCAGAAAAGAACCATGCTAAAAGGCAGGGCGGAAATTCCGCCCTGCCGGTAACTTCTAGATATCTAATACGCGATTGCGCTGATTCGAGAAGCCAATCTCGGCAAGTTTCAGGTAGGCACCCATTTCACGTAGTGCATCCTGATAGTTGTCGTTGATTTTCTTAGCCAATGGGCTGTGATCACGAGTTTCTTCGAATACTTCAGCAGCTGCTTCACCAAAGCTGTCGTAAATTTCGTCACTGAAAGAGCGCAGCTCAACACCATTCTCTTCGACCATTTTGGCGAGGTACAAGCCGTTGTTGGCAACTGCTTCTTCTGGCTGTGCAGCGTTCTCTTCCATGCAGGCTGCTTCGATGATCGCCTTTTCCCACTTGGAGCGCTTGTTCCACCACTCGGCATTCATGCCGAACGCCAAACCACCACCTGGCTCGTGCATACCAGGTGAGTAGTAGTACTTGGCCGCTTCGTAGAACTTCATGAAGTAATCGTTGTAGGGGCCAACCCACTCGGTGGCGTCAATTGCGCCAGATACAAGGTTTTCATAAATTTGACCACCTGGCAGTGATACCGGTGAGGCACCCAACTTGGCCATAACATCGCCACCAAGACCGGGAATACGCATCTTCAGGCCTTTCAGATCATCCGCGGTTTCGATCTCTTTATTGAACCAACCGCCCATCTGTGTGCCTGTACCACCACAGGTGAGTGCTTTCAGACCGAATTCTCCAGACAGTTCGTCCCATAACTTCTGGCCGTCTTTGAACTTGATCCATGCATTCCACTCTGTGTTTGTCATACCAAACGGTACGGCGGTGAAGTAGGCAAATCCGGGGTGCTTGCCCTTCCAGTAGTAGTCTGCTGCGATGTACGCCTGACTGTTACCTGCCGCTACTTCGTCAAATACGTCGAATGCACCGACGCGCTCGCCAGCAGCAAAATATTTTGTGACAATCTTGCCGTCGGAAAGCTCGCCAATACGCTCTACGAGACGTTGGGCGCTGATACCGAGACCAGGAAAATCTCGTGGCCAGGTAGATACAACAGTGAGTTCAGTTTTAGAT
Source organism: uncultured Granulosicoccaceae bacterium (assembly GCA_938041955.1). GTDB lineage: Bacteria > Pseudomonadota > Gammaproteobacteria > Granulosicoccales > Granulosicoccaceae. Next base: position 88,961 of record CALISD010000005.1, on the reverse strand, counting down.
TGGCCAATGGCCGGTGCGGCGGTGATTGTTGCGCCGGCAGCTGCGGTTGCAGCGGCACCAGTTTTGATAAAATCACGTCTTTTCATAGACTTTTCCCCAGAATTGTTCGATTTTTGAGTCATCATCAGCGTGCGTTTGATGATGGCATCCGGACCTAAATTTGTAAATTAAGCGAACCGAATTATCCTGAGAGTACCATTTTTTAATAACTGGTGTGTATACCCGACACACGATAGTTTGGCAGAATTTCAAGATGTTATATCAACATACTCCACGGCTGATTCTGTGAGTATTTTTTGGTACGGCGCCGGGTCTTTGGTGAAGGTCATCAGCGCTTCCGGCGGGTAGTGGAGATCGTGCAGGCGAGAAAGCCAGAATCGCAATGCTGCGCATCGGACCGCTTCTGGCCAGCTTTGTTGCTCGGACGCTTCCAGCGGTCTTACACTTTCGTAGCCTTGTAACAGAGCTTTTGCGTTTTCACGGTCAATGGCTCCATCTGCATCGCGGCACCAATCGTTGAACGTGATGGCCAGGTCGTACAACATGCAGCCGTTGCAGGCATAGTAGAAGTCAATTATGCCGCTGATGCGAGCTGCGCCTGCCAGAGATTCGTCTTGATAAAAAAGAACATTGTCTCTGAATAAATCGGCGTGAATGACGCTGGCGGGCAAGGCATCCAGTGTTGCAGGTTTGCATGCCTGCATGAGCTCAGCAAGCAATTTGCGCTCATCGTGACTGATTTTCGAAGTTACTTTTTCAGCGGTTTTTGTGCGCCAAGCGGCCCCGCGTGAGTCCTGTCTTTTTGCTTTGTAATCTTGGCAGCTGGTATGAAACTTCGCCATGACCTGGCCGATGGCGTGACAGTCCTCCGGGTTAACGGTGACTTTTTCGCTGCCTTTTAAACATTCAACGATGGTGGCCGGTTTTTCGGCAAGTGTGCTGGTGTAGGAATCTTTTGTCTTTACCGGCAATGCACACGGGATATTGTTGCTGTGTAAATAGGCCAGCAACTGCATAAACCACTCGACATCGTCGCGGTGCTCATGTTCGACAATAGTCAGAACATAGCGACCGGTATCTGTATCGACAAAGAAATTGCTGTTGGTAATCCCGGCTTCTATGCCAGTGAATCCGCTTAGTGTGCCGACAGGATAACTCTCAATAAAAGTTTCGAGTTGCTGCGAATTTATGTTGGTGAATACTGACATTAACCTGCCGGGTAGCTAAACCGTCTGATGTTATTTGCGCTTAATGCGGTTTTTGTGCATCTGCGTTAACTGCGGTTGTAAAAAGCGGAAGCTTATTGCGGCCGCAGCTAAATATCCATTGAAACATCGTCGTTTGCGACCACGGCATCCATGTCTACCCCTTCGTAGAAATCAAAGATGGCTTCAATAACTTTTTCTGGATCGTCTTCAATACTGAATAGATCAAGGTCTTTTTCACTGATGGTACCTGTTGCCAGCATAGAATCTCTAAGCCAATCTACAAAGCCGGTCCAAAACTCGGTGCCAACCAGGATCACAGGAATCTTGCGTGATTTACCGGTTTGGATCAGAGTCAGAATTTCCGCCATCTCATCCAGTGTGCCGAAGCCACCGGGCATGACCACATAAGCTGACGCGTACTTCGCAAACATTACTTTGCGGGCGAAAAAATACTTAAAAGTGATGCCAATATCTTGATAGGGATTGCCGGATTGTTCGAACGGCAGCTGGATGTTGAGTCCAACGCTCGCTGACTTTCCTGCATAGGCGCCCTTGTTTGATGCTTCCATGATCCCGGGGCCGCCACCACTGACGACAGCGAACCCGGCATCGGACAACTTGCGAGAGATATCTTCGATCTGCAAACAGTATTTATGGTCTGGTGCGAAGCGTGCCGAGCCGAAAACACTGACAGACGGGCTGATCGCTGCAAGCTTTTGGAAGCCTTCGACGAATTCGGCCATGATCTGAAAAATCTTCCAGGATTCCCGGCTAAGTGCGTGATCAATGTTCGCGTCTGGTTGTAGCTGTGGTTTTTTTCTTGTGCTCATTTGTTCCGTGCACAGTACCGAGAGGCACTGTTCCATTGGCGGTAGTCACCCAGTTAAGTCTGGCTGATCTATTGACAGCCGATCAGTATAGCTGATTGTCTTGGTTCTCCCCGTTAGCATTTCGTGCGGTTTGGGCAAGCCGATTCGATAAAACTCCCGCGGAGAGGTATTCTCTGGCTAATACACTCTTACTATATCGAGTCATTCAATGTCAGACACGCCACCTCTGATACTAGTAGATGGGTCTTCCTATCTATTCCGCGCTTTCCATGCCTTGCCTCCGCTGACCAACAAGGCCGGTGAACCGACCGGTGCGATGCTGGGGGTGGTGAACATGCTGCGGCGTCTGCTCGATACCTACAAACCGACGGATATCGGTGTCGTGTTTGACGCCAAAGGCCCGACTTTTCGCAATGAGATGTACTCCGAATACAAAGCCACCAGGCCACCCATGCCGGACGATCTGCGATCACAGATTGCGCCACTGCATGAGCTTATCCGTGCCATGGGATTACCACTTATAAGTGTCTCGGGTGTTGAGGCTGACGATGTGATCGGTACTTTGGCCCAGCAGGCGACTGACGCAAAACGCACGGTGGTGATATCAACCAGTGATAAGGACCTTGCCCAGCTGGTCAATGAGCACGTCACACTGATTGATACAATGAGCAACAAAACCTATGACATCGCAGGGGTAATCGAAAAATTCGGTGTGCCGCCGAATCGAATTATCGACTACCTGGCGCTGGTGGGAGATAAATCTGACAATATTCCCGGTGTAGTAAAGTGCGGTCCCAAAACCGCGGTTAAATGGCTGGGTCTGTATGACGATGTGAAAGGTGTGATGGCACATGCAGATGAAGTCAAAGGCAAAATCGGAGAGTACCTGCGTGAAGCGTTGCCGACGCTGCCTTTGTCGTATGATCTTGCGACTATAAAGCTCGATGTGGAGTTAGAGGAATCAATAGAGAGTTTATCTATTAAAGAAGCTGATATTGAAACTCTCAGACCGATGCTTGAGCGCTACCAATTCAGAGCGTGGCTTAACGAGCTAGACGGAAAAACTGTGGCACCAACCGGAGGCACGGCACCGGTCGTACCAAAGGTTGAGAAAGTGTCGACGCGGGACTACCAAATTGTGAGTTCCAAGGCGGTATTAAATAAGTGGTTAAAAAGAATTGAAGAGGCAAAAATATTCGCTTTTGATACTGAAACCACGAGCATCAACTATATGGATGCTGAGGTGGTTGGATTGTCGTTTGCGGTGGCAGTTGGAGAGGCGGCTTACCTGCCATTGGCACATGACTATGAGGGGGCACCTGTTCAGCTTGATAGAGATGAAGTGCTACAGAAATTCAAGCCGTTGCTTGAAAGCGAAGATATCAAAAAAATAGGCCAGAATCTAAAGTACGACCGCAATGTGTTACTCAATCACGGGATTGATCTACGCGGCATAGAGCACGACACCATGTTGCAATCTTATGTGTGCGATGCCTCCGCCAACCGCCATGATCTGGATGTGTTAGCAGATAAGTATCTGAACCTTAAAACCACGCATTTTGAAGACATCGCCGGAAAAGGAGCGAAGCAACTCACGTTTAACCAGATTGAAGTAGAGCCCGCCGCTGATTATGCAGCAGAAGATGCTGACGTCGCGTTGCAGCTGCACAATCAGCTGAATAAAATTGTCTCTGCGGAACCTGCGCTCGATAAGGTTTATAGAGAAATAGAAATACCGTTATTGAGTGTGCTTTCCAATATCGAACGCACCGGGGTGTTAGTGGATGCAGAGCTTTTACACATTCAGGGTGAGGAAATCGCCAAGAAGGTGATAGCGATTGAGGCGTTGGCTCATGAAGATGCAGGCCAGGAGTTTAACCTGGGTTCATCAAAGCAGATTGGTGAGCTGTTGTATGAAGTGAAGGGTATGCCGGTCATTCGAAAGACCCCCAAGGGTCAGCCGTCAACCGCTGAAGATGTGCTTGAGCAATTGGCGGCGGATTATCCATTGCCGAAGCTTATTCTTGAGTATCGAAGTCTCAGTAAGCTCAAATCTACCTATACAGACAAGCTGCCACAGCAGATCAACGCCAAAACAGGTCGGGTGCATACGTCCTACCATCAGGCGGTGGCCGCCACTGGCCGATTGTCATCTTCTGATCCAAATCTGCAGAACATTCCGATCAGAACGGAAGAGGGTAGACGCATTCGAGAAGCGTTTATTGCACCAAAAGGCTATCAGTTGCTGGCTGCGGATTATTCTCAGATTGAGTTGCGCATTATGGCGCACCTGTCTGAGGACAAAAGCCTGTTGTCAGCTTTTGAAAATGGTTTGGATGTCCATAGTGCGACAGCCGCTGAAGTTTTTTCTGTATCACTAGATGATGTGAATGCTGATCATCGGCGTGCGGCAAAGGCGATTAACTTTGGTTTGATTTATGGCATGTCGGCGTTTGGTCTGGCGCGCCAGTTGGATATATCGCGCACCGACGCCCAGCAGTATATCAATCTGTATTTTGAGCGGTATCCCGGGGTGAAGCGATTCATGGATTCCACCAAGTTAAATGCCAAGCATCAAGGATATGTAGAAACGGTGTTTGGTCGGCGTTTGTATTTGCCGGATATCAATTCCAGTCGTTTCCAAATGCGATCGTACGCCGAGCGAACCGCGATCAATGCACCGATGCAGGGCACAGCGGCAGACATCATTAAGCGTGCAATGATCAATGTTGATCAATGGCTGCGTGAAGACAAAGTCGACGCCAGAGTTATCATGCAGGTGCATGATGAATTGGTGCTGGAGGTTAAGAAGAGCGCGATTAAGAAAGTATCGGAAGAATTGACGCGTATCATGATAGGCGCGGGAACACTGGCTGTGCCTTTGGAGGTAGAAGTGGGGGTAGGCAACAATTGGCAGGAAGCACATTGATGAATAACCCCAATGATCGCCACGGTGAGACCATTGCTGCTAAAGCCTCACACTACCTCGATGTACATAGCGGTGCGATAGTCCCTGAAATACAACTGTCCACGACCTTTGCCCGCGATGATCGCTACGCGCCTATTAATCCTGCCAATCTCTATGCACGGGACGACTGTCCGACGTATGTGCACGCTGAGCGAACCCTGGCTGACCTTGAAAATGGAGAAGAGTGTCGTTTATTTCCCTCTGGAATGGCCGCGATCGCGTCGGTTTTTTATTCGCTATCACCGGGAAGCCATGTGGTGCTGCCGGATGCGATGTACTGGGGAGCCAGGCTTTGGATCAATGATCACTGCAAGCGACAGGATATTTTTGTTAGCGAGTATGACCCGGCTGATGCAGCGACCATTCAAGCCGCAGTAGAGGATAAAAACAAAACTGATCTTGTCTGGGTTGAGACACCGTCTAACCCGATGATGCATGTGACTGATATCGCGTTGGCGGCAGAAATTGCACACGAGTACGGTGCACTTGTGTGTGTCGATAGCACCGCTGCCACTCCTGTATTTACCACGCCACTTGATCATGGCGCGGACCTCGTTATGCATTCAGCGACTAAATACTTAAACGGCCATAGTGATGTACTGGCCGGTGCCCTCGTGACGCGTGATGAGCATCCTCTGTGGGAAGCGATATGTAGCGAACGCAAAATGGCAGGCTCTGTAATAGGTGCGTTTGAGTCCTGGTTGCTGCTGCGCGGAATGCGTACCCTGTATGTGCGTGTACAGAGAGCGGCTGATAACGCCATGCAGATTGCACAGTTTCTTGAACAACACCCGGCCATTGAATCTGTCAGTTATCCGGGACTTAAAAACCATCCCGGTCATGCAATAGCATGCCGGCAGATGCAGGGTGGTTTTGGTGGCTTATTGTCTTTCACTGTTCACGGTGATGCATCAGCAGCGCTTAAAGTCGCTGGCGGTTTGCAGATCATTACCAGCGCCACGTCATTGGGGGGGGTCGAATCATTGATCGAGCATAGGTACACGCTGGAGCCCGCTGAAAATCAGATTCCGGAAAATCAATTGCGCCTTTCGGTGGGGATCGAAAGTGCTGAAGACTTGATTAGTGATCTGAGTGAGGCGTTAAAAGCGTAACAACAAAGGGCAGCCGTGTTATCCACGGGTGCTGTCGTTTGTGTGTAAACACCCATTTAAATTGCATGTGACCTATCTTATGAATACGGTAGGACCACCCCGATAAGCGATAAAAGACTGAAAGTGCAGTCGAAATTTGAACTTAGCCATTTCCGACTCCGGCTGAATAGAGACTTAGAAGTAATTAAAGTGTCGCTATGAAAGACCGCTGATGTAGCGATAGCCATTAATGAGGCGGTGTGCATGTTGTCGGTTACACGTTAAGCGCTTTGCAGTGACTCTGGTGCAGAAGGTGACTTCATAGGACGCAATTGACGTTCAATAGATTGAATCATGGCGCCCGCGACATCCAGGCCAGTCGTATCTTCAACTCCTTGTAGACCTGGTGAGGAATTGATCTCCAGTAATAACGGGCCGCGATCGCTTCTTATAATGTCGACACCAGCGACGCTAAGGTTCATGGTTCTGGCTGCCTTAACGGCCAGACTTTCTTCCTCAGGTGTGATGTCAGTCAGCACGGCGTTACCACCGCAGTGTAGATTGGCGCGGAACTCACCGGGGGCGGCCTCGCGTTGAATTGAGGCGGCTATCTTGCCGTCAATCATAAAGCAGCGTAGATCTTTTCCCGCGGCTTCCTGGATGAATTCCTGTACCAGTAGATTGGCTCGCAGTGATTTCATCGCGTTGATGACGCTTTCAGCTGCTTTGGTTGTTTCTGCCAGCACTACGCCGCGGCCTTGTGTGCCTTCGAGTAACTTCACAATGAGTGGAGCACCACCAACCATTTCGATCAGGTTGTTGGTATCACTTGGTGAGTTGGCGTAACCGGTGATGGGTATATCAAGACCTTGTTCCTGTAGCATCTGCAGTGAATAGAGTTTGTCTCGGGATTGCGTGATAGCAGCTGAGTTATTCAGGGCAAAAACACCAAGGCTTTCAAAATGGCGGGTGATGGCACATCCATAGAAAGTCAGTGATGGACGGATCCTCGGGATCACCGCATCAAGATCGTTGAGGATGCGACCGTCGCGGTAATGCACCGCTGGTGCATCTGCATCGAGTTTCATGTAGCACTGTCTGATGTCTAAAAACAACATCTCATGACCGCGCTTTTCGCCCGCTTCAATGATACGGCGATTGCTGTAGAGCTCGGGGTTGCTGGCCAGCAGGCCTATTTTTAATCTGGCACCCGGCACTGGTATCGCTTTGCCATAGAGCATGTCGATTTGTTGCTCCGTGACTTCGCCAAGCAGGAAGCTCGCTTCACTATCAACCAGTATGCGTCCGCTCATCGCTTCACGGCCAAGAAGCATGCGAAAACCCATTGCGTCTCTATTGGTCAGTGTGAGTTCGATGTCCCATGTACAACCGTTGAGCGTCAGTGGTGTTTTAATTACAAAGCGTTTTTCACTGGTGCCGTTGGAACTACGTATCGCGCGGCGATCCACGACAGGTGCTTCGCATCGTATGGTGGCACGCCTGCTCTTTTGCAAAGGATGCAAATCAAATCGAACCCATTGATTGGAATCACGTGTAAACGGCTCGATGTTGAAAGCGTGAATAGATGAGGTCTTAGCACCGGAATCGATACGTGCTTTTACCGCTGCGATATCGAGTTGTGGTAACGCGCACCATTCCTTTGATCCGGCAATAAACTTCTGCTGCATATCTTTCATACTGAAACCTTCGAAGCTCGAGTTATAGACGTGAAGTTGCAGGTCGGCTTGAGTAAAGTGTGAAGTAGCGCAAATTTCAGACCACAGTTAAATAACGAAGCGTCAATGTTTCATCGTAATCGCATTACAAAATGAGATAGCGGCTTTCAATTCTTACGTGATTGGCTAACACTTGGCGCGGTCGTTTTAGCTTGTATTGTTATTGTCGAACCTTTGACGTCACTTAACTGACTCAAAATTGATAATGAACAACACAGTTGTTACACGTCGATAAGACTGTCTTTGTGCTGCTTCACAAATCGAAGTCAGGCTCATTACCAAGCCATTAAAGCTTGTGGCAAGTCCGCTTTGTGTATTGGATAACGAGTATTCTCGACATCACTGTCTACGACCAGATACGGCAACAGTATCGGTTTGTAGGCCACTACCGGCTTTGGCTGGCGGTGGAGAATGTAGTCACTCGGAAAATAATTGATGCGAACCAAAATCAAAATTGGTGGTGAAACGCGGGGTGGTGCTGGTAGTTTGCTCGTGGATAACAACGAACCGACATTGCTTGAAAATGTCGCTCGTTATTTTAGAAGTAAATACCAGCCTGTCAGAGCCCTTAGTGATGGTGAGTTTTTGTCTTTGTTTGACATACCGTCAGTTAATGGTTTACTGAACAACGGTTACAACCTGAGATCGACAAGTGCTTTTGTTGAACACTTTGGAACACGGGTTGAATCAAACTGGTTGCAACCTCCGGCGCACTTAGCAGATCTTGGTTTCAATACAGATCATTGTGATGAAGCAGAGTTACTTGCTCGAGCTGACCAGGTACTCAACTATGATCTCGAGTGGAGCGGTGTGCCACCGGAACTGAGCTGCAGCGGTGAGATTGACTGGCAAGAGAACATCCTTGATAACAGGGAATGGTTGTCCCGATTGAATCGCCATAGCTGGTGGCCATTGCTGGGTCATGCCTATCAGCGCACGGGTGACGAGCGTTACGCGATGGCCTTCGCACGACAGATGTCAGCCTGGGTGGCGAATCTGGATCACATCGATTCGTCTGAGGAGACAGTGTGGTCATGTAAACAAGTGGCGCTTCGATTGCGTGTGAGCTGGATACCGGCTTTTGGCATGTTCTATCACTCGCCGTACTTTAATACCTCAAGAAAGCTTGAGATGCTACGTGCAATCTTTGATCAGGCACGATTCCTAAAGCGGCAAAAAACTAACGACAACCTGGTTTTCAACGGTGGCTTGGTGTGCGCGGGAATGGCTTTCCCTGAACTACGTGAATCAAAGAGCTGGCGTAAAGCGGCAATCGATCGTTGTTGGGCCAGTTTGCGCACGTCGCATCGTCAAAGTGCTGAAACGGAAAACGTCGATTTACAACACTCAAGCAACCTGCTTGCTTTTAGTGATCGTGAGCTAGCCACTGCCTGCTGAGTCGAGTCCTAGCGCATTCGCTTTAATTTTCTTAATGTAGATTTCATTTGCTCCGCCATTTGTTGATGATGGTGCGGGTCTCCCCCTTCAGGCGCATACATCCCGCTGTGGTAACTCTCAACAATTGATCGAAGTGGCACCTGGTATTGCGGCCATTGCTTGCAAGCGCGTTCAACAAAGCTGGTGTAGGTCTCACTTTGGTGTTTAGCAAAGCCATACGCCGCAAGTTTTTTGGATAGCTTACGCCATTGTTTTTCGCAGGGTGGTAGCGGTTCACGTCTCAGTTCTGATAGTGGTTTGAGAATTATCAAGGCCCATAACGCCGCAGCTGCTATCAGTGCTACGACAATCATCCAGCCGCTGGGCTTTTCTATGCCAAGCTTTTTCCACATGGCTTGTTGTCGGGTAGAATCGAAATCGATTACCATTTTTTGCCACGCAAAATTCACCTTATCCCACTGCAACTTAGCTGAATCCAGAAGTGGTATGTCGACCCTGCTTAAAAAGCTTCTTGAAGCGTCGTTGCGCAAGGCATCGCTTGCACCTTGCTCAACCCGTTGAGGCGCGACAGCGGCAGTCGGATCGTACCGTCTCCATTGACCGTCGATGTAGGCTTCGGCCCACGCGTGAGCGTCTGATTGACGGACTATCATGTAACCGGCATTCATTTCACCGCCTTGGTAGCCCGTTACTACCCGTGCCGGGATACCGGCTGCTCGCAACATAAACACAAAGCTGCCGGCATAGTGTTCGCAGAATCCACGTCTTGTGGTGAAAATGAAATCGTCAATGGAATTGTCACCAAGCTTTGGCGGATTCAGTGTGTAGTGAAAAGGCTCGCGATTAAACCAGAGCAATATTTCATTGGCGAGGGCGGCGTCACTTGCGTGCTTCGTGCGAAACTCCAACGCCAGTGACCGCGCTTGCGGATTGGTTGCTGTGGTCAGTAAGGTTGCAGTATTTGGTGGTGTGGCGGGAGTGAAGCGATCGCTCAGAATTGATGTCGCCTGATATCGAAGTGGTTGATCGACCGGAGTGGCTGTATCAATTTGCAGTTCCTGATTAAGGTTGATCAGGAGCTTATTGTTGTTGATCGCGATGGGTGCTGCAAGTGGCGTGTCTAGTGCCAGTAACCAGGGTTGGTAGCTGGCTGGAAGGGTCACTGTGTAGTCGATCTTTCTTCCGTTGGTATTGGGTGTGGCCTGTGCGCGTGTATTACTTGGCAAAATAAACCAATCGTAGCCATCGTAGCCGGTTAACACCGGGCCGCGCCAGTAGCGTTCGTGCGCAAGTGGTGGCTGGCCATTAAACTCGACTCTGAACGCGACTTCATTGGACTTTGAAAGTGATGCAATGCTGCCTGGTGACATGCGCGCCGATAGACCGGTCTGAGCCTGGCCATCGCCACTGCCATTGCCTCCCCAGGGTGCTTGTGAAATTCGTGGAACGACCACAAACAATAGCGCGGCAATGGGCATTGCCTGCAGGAACAATCTCGCAGTGACATGCACCATGGTTCTGGTGTCTGTTTTTGTAAGTCCGCGTTGCAGAGCGAACAGTGATAGGCCAACAAAGTACATGGCAGGAATTGAAAGGATTGCAGCGAATAAGGATTGGCGGAAGAAAAACTGCGTTAGCAGCAGGAACGCGCATAGAACGATGAGCAGGCTGGCGTCGTATGCACGTCTGGTTTCTGCGAACTTAAAACCGAGTAGAAGATAGAGAAAAGCCACACACGGATCTCGTCCAAAAATATGGCCATAGTGAAAAAACACAGCAATAGCGGAGAGCAGCACGAACACAATAGTAAGTGCAGGTGGTATGGAGAACTGGTCTTTTGGCTTTGCCATTAACTTTGCCAGAACCAAACCAATACCTGGCAGTGACAGCCAAAGCGGCAGGTGCAATAGCAATGGCAACTGTGATAGCAGGACGGTGATGCCGAGAATGCGTTGGGTCTGGGAGGTCAACTGCCTGCTGGCGGCAGTGGCTAATGACCCGTTATTATTTGCTTTTCGGTTGAACATTACTGTGGTGCGGGTTTTATCTGTTTGAAAGCCGCCAGAGAGCGTAGGCATGACTTGCCATAGTCTGGTCCGCTTGAGCGATAAAGAGGGTTCGATGTAGTCGAGTCTCTTGACGGTAAAGTTTTCCGGTCAGTGCCATTGTGTGCTGGAAAGTTACCGGGCAGCTCAAATGTGTAAACACTATTTTCTTCCATAGCTCTGACGACCCAGCTACACATGCGGGACAGCCGCTGTTCGCAGCTAAGGTTGGTTGGCGTGTCTTCCCACCGGATGGCAATTTCCTGCTGTTCGCTTTCTGCTTCAAACTGTTTGCTATACCAGCCCCTGCCACTGGCGACTTGTTTCCACGCTACGCGTGAGGGTGAATCGGTGTTTTCATAGGTTTTAAGGCCCTCATATTCCTGCTCCCCACGGCGACTGGCTGCCTGCCCATCCGACTCAGTGTTGCGACTTGGCAGTTCAACCATTGGATGTTCCGGTTTCGGGTAGACATTGGCCTGAACCGGTGTGTGGACATAACCCCAAGCCTTCCACAGACCCAGTGGGAAATCACTGGATAAAGTGAGTCGTCCAAGTGAGTGAATGCCTCTGCGGGTCTGCTTTATTAGAAGGGTCGCGTCGGTCTTGCTGTTGGACTGTAGATCAAACATATCGTTAGCTTGATCACAGCTGACATTGATAGAGCATCGTGACCGCCGGCATTCGTCAGCCAGTGTAACTGTGTATGTAAGTGGTGTTCCTTCAAAGCTGTCTTGCGCGGTGGCGTGTACCAACTTTACTTGCACAAGATTTCTATAAGTGGAAAGCAAGCAGGAACAAAAAAGCCCGATCAAAATAAAACACAGAGCGTAACCAAGGTTCAATCCGTAGTTGATTGATGCCATCAACATGATCGCGATAACGCAGATAAAAGCCAGGCCGCGTGTGGTAGGTAATATATAGATGCGCTCATGGCGAAGTGTGAGTGGAAGCGTATCCTTTGCGCTTGATCTGAATACACGTTGTTTAATGCGTTTTTTTGCAGACTCCGTCGTTCGATTAGCTGAGTCAGCGCTACTTACTGTCGCTTGCTGAAACATGGGTTAACCGACGTTTACGGTATTGATCAGTTCCGTGCTCAGGGGCAGCCCTTTGCGCAGTGAGCCCGCCATACGATGCGACGCGACGCTGGTAAACACAGCCTGTACATCTTCAGGCAATACCATTTCCCGACCATGCAGCAGTGCCCATGCCTTGCACATGGCGATTAAACTCAAACCTGCGCGAGGGCTGAGCCCGGCACCGCATTCTCCATCGAGTGCCATTTGTCTGGTGGCAGCCAGTAGTGCCTGCACGTAGTCGAGTACCGGTGCCGCGGTATGTACTTGTTTCGCCATCGCCTGCCAGTACAGCAGATTGTCGGTGGTCATGACAGGCTCTGCGTTGTCCAGTAACTCGCGCCGATCAGTGCCTGACAAAATTTCTCTCTCGGACAGGCTGTCTGGATAGCCGAGTTCAATGCTCACCATAAAGCGGTCCAGCTGAGACTCCGGCAGCGGATAGACGCCCAATTGTTCCTGCGGGTTTTGAGTCGCCACCACAAAAAAAGGCCGCCCCAGCTGATAACTTGTGCCATCAGCCGTAACCTGGTGCTCTTCCATTGCTTCGAGCAGGGCACTTTGGGTTTTTGGTGGCGCTCTGTTGAGCTCATCGGCAAGCAGCAGTGAAGTAAAGATCGGGCCTTCGTGAAAACGAAAGCTTTGCTTGGTGACGTCGAAAATGGAGATGCCGACAATGTCCGCCGGTAGTAGATCGCTGGTGAATTGAACTCTGTTCCAGTGCAGCCCCAAAGTGGCTGCCAGTGCCCGGGCCAGTGTTGTTTTGCCTACGCCCGGAACATCCTCTACTAATAAGTGTCCGCCTGCCAACAAGGTTGAAAAAGCGAGTTTTAGTTCGTTGGGTTTTCCGATCACGATCGAGTCGAGCTGCGATACGACAGAATCAATCTGGCGGTATTCCTCTGCAGTGGCTCTTATAGGCATTATTGTGTCTTGGCAGTAGTAGATAAGAGCAGATCGGCCTGATCTGCCTCAGCTTGAAACTGACGCCTGAGCTTGGGATGTGAGTCAGATTGCCGGCATTTGCGCCCGGTCAATCTCCGGTAGTTCCCAATTACTGGCTTTCAGGTTACAAGAGATGCTTATTTCTGTGTGATTTTGCGTTCATTTACGTTAAGCACTTGTCTTTGCAACCAAAATTTAGCCACAATACAACTTGAGGAAGCGCTCGCCATCCCCATTGTAAAATTGAGGAGTCTGGGCTTGGGCACGACTCGTCAGTATTCGATGTGAGAAGTTCACTCTAATAATAAAAACAAGTACGACTGTTCGGTTTTCAATAAACATGGCTTTGGGCCGATATATTGGCCTTCGGTAGACAACCGGTCGGACACAGTGAGCAACCCAGGATGGGTTCGGACCTTAGTTTTCGCTGTGTTAATTTGTCCCTATGGAGCAACACCAATGCTTGGATTAGTAAATAACAACAACGCGAACGCAGTCTATACGCTGAATATTCCGGGCCGCCGGGGTGTGATCGGTATGTCTGCATGCCCGGGCATTCGGATCGAATCGCCTCGGCGGGGCAATCCGCAGAAAAATCTTCGCCGGGATCTAGTGGCCTACCAGGAGTGGGGCGCAAGCGGTGTGGTCACCTTCAATGAACCGGATGAACTACATGGTTTAGGTCTGGGTGACTTGGGAAGCCACATAATGGATTCAGGCTTTTGGTGGCGTCAAATGCCAATCATGGATATGAATGTGCCGGATCTTGCCTTCGAAGACATGTGGTCTGTAGAGGGCAAACAACTGGTGGCCTCTCTTATTGCCGGTGAAAGAATTGTGTTGCATTGCCTGGCAGGACTCGGACGCACCGGAATGATCGCCGCGAGATTGCTAGTTGATATGGGCATGACACCAGCGCTTGCTGTAGCCGAAGTTCGCAAGGTCCGCCCTAGAGCTATTCAAACTGAAGACCAGGAAAAGTATGTGCACCAGTTCGGTCGCAAAGCCAGACAGGATCGGTGGTCACGCCCGGTGGCTTCACAAAGTGGCCAGTATGCCACGACTCCGCGTGGGCCAATCAAAGGCTTTGGTACCTAAGTCAACCCTGTAGTTCCGTTTACTTCCGGCACTTATTAAGTTGCCGGAAACCCTCTTCTGAGGCGATAGTTGTGCGGTTTACACCCAAACGGTTTTCTGTGATATGTTTGGGTGAGAGGTGGGCACCAGTGTTATCGCTTACCCGAATCTGCAATCAAAACAAAGCCTTCGGAGGAGCGATAAATGCAGAAGTCCCTGAATATTGACCCAGGTAAGTGTACTGGCTGCCTACAGTGTGAGATGGCATGTTCCCTCGAAAACGAGGGTGTTTTTAATACATCTAAATCCAGAATAAAAGTCTTCACCTTTCATGAGGAAGGCAAGTTCGTACCCTATACCTGCACGCAGTGCGATGAAGCCTGGTGCATGCACGCCTGCCCGGTCGATGCCATTGTCGTCAATGCGGTTACCGGCTCAAAAGATGTGATCTCAGATCTATGTGTCGGATGCAAGGTTTGCACGATTGCATGCCCGTTTGGCACAGTTAACTACAATGCAGATTCTGGCAAAGTAGTGAAATGTGATCTCTGCGGTGGGGATCCACAATGTGTATCTGCTTGTCCCACTAATGCCATCACATATGTTGATGCGAATGCCACTGGCCTTGATAAAATGCGCCAGTGGGCAGAAAAAACAGATAACACGGTAGGAGGTTAATCATGGCTTGGACTAGACAAATATTGCGCGTCAATCTGACGGAAGGCACATGCATCGCCGAGCCATTGAATATGGATTGGGCCAACCAGTACCTGGGTCAAAGAGGCTTGGCAACCAGGTATCTTGTTGATGAAATAGACCCGAAGTGCGATGCACTCGGCCCGGATAATAAATTGATTATGGCCACCGGTCCGCTCACCGGAACAATGGCTTCAACAGGTGGCAGATATTCTGTTATCACGAAAAGCCCTTTAACAGGTGGCGTGGCGTGTTCTAACTCGGGTGGTTTTTTCGGCGCTGAACTGAAAAGTGCTGGATGGGACATGATAATTTTTGAAGGTTCTTCTCCGCGACCGGTTTATTTAAATATTGAAAACGAATCAGCATCACTCGAAGATGCGTCGGAAATATGGGGTAAGTCCTGTTGGGAAACAGACGAGGTGCTGCATGCGAAGCATCAGGATCCTCAAATGCGGGTAGCTTGTGTGGGTCGGTCTGCAGAGGCTGGTTGCTTGTTTTCAGCCATTGTTAACGATTTGCATCGTGCGGCCGGGCGTTCCGGTGTAGGTACCGTGATGGCTTCGAAAAATCTTAAGGCGGTATCGGTGCGCGGTACGTTGGGTGTTGGAAATATTAAAGACCCTGCTCGCTTTATGGAATCGATTGCTGCAGGCAAGAAAGTACTGGCTGAAAACGCTGTTACTGGTGAAGGGCTGCCGGCGCTTGGCACCCAGGTGCTAATGAATGTAATCAATGAGGTTGGCGCTATGCCGACTCGCAACATGCAGGAAGTGCAGTTCGAGGGGGCGCACAAAATATCTGGTGAAGCGATGCTGGAACCACGTGCAAGTGACGGTAAGCCGAACCTCACGCGTAATGGCGGTTGCTTCGCATGCACTATTTCCTGCGGTCGTATTTCAACCGTCGATCGTGAGCACTTCTCTGTTAAAGAGAAACCTCAGTATTGGGGCAACTCTGGTGGACTGGAATATGAAGCGGCGTGGGCTCTCGGTTCGGACACTGGTGTTGATGATCTGGATGCACTGACCTATGTAAACTTCATTTGCAACGAAGACGGAATGGATCCCATTACCTTCGGCGCAACGGTTGCAGCGGCAATGGAGTTGTTCGAGGCTGGCGTAATCACTACTGCGAACACTGGTGGTGTAGAACTCAAATTCGGTAGTGCAGAAGCATTGTGTTGGGCCGTAGAGCAATCTGCAGTCAGTGAGGGCTTTGGTGCGGACCTCAATCTTGGGTCGCGACGCCTTTGCGAAAAGTACGGCCGGCCGGAAATGTCTATGACTGTAAAGGGCCAGGAATTTCCAGCTTACGACCCACGTGGGATTCAGGGAATGGGGCTGGCTTATGCAACGTCGAACCGTGGAGCCTGTCATTTACGTGGTTACACAGTCTCCTCCGAGATTTTAGGTGTGCCGGAAAAAACCGATCCGCTTGCCACTGAAGGCAAAGCAGGTTTGGTGAAAGCATTCCAGGATGCAACAGCAGCAGTTGACTCGGCTGGTCTGTGCATCTTCACCACTTTCGCCTGGTCTCTAGATGATATCTCACCGCAGATAGATTCTGCTTGTGATGGTGACTGGTCACCGGAGCGTTTGGTGGAAGTTGGTGAAAGGATCTGGCAACTTGAGCGTGACTTCAACATGAAGGCTGGACTTACCGGCGCTGACGATACACTGCCAGACAGGTTGCTTAAAGATGCTGCCAAGAGTGGACCTGCAAAAGGTAAAGTCTGCGAACTCGGCAGCATGTTGCCTGAGTACTATCAGTTGCGTGGTTGGACTACAGACGGAACCCTAACTGCAGAAACTCGTAGCAAGTTTGGTTTACCTGCTTAAAGGGCTTGCTCATAAGGTTTCAGTAGTGTTTGCTAGGAGCGGCGACTTTGTTGCCGCTCTTTTTTTTCATCCTGTTATTTGTTTCATTTTGCTCAGTTAATTGCCTTGATACTCTAAGGAGACGCCAATGATTTATGTAGTTGTAGGTTCAGGACCCGCTGGCGTAGTTGCCACAGAACAGTTAAGAAAACTTGATCCGCTGGCACATATCACCATGATCGGCGCTGAACCTGAGCCACCTTACTCACGTATGGCAATACCGTACTTCTTAACCAGTAAAATAGATGAAAGCGGGACTTACCTTCGCAAGCAGGCAAAACACTTTGCCAGTAGAAATATTGATGTAGTACAGCAGCGCGCAACATCGATTGATACTGAGTTTAATCGCTTGATCACTGATGACGGACGGGTGCGTCGATACGATAAGCTACTTATCGCAACGGGTGCCAGCCCGGTAGTGCCACCAGTACCCGGTATCGATTCGCCTGGAGTGCATAACTGTTGGACACTTGAAGACGCAAGAGAGATCGTCAAGCTGGCCAAACCGGGTGCAAGCGTTGTATTGATGGGCGCTGGATTTATTGGCTGTATTATTCTGGAATCATTGGCGTTGCGTGATGTCAACCTGACGGTGGTTGAAATGGAAAATCGTATGGTGCCGCGCATGATGAACGATGTGTCCGGCAACATGATTAAAAGCTGGTGTGAACAAAAAGGAGTTACGGTACATACCTCTACCCGTGCAGAATCCATTGAACAGATTGGGGGTGGTAAGTTGCGGGTTAGTCTTAGCACCGGCGGGACTGTTGATGCTGATCTTGTTATTAGTGCAACAGGTGTTGCGCCTAACTTAGGATTTGCCTCGGACAGTGGCTTGCGTACCGACCAGGGCATTGTTGTGAACGACTATCTTCAGACCAGTGATGCAGATATCTATGCTGCGGGTGACGTATGCCAAGGTAAAGACTTTAATACCGGTGAATACTCAGTTCAGGCGATTCAACCCACTGCCGTTGAGCACGCCAAAGTGGCTGCCACAAACATGGTTCGCGGGCACCGTACGGAGCATGTTGGTAACGTTAATATGAATGTGCTGGATACCATTGGTCTAGTGTCTGCATCGTTTGGAATGTGGATGGGTGTACCTGGTGGTGAGTCATCTGAACTCGTCAATGAAAAAGAACACAAGTACCTCAACCTGCAATTTAAAGATGATGTGCTTGTTGGTGCCAGCAGCTTGGGATTGACACAGCATGTAGGTGTGTTGCGTGGATTGATTCAATCCAAAACCAGTCTTGGACTATGGAAGGATCGTCTTAAGAAAGACCCGATGCGGATTATGGAAGCGTATCTAGCGTGCTCCCAGTCTCAGGTGAGTGCGGCAACAGCGTAAATTATTGCGCAGCCTTATGTAGGTATATCCTTTAACGCGGGGCACACTTGCCCTGCATGTAAATAACGTCTTCGGTGTTTGATGCCAGTTAAATAACGGTGTCGGGTTCGTTGATTAGGCAAGTATGAAAATTACCTTTAAGCTCTATGCAACACTGCAGCATCTACTACCCAGTGCGGCTGTCAATAATGCAATCGAAATTGAAGTCGCTGACGATGTTACGCTACATCAGATTATTGAACAATTCCGGGTGCAACCAAAAGATGCGCATCTTGTCTTAATTAACGGCACATACTTCGACCACGAAGCTCGTGATCAAACCGGGCTGTTAAAGGAAGGTGATGTTGTTGCCGTCTGGCCGCCAGTGGCGGGTGGTTAAAGCGGAACCTAGAAGATAATTATGGAAAATAGTTTTAGCCGAGAAATGGGTTATTCCCGAGATGAATTTTTTCGGTTGCTTCCCGCGGCGGTAGATGGTCGTAGCGTTCAGGAAGACGCCCGTGGCGTCACGGTCGATCTGGCGCCTGGTAGTCTCAGAATCGACGTTGGAGAACAGCAGTCTCGAAACATCGCATCATTCTCACTGCCCTACGTGAAGGTTGACTTCGCATTTGAAAATTTTAGTTCTGACGCGATAGAGCAGTTTATGCGATATTTTGATCTACGCTATCAGCGCGGTGGCGGTTAAAGGTATTGACTGCACCTGGCATTGGCTCTGGCGATGCAATCGAGATAACATTATTTGGTGAGCCGAACGGGCACACTTGTATTCATGAAGAACAATCTCAGTAACAAGGATCACACCCGAATCACAATGGATACTTCTACCCTCGGTACTCGCAGTAGAGTAACAATAACAGATGGGCTGAATCGCCCGATCCATGACTTGCGCGTGTCGGTCACGGATCGCTGTAATTTTCGTTGTGTTTACTGCATGCCGAAAGAAAAATTCGGTAAGGGATACCAATTTCTGGCCAAGAAGGAGTTGCTGTCTTTCGAGGAGATCATTCGTATCGTGCAGGCGTTCTCGGTGCTCGGAGTACGAAAAATACGCCTGACCGGTGGTGAACCGTTGGTGCGCAGCGAGCTTGAAAAGTTGGTGGAAAAAATTGCCTCGATCGACCTGATCGAAGATATTAGCTTAACCACCAATGGAGTACTGCTGACAGAGAAGCGTGCCAGGAGCTTGCGTGATGCCGGTTTAAATAGAGTAAATATTAGCCTCGACGCACTCGACGATGAAACCTTCATGGCAGTTAATGATGTTGGTGTACCGGTAAAAAAAGTACTTGATGGAATCTCTGTCGCGTCCGCTGCCGGGTTTGAGTCAGTGAAAGTCAACATGGTGGTGAAGCGCGGTCTCAATGAGCACAGTATCTTGCCGATGGCAGAGTACTTTCATGGCAGTGGTCAGATCCTAAGATTTATTGAATTTATGGATGTTGGCAATACGAATAGCTGGAAGAATAGTGAGGTGGTAACAGCCGCCGAGATCGCCGAATTGATTAACAAACAAAGTCCGATAGAGAAAGTGCCGGCAAACTATCGCGGAGAGGTGGCAAACCGTTGGCAGTATCTGGATGGTGGAGGTGAAATTGGCATCATCGCATCGGTAAGTCAGCCTTTTTGTGGTGATTGCAGTCGCGCACGATTATCTGCAGTGGGCAAGCTTTACACCTGTCTGTTCGCGGCTGATGGCCATGATCTAATGAGTTTGATTCGTGGCGGTGCCACAGATGAAGAGCTCGAAACCAAGCTATCTGGTCTTTGGCAGAGGCGCCGCGACCGATATTCCGAAACTCGCACCATCGAGTCTGTGCTTCGGCCTAAAGTTGAAATGTCCCATATAGGTGGGTAAACCAATATTGACAGGCAGATAGACATGGCTGAATTGCTGGATGACCCCACGCGCGAGTCGGTAGCTGACGCATTGCTGGCTTACAATGCGATGGAAACCACCAAGCGCCGGCATTTTGACTACTTAAATTTGCTTGAAGCCAAACGCAAAAAATTTAACCTTTCGCCGACACAGGAAGAGCAGGGTTTGCTGGCCTCGTTGCTTGCTGATCACGACCAGACGGTGAAAGAATTTAAGGTGCAATCGCAAAGTTTGCTCCTCGCTGATGCGGACGCACACCGTTCGCTATTCGGCTATATCTCTGTGCTCAATGAAGTACTGAGCGTGATCGAGCAGGATCCGCTTCATTAATGCTGGCTCGTGTAGCTCCTGAATAACACTTTATCAACCTTATGTAACAATGAGGTAAGTCCGCAGGTGGGTTAATTGAAGTATCATTCCCGCAAAAGGTCGAAGATGCCATATTTTCCATTCGTTATTTTGCGAAATTAGGGTAAGCAAGCTGGCAATTCAGCCGACAAAAGAGTATTGGGACCAACGCCGCATTCGTAGCTTAAGATGATGGTTGTATCTGATGTGCGTATGACCAGAGTCGGTAAACGCCACACCGGTGCAATTTTTGTGATGTGGTAGTGCTTGCCTGTTCGGGTTTGTTGAATCAGATCAAATAGTTTTCGCGGATTTCAGGTGCCAGTCAGTGACGCCCGCGTAAAGTGCGCGAAATCACCGCGATTAGGATAAATTCTATGAAAACATTAGTCCGTAAGTTGTTCGGCTTTGCGGCGCTGTTGGCTGTTATATGTACATCAAGCGTGCAGGCCCAGGAAGCGTATAAGTTAACGGCTGGCGATGAAGTGTCAGTGGTTGTATTTGGTCAAGAGGATCTGTCGATTACCGGCAAGCTTGATGAAAACGGCACACTCAATTATCCACTGCTTGGTGCGTTGAGTGCCGGTGGACTGACCGTTTCCCAGCTTGAGAAAACCATCGCCAGAGAGCTTTCCGGCAGTTATCTGGTTAATCCGGATGTGCGTGTATCTGTTGCCGGTTACCGCCAGGTGTATATCAATGGCGAGGTGAATAGCCCCGGTGGCTATGACTATAAGCCGGGCTTAACGCTTGATAAGGCCATAGCGCTTGCAGGTGGTTTTGCAGAGAAAGCGTCGAAAGAACGAATCACACTGACACGCGTGATTAATGGTGAGTCTCAACTGTTTAGTATGCGATCAACTGATGCTGTCTTACCCGGAGACATCATTGAAGTTGCAGAGTATCTGCAGGTATTTGTGAATGGTGAAGTGCAACGTCCTGGTAACTACCCTTACCAACCTGGCTTAACACTGGAAAAAACCATTGCTCTGGCTGGTGGATTCACCGGTCGTGCATCGAAGAAGCGTATAAAAGTGTCGCGTGATGTCGATGGCCAGCAACAACAGGGTAAAATCAGAATGCGAGATCCGGTTTATCCGGGGGATATCGTTTCCGTGCCGGAAGGCTTTTTCTAGTAGAGCTTGTTTAAATGAAATCACTCCATCCGCTGGACTCAAACTTAGCTGGTTTTAATAAAGACGAAATCAGTTTCAATTTTGAAAGATACTGGCAGACTCTTTTAGATAACAAATGGCGCGTAGCGCTGTTTGTTTTTATGGTGCTGCTCGCGTCGTACTTCATCATTAATAGTCTGGCACCGCAATATAAAGCGACTGCAACCATACTGATAGAAAGAAAGGAGTCGCAGGTGGTTCCTGTGGATGCGCTTTACGGCTTAAACGCTGAGAGCGATGAGTATCTTGCCACTGAATTCGAAGTACTGCGATCACGTCCGCTGGCTGAGAAAGTGGTCAGGAAGCTTAGCCTTGCAACCGAGCCTGCTTTTGTTGGTGAAGAAGGGTCGCTTTCTTCATTGCAGAGTATGGGTAGTATAAAAGATAAGGTGCTCGGTTGGATCGGTATGGGTAAATCCAACGAAGAGATGAGCCGTGTGGCCGGGGTAGAGCAGGAAATTGCTCGCCGTGAATTGTTAAAGGATTACGTTGATAGACTGAGTATTTTCCCGTTGCGTAAAACGCAATTGGTGGAAGTTAGTTTTGAGGCGCCCACTCCCATGCTGGCACGCGATATAGCCAATGCGCATGCTGAAGCCTACATTGAGTCAGATCTGGAAGCTCGCCTTGAACGAACCAGAACTGCCGCGTCCTGGCTGGCAGGCCAGGTACAGGGGCTGCGTAGTGATCTCAACGCTTCAAAGCAGGAGTTGGCGGCCTATATCGAAAAAGAAGGCATCATCGATATTGGTGGCGAAGTTCAGGAGCGAGTTTCGCAAGAGCTTAAAGATCTGCAGGTCGAGTTGGTAGCGGCACGTGCAAAGCTTGCGGACGCCAGAATCACACGTGATCAGGTCAGAGGTGCGGGCAACAGCAAAGAATCGCTGCCTGTTGTTCAGAGCGATCCAATAGCTCAGAGACTTCGTCTTAGTGTGGTGGAAACCAGACAAAAGAGAGCTGAACTGGCCAAAACATTTGGACCGCAACACCCGAAGATGTTGGCCGCCAATTCGGATTTAAGCTCTGCCCAAAGCGCGCTGAACTCTCAAATCAGGAAAATCCTGGAAACGGTTGAGTTTCAATACAATGCTGCACTCGCAGAAGAATCAAGTACTCAACAGAGAATCGATCGTGCTGAAGAGGAGTTCTACAGTTTCGGCCGCAAAGGAGACAGATACTTTGAGCTTAAGGGCAAAGTAGAGTCCGGCCAGCGGTTGTTTGATCTCTTTTTTCAGCGCACAGAAGAAACCACGGAAACTATAGATTTACAAAGCGCACATGCACGCATTTTGTCTCAGGCGGAAGATCCACTAGAGCCTTCCAAACCTAAGAAAGCAATGCTGTTTTTACTGGCGGGGCTGGGAAGTCTGTTTCTATCTGTTCTCTATTACATCCTGCGTGAGCTGTTTAATACCGGTATTCGTGATGGTGAAGATGTACATCAGCGTATCGGTTTGCCGCTGCTTGGTTCATTGCCGATTATCAAAAAGAACTTCATCCGTCCAGTGGTATTGAATTCGATGGAAGAGGCAGAGCGCTCGAAAGAGGGCGCGATCTTCAAAGAAGCTGTGAATACGGTTCGTACCGGAATGATGCTGGATAGAGTGGATCGTCCGCATAAGATCATCATGGTAACCTCGACCATTGCTGGCGAAGGTAAGTCGACTATTGCAGGTCATCTTGCTTACAGTTATTCGAATGTTGGTCGTACGCTTCTTATCGATTGTGACTTGCGTACCCGTGGTGTGAGTAACATGTTCGGTGTAAATAAATCTGACATGGGTTTGAGAGAAGTATTGTCAGCTGAAGCTCTGTTGGAGCAATGCGTTATAGGGATCGATAACAACCTTGACCTGCTGTGCGCTAACTTCACACCGTTAAATCCTTTGAAGTTAATCAGTTCGCCGCGCTTCCAGTCTCACATTCAGGAAGCGGCGAAGAAATACGCATACGTTATTCTTGATGCACCACCGGTGCTCCCAGTGAGTGATCCTTTGGTCCTGGCGGGATATGCAGATGCAGTTATCTATGCCATACGTGCACGATCAACACCGTATCAACACATCAGCCGTTGCCTGCAGTCGTTGCAACGTGTTGAAGCGCCAATGGTAGGTGTTGTGCTGAATCAGCTTGAAATGGGTGGCACTTACTACTCTTACTACAGCTATGGCAATGCCTGAAGCACTTAAGGCTGAGCAGGTGAACTATTCCTGCTCAGCTATGATCTGCACTGCTTCTGCTGGCAGCGCTGTTCCCTGTTTACACCAATTAGAGTTGCTGCTATGAATTATGTTCGCAGCCATGGGCCATTGCGTGTTTCAACCCGTAAGCTCTCACTCTTCTTACAGGGTGTACCGTTATTTCTGTTGCTTGCGTGGGTAACGAAAGCGTTCTCTCCTGATCTGCGTGCAAAGTCTGCTTTGATGGCGCGAGATTTAGAGCTGCGCCTCGAAATAGTCAGTTCCAGTGCGGCGTTGTGGAAGCAATTGCTACTGCCTGTTTTCACCATGGTGTGTCTGTTGTGGATCATCCGATCCAGAAAAGTGCTGAACACGTATTTCAGCTTGTTGCTGCCGCTGCTGTTGTTTGGCTTTTTTCTACTCGCATCAGTTTTCTGGTCGGATTCTCCTGACGATACGCTGCGGCGCGCGATACGCCAGGTGTTGCTGTTTACATCAGTAGCTGGAATGGTAGTAATCAGTCGATCCCAGAATCGCTTCGTTAATCATTTGCAGATCTTTTCGGTTTTTCTTTTGCTTTACGAAATGTCGTTTCTGTTAATGCCCCATATCTCGTTTGATATTTTTGGCAATTTCACCGGATTGCACTCTGCTAAAAATGAATTTGGTGGAATTGCCGGCGCGTTTCTTTTGATCGCTGTGTGTACCTATCGTTATTACGCAGAGACTGCCAGGGAAAAAAACATCGCTCTATTTTGTATCTTAGGGTGGGGATTCCTGATGTTAATCAGTGGTTCTAAAACGCCAATTGGTTTTGTTGTTTTGCTGATTCCGTTGGCCATTGTATCCAAGCATCTGCTGCGCTATGTGTCAGTTGCTGTAATTGTGTTGTGGCTTTTTATTATGGTGTTTTTTCCGATGCTGCTTTTCGGATTGGGTGAATCGCCGATCGAGTTCTACCGTAGCATGCTGCCTGAAGATGCCTTGACGGGTCGAACCGGAATCTGGTTTCATCTTTTAACTGATATCAAAAAAGACTGGATGTTCGGTACCGCCTATGGGGCGTATTGGGGTGTCGGTGCCATTCCAGAGGCGTTGGACATTAAATATTCCTATTATCAATTGCTCCACACGGCACACAGTGGCTTTATTGATCTGGTGTTGGAAATGGGTGTCTTTGCGACTGTTTTCTGGCTGTTAGGATTGTGGACTTTTCTTTCAATCACTAAAAACTCGGCTGATCCGTTGTCCTCCGGAATGATCGCCTACGCTATGTTGCACAACTGCCTGGAGACCTCATTCGTTCACGGGCTGCATTTCGTTTGGGTGCTGATGATCATTGGCATAATGAACATACTCTACTCGCATGCACATAAACCAAACTTCAAAGTGAGGTTTGGCGCGATTCCTGTAGCAGATGAACCAGATCCGAGCAAATTGCCTACCAACGCGTATGCTAGAAATAGTTAAGCGGAAAAGGCGGCTAATCGTGAGAACATCGCGGTGAGATGGAAGTATGAAACGAAAACCCCTGATTCTTGTGGTTGCCTCATCTGGAGGGCATTTAACCCAGGCGATGTGTGCCACTAGTACCGTTGAGCTTGAGCTCGTGTTAGTGACTAATAAGAACATGCTTGAAGGCAGTCGCTTTGCTCGCATACATACCATCCGTGATACCCAGAGCAATATGTTGATTCACGCTGTGAATGTTTTTAGCGCGGCACGTATACTTTTAAAAGAAAGACCTCAGGCTATGTTCAGTACGGGCGGACCGATTTGTTTACCGTTCGCTCTACTTGCCAAACTAACGCGCACGCGTTTTGTATACCTGGATACTATGTCACGAGTTACCGAGCTATCAAATTCCGGTAAACTGATACAAAAACTAGGTCTCTATGATTCCTTTCTTTGCCAGTGGCAGGGAACAGCTAACAAGTACAGTGGAGCCGAATACCATGGTCAAGCCTTTGATCTTGGTGACAATGGGTACCAATGATTACCCCTTCACCCGCCTCTACAATTACATAAAAAACGATCCACTGTATAACGACTCACGCTGTGATTGGTTTGTGCAGACAGGTTCCTGTACGGCAGATCAACCGCCAGCGTCGGGTGTTGTTGAAACGCTGATACCGCGTACGGATATGGAAGACTTAGTCCGGCGCAGTGCGCTTGTAATTAGTCATTGTGGTATTGGCAGCCTGAATCTAATGCTTAAATATCGTAAGCGTGTGATCTTTGTGCCCAGGGTAGCTGAACACAAAGAGTTTTCAGATGATCATCAATTGCAGATTGCAGCTGAGCTTAAAAACTCGAGAATGCATGTGGTATTTCCAAACGATGAGTTTCCATCGTTAGACTATCACCAAATATTGAAAGATAACGTGCTGTCAGAGCCTGTAGATATCACCAACTATGAGCTTGCCCGTATCGTCAACCTTAAGCTGACAGGATAGCGCAATGCTTGTTTCGATTTGCATGTGTACATATAAAAGAGCCACTCTGGAGAAGACACTAAAAAGCATTGTTGCTCAGGATCTGCCGCAAGGTTTTACGCTGGAAGTTGTGGTGGTGGACAATGATGTGGAAGAGTCTGGTCGAGCAGTATGCGAAAAATATCAATCGCAAGATGTACCAGTAAGGTACTTCGCCAATAGCATCAGAAATCTTGCGGAAGTGCGCAATAGCACAATGGAAAATGCTAACGGAGATTTACTGGCGTTTATCGATGATGATGAATGGGCGAGTGATAATCAGTGGCTTTCCAGGATGATAACAACCCTTGAGAAGCATGAGGTGGATGGGGTATTCGGAAAAGTGATCGTGCACTACCCTGACTCTGCTCCTGAATGGATTGTGGCAGGTGATCTGTTCGGTAAGGACTCCCACGCACATGGCTCAAGTCAGAAGAAAGGAGCCACCTCTAATGCATTATTGAAAGCACACTGGGTGAAAGAGAAGGGTTTTCGATTTGATCCGTTTTTTGGCAAATCAGGTGGTGAAGATACCGATTTTTTTCACCGTATATATAAAGCCGGTGGAAGATATGTCTATGATGCGCACGCCGTGGTTGAAGAGACAGTTGAAACTGATCGTTTAAATCTTGACTATATTAGAAAACAGAATATCCGAATTGGCCAAACCCACCACAGCTATCTTTGGTCCAAGCAAAGTGGGATTGCCTATATCAAGACCGGACTTTTTGTGCTCGCGCAAATCGCAGGTTATGGTGTACTGACCTTACTGCACATTCCATTGGGCAAGAAGCGATACGTGCGTTGGTATCTGCTTTTTGTGCGCAATGTAGAGAAGCTTAAAACAGCGATAGCGGGTAATAGAAACACTGTTGAGCTTTACGGCAACAAGTAGTGAATTAGCTGGCTTTTTTCCTCGATACCGGGTTGGCGGCCTCAAATACATCTGATAGTTTGTCGCACACAGCGCGCCAGTCGTATTTTGCTTCCACAAGTGCTCTGCCGCCTGCTTCAAGTGATTGCCGCTGGCGCTTATCAGCCATCACAGATAGCACAGCATCACTGAACTCTTCAGGTGTGTCGCGTAGTAGAATATTTTCACCGTTGCTGTGTTCTATGCCTTCAGCGCCAACTGAAGTTGAAATGATAGCCTTAGCCATGGCCATGCCTTCAAGAATCTTCAGCCGAGTTCCACCGCCTACACGTAGAGGCACCACAACCACAGCCGCCTTGTTATAGTAATCACGCATATCATCAACCATACCGGTCACGGTGATCGACTGGTCATTCTCTGCGAGCTTCCGAACTTCCGCTGGTGGTGATTTTCCTGCGATGCAGAAAGTGGCTGCCGGGTTTTTACTTTTGATCAAAGGCCAGATAGTTTTATGAAACCAAAGCACACCTTCAGTATTCGGGTAGTAGCTAATGGTGCCGGTAAATAGCACCATATTTGGATCAACTGCAGTGTTGTTTGATTGGAAAAAATCACTGTCCACGCCATTAGGTATTACATGGCACTGCATACCTGTTGACCGATCCTGCAGTATTTCTGCATCCCTTTTTGATGTGGTTAAGCAGGCGGTAAATTTACTGCAATTATCTATTTCCTGATGGTAGTATTTTTTCCATTCACTGTAGGCAAGTAGCTTTCTTAACGGGTTTTTTTCGGTTTCGTAAGTGCGATGCATAATTTCATATTCAACATTATGCTGATCGACAAATCGGGGGATATTGGTATCGAATGAGTAGTATCCCATTTGTGAAAACTCTACCATCAGTAGGTCATAATCCCCGGTGGCCAATTGCTCATCGATCATCTGTTGCATTGCTTTGGAGTGATACTGATTGAACTGATAGGGTTTGGATGAAACCAGTGACAACAGCTGGTAAATTCTTTTGAACCTTTTCTTCTGATTGAACGCAACCGGCACGGTTTTGATTTCTATGCCGCGCTTTTCTATGACATCAATTCCTGCGGCTTGCTCCTTTTTATCAGGTTCCATGCACACTGCTGTGACCTGATGCCTGGTAGCCAGATTCACCAGTAGATGATGTACTCGTATTAGCCCACCATTGTTTAGCGGGTACGGCACATAAGGTGTCAGGAATAGTATCTTCATTGCATTCTAACAGCCGTTAGGCCTTTTTTGTGGGGGCACCGGAGAATCTCTTCTGTGCAAATGTCGTGGCATTGCGGCAGAAATCGAATAGATCATGTCTAAGTTCAGCAAGTGCCCATAAGCAGGCCGCCACAAATAGTGGGAACAAAAACAAGCTAATAAAAAAATGATTTTCGAGCATGTAGGTCAGAGAGACTGCTATGACACATACGCTACAGATAGTGATCACGGGTTGAATGTTTAAAGGAAAGCCTGCCTTGCGGAGCCAAAAGTAATACAGAGCATTCATTAAAATTTGCGTTACCAGTAGCGCTGCAATAGCACCTTGATAGCCATACATTTTAAACATGATAAAGCACATCACGACGTTAACTACGCTCGAAACAGTACTTACCCTAACAGGCAAAAACTTTAAACCCGCGGCGACACCGAAGTAACCCATTAAAGTTTGGGTTGAACGAAATAGCAGAACCCCGAAGAACATCGCTGCAGCATTAGCGGCCGAAAGATATTTTTCGGTAAAAAATATTATAATTACCGGCTCCCGCAGAATGGTAAATCCGACAATAGCACTTGCAATAACAAAGCTCACCCACATCATTGAACGCATAGCCATATTGCTGGCCAGTTGTTTTTCATTGTTTGCGAAGTGACTGGTTTGAGATGGGTAGTAGACGTTTGCGAACGATTCAAACAGACGGGTGCCTGCATCAGATAGTCGCTCTGCGATGCCGAAAAACGCCATGGTGATCGGCCCGCCGAAACCTGCAACGATGTATTGCGATACTTTTTCGTTGCCTAGATTCAGTATGGCGTTTAGATAGAGGGGATACCCGAAGCGTATCAACTCAGCTCCGCCGATAAATTTTGCGTGCAAAGCGTCAAACAACTTGTCTTTTATACGAACGCTTGCGTAGCAGATGGATGCTGCGAAAGCAAAAGCCTCAACCATCAGTACCATATTGACAGTCACATCATTAAACAGCAGCAGTGCCATCACTAGCACAGCCTTTAATATCGCGGCCAGCACCTGCACGCCGGCATATACGGTAAATATTTTCTCGGCTTGAAGTAATCGCAGGATGAGCTCACGAAAGCTATGCATCCAGTACATTAAGAGGGTTAGCGTGGTGACGTGTGCAATGTCATTGATAAACGACACTTTGCCCGAGCGCTCTACCAGCAAATACATTATCGAGAAAAATGTACAAGAAAGTATTCTTATGCCAAATGCGCTTCGTAGCAGGCTGCTTTGGCCTTTGGAGGTTGCTTCCGGATACTGTTTAACAAAGGCGAGATCAACCCCCATGTCGCTGATGATCTTTAGCAAAAAGACCACCATGAGCGCGATGAAATACAAACCCATAGTTTCTTGTTCCAGAACGCGAGCAAGAAACATGAGGGTAAAGAAGTGGCACACCAGCGTAACCAGTGCACCTGTAAAGGTTGCTCCGAGTGCCTTAAGGATGGTCGTGATCTCGCATTAGAATACTACGTCTGGATGGGGTTGAGTTTACTAAGCCGCGTACAGCCTTGCTCAGATATTTACTAACGAGGCAGATTCGGTATGTTTTCTGCGCCGTCCAGTGCCGGTGGCCTGAACTTATTCCTTTCTCTCTCGTTTAATTTTTGATCGATAAAGTGCTTTATATCTTTGCGGAATCTCTCATTAGAAAAGGTCGAGGCATGCCGCCGGATGTCTGCTGAGTTGAACTTGTCTTGTAGTCGTTCGAACCTTTCAATAGCACCTAACAGCGATGGAACAGTTTGCTCATCAAAAAGCAAACCGGTACGCTTGTCGAGTACAGTTTCCCTGGCGCCACCTCTTCCATAGGCAATCACTGGTGTGCCGCAAGCCTGTGCCTCAACTGGCAGAATTCCGAAATCTTCCTGTGCTGCAAAAATGAAGGCTTTAGCTCGGCGCATGTAGTCAACCATCACTGCATCGGGTTGGTACCCGAGGATTTCCACATTCGGGCCTGCCAGTGCTTTGATTTTTTTATGCTCCGGGCCATCACCAATGACAATCAGTTTTTTATCCGGCATTTGCTTGAAAGCCTCGACAATCAGATCAATCCTTTTGTAGGGCACCTGACGCGAGGCAGCAAAGTAGTATTCTTCCTTGTTGCTCTCCAACTGGAAGCGGGAGATATTGACCGGTGGGTTGATTACGGTAGATTCGCGCCGGTAAGTTTTTCTTATTCTCTCGGCAATGTACGAGGAGTTGGCAATAAACGAATCGACACGGTTAGACGAAACCACATCCCAGATGCGCAGCTTGTATAACACGTAGCGAATGAAAGTCGAGCGTACGCCAGAACTCAGGCCGGTGTGCTTCAGGTAGTGCGCCTGCAGATCCCATGCATATCGCATTGGCGAGTGGCAGTAGCAAACGTGGGTCTGGTCGGGAGACGAGATAACACCTTTGGCAACAGCCGAGCTGGAGGACAGGATTAGTTCATATTGGCGCAGATCAAATTGTTCGATCGCGTACGGGAAAAACGGCAGTAAGTTTCTGTAATACTTTTTGACTTTGGGAAATTTTTGCAAAAAGCTGGTGGTGACCTTCTTGTTTTCGAGAAACGGGGCGTCTTTGCGTGAGACGAAATCAAACAGGGTGTAAATATCTGCCTGAGGGTAGATTTCAAGCAGCTGTTCGAGCACACGTTCAGCGCCACCAACCAAAGGCAGCCAGTCGTGAATGATCGCTACTTTAAGGTCGCTATCCCTTCGAATCTTATCGATGCGTCGTTTGTTATTCATTTACAGACAGTCCGGACATCCTGAGCTTTAAAGTCGGGCAATTGGCAAACAGCGCAACTCGTTTGCCAACTTCTGTCGTTAAGTTGTCTTGTCAAGTTAATTAATCGATCCGGTGACGCATCATCTGACATTCCTGGTCAGTCAGCTGTACGCGTGGCATGCGCCATGGCCACAATGTTGCAACTCGATGGATCGATTATAGAGCAAGCACTTAGAACTCAAACCCGTTCCTGTCTGTATCGGCACGTCGACAGAGGACAATAATTGAAACGGCTTTTTATTTTTTTACTGCAAATTCAACGTTTCAGTACTGATTTGCTGTAGTGACCGATCTTAGCTGCTGAGAAATGTAGAATTCGTAATAATAAAACAAGCTATAGCGTTGTCTTTTAACGTTATTTGCGTGGACAGCTGGTAACATGTAGCTCCGGTAATTCGGCCGGAAATAGACGAGATTTTTGCCTGGATGAATCAGGTTTACCTAACTGGAATCACCACCACAGGAACGCCACACCTGGGTAACTATGCCGGTGCGATTCGGCCCGCGATTGAAGCGAGTCACAAATCAGGCACAGAGCATTTCTATTTCCTGGCCGATCTTCATGCCTTGATAAAAGGCATTTCGCCAGAGGAAGTTCGGCAATCGCGAATGGAAATCGCAGCCGCGTGGTTGGCGCTTGGGCTGGATACTGACCGGGCCGTGTTTTATTGTCAGTCCGACATCCCTGAGATTCCTGCATTGGCGTGGTTGTTGTCGTGTCAGGCGTCAAAAGGGCTACTGAATCGCGCGCACGCCTACAAGGCGGTGGTGCAAGAGAACGAAGAGTCGAATGCGAAAGATCCAGACAAAGGTATCACCTTGGGCTTGTTCAGCTATCCGGTGCTGATGGCTGCAGACATCCTGATGTTCAAAGCCCACAAGGTGCCGGTCGGCAAAGATCAGGTGCAGCATATTGAGATGGCGCGTGACATGGCGCAACGCTTCAACCATCACTATGGTGAGCATTTTGTGCTTCCAGAGGCGCAGGTTGATGCTTCAACCGCATTGTTGTCCGGGCTTGATGGTCGGAAAATGAGCAAGAGCTACAACAACACCATTCCTCTGTTCGCACCAGAGAAAAAATTCCGCAAGCTGATTATGAAAATTAAAACCAACTCTTTGGAGCCGGGTGAGCCAAAAGACACTGCTGGCAACACCTTGTTTGAAATTTACAGTTCGTTTGCCACGCCAGAGCAAATAGAAGCCGTGTCTGCGCGCTATGCTGAAGGAATCGGCTGGGGTGATATGAAGCAGCATTTGTTTGAGCACTTAAATGAAATACTCGCCGAACCGCGAGATAAGTACAACGAGCTGATGAGTCAGCCGAAGTTGATCGGAGAAGTACTAGAGCAGGGCGCCACCAGAGCACGAGCATTAAGTCAGCCCTTTATGGCTGAACTGTACGATGCAGTGGGAATCAAGCCAATGTGGCAGTAGTTGAGACAATGACAAATGTGCATTGCGTAACCGCAGGGCACTGAAATACCGCTATATAAATACTACCAGTACAACGCAAGAGATCACTATGGGATCAGACAGCCGCACCGCAACGGCCAAGTCTACGAAGCCTCGTCCGAAATGGCGCGATAGGCATCTTAGTCAGTTGAACAACGATCAACTTGAAGAAGTTGAGGCTTATCGAGGCGATATTGTCGCGGTCGTTGGTGTTGAAAGCAGCGTAAATGCTTACCCTGATGAGAAGCCAGTCGTACGAGACGACATGCCGCAACGACAGGCAGGTCCGGATCGCGCCAGAAGGGCGCAAGTGGATGATCGTCATCACCGTCGCGAACCTGAACGCAAGCCAACGCAAGAATTTGATTACCGACGTGATGATCGGCCGGACGCCAGACGCGAACGTTACGAGCATGATCGTAGGGAATCACCTGCACGTCGAGAAGAGGGCAGATCCGATCAAAGAGACAACAGGTCTCAGCGCATGGAGCAGGAATCACGCAGACATCCGCCTCGGGAGCAAGATAGAGCAGGGTCCGGTCGGCGTGATGACTATGAGAATCGTCAGCGAAGTGCAGGTCAACAACAGTACAGCTCACGAGAGCAGGAGCGATATCACGAAGCATCGTATAACGGAGACCGTAAACAGGCTGGAAAAAAAGTAGATGATCGTGAAGGCCGAAAAGGTGCATTCGCAAAGCTATTGAGCTTTAAGCTTGAAGGGCCATTGAAGTACGGCTTGATAGTACTCGCTGTGGTAGCCATGATCACGGTGTCGTTTATGAAACCGATTGATCACTCGAGCCAGTCGCAGTTAGACAGCGCTTTAACTCGTGCGATGATTGGATTTGGTTTGGCCCGTACGCTTAATGGTGTTATCTCCGTTGCACAAGGGACCGAATTTGCAGTTCAGCCGGCCGGTGTCGGGGTCAATTTTTCACCTGGAGAAATCCTTGATCCTATCAATGATTTGGTGGAAAGATTTTCCTGGGTCATGTTACTCGCCACCAGTTCGCTTGGGATTCAAAAAATATTGCTTGAGGTCAGTAGCTGGGCTGGAATCAGTATGCTGTTGGCTGGAGCCGGATTATTTTTTCTGCTCACGCGTATTCGTAATAGTGCAGTCTCTTCTATGGCAGATGTAGCGGGGAAGCTACTGTTGTTAATGCTATTGGTTCGATTTCTAATACCACTTGGGTCATTGGCGAACGACTGGGTGTACAGGCAGTTTCTGCAACCGCACTTTGAACAGTCATCACAACAGCTTGAGATAGCCAGTGAGCGCATTAGAGACATCAGCACTCGTCAGACGGCTGCAGAAAAACCCAGCGGATCATTAAAGGAACGGGCAAAAAACCTGTACAACTCAATGACGTCTAAATTTGATTTTGACGGCATGTTGAACGACTACAAAAATTCTGCTGAGAATGTCAGTGAACATGCGGTGAATTTGATTGTTGTCTTTCTTTTGCAGACGATTGTCTTTCCGCTGATGTTTTTGTATCTGATATATCGTCTGTTTAGATCTTTGCTACTGCCGCGCAGGCACTATGCGTAAAAAGCTTGCCTCAAATATGTTTTGAGGCTTGTTTTTGAGGTTATAGAAAAAATTACAAAGTCGAGCGCACTATTAGCTCGCAGGCTCATCGGAGTTGCTGCGTTGAGAGAATTTCGCATCGGGCAAATACATGTCCAGCAACTCATGCGCCTCCTCGACCCCGGTTTTTTTCAACGCGGAAAATAACTGCAGAGTGCACTCCACACCATGGTCCTCAAGCGCTTTGCTGGTTTTCATAAGGGCCTGTTTCGCGGCACTGTTGCCGAGCTTGTCACTTTTGGTGAGCAGGCAGTGTAAAGCGGCATCGCCCTGCATGACCGAGTCAATCAATTGCCAGTCGTAGTCGGACAGGGCATGGCGAATATCCATTACTACCACCAGACAGCGTAAAGACTCACGAGTGCGCAGGTAGTCTCCGAGTGTGGCCTTCCAGTGTTTGATTTGAGACTTCGATACTTTGGCGTATCCATAGCCCGGTAGATCAACCAGATAGTTGCCAGCGGTGACCTCAAAATGATTGATCAACTGGGTGCGACCGGGGGTTTTACTGGTACGGGCGAGTTTTTTGTTGCGCGTAATGGTGTTGATGGCACTGGATTTGCCCGCATTGGAGCGACCGGCGAAGGCCACTTCAGCCACGCTGTCTTTAGGTAATTGGCCGAGAGTGTGGGCGCTGGTTGTGAATTCGGTATTAAAATATATTGTGTTGATCATGTTAGCTGGCCATTACAGTATTAGTGAGCCTATAGAGGCTCGGAATCATTGACCAGTATTTGTTACAATTACGTCCAGATTTTAGCTGGCGTTTCGTCCCGGAACGCATTTCCGATTGCAAATAATTCAGGTGTGATGATGCGTAAATCATTATTCGTTTTGTCTTTGTGTGCCGCTGTCGCGAGCACCATCGTATCCCCGTCACTGCTTGCCAGTGAATCGAGTAGCAAACCGGCCCAGGCCGTGGAGCTTAAGCCTACCATTGCACGCGGTGATGCAGCGGCTGGAAAGTCATCATCAGCTGTTTGTGCCGGCTGCCATGGCGCAAATGGTGTTGCTGCTATCGCAGACTACCCCAGCCTGGCAGGCCAGGGTGCCCCGTATCTGGTAAAGCAGTTAATGGAGTTCAAATCAGGGGGCCGGGAAAATGCGGTCATGGCGGGGATGGTAGCGAATCTGTCAGAGCAGGATATGCAAAATCTGGCGGCATTCTACGCAGAGATGCCTGCGCCTGAAGGTGAATCAGTCGATGAAAACCTGGCGGCCGGCCGACAAATTTACCAGGGGGGTATTGCTTCCATCAGTGTCCCGGCCTGCATGGGCTGTCATGCGCCAAATGGTGCAGGCAATGATAGCGCGAAGTTTCCGCGTCTGGGTGGCCAGAATGCCGGCTATATCATTGCCGCATTGCAGAATTTCCGTTCAGGCACTCGAGCAAATGATCCCGGTGGAATGATGCAGATGGTGGCAAAGCGGCTGTCTGATGCAGAGATTCAGGCGGTTGCTAATTATGTGCAGGGCTTGCACTAGCATTAATTTGCCGTAATTGGTTCGGTGATCGAGCGTATTGTTGCGTCTGTATCGCCAACTTTTTACTCGTTAGCTCTTGAGTAAGGGCCGGTTCAGGGCTTGCTTGAGATACTTTACTAATTAACTGATATGGAAAATTGATGAGAGCACTTTCCGGACTATTGTTGGCGGGTTTGATAGCCTGCTTTTCAGCAACTGCTAATGCGCAAACGGGCTATGAGTTGTTAAAAACACCTCAACAGACTGCGAATCCCGAAAAAATAGAGGTGCAGGAATTTTTCTGGTACGGCTGCCCGCATTGCTTTCAGTTTGAGCCGCACATTGTTGATTGGAAGAAAACCAAACCAGACAATGTTGAATTTATCAGTATTGCTCCACCGTTGAACCCGGCATGGAAGGTTCATTCACAAGCTTTTTACGCGGCACAGGTACTTGGTGTACTTGATCAGTTTCATGAGCCGATGTTCAACGCCATTCACGTTGACAAAAACCCCATGCGGAAACCAAAAGATGTCATGAAGTTAGTGGAGTCGCTGGGTCTTGACGGTGAGAAATTTGGTAAGACGATGAAGTCATTTAACGTCGACGCCAAGATCAGGCAGTCGTTACAGCAAGCGCGTGATGCTGGTATCTCGGCTGTTCCGACCGTGATCATCAACGGTAAGTATCGAACCAGTGGCTCAGTCGCGGGATCGTATCCTAACCTGATCAAGGTACTCAACGAGCTAATTGAGAAAGAGACAGCAGGGTAGGCGGTAAGCGTACACCGGGTGATAAATTACCCGGTGTTAGTGTCTAACCGTTATAAAGGTCAGACCTGACTGTTGCATTGCTGCAACAGTCAGGTTTTTTTATACACCGAGCTTGTGCTGCAACTCATCAATGGTTGCGCTCATGATTCCCTTTTCAGCAGATAGCTGAGCTATCTCTCTTCTTAAGCTGGCAATCTCCGGTGGATTAACGCCACTGTTTAGCTGACTGCTAAGAGCTGTGGTCTGTCGTTGCTGATCCGCCAATCGCGTGCGGTACTGATCGCGTTCATAACTAAGTTTGTCAACGGCCGCCTGCAATTCTCTTATGTGTTCTGTTGAACCAGGTCCTGCTGCACCGACGCGGTTGTTTTGTTGCTCGGTGAGAATGCGTCTGTTTTCATCTTCGAGTTGATCTAACTGTTCCCGCAGGTTGATGACCATTGGGCGCAGTCTGGAGACTTCAAGCTCTAGATCGTTCGCCTGTGAGTTCTCCTTGCTTAGCGCTTGTGTAACAGCCTGTTTTACGCGTTGATCAAAGCCCGCTTGTTCCTGTTCAAGTCTGACCGACCACTGACGATAATCTTCACGCTCTCGTTCAAGGCTGTCGAGTTTCTGTTTAAGGTTGTACAGCTCCGATTGCGCGTCTTCGCGTTCACGGGCTTCTATCGAAATACGTTTGCGTAAGTCTGCATTTTCACGATCAGAAGCGCGCAGCTCAACCACTTCACTTTGCAGCGCGATGTAGTCGGCATTGCTCTCAACTGATTGCAGGCTTTGCATGTGGTTCTTGCTGTCTGCAAGTTGCATAGACAGTTGCTGTGCAATTCTGTCCTTTTCATCCGACGATGACTTAAGTGCCTTGGTGAGGTTTTGCAGCTTGTGGTTTTTAGCTCGTTCGTCAGCTAACAGCTGCTGCGCAGATTCTATTTCTGAGCGCGACTGGTTAACCTGGCCGCTGAGTTGCCGATGCTGTGACTTGTTACGTTCGACATCTTCCCTGTTCTGATCAATCTTCGCATTCAGTGCAGCAATTTTGGTTTTTAAATTATTGTTCTCATCGTCAAGCGATTGATTAGATTTTTTAAATCGCGCGATGACTCGAGAGTGCTCTTCTTCTGTGTCCGAAAGTGTTCTGCGCCACTCGCGCTCGACTCGTCGCGTGCCTTTTTGTTGGCCCAGTTTTCCAATAGCCCACCCAATCAGTAAACCTACTAACGCGGCCAGTGCAAGAAACACCAGCATCTTTGTTACCAGGTACATCATAGACGGACTCAATGATGATAAGAATGACATTTGACCGGGACTCCGTTAGAGATTGAATTCGATTCTTCGATTGGCAGCACGACCTTCCCTGGTCTCATTGTCGCTAATCGGTGCAGTTTCTCCATAGCCAATCGGGCTTAATCGATTGGCTGGAACGTTTTGTTCAACCAGGTAGTTGCGAACGGCGGTTGCACGTTCTTTACTTAATTTCAAATTTCGTACCGCGTCACCAGAGCTATCTGTGTGACCGGCAATCTCAACGACCAGGTCGTTGTACCCGAGAATAGCTGCTGCGACATCATCAAGTACTTCTTGTGCGCTCGCCGTAAGGGTTGTGCTATTTTTGTTGAACACGACGTTTTTTGTTGGTAAAGCATCGAGCTCTTGCATTAGTGATTGAGCCAGTAAATCTTCTTCGCTGTCTGCGATCGAGTTGTTTACCGAGAAGCTGTTTAGCACATCAAGCTTACTGCCGGCAATTTCCGTGGCGGCAATTGAAAGATCGCGTCCAATGTCTTTGTCGTCAACTATTCCGTTCAATAGCATTTGACCGCTGCTGATGGTCATGCCGAAGTCGTTAATGTCACGAATTTCTGATGTGACAATAAGTGCATCATCGATCCAGCCTGCGCTTGCCACGGTTTTATCTACCGTTAGGTTATCCGTGTACCCATTTTGCCCAAACAGGTTTATCAAGCCCGTGCGTAGTGCGTTGGCTTCGGTGTCATTAGCAACGAATCCGGTCAGGGTTATTTCGCCATCGGTAGACTGTATGCCCATTGACGCTGGTCGTTTTTTTGCCGGTTTGGGAGTGGCGCTATCGGCGACCTTTGTATCCTGCTCTGCGGCGGACTCCGGCTTGACAGTGAGGTTGTCGATAATGCTGAGTTCTGAACCCAGCAGTCGCTCCGCTGTTGAGATCTTTGCCCGTCGAATTTCCTCTGCTGCCACGGTGCCAGCGAGAACAAGGTCAGATCCGGTGACTTTAACGATCGGGTTAGTGATGCCGTCAAGCTGATCAATCAGTGAGAGCATGCCGTCTATCCAGACGGGTGCCGCACTGCCTTCAAAGCTAGACATATCGTCTTTGATGTTGTCTCGGCCAAACTTACCTGAAAGTGCAGTGTTGATACGCTTAATGGTGTCATCGTCCGAAACAATGCCTTGTGTGTTAACTGATCCGTCATTGATGACGATAGTCAACGTTGAGGGTGCTGCACCGGTGGAGCCATTGTTTACTACCAGCGGTGTGCCAGGGTTTGTTTTTGAGCTGTCAGCGGTTTGCTGTGTGTTTTCTTCGCTTTTGGCGCTATCAGTTTGAGAGAGCTTTAATTGTTCTCCGGAGGCACTGGCGCCATCGATCGTCAGGTTGTTTATTACCCGGCTCACTCCGTAGACGGAGGCCGCTGCCTTTTCTGCATCTTCTCGAGCGACTTCAGAATTCATCACACCTGACAAAAACACATCCTGACCTTCGACAGAAATATTACTTACGCCAGTGCCCTGAAGGGCTGCTGTTACACCGGTGGTCAGATCTTGCTCGATAGCAGGTTGTAGGCGTTGGTAGCAGAACATGGTGACGGCGGCTGTTAGTAGAGTACCTAACAGCACTAGCGACAATGTTGTGCCTACGCCTCCCGCGCGCGACGATCCGGATCTATTAGTTTGCATTGCTTTCTCTTTATTCTTATTCCGGTAGCCAACCATGCACCGCTCGCGGTTGCGGTACGCCCAGACGGGTCGCCTGGTAGCTTGTAAAGTGGTCCAATTGAATTTTTATTTATTTTATTACTCAATTGTAGTCTAACCACATCAAACCTCCACGAGACTAGCAAAACTATGAAATATTGATCCTGACCACAACGAAAGTATTTGTGTTTTAGGTGTCTTTAGGGGTGCTTGTCTGCTGCGGTGTTATCCGATTCGAAGTATGGTGGATCTTTGGTCTCACATA
The DNA here is from genome assembly GCA_938041955.1 of uncultured Granulosicoccaceae bacterium. Taxonomy (GTDB): domain Bacteria; phylum Pseudomonadota; class Gammaproteobacteria; order Granulosicoccales; family Granulosicoccaceae. The sequence goes on along the minus strand of CALISD010000005.1, from coordinate 49,169 downwards.
AAGAACCCTCCAGTGTCTAAAGCCTCTCTCTGTCTGTCGCGCGCCAATGTTTTGACTGTAATTGGCAATTCGAAGTTCTATTTGTCGTTCGCCAGGTTTCCAGCGGGCATAGCAACAAACAGCACATTAACCTGTGTGATGTTATTGCTTATGAACCAGCAAGTACAGGCAAGCAGCGAGCAGGTGTTGGTTGAATGTAGCGGTGCGTCTGTTGATGCACGTGGCGTTGACGAGTGTCTTGCCGTATCTTTTTCTCAGGCGGAGGCCGCACTAAGCAGTATAGAAAACCGCTGGAAACAGCTGCTGGAGTCTGAGCCCGGCAGCCCCGATGCCCTGCCTCCTGACGCAGTGTCTTCTAGCGCCTCGCCAGGCAGGACTGGCAATTCTAAAGTGATATCGATCGTAAACGATACTGCGTTGCAATCCGGTCTGTCTTCCCAGGGTAGCACGGTCATTAACATTGATGACAACAGCGCGTCACTGGATTCACAGGATGAACCGTTGGTCGACGAAAAGGTAGATCTCACAGATCGATTCAGTTTTCTGCCGGCATTATTTAGAAGCTTCCGCGATCAGCATTGTGCATGGGAGGCGTCGTTATTCGGGAGCGATCGGGTGGAAGCATATTATAAAGCTTGCTTAGTGGCCTACACGCGCAACAGAGCCAGTGTCTTGAATGCCTGGCTTGCTGCACAACGAGTGTTGGTCAAAGACGGACGTAGCTATCGAGGCTACTATGCTAAGACATCCACCGGGGCTGCCTTCCAGGCCTGCGATCGTAAAACGGATTGGTGGGTTTCCGGAAGTGATGCCGTGCTCGCGGCACTTGATCGGCGCTACGCAGATATCAGTGATCAGGGCTTTAACACCGCTTCTGATCTTTTATACGCCGAACTTCGTGGTGACGTCAAAGCCGCCCCCGTGACAGGATCAGGGGCTGATTACAGTGCGAGCTTAGTTGTCTCGCAGATCAATCTATTACGGCCCTTATCAAATAGCGACTGTATCGGTACAACAGGTCGATCCATGGATCAGACTGGGCAGGGATTGTCCAGTGAGCAACTTGGAGTTGAAGCGCTAATTTCAGATGCGGCAACGGTAGATGACTATGCTTCGGCGGGGTTTTTATATGGCTACTTTAATGCCTGGGTATCAGCGTGTGCGGTAACGCAGAACAGTGTCTGCAGTGCTGAAACTGACGCGCAATTTGCCAGTGATGGTGAATGGCAATTGCGTGTTGATCGTTCAGTTGAAGGTGACTGGAGAATTCAGTTGATCTCGACCACTGATGATCAAGTGATTGAAAGACAGCTAAAAATGCAGATTGATGGAGTCGATGCCTATCTCGGGAACTCTGTGCGAGAGCCATTGCCTCTGCCCATGAGGCAGGGAGTTGATGTTGCGGTAGGTGAACTTGCACGTGAGTTTATTATCAAGTTGCGTGAGGGTAGGGAGGTGCGATTTGAATGGCTGGATGAATCGGACGTGATGTCAGAAATAAAGTTTTCGTTGTTGGGGGTAACGCGCGCGCTGCAATTTTTTGATCAGTCAAAACCATAGTATGCGCTACCAGTGATGAAGCGACATGATCTGAGCAACAATACTGGCGGCAATGACAGCGGTTTGTTTGCCGTTAATTTGTGGCAAGCCAATCGGCATGGTGAGCTTTTTTAACTGCTCTTCTGTAGCGCCTTGCTGCTTCAGCCGGTGATGGAAAAACTGCGCTTTTTTATTCGAACCAATGCATCCGATAAACTTTAGGTTTTGATAGTTCAGCGCTATCTGACATAAGCGAAAGTCGAGCTCGTGATCCCCCGTCATGATGATCACATAACTTTGCGGTGCCAATTGCTCCGGCCATACCGGGTTTACCATATCTTCTGTTTTGATCTTCGACAAAACGATGGGTAGCGCGGCTACCTGTTGTGCAATTTTTGCAGTTACCGGGTGATCGCCCACCAACACCAATGGGATTTCTCGGCTGCGTACTGCTCGCAGAAAAACAGTACTGTTCTCATTGTTGATCAGCACGCAGTCTTTTGGTGGGCTTTGTTCTACAAAGTCTGCGATCTCCGCGGCCTGCTTAATTGCATTGCCGGAGATCACCCGGCTCTGTACGTTTTCATCAACATGATTAAATTCCCGAAGCAGTATTGAGCTGGTTCCTGTCTGTAGATGGCCCCTGAGTTCTTTTAGCCAATCCGGGTAATCGGTTGCCGGGAAAAATTCGTATGTGATGAAACAGTGACCGTTTATGGTGCCGGCGACATGTCCCAGGGCATGTTGTTCCATTGAAAAGCTCGTGGGTGCATTCAGAACTGATCTGGAGGTTGCCAGCATGTGCTTACGCCGACTTTCTGAACTGACCACTGAGGAGCTATGCTTTTTTGATACAAAGGTGTAAGCGCCTATTTGTTCCGGCGAGTTTCCATGCAACGAGGTGACCGTGGCAATCACAAACGGATCCCCTTCGGTACAAAATTCGTGCAGCTTAGAGAGCCATTCTGACAACCGGTGCGCCTTGCAGTGATGAGGGTAATGCTAATAAGTCACTATGTATGATAGAAGATTCGGGAATTGTCGGTAACAAAATTTTGACGTCAAATCGTATGCCTAATCATTTAGAGCAATGCCGTATAACAGGCTTTCGTCTTGACGCAGTGAGTGTAGCGAAGCCCGTCTGAGTGTTCCGAAATTGGCAGAAAACACTGCAGAAAGTCTGATTTTGTCGCCCAATAGCCAAATTCTGACACCGGTCTATACTCAACTTTGTCGTTAGACGTCAACACTCAATCTACCTGACGATGCGTCAGCTCATCAGTAGTCTGTGGGTACCTCAATGTGGCACGAAGTTTGGCAGGTAATTAGATTGCTTATTGCTAATAGACAGAAAAAATTCAACGGGACGTATAAGAACAGAATGAATAAAAAATTAATTGCCCCTGTACTGATCGCTAGTGCCACAGCCTTAAGTGGTAACGCTTACGCGCAACTTGCCGGATCATGGGATGGCGGCTTTAGTAAGCGTATCTATGTAGGTATTGGTGCGGGTCAGTCCAAACTAGTACCGGACACCAGTGCGGTGGTTGGTGTAGATGTAGTCGATAATAAGGATAGTGCCTCTGCATTGACACTTGGATTTGACTTCAGTAGAAGGCTGACTGCAGAACTCCAGTATGCTGATTTAGGAGATTCTACTTTTACGGGCGGTGATGGTATTAGTTATGCCGAAGCGTCTTTAAGTGGTTTGTATTACCTGTGGAATGGCCTGGGTTCTTCCGACTATCTGGACTACGACGGTCTGGACCAGCGTACCGGATTGTCGCTATATGGACGTATTGGTGTTGGCAAAATGGAAAATGAAGCACTGCAGTCGGTGCAGTTTGAGCGTAAAAATGATGCGCAACTATTGGCAGGCCTTGGTATTGAGTACGCATTGAAATTTGGGTTGGGTATTCGCGCTGAATATATCAACTTTGATACTGACGCAAAGTACCGTGGTGTGAGTGTGTTGTATCGGTTCGGTGGTCGTAAAGCGCAACCAGCGCCTCGCGTAGAGCCTGAGCTCGAACTGCCAACACTGCCTGCGCCAGCAGAAATCGAAACGCTTCCACCGCCACCACCACCACCACCGGAGTTGCTGCCAGAAGTAACTGATTCATTGATTGAAGACGTTGTTTCAAATGATGATGGCGATGGTGACGGCATTAACAACGCGCAGGACACTTGTGCGGAAACACCTCCGGGTACCCCGGTTAATGCCAATGGCTGCGCGATGTTTAATGGCACGCTTGAAGGGGTTAACTTTCTGACTGGCTCTGACACGTTAACGGATACGTCACGCGGTATTTTGAGCGACGTTGTTCAGACGCTACTGGCGTTTCCTGAAGTACGCGTCTCGGTAGAGTCACATACTGACAGCCAGGGTGCTGAAGTGGCCAACCTTGAATTATCCCGTCAGCGAGCCCTGTCTGTAGTGAGATACCTGACGGCAGAGGGGATACCAATTGATCGGCTCGAGGCTCGTGCTTATGGTGAATCACGGCCGATTGCTGATAACGATACAAGCTCTGGTCGATTGCTAAATCGCCGTGTGGAGTTTCGAACAATCCAGTAGTTTGTCTAGATGACCCCGCACACGTGCGGGGTTTATCCTCCCTCCCAAAATCTACTCTCCTGTAGTCCTGAATTGTGTATTCACTTTTTTACTGCATAGCTGTGTGCCAACACATCGTTGGTGGTGTAAGTAAATTGGTAATTGAGAAGTGGCGCAATAATTGAAACAACTGTGTGCTCGCTGCTTCGGTGTATTCGGTAGCGGCGTCTGCCCTATCTGGAAAATCATACGGTGCCGGAAGCGCTTTTAAGAAACGAAGGTTGATACTATGAAATCTCATCAAATGAAAAAAACGCTGGTGGCAAGTGAGTTAGCTGAAACGTTTGGTGCTGGTCAAAATCTGTTGAGTGCAAAGGTAATCAGTAGTGTGTTTCTTTTATCACTATCAAGTGCTGCGTTTGCGGTAGACAGTGATATGGATGGCGTTCCAGACAACGTAGAGTTAGCGGAACAAACTGATCCCAACAATACTGCAAACTTTCTGGATAGTGATGGGGATGGTATTCCTGACTTTCTGGACATTGATTCGGATGGTGACAATATCCCGGATGTCACTGAATATGGTAGCAACCCATACGTCGACGCAGATGAAGACGGTGTGCCCGTGTATCTTGATGACAATGATGCTGATGCAGGAGTAGGTAACGCTGACGGGAAAGTAAGTGTACTTTTTGATCCAGACGGCAACAACACTGCGGCGTTCCAGGACAGCACGCATGATCATCTCGTAGATAGTGATGGTGACAAAGTACCCGATAGCACAGAAATAGCCGAGGGTAGTAATCCGGCAGATGCTACTTCGTTTGTGGATTCAGATGGGGACCTTATTCCCGATCTTGTTGATTTTGATAGTGACGATGATGGATTGTGGAATCAGCTTGAAAGTGGTGCGCTGCCCTATTACGATCGTGATTGCGATGGTGTTCCTGCATACCTTGATGACGATGATTTTAACTGGGCCATTGGTAACACCGATGGTGCGGTTCAATTGCTATTTGATCCGGATAAAAATGGCACGGCCTCGTTTCAAGATGCATCATTTGATACAGAAGACAGCGATGCTGACGGGGTACCTGATAGCGTAGAGGCATCGGACAATACAGATCCGGCAGACCCTGCGGCGTTTATTGATACTGATGGCGATGGTATTCCAGACTACCTTGACGACGATGATGATAACGACACCATACTTGATGTAATAGAAGGTAATGGTGATATTGATGGTGATGGCATACCGAATCACCTGGATACTGATAGTGATGGTGACGGGGTGTTGGACTCGGTTGAAGGTATTAATGATGCGAACGGAGACTTCGTACCTAATTTTGTCGACCCGACTACTCAGACAGGGTCCGCCGGTTCGGATCAGGACAATGATGGGTTGTCTGATGAGCTAGAAGGCAACATCGATACAGATCAGGATGGCATTGCAGATTTACTTGATACTGACAGCGATAATGATTCCATTCCAGACAGCGTTGAAAGCAATAGCGATCTTGATGGTGATGGTGTGCCGAACTTCCGTGACAATGACAGCGATGGTGATTCAATAGAAGATCGCGAAGAAGGTGATGGTGATATCGACGCAGATCTGCGCGGTAACTTTATTGATCTCGACAGTGACTCCGACCAGATTCCAGACGACTTCGAATTAACCGGCGACCCCGATGGTGATTTGATACCAAATTATCTTGATTCTGACAGCGACGGCGACGGCATTGCAGATATCATTGAACTGGTTTCTGATACTGATGGTGACGGTATCCCGGACTTTCTTGACACAGATAGTGATGCTGATGGAATACCAGATGCTACAGAGCTGCTAGTAGATAACGATGGCGATACGTTCCCCGCGTTTTTGGATACAGATGACAATGATCCTGCGGTAAACCTGCCTGTCAATGGACCGGTACGAGTAGGTCTTGGTGGTGGTTGTAGCGTTGCATATGGATCTGTCGGGACCGACCCGCTGTTGCTGATGACTGCGTTGGCAAGCGTTGTTGGTATGTTTCGCCGAAGAAAAGCCAGGCAAAGCAGCTAAATCCTTAACAGTTAGATGAGTGCCGCCGCGAACATCTTTATATTTTACCTGTCCAAATCCAGTCGCCGTGTGTGATCACGCGGCGAAATGGTTGATCATAACCACCCGCCTCTATGGTGCATTCTGTACCACGATGCGTAAGCGTTAGCCGTTGCGCATGTAAGAGTAATCTCTGACATGCAAAGTGATCGTGAAAAAATTTATTGTGAACTGATTTTCCGTAGCTGGTATCCCCGATGATGGGATGACTAATGTGCTTCATATGTTGTCTTATCTGATGCCTTCGGCCAGTTAACGGCGTCACTTCTACTACACTGTACCGGGAACTAGGATAGCGATCGACCTCGACAGCGAGCTCTATATGGGCAAGTGTTTTATAGGATGTTGTAGCGTCTTTTCTTGGTTTGCCGGGCGCATCCCGATCCCGTACCGGGTTGTCGATAGTGCCCTGCTCGTCGGTGTGACCTCTGACTACCGCCAGATAGCGCTTGCTGATTTTTTGATTTCTGAATTGTTCCGAGATCAATGCGGCATATTCTCTATCAAGTGCAAATAACAATACCCCTGATGTGGGCTTGTCGAGTCGATGCACTGGAAATACTTCTGCATCAATCTGTGCTTTTAGCTGATCTAAAGCATTGTGTTGTTCGTGAAAGTCTATTGTGCTGCGATGAACCAACAGGCCCGCCGGCTTATTGATGGCGACGATATATTGATCGCGATGCAGTATTTCAAGCTCAGGCTGGTGCATGACTTCCTGTGGCTGGTCGATCACAGTCGCTGTATGCCAGGCGTTAAAATAATCTCTGCATTGCTGTGCTCACTTATCTTTATCAGGTGTGTTCCTTATCGTCATGGCTGACAGTTGCTTCCACATCTTCTTTCTCCAGGCGCTTCCACAAGTCTTCAATCCAGCCCTTCATAATGAGTGATTCTTCCCAGCGATTGGACATTTCCATTCCATCGGGCCCGGTCATCGCGTAATCCGGTGGTGCCAGCTCGGTCTGAAAAATGAGTGTGTCATCTGCCGACGCGCGCTTTCTCCAATAGCGGAACCCTGTTTCCCACCAGTCGAGAAATTGTACGACCCACTTTTGGTGTTGAGGGAATTCGAGCTGTAGCTGAATTTGCTGGGCTGATGACACACGGCCTTGAAAGGCGTCAGCCCGGCGCAGAATCTTGTCCACCAATTCTTTTTCATCTTCGCGTAACGGCAAGCTGATTTCGCGATCTACCACATAGTGTGATAAGTCGACGCCGAGTTTCATGTCCGGCACAGCTTCCAGCAGCTTGGTCGTGTAACCGAGATCATTTGTTACAGAGTTGCGGTGAGTTTCGAACTCTATATTGACGTTCTCCTTCTCAGCTTCTTCCATCCAGTCTTGAACCATCAAAGTGGCTTCCTCAAGACTGCTGGGCACAACCTGGGCGATGATATTGACCACAACCGCGTTGAATTCTCTGGCCATCTCAAGCACCGGTAGTACGTCTTCCATGCTGGTGGGGAATGCATTGATTACACATCCGAGCTCGTGTTGCCGGAACAATGGCATGGTCTTGTAGGCGGTTTCCCGGTCTGCCGCGGCAAGATCGATGGCAATACCCGCAAAGCCTGCACTTTTGACCCAGGAAAAATATTCCTCAGTGGTGCCGGTTTCGTGGCTGCCTCTGCCTGGATCCATCGCCCAAAGCGATTGGTATACGTCAAGTCTGGGCACAAGCCCTCCTGGTATTCAACGTGTTTGCGGGATTATGTACTACTAAAGGTTTGCTTGCTCAACGGATGTAAGCAAAACCACAGTGACTGATGTTTTCGAGCAGTGCGATTTGCTTTTGTAGCTGCAACTTTAAGTGATTTGAAATGTTTCATATTGTATACTTCGCGCTGCCTTGTTTGTCTACAAAAGCTAACTTTACAAAGGTTTACTGAACCGTACTGTGTTCCGAAGTTCGCACTGGCTACACTTAGCGCGTGTGACAATCCGGGCCGGAGAGTGGCCTGTCGACTCAAACTACGTTAATGCATCAGGGGGTTGGTGCTGGTGTGTCAAGTTGTCCCTCAAAAAAATTTTTACAAAAATCAAAACTTACACAATCTGAGCTAAAGGAAATATTATATGCACTTTCATAATAAGTATCTGGCCGAATTCTTCGGCACATTCTGGCTGGTGCTGGGTGGGTGTGGTACAGCAATATTCGCAGCTGTTTTTGCGGCCGATGCTGGAATCAACGTTGGTCTGGTAGGCGTTTCATTGGCGTTTGGCTTGACTGTTCTGACTATGGCTTATGCTGTAGGGCATGTATCTGGTGGTCATTTTAACCCTGCCGTATCTATCGGGCTTTGGGTCGGCGGACGATTTGGTTTTGGCCATCTTATTCCATACATCGTTTTTCAGGTGCTGGGTGCGATTGCTGCTGCATTCGTTCTTCAGTGGTTTGTGACTGATGCTGGTGGTGCAGCGACTGATGCAAACGGTCTGAACGGCGGCGCGATCGCGTCACTGGCGTCTAACGGCTATGCAGAAGCCTCTCCAGGCGGATTCAGCATGAATGCGGTCATCCTGATGGAAGTGATCATGACTGCTTTCTTCCTGATCATCATCATGGGTGCTACGGATGATCGTGCTCCAGCGGGTTTCGCACCGATTGCAATCGGTCTTGGACTGACACTGATTCACCTTATCTCTATCCCTGTATCGAATACTTCTGTTAACCCTGCACGAAGCACTGGTCCGGCATTGGTATCTCACTTCTTCGGTGAAGGTGGCGACACAGTGATTACTCAGCTTCCAGTTTTCTGGGCAGCGCCAATTGTTGGTGGTGTGTTGGGCGCAATCATCTACCGTCTAATCGTTTCAGGTGCAGCGCCAGCTGATACGACTCCTGAGCGTGTTGAGTATCGTGAGCCTGAGTACCGTAGTGCACCACCTTTAGATCGTGACTATGCTGACCGTGGTGGTGAGTATCGTGGTGATCGTGGTGAGTATCGTGACTACCGCGAAGAGTATCGCGACGATCGTTACTAGTCAGTTTTACTGATCAGTAGTTAGATCATGACGTGGCGCAGCAATGCGCCACGTTTTTTTTTGCCTGAAGAAAGTTACCGCTGATGACCCAGCTTAGTACGCCGACCCAGCGCTCAAGATAACAGCGTTGCTCTACACGGTTGTTCGACGTGAAAAAATGGACAGAATGAATGCGAAGTTACGCTCGACAGGAAGAGCCTCATGGCAATCGTGATGACTTTGCCAATCTGAAGAAGCTTTCACCGTATGTGTGGCGTTATAGCCGCAGGGTGGCTCTCGCATTGGCGTGTTTGCTTATCGCAAAGCTTGCCACGGTGTGCATCCCGTTGGTGCTCAAGAGCATTATCGACCGATTGGATTCCGCATCGCTGCAGGAAAACTTACTGTTGGTAGCGCCAATGGGTCTGCTATTGGCCTACGGGGCGTTACGACTTGCCGGTGGCATTTTTAACGAGCTGCGTGACATATTATTTGCCCGGGTCCGGTATAGCGCTATGCATCAAATGTCTGTGGATGTGTTGGAGCATTTGCACAGACTTTCCCTGCGATTTCATCTAGAGCGTAACACCGGCGGGATCTCTCGAGATCTGGAGCGCGGCACCCGCAGTCTCGCGTCAGTCTTGAACTTATTGGTGTTCAGTATCCTGCCCACCATTGCAGAATTTACTTTGGTAGGCGCCATTCTACTGGTTCGTTACGACTGGCATCTGATGGCGGCGATCATGGTGACGGTGGCGGCCTACGTAGCTTTCACCTTGTTAATCAGCAAGTGGCGTATGAGCTTTCGCCATGAGATGAATAAACATGATAGTGAAGCCAATGGCCGTGCCATAGACAGTCTGCTTAACTATGAGACCGTGAAATATTTTAACAACGAAGACATGGAGCGTGATTATTACCATGAAAAACTGGATTCATGGCGTAGCGCAGGCTTAAAAACGCAAGTCAGTTTGTCCGCGCTTAACTTTGGTCAGGGTGCTATTGTCACGATCGGTGTCACAGTCATCATGATATTGTCTGCTAAAGAGGTAGCTGCAGGAAACATCACCATAGGTGATCTGGTATTAATCAACGCGCTGATGCTGCAGTTGTTCATTCCACTGAGTATTCTAGGTTCGGTTTACAGGCAGCTGCAATATTCACTTGCCGACATGGATCTCGTGATCAAGTTGTTGGATAAGCCGCCTGAAATTAATGATGTAGATGATGCATTGCCGCTGGATGTAAAAGCGGGGGAAGTCTGTTTTCGCAATGTCAGTTTTCACTACAATGAAGATCGGAAAATACTTGAACAGGTGGATTTTAAAATTCCGGCTGGGCACAAACTTGCGGTCGTCGGGCCATCCGGGTCGGGTAAATCAACACTGGTAAGATTGTTGTTTCGTTTTTACGAGGTAACTGACGGTAGTATTGAGATTGATGGTCAATCGATATCACAATGCACACAGCAAAGTTTACGGCGTGCTATTGGCATCGTGCCTCAGGACACTGTGCTGTTCAACGATACGATACGCTACAACATAGCGTATGCAAAAACCGATGCCACGGACGAAGAGGTAATTGCTGCTGCTAACAGTGCTGATCTTGGAGATCTTCTATCGCGCCTTCCTGATGGACTGGATACCGTGGTTGGAGAGCGAGGTCTCAAGCTATCTGGCGGTGAGAAACAGCGACTGGCTATTTCACGGGTGATCTTAAAAGCACCGCGTATCATTGTATTTGACGAGGCAACGTCAAGCCTTGATAGTCAATCAGAGCGTGCGATATTAGGCGCATTAGATAAAGCCAGTAGCAACGCTACTACGATGGTAATAGCGCATCGTTTGTCTACTGTGGTCGATGCCGATACGATTGTCGTGATGGAGAACGGCAGAATTGTAGAGTCGGGAAGTCACACAGACTTGCTGACCGACGAAGGCTTGTACCATCGATTGTGGCAGATGCAGCAAAGCAAAGACCAGGATATCAATAGCGTCGAATAGTGCAGTAGGCCTGTTCGGACACTAACAGTGCCTATTCACCCGCAGCTGCTACGTCGATAGCGCTGTTGGCGACGATCTGAGCTACGTCGTTATCGAAGTCACGATTTGCCAGTGCAAATGCTTCGTTGATGCCATCACGCAGCGCGAAAGCGTAACGGGAGCCTGTCGGTGAGCCCCAGAAACTAATGACGTATCGAAGATCCTGATCTGACAATTCACCATAGGCATTCTTTAGCATGGCGAGGGTGTAGTTCCGGTTCACTTTGGCGATCTTTGGGCGTCTTGAGTCTGTCGCTGAAAAGAAGACGTCATAGTTATTTGCGCTGAGATCTGCTGGTCGCGCGTTTGCTGCGAATGAAGACGCAGCGATTTGGTTGATGGACATATCCAGCTGCAGTTCACTTGCCATTGCAGCAAGGTTGACAGTTCTTAAAAGCGCTTCGGTTTTTTCTGACTTACGGTTTAATCTAGCCTCATCGATAGTGGCAGGAATACCTGCTATGTACGAATCAATAATACTCTTTGCCTCAAGCAGCGAGGTTTCCCTGCCTATCGGTGAGTCCAACCATTTCAACACTACCGATTGCTCTGACTGGCTGAGGGATTTGTTGAGTGAGCTTATGATTTGGTGTTGGAATTTTTTTGGATGGTAGGCGACTTCCATAGCGCCGAGTATTTTTTCGCGTATTACTAGCGAGTTGCCGGACGCGGCGGCCCCCATGCTTAAAAAGTTTTTACGAACGAGTGGCGCTATCTGTTCGACGCGAATTTCTGTGCTTGAGTTTTGGTAGATCGACAATGCACTCGATTTCGCTAGTGCTTCCACCGCCATATCTGATGTGTTGACAGTGCCCTCGCTTTCGGACGACAGGGCGATCTGTGAGCATAGAAGCAGAGCAGCGCAGAGTGAATAGTTAAATTGCACGAGTTTATTTCCGAATGTCTGTACAGTCATTTTAGGGTCGACATTGTTATAGGACGTAGCCTGATTATTTCAATCACGCTAAAAATCCCAGATTGTGATTATCAAAGTATTTCAGAGAAGGCAGTAACTGATCAATCTCTGTACTGTTTAGTCCTAGCCAATTCAGCATGGTCGCGGCATATTGGCATACGGCAGTTGTCGGTACGATGCGACCATTTCTGGAGTCATCCGGGCCATCAACAAGTATTCTGGGAATTGATCCATAAATATCACCCCCTGCAACCGCGTTGCCCATCACAATGTGGTGATTTCCCCAACCGTGATCAGTACCATCGCCGTTACTGGTGACAGAGCGCCCAAAGTCTGATGTAGTAAAACTGACCACATTGTCCTGATGGCCAATCTCAAGCAATGCCTGGTTGAAAAACTCTAGTGCTGAGGCAATGTTGGCGTATAAGGCGGGTTGCTTTTCGAGCTGATAATCGTGGGTATCGAAACCGCCGAGTTCAACATAAAACAACTGTCGATAAAGGCGAAACTCGTCTTTTATGGAAATCAGTTTTGCCACCATTGCCAGTTGATCGGCAAGCGGGTTGTTTTCGGGAACTGGCGTTTGAAGCTCGCCGCGTTTGGCTAGTGCTGCGCCAACGTTGGTGGATAAGACCAATGCTCTGGACTGTAGCTCAGCGTAGGCTTTTTCAAATACGTTATTGTATTGCGCGTGCAGTAATTGAATAAATGCTTCGCGGCGCGGCATCTGCCATTCTGATTGATGATCTTCCATACCTGAATAGGCGCGAACGCCATCGCTATTGATATTAAACGCTGAAAAATCCCCGCCTGACTGCCAGTCGTTGCTACCAGTAAGACTGATAGATGCAAGGTTTGGATTGGGCTGACTTCTGCCAATAATGTCAGCCGCGCGTGCTCCCCAACCTGAGTTTGTTTGGTGATAATGATTTAGCTTCTGCCATTGACGTGTCTGATCGTTGTGCGAAAAAAGTTGTTCCGGTAAACGAATGGATTTGTTGCGTACGTCCTCAGCAGTGCCGGGTTCAAGCAACGTTCCGACATTAGCCTGGAAGGCCAGTTGCCCACTTTCAAATAACGGTTTAAGGGCGGCCATGTGCGGGTTGAGCCCGACTGCAGTAGTATTTGCTGTCGCGGGGTTCATAAGCAGTAAGTCGTTGGCCGGTACGGCAAGATGGCCACGGCCTTGTGCGTACTCGGCGTACCCTGCGCCGGCGGCAGGGACGATCATATTAAAACCGTCATTGCCACCATTTAAATGGATGCACACCAGTGCGCGATAGTCGCCACCGCTTGCCTGGGCATGGGCAAATTTTGTCACTGAGCCGCCGGCAAGTCCTGCACCAAGGATAGTGCGACAGCCGAGTTGCATAAATTTTCTGCGAGTGTATTTGTTCATGTTTTTCAATATCGCTATCGTTGCACTGCAGCTTCAGGAGATGAGACAAACAAGAACAATAATTCTTCCGCTCGAAGCTCTGATGATGCGTTTTTACGTGCATCAAGTAGGTAGTCCGCTTGCGTGCGCAAGTGGTCACTGAGCGGATTGCCAAGTGTGAGTTTGCCGAGCAGCGCATAGAGCGATTCGCGATCAGCATCCAGTAACATCAGTTTGGAAATATTTATCGGTGCCAGATTTTGGTCTGAAGTTGATTCTGTGTTATTCCAAATAGTGTGGGAAAGCATTGCACTGGTAATGTTGATAATGCTGCTCTCATTGTGAATTTGAAATTCAGGCGACTTTAACTCCATATCGCGTATTACACCCCCTTGGCTGAAGGCGGGTGAGAAGAAGTTAAATACTGAGGGGGATTGCAACGGCGCTTGTGCGAGCCTGGCTTTTAGCCAGCCGTAGCTGAAATCCGGATGTGCCGGGTTGCCGTCGAAAGCTCGCCACAGGGAGACAAGTCGAACTACCGGTTCTCGAAGTTTGCCAAACACTTCAGGGTTCATCTGATGGCCATTGATCGCCTCTTCATCAAGTAAGGTGGCAGCCACAACGGCGCCGATGTTTCCGCGTACGCCGTTGCCGTCGTCGTTGAATGTATCAGCTACGCGCTTTATATATGCTGATGACGGGTTGCTGGTGACCATTTGCGAGATCATATGTTTGGCGAAAAATGGGGCAACATTTTTATGATTAAATATATTGTCGAGTGCACCCTTAAGGTCTTGTTCTGCTGATTGTCCGGCGGGAAGTACAACACCGTTCAAAAGGGTTTTCTCGCCGTTATCGTGACGCTTTTGATAGGCCTGCATCGGTGTATACCAGTCTTTGTTTTTGGGATAGTTCCAGTTTTCTACACCGGTAAAATGCCAACCAGTAAATACATGTGCGAACGCCTCAACTACTTGTTGATCATAAGTGGGAATCGGCACGCCGTTCTCATCCAACATCACGGTGCCATCGGTTTCCATTTGTACCAGTCCAATGGAGAACAGCTGGAGTAGTTCACGGGCGTAGTTTTCATCTGGCCTGATGCCGTTTTCCGGATCTGGTTTCTGGTTGCCTTTCATACTGAGGTAATCCCCCATAATGGGGCTCAGAGTAACCAGCTCCAGTAGCTCACGGAAGTTGCCGAAACTATTTGCGACTAAGATATCGTAGTAGTTCGACAGAGCTGCCTGCTCACCACCGAGACCTCCTTGATCTGACACCACGAAGAATTGCGACAGCGCATAGGCCACTCGTTGCCTCAGTTGATCATCGGCGTTAGTGGCATTTTCGAGCCAGCTGTTTACGTGTTCGCCCCAACGAGGAGGGTTGTGTTGTCGTGTCACTGGAAGCATGAAGGTTGCAGGCTTTTGCATCTGTTCCGCTACCCATGCAACGTAACCAATGTCGCGTAAGCGGGCGATGCTTGACTCTGTCGGGCCAAAGCTCGCTCGGTGGAGAAAGCGCGCGGCATCGAAATCATCATTTAATTTTTGCGGTAGTGCAGCACCCAGTGAAGGCGCGCCGCTACTGTCTATTTTGTAGGTGCTGCTGATACTTCCTGAATCGATGCCGGTTTCATTGTATAGCTTGTCACCGCCGCCGCCGCAGGCACCGAGCAGTAGAGCGCTGGTGACCATCAAAGCATGGGCTGACAGACGTATGGTTGATTTTTTAAAACGGGGGTTAGTTCGCATTTTCACTACCAGGCTGTGAGTGATGCCGGTGTATTTATTTTGTTTTTTTATCCGGGCAGCGAGATACAATAACCTTGCACCTCGTCGAATCTTCCGCAGGTTGATGGTCTTATCGGGAGTGCATCGCAAAAACTTAAGCAGGTGTTTCGCTTTGCCTACACAAAACTCAGCCCATCAATGTTTGCAGAATCTGTTTGGATATCAACAGTTTCGTGGCGATCAGCTTGCCGTTATCGACCGCACGATTGAAGGACATGACACTTTGGTATTGATGCCCACAGGCGGGGGTAAAAGTCTCTGTTTCCAGATACCTGCCATATTGCGTGATGGTGTGGGCATTGTTGTCTCACCGTTAATCGCATTGATGCAGGATCAGGTACAGCAGCTGTGTCAGAACGGCGTCCGGGCGGCTTATATCAATTCCAGTCAGTCTACCGCTGAACAGCGGCAGGTAGAGGCTCAGGCAATCAATGGCGAGCTTGACCTGCTTTATATGGCGCCAGAGCGGTTAGTCGCGGCTACAGGCCAGGGATTACTTTCGCGTCTGCAGATTGCTCTGTTTGCGATTGATGAGGCACACTGTGTGTCACAGTGGGGGCATGATTTTCGGCCCGAATATACGCAGCTTTCATCGCTTGCTGAGAACTATCCGGGGGTACCGAGGCTGGCACTTACAGCCACTGCGGATGAAAATACCCGTGAAGATATTCGCAAGCATTTGCGTCTGCAAGAAGCCGAATTGTTTATCAGTAGTTTTGATCGACCGAACATTCAATACCGCATAGAAGGTAAAAATAACCCGCGCCAACAGTTATTGGATTTCATTAAGTCAGAATATCCAAAAGCTTCCGGTATTGTCTATTGTCTGTCACGTAAAAAGACCGAAGAAACTGCGGCTTATCTTAAAACGCAGGATATCAACGCCATGTGCTATCACGCTGGGATGGATAGCGCTGATCGAGCCAGGAACATGCAGCGTTTTATCGTTGAAGAATCGGTGGTCATGGTGGCAACGATAGCGTTTGGTATGGGCATAGATAAGCCGGATGTACGCTTTGTTGCTCACCTCGATATGCCGAAGAGCATTGAATCGTATTATCAAGAGACCGGTCGCGCAGGACGAGACAGCTTACCGTCGACTGCATGGATGGTGTATGGACTGCAAGATGTAATCTCTCTGCAGCAGATGCTAGGCGGGTCTGACGCCAGTCAGGAAATTATTCAAGTTGAGCGTCATAAACTGACGGCGATGCTTGGTTTGTGTGAAGCCACTGAGTGCAGGCGCAGAACACTATTGCGCTACTTTGGTGAAACATTAGATGAGCCGTGCGGCAATTGTGATACCTGCCTGAACCCTGTTGATACCTGGGATGCGACAGAGGCGGCCCGTATGGCCCTTTCAGCTGTTTATCGGACCGGCCAACGTTTTGGTAGCTCTTATCTTGTTGATGTGCTGCTTGGTAAAAGTGACGATCGAATCAGCCGTTTTCAGCACGATAAATTAACCGTCTACGGCATCGGTACTGCTTATGATGCCAATACATGGCGCAGTGTTTTCAGGCAGCTGATCGCTCGATCACTGTTAACGACAGATCTTGAAAGTAAAGGCGGTTTACGCCTCACTGCCACAGCACGCCCTGTGCTAAAAGGCGAAGAGCAACTCTCGTTTAGAGTCGATGATAAACCGGCTAAACGAAAGAAGGCTCGCAGCGGTGGTAAGACCGTACGCCCTGAGCACGCGGAGTTATGGGAAAGCCTACGCGAATGCAGAAGTGAAATCGCTAAGGAGCAAGGCGTGCCGGCATATGTCATCTTCCACGATGCTACGTTAATGGAAATGGTTGAAAATAAGCCGAAAACCCTGGCTGCGATGGCTGCTGTCTCGGGAGTGGGTGAGGCCAAGCTATCAAAGTACGGGCAGCAGTTTCTCGACGTGATCAATCAAGAGAACAATACTCCTGATGCCGATGACATCAGGCGTAGGTTAGTATTGGAATTAGACAAGGGAACAGATATCTTAGATATGGCTGCACGATGCAAGTTAACGCAATCGCATGTTGATATCGGGCTAATTGCATTAGCAAAAGAGGGGGATTTACCGTTAGATAGAATCGCTTCGGTATTTGATGAAGACGAGCGAAATGAACTTGAAGCTGAGATATTGTTTGCTATTGATACGGGTGAGCAATCATTAAAGCCTGTGCATGAGCGGCTTGACGGTAAATACCCAATGGCTTTGTTGCGATTGGTGCAGGCGGCGATAAAAACTGAAGTGGGAATTGAATAGAGGAACCTGTGGGCTATTTGCGGCCCACAGAGTGTGATCTTACGAAGTGCCTAGCTGGTTTTTGCTTTCTTCTTAGCAGGCTTTTTCTTGCACTTCTTGTCTGTAGACTTAGAGGTGCACTCTTTCTTTTTTGTTTTACTGTCTTTCTTGGCGGTAGAACTTGCTTTTTTCTTGGCCGGTTTTTTAGTCGTTTTGCTGGATGTGGCTTTGCTGTTGTTTTTGGCTGTGGACTTTTTGGAGGTGTCTTTTTTAGTGCTGCTTTTACTCGCGGTAGGTTTGCCGCTCGATTTGATAACGCCTTTGGATACAGACATATATTTTTTGTTGTTTTTAATTAATCCCTCTCCGATGCCTGTGACATTGGCTAGATCATTGATACTGGAAAACGCACCGTTTTTCTTTCGGTAGGCAACAATGGCGCGTGCCTTTTTCTCACCAATGCCTTTCCAGTTTTCTATCATGGTGGCAGCATCCGCACGATTGATATCAACAACTTCTGCAGCGAATGCCGCTAGAGGGGCCATCAGCAGGGTCATAACGACGAGACTGATTTTTACAAGCTGCTGTATTTTATTCAGTGAGTTCATTGTTTCATATCCTCGATTTCGGGTACGTTTGTACGAGCGTGTATCGGCGAATGTAGCAGCAAAAGTAGCCTGATGAATGACAGGTTGGTGTAGTTGTCAATTCTTTTCATTGCTTAACCGATTCTGAAAGTCGGCCCGGAGCGCTAGCGAATGGGCACTTGCAAGTGTCAATATCAGGTACGCACTTTCAAGCGGTGCCTAATTTTTGCCGGCCTTGCTACCAGACCAATAGTGGTGATGGAGTTATCAGGCACGGTGGGGGCTTTGAATCCATTCAAGCGTGGTGGTGATTAACAATAGCGAAGCAAGGGCCATCCATAGTGCACTGGCGGCTAATAAGTTGTTCCAGTTGACGCCCGCGTCAAGTAGATAGCCGAAAATAACCGGGCCAAGTGCGGTGCCGAATACCATGCATGCATGGGTGAGCGCACGAATAGCACCTATGTGAGCGGACCCGTACAGCTCTAGCCACAGTGCACTGACTGCGGGTGTTCCAATGCCGACTGTTGCGCCAATCAGGGCGTAGTAGATAAAGGGTAGGGCGAAGGATTGCAGAAATACCGCAACAATTACTGCGGTTATGAATGGCAGCAGATAGAACCGAACCACTTGGGCGCCACTGTAACGATCAACCAACACGCCTATAAACAGTGAACTGAGTACTGCTGCGATTGAATACGCAGCGATGCCAGCGGCCCAGTGGGATAACGTGAAACCGTTGCTTTCAGCCAGGCTCTGTTGATGAAAAAAAAGTGCAGTCGAAATTATGGACGGGGAAAAAATCGCAGGAGCGATCATCCAGAATCTACGATCTCTCATCACTTGTGATCGATTCCATGATTTTGGATCGTCACTTGGGGTGTGACTCGATCGACTAAACGCTTTGAGCTTCTTGAGTAACAGCTGAGCAAAGACAGCGATGACAAGAATTACCAGCACGGCGTACACAGTCCAGGTTTGTCGCCAACCGTAGGCACTGATTAGTGCCACGGTGCAAAACGGCAGGATGATCTCGCCAGTTGAATATCCAAGTCCTACCAGGCTAACAGTGCGGCCTCTATATTCTGCTTGCACTCGTGATGCGGTGGTGATGCCAGTGTGGCCGGAAAGTCCTTGGCCAAATAGCCGCAGCATAAAAAACGCCAGAATCAATGTGGCGGCGGAGTTGACGTTTGCGATGGTGAAGCATGCCGCCGCCAATCCAATATTGACAAACGCGGTGTAAATCCTTAGATCAAATTGGTCAATGAGCTTGCCTAACCAGATAACGGCAACGGCACTTAGCAGGGTGCCGATAAAATAGAGGCCGCCGATGTCACCGTGGCTCAGATTAAATGCGGCGCGAAGCTCAGGGTTAAACAACGAAATAAAAAATGTTTGCCCGAATCCTGAAGACAGTGTCATCAGGAAGCCGAAGGCTATCGTTGCCGTGAGTGGTTTGTTAAAAGTCTTCATTCGGCTTATTCGCAACGCCAATGTGGTTTTTACGGGCGTTTTTTAGTAATTCCATATGGGATATTGATAGCTCAACTTGCTTAGATCGCGGCACTAATGCAGTGGACGGTGCTGAACCACAAACTTGTTCGATTGATATGGACTGACAACCGGTTGCGCTAGGCGGATCATACACATCCATGGGATACCCACCCGGTATTTATCTTCTACAGAACTTTAGTGTCCGAGCGTTAATATTGTGATATTTGCACACCCTGTTCAATCTGTTTGAATCAATAACCTTATATTCAATTCAATGTTGTCTCATTACCCAAATGACGTAAAGCAATTATTAGTATGGCCGTTTCAGAATAGAGAGCCGATTTTTCTTTGGAAGAACATGCGTTTTATCAAGCAAATAGCAACTATTGTGGGCATTGCCCTGCTTTTAATAAGCTGTGGTGTTGACAATAAAACTAATTCACCGGGTTTTGGGTCTGGCTTGGCGCAGCTGCCGCTGGAAGATCGCCGCATTGCAATTGTTCACTCGCAGTCCAGCAAAACCGCGTTTTACGATTCGTTTGCCTACAACCAACTATTTGCTTCAGTACAGCATCAGTCAATGATGGCTGGTATTCCGTTTGACCTGCTGGATGAAACTGATCTTGCCGCGACAGCTAATCTGCTCGACTATGATGCGATCATCATTCCCAGCTTCACACATGTGGATGCGTCTTACAGAGCATCGATCAAAACCCGTTTATTACAAGCTCAGGA
Organism: uncultured Granulosicoccaceae bacterium; assembly: GCA_938041955.1. Lineage (GTDB taxonomy): Bacteria > Pseudomonadota > Gammaproteobacteria > Granulosicoccales > Granulosicoccaceae. The sequence continues at coordinate 28,831 of CALISD010000005.1, read as the reverse complement.
AAATGGCGTTGGCATAGTTGCATCTGGCGAGTTCCTGACCTTAATGCCTGACGGGTCTGCCTATTCAGACTACGGCAGTGCGATGGCTGAAGTGCTCGGTGTTGAGCCTGCGGAATTTCTCAATGGAGTGAGTGCTTCTGTCAGGATTGCTGATAATACGCACCCCGTCAGTAAAATTTATCAAGCGGACGAAGAGCTGGTTGCCTACGAGCAAATATGGTTTGGACACTTCACTGCGGTAGAAGGTGAACAGTCCACACCGCTTACAGTAATAAAATCGGGTTCCTCAACTTACAATGGTGCCCAGATAATCGATCGTGTCGGTCGCGTGGTTCACTTTGCAAACGAAGAGGTGATGGCAGATAACAATCTCATGTGGCGCGTTATTCAGTGGATGGTTTACGGAGATGCGGCACCCGTTTCATTGCAGGTGTCAAGATCAGATCATGTGTTTCTTGCGCGCAATGATATGGATCAGGCGATGATTGCCGCGGAGCTTGCGCAGACTGAAATACCCCTTCTGGAAATTATTAAAGAGTGGAAGCGCGACTACAATTTTGTTGGGTCTTACTATATCGATATTGGCAATAAGCCTCAGCGAGGCGAATACACTGACTGGGGCATATCTGCACCGTTGTATCAACAGTACATCGCGCTTGGAAACGAAATCGGGACTCACTCCTGGACGCACCCGCACCACACCAGCCGTCTTTCTGCGGAGGAACTTAAATTTGAGTTCCAGGACAGTGCTGCAGAGATAGGAACTCAGATTGGTGTACCGGTTGTCGGCGCTGCGGTGCCTGGAAATTCAGAATCGCTGTTTGTGGTTGAAACACTAAACCCCTGGCTTGACTACCTGAGCGGCCGCACTGGCAGTGTCGGTTCTGGCTACCCTGGTGCTTTTGGTTTCCTTGAGCCGCAGCATGACATGATGTATTTCAGCTTAAACTTGTCACCTGATTTCGGGTTGATTGATTTTCAAAATTACACCCCGGCCGAAGCCAAGATCATCTGGAAGACCGAAATTGATACAGTACTTAAGCACGCCCAGCGGCCCATTGTGCACTGGTTGTGGCATGACTATGGACCAACAACGCAGACAGCGGCTGGTTTATATACCAAAGATATGTTTACCGACACGATCGCCTATGCGGAAAATCTTGGTGCTGAATTCACCACCGTAGATAACATGCATGACCGCATTCGTGCGTTTGCGAGTGCAGATCTTTCGGTTGGTTCATCGAATGTTATTAGCGCGTCAGTCACCGCGGCCGGTGTTGGGCAATTTGCATTAAAGGTGTCAGACGGTGTTCAGATAAAAAGCGTTGAAAACTGGTACGCGTACGATAGTGAGCAAGTCTTTTTAGCCGAAGACGGTGGGCAGTTTGAGATATCTCTGGGCCCGGTGCCAGATGCTGTTACACGGATTACTTCACTGCCAATGCGTGCGCGTTTGTTAACACTGACGGGGGATGGTAATCAACTTAGTTTTAGTATGCAGGGTGAGGGCGAAGTAGCGATAGTGTTAAGTGATGGAATGAAACAAAACGCCTCTGTTACAGGCGCTGATTCCTTTGCCGAGAGTGATGGCCTGCTTACTCTGCGTTTTAATAACCCGTCTACCTACAATGTAGATATCACCGCAGTCACTCCGATTAACGCAGCACCTGTTGCATCTGGTGGTTCAGTAGAGACTGAGTCTGGTGTTGCCACCCCGATTACATTATCGGGTTCAGATATAAATGGTGATGTAATCAGTTATTCGATTTTAACACAGCCCCAAAACGGCACGCTAACTGGCGTGGCTCCTGACTTTGTATATGTGTCAAATACAGGCTATTCGGGCGTGGATTCGTTTAATTACCTGGTTAACGATGGCGAGTTAGATAGTGTGTCAGCGCAGTTTAATGTTGTTGTCACACTACCGAATACTGCACCGATTGCGAATGAGTTAGTGCTGGAATCAGTAGTAGATCAACCCCTGCCTTTCAGACTTAGTGGAGGTGACAATGAAAATATGCCGCTGACGTTTGTGGTCACTGGACAGCCAGGTAATGGGGCGATTAGTGGCACAGTGCCTGATCTGATCTATACGCCTGATGCGGGATTTTCCGGTCGCGATTCGATCGAGTTTACAGTTAGCGACTCTGATCTAACGAGTCGGGCGGCGACCATAGTTTTTAATGTAGAGCCGCAACTTGGCCGCCCTATCGCCACTATTTCCAATCCCGCCACAATTACTTTGGACGGCAACATTGCCGACTGGGCGAATCTGGTATCGTTCGGTGAAGAAGCTCAGGATGTGAGCGGTGTAAACAATAGTATTGATTGGCGTGAGGCATGGATGGGACATGATGATACTCATCTATACCTTGCCTATCGTGAATATGGAGATGCTCAGATTCTTTGGGGGAATCAGATTTTCCTCGATACAGATAGCGATGCTTTGACCGGGTTTAGTGGTTTCACCGGCCAGTTTGCTGTCGGTGCGGATTATCTGATCGAGGGCAGTGACCTGTACCGTTATAATTCAGATCTACCGGATCAGTGGTTGTGGACATACATAGGTGATGTAGATTCCGCGGTTACTGGTGACACGGTTGAACTGAAAGTGAGTCGATCGCTATTTGGTAATCTTGATAACTTGTTATTGTTCTTTCATGGTGACAGTGCGGCTTCTTCCGGTGATGCGTTAGATCTCTATCCTGATAGTGTTGACGACCAGAATGCCGTTCCCCGTACCAGAAGATTCAGTTATACGCTTGATCCAAATGGAAACGTTGAAAACACTGCGCCTATTGCCTTTTACCAGGAAATAAAAATTACTGATAGTGCTAGTTATCCAGTGACACTCAGTGGCTTTGATCAGGATGGCGACCAATTGGATTACATTGTCAGTATTCCACCTTTCTTACAGGGGACTCTCACCGGAGTGGCACCTAATCTGGTCTATACGCCAAATGACAGTGCGACGTATGATTTTTTTTCCTTCGTAGTAAGCGATGGTACTGCAATTAGTGATTCGCGAAGTGTTCAATTCTTTAAGGTTCCGGCACCGAGTCCGAATAATCGACCATCTGCAGCTAGCCAGACACTGTCGGTGGTTGGTGCATCCGCGTCTCTGCCCGTCACTTTGACTGGTGCTGATGTAGATGGTGATGCGTTGACTTATCGTGTAGTCACCCAACCGGTCACTGGTACATTGTCAGGGACACCCCCCAATTTAACCTACACCGCTTCCGCAAGTATAGGTCAAGACAGTTTTACCTATGTAACTAACGACGGGGTTGACGACAGTGTTGCTGCTACGGTCACAATAAGCGTTGAGGCTCTGCCACCGAACACAGCTCCACAAGCCAATGATTTGTCTTTGACTACGGCATTTGGAACTGCGATTGGCGTGACGCTTGGCGGTACAGATACAGATAACGATGTGTTGAGTTTCAGCATTGTTACTCAACCGCTGCGCGGTGCGTTGACTGGTATTCCGCCTCAACTGACTTATACCCCGTTTGGTGCTGTTGTCGGGCCAGATAGCTTTACGTATAAGGTTGATGATGGCGTGGATGATAGTGCTCCTGCGACTGTAACGATTGATGTCGTTGTCCCGCCACCGGCGAAACCTGTCACTCTAGCCCCCGCTAACGTCTCACAGGTTGCCTCTGATATGCCGATAGCAGTTTCATTTTCTGCGTTAAGTGAGTCAATCTCGAAATATCAAGTGCAGCGTTTTGATCGAACGGCATTGCAATGGAGCTATGTAAAGACTCACACGGCAGAGAGCATCTGCTCTGCCGGAACCTGCACCACTGAGGTTGCAGGCCTGAGTCCACAGCAGTACGCGGTATGGCGTGTTAGGGCCTACAACTCAGCCGGTTGGGGTCCATGGAGCGACAATGCGGTTTTTTCTGTATCGGAACCGTCTATGACTGTTCCTGAAAAGCCTGTGATTCAAGCGCCAATAAGACTACAGACTGTTAGCGCAAATGTGCCTGTGCCTGTGGTTTTTTACACCGCAGGTGAAAATGTAAGTCAATATCAGCTTCAAAGATATGATCGCAGTGAAAACCGATGGAGCTATGTATCAGTGCACAACGCTTCTGATATATGTTCACCTAGCACTTGTAGTACGACCGTCGGTGGTGTTAGCCCTCAGAAATATGCTGTTTGGCGGCTAAGGGCCTACAACAATGCAGGCTGGGGTCCTTGGAGTGACAACGCGGTGTTTAATGCTGAATAGTAAAGTGCGAATCTCAAGTTGCATGAAGGGCGGGTGTTAGCGCTATTAGTTAAATAATAAACAGAAGGCCCGCATAAGCGGGCCTGATACTATGGTGCTGCTGAAGCAGCCAGCACGGTTTAATTTAGTGATTTACAGCGGTACTGGCCTCAGCAAGCATTTTCTTCTTCTCACGCAAAAGCTTTCGCTGATAGCGGCTTTGAACGACGTCTGATAGCGCCATCACCACGATCACAAAGTAGAAAGTTGCTTTGGTCATTTGCTGAACTTCGGTGCCTAGAATTTTCATATGCGCCAAGTGACCGCCTTCGGATATCAACATGATGCCGACGACGAACAGAATGAACAGGCCCAATACTTCGTACATTCGGTTTTTCTGTAGAAACTCTGAGACACGCTCTGCCAGCATAATCATCAGGATTCCGCTGATAACAATAGCAATTGCCATCACTGCAAACACTTTTGTCAGTGCCATAGCACTCAGAATTGAGTCAAACGAAAACACGAGGTTCATCAATACGATCCAGGTAATAACAGTGACGGCTGAGCTTTGTCTCTTGCTTTCATTGTCATGTTCCTCAAGTGACATCATGTGCATGATTTCTTTCATCGCGGTGTAGATGATGAAGATTCCACCGATCAACACGATAATTGCGTGAAAGTTGAAATCAAATTCCAGAATCCCTTCCCAGTGAGCAGTAAGCACAGAGCTCTGAAATTTCTCGACCAGATTTACCAGGACAAAAAGCAGAATAAGGCGGAATCCGACGGCGAGGCCAATACCCCACTTACGCACCTGGGCCTGTTGATGTGCCGGCGCTCGTTTCGATTCCAGCGATATGTAGAGTAAGTTGTCAAAACCAAGAACCGCTTGCAGCAGAATCAGTAGTAACAAAGTGACCAAATTATCTAGAGTGAATAAATCCATTGCCCTCTCGCAGTTAGGAATTAGTGAGAATGATAAACCACCAGTGTCTCATTGTTTTTACTGTTTGGCGATTTACTGTAGAGAGATGTAATTGTGGTAGAAACCTGCGGTTTTTGGGGCAACAAGGTAAAATAATTGTGTGGCGGATGAAAAAAACGGATGTTGGTGTGTTTTGAATGCAAAAATATGAAAAAGGTGGGACTAAGTCAGTAACAATGCGGCAATGCTACAACGTGACTGATGAAATTTTCCTATAGTAGGGGTCTGCGCCAGCCTGTTCCATTCTTCATTACGTCCTCTCGTCCTGAGCCCTCGTCCCAAGCCTGTAGTTATGACAAATGGATAACCAACGGATACTGAAAGAAGGCGAGCTGGTCCAGTGGTACCGGATTGAGGAAGTTCTTGGGCGCGGTGGATTCGGCGTGACCTACCTTGCCACCGATACCAATCTTGATCACAAGGTTGCCATCAAAGAATATATGCCCGGTTGGGCGGTTGAGCGGCTGAGTGATAACTCACTTGTGCCGCTGAGTGACAAGGTCAGGCCGGACTTTGACCTCGGTGTAAGTAATTTCCTGCGGGAAGCCCGGACGTTGGTGAAGTTTCGTCACCCGAATATCGTCCGTGTGATGACGGTGTTTGAAGCCAATAACACCGCTTACCTGGTGATGGAATATGAAGAAGGGGAGGAGTTCAAAGCTTACGTTCAGCGCGGTGCTGGTATTGACGAGTCGTCTCTGACCTCGCTTATTCTTAGAATTGTCGATGGGCTTGATCAAGTGCATCAATACGGATTTCTGCATCGCGACATCAAACCGGTCAACCTGATTATTAGAAATGACGGCACACCCGTACTGCTCGATTTTGGTGCTGCTCGGCCAGCGGATGGGGAAGGTGCACATACGGCTTATGTTTCAGCGGGCTACACACCGATAGAGCAGTACCAGGAAGGTGATGGAATGGAAGTCGGTCCCTGGACTGATATCTACGCATTGGGCGCGACACTCTATTACGCTATTAGCGGTAAAACACCGGTTGGCCCGACCGGGCGGCTTGCGGCACTTGTGCGTAAATCCCCGGATCCATTGGAACCAGCCCTTAGCATTGGCTCTGGCCGTTACAGCGATCCGTTCCTGGAAGCAATTGACTGGGCGCTAAGCTTTCGCCCTGCAGATCGACCACGAAACCTGACTGAGTGGCGTGACGCGCTTGATGCAAGTTCGGCGCTTGAAGAGCAACGGTTGCGGCCGGATACCAGGAATTCACATCAGCCCCTAATGGGTGATTATCCGGCAGCTGATCAGCGCTCACCATCTCATCGTTATAGAGAGTCGCAAGTCAGGCAGAGAAGCTCACGAGAGAAAAAGTCACCGGCTCTGCGTTGGCTATTGACTTTATGTGCCGGGTTTCTTCTGGCTGTGGCGGGGTCATGGCTATATCGGGGGTATCTGGAACGCAGTGCGTTTGATGCGTTGATCGTGCAGGCGAATGGTGAATTTGATAAAGGCATGTACGTAGAGGGTGCAGTGCCTTTGTATCGGCAGGTGCTGGCGGCTGATCCCGATAATCTGGTGGCCCGGTCGAAGCTTGAAAAAATTGAGGAGATTGTTCTAACGCGTGTAAATGTGGAGCTGGATTCCGGTGAATTTGAACAGGCAGACCGGTCTGTCGATGAGTTAAGAAAAATCTCCTCTAACGACGAGATGATTAACGATCTGGTGCTACGATTACAAACCGCCCGCCGGAATCAGGCAACAGAGGATCGTCTCAATCAGGCGCAGTCAGTGAATCAATCTGGAGATCACCAGCAAGCGCTTGCACTACTTGGCGAACTGCGAGCCGAGAGACAAGATGACCCGAGAGTGAAAAAAATTGAAGCTGATGCACAGGCAGCGATTGACGCAGGTCAGGCCCGTGAGTCGCAACTTGCTCAACAGCGCGATGCGCAAAAACGTAAAGAAGCTGCCAACGATCGCCGAATTGAAGCGGCCAATCGCCGTGCACGTCAGCGTCGCCAAACCTATAACAGCTATCTTAGTAACGCGGAGAATGCAGTCTCGGATGGTGACATTGAAACCGCTCGTGACTGGCTTGACGATGCCCGGTCTTTGCAAATAAATGACAGCCGCCTGAGCGAATTGGAATCTCAGGTGGTGGCGCAGGAGACATACCAGAGAAAACCATTGTCAGAGTATGAAGTCAGCTATGCCACTGGACAATTCAATGCATTAAGACGCGCAATCGGATCTAAAAATCAGCAGGCGATAGTCGCACTGACTGAGGGTAGTCCGACCCGGCAGGGCCTATTCGATACCCTCTTTAAGCGCTACACCCGTCTTGATGCAAAAATAGTGGATGTAAAGACTGCTCTTGATCCCAAACGGGTGACCGCCAAACTTCGCATTGAGACAATGACTTTGCCCAATGGTGATATCGTCTACCCTTCACCCGCGTACCGGGATTCGGAACTGACCTTGAATCGCGAACGCTATGGCTGGTCACAAATAATCTGGTAGGCTGAAGGGTAATTGCCAGAGGTCGGCGACTCTGCTCAGGTTTTGAATTATTGCAGTGCTGTGTTATCGTCATGACAATAAAGTGCAGACTCTGGGCTGCGTGTAATCGCTGATTAATCAAGAAAACGCTAGTTGGAGGGTGGTGCAATCAATACCGGAAATACAAACACCGATCGAGAATCTGTGCTGCGTCGGTTGCTGGCGTCATTTGTTGCTTTTCTCTTGTTTGCGTCGCAAACCATGTCATTCGTTTCGGCCCAAACACTCACATCAGGCCAGCATGCCGCGCCACTGCAACTGGCTCAACTAAGCAATAGTGAGTCACCGCCCAATTGGCCTGCTGACATTGATATCGATCCGCCGGTTATCGATCATGAAGCGCTTGGTACGGGCGTGCCTGGCCAGACTCAGGAGTTCTCGGCAAGAGTAATTGATGATCGAGGCCTGGCACATGTGCTACTTTTTTATCGTGATAGTCCGGGTATTCAATACCAGCGTGTTGAGATGGTGCAATCGAACCAGTCGACTGAATACACGTCACTAGTAGCAACCGCGCTCGGGCAGAAAAAGATTGAGTATTATATCGAGGCGCTTGATACAGGAGGTAATCGGGTACTAAAAGGGTTTCCGTTTTTTCCATTGATCAGGCAACTTGAGTCAGCACCTGTTAGTCCGGCGCCGGAAGTAGTGTCCGCACCGCAAAGCAAGTTTGTTTATGTCCTGATGGGGGCGGCTGTGGTCGGGCTGGCGTTGGCACTTTCTGGTGGAAACGATGAGCCTACTACTCCGCAGCCAGGTACGGTTCCATTGACCATCAATGTAAGAACGCCGTAAGCCCGGTCAGTTCTCGCTAAGGAAAATTTATTCCAATCTGATGGCTGAACTTTTCTCCAGGCGCCAGCGATTGTAAGTCTGATTTCGCTTCAAATACACCATTTGAATCTACAAAGTCACTGGTGCCAAGCCACGGCTCAATACAAACATACGGTGCATTTGGTTTAGCCCATAGGCCAAGGTGCGGAGCACCTCCTGTGTTGACGCTAAGCAGCGTTTGTTGCTTGCACCGAAGATTTATTGTGTCAGATTTGATGTTCCTAAAGACCAGTGCGTCATCGTTGAAGATATTTTCACTGAGAGTGATGACATTGTCCTTTGCTTCGAACAGTTGTGTTTCAGTGTCGAGTAGGCCTGCTTCGTTCAGGCGGTGGCGGAGCAGATGTTCAGTGTTGCTGAATTGGATGTCGTAATCGCTTATGGCAGTTGAACTATTCACAGCAAGTGCAAACGCCGGATGCGATCCAATGGTGAATAACATGGTGTTGTTATCGTGATTAAAAACATCGTAGCGAATATCAATACCGTTGTCGCGCAGCGTGAAATGTACCTGTAGTTCGAATTGCCACGGATAGTGTAGCTTTGAATCTGTGTTGGCTTGCAGTTGCATACCAACGCTTGAGTCGTTGGAAGTTTCAATCGATTCAAACGTACTGCTTCGTGCAATGCCATGGCGCGGCATTTGATAGTTTTTGCCATCAATCGTTGTTTGATTATTTTTTAATGAACCGACTATTGGAAAAAGGATCGGGGCTCGACCGCTCCAGAAGCGCTCATCACCCTGCCACAGCATTTCCTGTTCGTTGTTTTTTAGACTGCTCAGTTCGGCACCTAGCGGATTAATCTGTGCCGTAATGTTTCTATGTCTTATCGTATGCACGGGATCGACTTAGGTTCTATTGAAAAGAGAGCTTAGCAGTATAAAATGGAATGTTGTAGCGGGAGCTGGCTACCGGTTGTGGTATTCGCGGCTACGAAAAGCTCGAACTGAGAACAACAGTGCAAGTAACGATAAAGGGGTGAGCGCACCGCCACCGCCATTGCCACCGGTGGCTATGGCAGAATTTTCACCGCTAGCGATATCGCCATTGTTGCTTTGCGGTTCGTCGTCTTGTATACCACCACCCGATGTTATCTCCGGGCTTTCGGAATCCAATATGTGATCAGGTATGACGTTGGGAGCTTCTGCTTCAGTCACTTCGATAACCGGGGCGTCGTAGCTAAGTGTTTGGGTCAGCGTGGCTGGCAGTAGATTATTATTTATAAACGCGCGCTGTGCTTCACTCCAATGAACAGCCGGCATTGGATTGGTGGCACTGCTCTTAATGCTTTGCAGTGTGCCGTGCTCCTCTGGTACCCCTAACAACTGGCCAAAGTAATGAGCAGTATCAAATTGATAATGGGGCGACTTCCCCTGCAACACGAAATTGTTTTTTGAATTGACTGATGTCGTTGTACTTTTGGTGCCATCAGCGCCACGAAAGATAAAAGTCGCAAGATTGTCTGACATGCCGAACGCGGCAGCGTTGATCTCAAGCCAGTTGGAGATCTCGCTGGAGGGTTCGATGCCGGTAGCAAGCTCCGCTGCAGTGAGATAAACAAGTTGTTCAAGTTTTAGAGTGATTCCCAGTGAGTCTGCTGATAAACCATCCATCACATGCATCGATTCAAGTGCGAAAATATGCCCCCCGCTTTCCATACCAAGTGAATCTGTGTTTGAGAAAACATAGTTTTCATCGATCAGTGCTGTGAGCTTTACCTGTGTGGCAGGTTGGAACGAAGTATTGCTTGATTGGGTGGTTCTCACTTCTACGACAGTTTCTTTTTTCAAGCGGTCAATGGTATAGATCCGATCAGCGATCCGAAAAACACCACTCCAAACGCCTTCGTGTAATGTCATACGAAACCAATGTGGTGGCAGCGTGGCATTGGCGTTATCTGGATGGATCAATCGCCCTGTCAGGAAGTGTACTTCTTCGAGATCAATACTGGATACATCAGTGATTCCGAAGTCGGCTGAGGGCATATAAACTGGAACAGTACTGCGAATGATTTCTGAGGGAGTGAATTCGATAAGGTAAACCGTACTCAGGCCGGCAACATCCAGATAACTCAGTGTAGCGTTGGGTGTGCTGTTGCTTTGGTCAGGCGCGAAAAACTCAATGCTTGTGACGGAACTACCGTTCACAGGCAGCGTGTCACTGACAAAGCGAAAGCTTGAGTATTGTTGCGCTGATGAGGCACCGCTGGTGATGAGTAACATCAACACCAGCAGCGGGGTTAGAAACCTCGGCATGTTTCGACTCGTGTAAGATTGCCGCATAAATTAATGCGCTTATGGTGTAGTTAGCGCGCGATTACGGTATCTCTTGAGCTTAGGACATGCTCCGGATTTTGCTGGGAGATTATTGACCCGTAGAGTAGATATGTCATCTAGCTGAACGGATGAATATTATAAAAAATGGCTATGAGCCAGCTAATTTTAGCTTGGAAACGGAATAGATAGAATGCAAAAAGCCAGCTTGATGCTGGCTTTTTGGCAGGATTTACTCGGAAAAAACATCCGCTAGATCGTTGGATTTACAGTGTTTTACAAGAACTGACCACGACTTAGGAGGGGTAGTCGCGCTTGGCCGGCCCGGTATAGATCTGCCGCGGTCGACCAATTCTAAACTCTGGGTCATTGTGCATTTCCATCCAATGCGAAATCCAGCCTACAGTTCGCGCCATAGCAAACATCACGGTAAACATATTCATCGGAATGTTCAGTGCCCGAAGGATAATGCCAGAGTAGAAATCAACGTTTGGATACAGCCGGCGCTCTTGGAAGTATTCATCGTTTAAGGTGGCTTGTTCCAGTTCGAGAGCAAGATCAAACAACGGCTGGTCGCCATCCAGATCGTCAAGTAACTCATGGCATAGCTTGGCAATGATTTTGGCTCGCGGGTCAAAATTCTTGTAAACGCGGTGGCCAAAACCCATTAAACGGAACGGGTCGTCTTTGTCTTTGGCGCGCGCGATGGTGGTTGCAATGGTTTCACCGGATTGCTCAATGTTTTCAAGCATGTTGATCACTGCTTCGTTCGCGCCGCCATGTGCAGGGCCCCAAAGGCTTGCGATACCCGCTGCAATAGATGCAAATGGATTGGCCCCGGAACTACCTGCAAGTCGAACCGTTGAAGTACTCGCGTTTTGTTCGTGGTCTGCGTGCAGGATCAACATGACTTCAAGTGCTTTGGCTGCCACCGGGCTTTGTACATAGTCCTGAGCCGGGACGGCAAACATCATATGCAGAAAATTCTGCACATAGTCGAGATCGTTGTCTGGATACATAAACGGCAAGCCACGATGATGCTTGTAACAGTAAGACGCAATCGTTGGTAGTTTGGCAATCAAACGGTGAGCTGAGATCTCACGGTGTTCAGGGTTATTAATGTCCAGTGAATCGTGATAGAACGATGAAAGTGCTCCGACGGTGCCGACCAACATGGCCATAGGATGAGCGTCATATCGAAAGCCATTGATAAAATCCCTGATGTTTTCATGCACCATGGTGTGGGTTTTAATTGTTGAATTAAAATCGCTGGCTTCGGTATCTGTGGGTAACTCACCGTTTAAAAGCAGGTAGCACATTTCGAGGTAGCTGCTCTTCTCGGCCAGTTGATCTATCGGGTAGCCGCGGTGCAGCAGAATGCCTTCTTCGCCGTTGATGAACGTGATGCTGCTTTTGCAGCTGCCGGTCATACCGTAGCCAGGATCATAGGTAAAGTAGCCGGTATCTTTGTACAGATTTTTTATTGCGATGCAGCCTGGACCGTGTGTGCCCTCGAGTACGTCAAAATCCGTAGATTTTCCACTGGTGTTGTCGGTCAGGGTGATTGTTTTTTGAGTCATTGACAGGTCCGATATTCAGTGCTTCCGGAGCAAGAGTCCTTGGCAAACTGATTAGAGGTAGATGGTGTCAGAAAGTTGCTTGCACTGAGTATATGCCAAGTTTTGCTAAACATTGACTATATTTACTATAGGCAGTGCTTATACTTGATGTAGGCGGGCTGATTGGCCATGCAGGAATGAGTGGTTCCAATAATCCTGCCACTTATTTGATGGCAACATCGGCTGCCTGTTGGCAAACGCGGAAAATACAGCGTAGCGACTGTTCGAGTTTGCAGCGTTAATTGAGGTAAAATGCACGCCCCGTCAGGGCTTACATTGAAGTCAAACCTGGAACCTCTTAATGTCATCAGTTAACAAAGTTGTGCTTGCCTACTCCGGTGGATTGGATACCTCGGTCATACTGCGTTGGTTGCAGGAAGAGTATGACTGTGAAGTGGTGACGTTTACTGCTGATCTCGGCCAGGGTGAGGAAGTTGAACCGGCGCGCGCCAAGGCCAAGCTATTGGGCATTCAAGACAAAGATATCTTCATCGAAGATTTACGCGAAGAGTTTGTGCGCGACTTTGTCTATCCGATGATGCGCTGCAACACCATATATGAAGGTGAGTACCTGCTCGGTACTTCTATTGCCCGTCCGTTAATTGCCAAGCGATTGGTGGAAATAGCAGCAGACGTGGGTGCTGATGCCATCTCTCATGGTGCCACAGGCAAGGGTAACGATCAGGTGCGCTTTGAATTGGGCGCCTATGCGCTTTCACCAGATGTGAAAGTCATTGCACCATGGCGCGAGTGGGATTTGAATTCGCGAGAGAAGCTTCTGGCCTATGCGGCTGAGCGTCAGATTCCGATTGATATGAAGCGTGGCGGCAAGTCACCGTACTCCATGGATGCCAATTTGCTGCACATCTCCTATGAGGGGGACCAGCTGGAAGATCCGTGGGTCGAAGCCGAAGCCGATATGTGGCGATGGACAGTTGCGCCGGAAATGGCACCGGATCAGCCGCTTGAGATTACTTTGTCTTTTGCAGCAGGGGATATTGTCGCGATTGATGGAAAGCCAATGTCACCGGCCACTGTATTGGAGACTCTGAACGAAATTGGCGGTAAGCATGGGGTAGGGCGTGACGATATTGTCGAAAACCGCTACGTCGGAATGAAGTCTCGTGGTTGTTACGAAACTCCGGGTGGCACTATTATGTTGAAAGCCCACCGAGCCATAGAGAGCATTACGCTTGACCGTGAAGTGGCGCATCTGAAAGATGAGTTGATGCCACGCTATGCCAGTGTAATTTACAACGGATATTGGTGGAGTCCGGAGCGTCACATGCTGCAGGCTGCAATTGATCAATCGCAAGCTTATGTGAATGGGGATGTTCGACTAAAGTTATACAAAGGTTCGGTCAGTGTGCTGGGTCGTCGTTCAGACGATAGCCTGTTTGATGAAAAAATTGCCACATTCGAAGATGATGAAGGTGCCTATCACCAGCGAGACGCTGAGGGTTTTATCAAGTTGAATGCGCTGAGAATGCGGATAGCTGGTCGAAAAAGGGCTTGAAAAACATCATGATGCGCATATCTTAGGAAAATAAAAATTCGTTAACAATTTTCGCTGAACACGCGAAACTGGTTTACACTCAACAAGTGATCTATCGTTCGCGTACAGCATTTTCTCAAGGGGACTAATATGGAAGAATCGTCAAACGTTAAGAAAGTAGGTTCAGGCAACAAAAGCATGCCTGATTTTGTTAAAAACATGGGTGGAGCGGATAAGAATATTCGCCTTGGCGCCGGTGGTGCATTGGTGCTGGTAGGCCTGTTTGCATCCAAGTTTTGGCTACTTCTCGGTGTATTGTTGCTTGCTACCGTGTATTTCGGAATTTGCCCGATTTACTCGTTTTTGAAGCATGACACCCTGAATTAAGTAGAGCTTTACCCGGATGCGGTACGTCTGTACCGCGTCCTCTTTCTCCATCATTGCCAGATGTACGAGGCATATCGTCATTTCTGATCGCCCGGTCGGGCACTCTCAAGTGTAAACAACAGTCGTAAAGTACTTTGACGGCGCAATATTTGTAGGGTTGCGTGTGCCACAGCCTCCGGGCGTAATGCTTTCGGTATGGTTTTGTGTGCTTGAATCGACTACGCTTACATGATGTATCAAAAACTGAACAAATCAAGCCAAATCAAGTGCTTCCTGGTTGCTGCTTCCCTAGCTTTGCTTACCTCGTGTGCAAACCTGCATGTGGGTTCAGAATCCGGCGGTGGGATCTCGATCGATTTTTCTCAGGAAGGGCTCGCTGTTGGGACAGTCGTGCACGCTCAGGGTCGCTCAGCGTTAGCGCCGTACCAACGCTGGCGGCTTGCTGATCAGCTGGCTTCCCACATTTTGTATTCCAACCCGCAGCTGGAAGGCATGGTAGACAGCTATGAGTATGTCGCTAAAAGAGTAGGTGAGCCATTCGGTTCTCTTGTGCAAAGCTATCGTTTGGAAGGAGATTTGAGTGAGCGGGCGCTGTCTGTTTTCAGAGATGCCGAGTTGCGCCGTCGTTATCTAATGATGGTTAGTATTTCACCACTTGAGGAGTCTATTGAACTTCACCCTGATGCATCACCTGTGGTTGGTCAAATGAACCGTGAAGTCGAAGACTACTACGACATGCGATATCAAACGATTCGGCTTGCCGAGATACGTGTGCAAGTGTATGACACCTTCTCCGCTCGCAAGGTAAGTGATCAAACATACCGCAGTGACGACAACGGTGTATCGCTCGCCCGTGAAAGTAATTCCCGACAATACGTTGGAAATTCATTGCTCGCGGCATTGTCGAATTCTGCCTCCAATGGTTTCAAAGGGTCAGATAATGCTTACCCACCTGCACCAAGCAACGATGATGTAATGAATTACCTCTGGCGAGGCATCGCTAATTCCCTGCCAGGTGCTGTCCGGTAGGTGCGGGCAGCTATGATCTTTTGCACGGTGATGGTTAACTGATTTGCGTCATGTACGTGGCGTCGGTTGGTACTAGACCAACTGACTGGTTACCATGGAAGCATGGTCTATAAAATTTTCCTCTCTTGAAGCACGACATCGTAGTTATCGGTGCGGGCATTATTGGCATTTGCAGCGCGTTACATCTTCAGCGTCGTGGTTTCAACGTCACGTTGTTAGATCGAAGTGCGCCTGCCAGTGAAACTTCATATGGTAATGCGGGTGTTATAAGCCGGGGATCGATTTTTCCTGAGGCTGCCCCCGGTGTTCATCGAAAGCTGCCGAAAATCATAGCGCAGAAAAGCCGGGAGGCCAGAGTGCACTATCGCTATCTTGGTCAGATGGCACCTTGGGGTCGGAGCGTGCTCAAGCAGGCGCGGGTCGAGAATTTTAAAAAAAATATTCACGCTCTGAATGAACTGGTGGGTCATTGCCTGGCAGAGCACAAAACACTGCTCTCGGAGTGCGATGGATATCACTACCTGCGGGAAAACGGTTGGTTGAAGCTGTTCAGAACTGCGGAGACTTTTGAAAGCTCAGCCACTGAGCAGCACTACCTTGAAAGCTGTGGTGTTGCGTTTGATCGAGTGGATGCCAGTGCGATCAGACAAATGGAAAGTGGTATTAACGATATCTTCACCGCCGGTTTGTGGATTAAAAATACCGCCTCTGTATCCAGCCCGGGTAAAGTCTGTGACTTGTACGCCAAGCGCTTTGTCAGTGAAGGCGGAACTATTGTTCGTGATGAATTAAAGCAACTTGAGTGGCGACATGATCGATGGAATATTGTAGGTGCTGACGCAAGTCGTGAATCACATACTGTTGTGCTCGCTCTCGGTGCCTGGACAAAAGTGGTACTTGAAACGTTGGGCTATCAAGTGCCGATGGTGGTCGAGCGCGGCTACCATATGCACTATCAGCTGTCTGACAGCGCGCATCTTAACCGACCGGTCTATGATGTGGATGGTGGTTATGTGATGTCTCCGATGCAGCAAGGATTGAGGGTGACCACGGGGGTTGAGTGGGGTTTTGAAAGTACTGTACCTACTCCGGTACAACTGCAACAGGTAAAGCCTTTTGTCTCTGAAGCGATCGAAATTAGTGAAGCGCTTGACCCTGAGCCCTGGTTAGGACGCCGACCCTGTACCCCCGATTCCCTGCCCATCATCGGGCCGGCCACTAATCATGAAAACCTATGGCTTGCTTTTGGGCATGGGCATATGGGGTTTAGCATGGGGCCGATCACAGGTCGTATTGTCGCAGACATGATTGCAGGCGATACTGGCGTGATCAATACCGATGCGTTTCGCTTGTCACGGTTTTAGGGCAGGTGGTGTCGATCCACGATATCAACACTCACCCGGTTAAATATATCACCCCTGCAGTTGAGATCCCGTGCAGCTGCGGCAGTCCGCCACTGAGGTTAAGCTGATGGGAGTTAGTTATCCTGCCCCGTTTAAACGTGATACTTATCGTACCGTGGCTGTGTCTTGGTAGAAGAAAACAGGCCTTTGATATCTTCGAGGATCATGTAGTTGCATGGGATCAGAATCAAAGTAATTAATGTGGCGAACATGATTCCGAATCCAAGTGATACCGCCATTGGAATCAGGAACTGGGCCTGGGTACTTTCTTCAAAGATTAGCGGCATCAAGCCGAAGAACGTGGTCAGTGAGGTCAGCAGTATGGCGCGAAATCTTGCGACACCGGCGACGCGTACCGCATTGGGTACATTCAGCCCTTCTGTTCGGCGTTTGTTGACAAAGTCTACAAGCACGAGACTATCGTTAATAACTACCCCTGCCAGAGCCAACATGCCCATGTAACTCATGATGCTGAGGTTCATCCCCATGATTACGTGACCGAGGATCGCGCCGACCACGCCGAATGGTATGACCAGCATTACCATGATCGGCTGCACATAAGATCGTAGCGGGATGGCGAGTAGTGCGTAGATCACCGCGAGCACAAACAAAATGCCAATACGTAAACTGCCAAAGGATTCGCGCTGCTCGCGCGCTTCGCCTTCGAATGAATAGGAGATATCAGGGAAGCTTGCCAGAAGCTCTGGCAATGCGGCTTGCAAATCGCGCTTTATCGTTTCTAAATCGGTATTTTCTTTGTCGATGTCAGCTTCGATATTTATTGTACGCTTACGATCAACTCGGCTGATGGTTGAAAACCCACGACCCATAGATGCTTCCGCGACCTCCGCAAAAGGCACGTTTGTACCATTGGGTGTTTTGATCATCATCGTTTGCAGGTTATCCAGTGACTCACGTTCACTCTGTGGATAACGTACTACCACCCGAACGTCATCTCTGTCGCGTTGGATCGTTTGTACTTCAAAGCCAAAGAAAGCCTGCCTGACTTGTGAGGCAAGACTTGAAAGGGTGAGTCCCAGTTGTTCGGCTTCCGGTTTTATAGCAAGCTTTAGTTCCTGTTTGCCATCTGCAAAACTGTCGGTAATGTCTTCAACACCCGGGTAGGTTGCTAATCGATCCTTTATTAACTGCGCGGCAGCTTTTAAGCGATCAAACTCACTTCCATTGAGTTGCACATTAACCGGCGAGCCACCGCGCCCGATTTCTGCGCGATAGTTAATTTCTTTGGCACCGGGAATATCCCCGATAGAACGTCTCCACTCCATAACGAGCTGTCGGCTGGATACCTGAAGCGCACGCTGCTCTGGCGGAGTGATTTCGAACATGACTCGACCAAGGTGAGACTGACCACCGGAACTACCTCCAGCGGCCCCTGTAGTGGACATGATGCCTTCAATGATACTGATGCCAGTGTCTGGATCGATATATTTCTGTTGTAACTCCAGTGCTGAATTGTTGATCTTTTCGATATGCTCTTGAGTGACGCCGAAAGGGGTTCCTGTTGGCATCACCAGGGAGGCCCGCGCGACTTCACTTTGAATACGCGGGAAAAAAACGAATTTCACATGCCCGGCTGTGACCAGACTGAATACGATCATGGCCGTGCCTATAAACACCGATAGTGTCAGGTATCGTTGCCGCATGCAGGCCGAAAGCGCTGGCTGGTACCAGTGACGTATGGCCCATTCCAATGCGTCTGCCACTTTGCGCTGCATACGTGAAAAGATATTTGGTTTTTCAGGTTTATGAAAGTTCAAGTGCTTCATGTGTGCCGGCAGTACAAACTTTGTTTCGATCAAAGAGAACAACAGTACGGGAATAACGATTAAAGGTATTTGCGCAAATATTTTCCCTCGTACACCTTCTATCATTAATAAAGGCATGAATGCAGCGACAGTAGTAAGCACACCAAACGTGACAGGAATAGCGACTTCCTGTGCACCGCTGATGGCAGCTTCTATTCGATTGGGGTTGCGCCGCATGTGTGAATAAATATTCTCCCCGGTGACGATGGCATCATCGACGACAATGCCTAGTACAAGAATAAAGGCGAATAAACTGATTAAATTGATCGTCACGCCAAGCTCGGGCATCAGCGCCAGGCCGCCCATGAAGGATACAGGCACACCGATAAAAACCCAGAACGCAACTGAGGGCCTGAGAAATAAAGCGAGTAACAGGATCACCAGCAATCCACCCTGCATGGCGCTTTTGTTGAGTGTCTGCAAGCGGGCTTTGACTATTCGTGATCGGTCGCGCCAATAGCCTAAGGTGACATTGGCAGGCATCGTTGACTGTGCCTTTTCAAGGTATTCTTTGACCGTGTCGGCGACAGTGATAGCGCTTTGATTGCCGGAGCGGTAAACATCAATCTCAATACTGTTTTGGCTATTGAATTGTTGTGTAAGGAGGGTTTCATCAAAGCCATCAGAGATATTGGCAATGTCTGCCAGAGTAACTCTGCTGCCATCGGCAGTGCTGATTACCGGGATACTGGCGAAGTCCTGAGCAGTTTTGCCTTGCCCCTCAGTGCGTATCAATACTTCACCGCCTGCAGTTCTAATTGCACCGGCAGAGAGATTAAGCGATGAATTGCTTATCGCCTGTGCCACATCGGCAAAAGTTAAGTTGTATTCAAGTAGCGTATTTTCACTGATTTCGATTGCGAGCTCGAAGTCTCTGACGCCGGATAACTTTACCTGAGATACATTGGGTAGAGCCTCTAGTTCATCGCGAATGCGGCTGGCTAAAGTGCGAAGATTTTTTTCGTTCAGTGCACCTGCGACAATCACGCTGATCACTTCGCGCGTTCTTTCGACAGTGTAGACGGACGGGGCGTCAGCACCCGCTGGAAATGTACTGATTTGATCAACGCGTTGTTTTATGTCATTCAGAGTGTCATTTAGATCAGCTCGAGAGTTAACTTCCGCACGCACGGTTCCGAGGCCTTCTGACGCGGTCGAGGTGAGTGTTTTGATGTCACTCAGGTCTTGCAGTGCTTCTTCGATCTTTATGTTGATCGTCTCTTCGACTTCAGTCGGCGAGGCTCCGCGAAAAGGAACTCGAACGTTCACGACATCGAGTTCGAAGGACGGAAATACCTCTAGCGGAATTCTGTTGTTTAACGAGAATAATCCCCAGAAAACAATACCGAACATAAGGAGGTTGGCGGCAACTCCGTTTCGGGTAAACCAGCTTATAAGTGAATGCATAGTGGTTTGACTCCTGCAAAGTGGGAAGAGTGCTCTTTCATGATCCTACTTCGAAGTTTCTTGTATGTGTTTTTTAAGCCACGGTGGAACTTGTTCGCCAGCATCTATGCGGGCTTGAATACGCTGTCGGGCCATCGCCGGAATCTCTTCACCTGAGTCGATCATTTTTTTCAATCGCTGCATGCGTTCTGATTGATCTGCACTGTTTCCATTTCCACGGTTGGGTCGTTCCACCTGCGGTGCAACACCATCAATAGTGGCCTGAACTCTCATGCCATTGGTGATACTGCCGAGTGATGTAAGGTTGAGAACTTCACCGGCTTTAAGTCCTGTGCTTATCACTGCGACTTCAGCATCTTTCCATTCAACATTGACGTCTCGACTTTGCAAAGTACCTAATTCATCAACCAGTAGTACCTGCTTGTCTTCACGTAGTGCTGATCTGGGAATGACAAAAACATTGTTCAGTGTTTTGCCGGTAACCTGTGCTTCGACAAACTGACCGACTCGTAGAGGGTTTTCTAAACTGGTGGGATTGTTCACTGTGGCCACTGCATAGAGTTGGCGACTGGTGGGATCAATTCCCTCTGTACGAGACAAGCTGGCCGTCCATTCCTGCAGTTCACCACTGATTGTTGCTTGCAGTGTGACTGCGGATTGTGTAGCTGCTGCCTTATCGATATCGACGTATTTCAGCTGATTGCCTGTGAAGGGTAAGCGAATTTCGGCGCTTTCTGTGGAATAGATTTGGGCCAGTACACTGCCCCTGTTTACGTACTGACCAAGGTCAGACTGTTTAGATCGAATACGGCCATCGTATAGCGCCATGATTTTTGTTCGTTCGAGATCAAGTTGTGCTTTTTGTACCTCGCCGCGTGCACCTTCAAGTGCGGCCTTGGCAGCCGCAAGCTGTGGCTTGCGTAGTGTCAATGCTGACGGTTTTCCTTTTCGCCCGAGCTTACTCCAGTCACCGGCTGCCTGTTCAGAGCGCGCCTGTTCCTCTGCCAGTGATGCACTGACCTGTGCAAAGTTAGCTTCCGCCAGCAGTAGTGCGATCTGATAGTCGCGTGGATCAATCTGCAGTAGTACATCGCCCTTGAGAAAAGTACCGCCAACCACGAAATCAGACGACACCTCTGTAATGCTGCCGGCGACTTCAGCCACCAATGACCCTTCTCGGGCGGCACTGATTTCACCGCGGGTTTTAAGCTTTACCGTGTAGCTCTCCGGTGCCAGCCGGGTGGCATCAACCGTAGTGGCTGTCTTGAACTGTGGTCTGGTGCTTGGCTCTGGTCGATTGGCGATCACTGCACGGGCGGCGAGTACGCATACGGCCAGGACGAGGAGTGGCAAAAGAATTTTGGCTAAAAGTTTCATACGTCTGGCTGGGCTGGTAGGCCGGATCTTGCTGGTGGTTTAGACCAAGTATAGTGGAGTATCAGGTCATCTTTACGCAATCTGAAATCCTTGAGATGTTTTTTTAAAGGTTGAATTAGATAGCGAGGTCCCGCCTATCTGTTTGGTGGTTTCTATTCTGATACGCCCAGGCGGGATGCGGCTCTAGGGTAGTACCCAGTATCGAGCGGGAATGTGTAAGAAAAGAGGAACAGGCGTATCTCCTGATGTGTATCCCTCGGTTTTGTTTAAGTAAAGTATCGAAAGCCCGGGGTCTGGGGCAGAGCGCTGCAAATGGCCTTAATTGAACTACGCTTATTGACTCGTGGTCCTATGGTCTCCTTTAGTGAAGAAAAATACGTTGCTCAATGGCACCAGATTGTGTGTTTCTGGTCTGTGGCTTTGTGCTTTGACAGCTTGTGGTGGTTCATCTGGGGTAGATTCTGTCGATACCATCTCTGGTGGCCCTAGTGCTGAGGATCAAGCTCCGACGGAAATAAACGCCGGCCAGAATATTCAGCAAGATGACGTGCCGGCGTGTGAGGCGACATTCGATACTGCGGAGCTTTTGTTTACCGAGGTAGACAGGCAATGGTCGTGCGAGATTCCATCAGGGGCAGCGTCAACCTACAGTGAACTTTACTTCAGTCGTGACGGCACTGCAGTGTTCAGTGACAACGGCAACTGGTTTTGGAATAGAAAGTTGCCCGGGGATGCGATTGGCCTGGCGTCACTGTCAAAGCCGTCGCAATTGATCACGGATGTCCGTTCAACGAATACTCTGATGAACTTTACAGTCACTTCAGAATCCGGGCAGAGCCGGTATTTTGAATGTGTTCTGGTATCGCGTGAAACAAGCAGCTAGTCGGCTGTTTGGAAAGTTCAGTAACAGGGATCGAAGCCACAGCCGTCGTAAGCTGCGTTAGAAAAATTCGACGTAGGCCCTGTTATGCCTGCCTTTTTCCGCTTTGCTCTGGCGACTGTGGCTGTGAAAAGTTTGTTACCGAACTTCCTGGAGTTGGCAGTTATACCGTTTTCTTTCCGAGGATCATGTCTGATGCTTTTTCGGCAATCATAATGGCAGGTGCATTGGTATTTCCAGACACTATTTCAGGCATGATGGACGCGTCTACCACTCGTAGCTTGCCGAATCCGTGTACCTTCAATTCTGCATCGACAACGGCATTTTTATCGTTACCCATTTTGCATGTGCCAGCCGGATGATAAATAGTCTGGCTGTACTTGCGTACTGCTTCTTCCAGCTGCTCATCAGTATCGTACTGGTAACCCGGAACATACTCATCAAGAATGTGTGGTGCCATTGAAGGTGCCGAGACAATCTTTCGCGCCACCTTTAAACCGTTGATTGCTGTTCGCAGATCCAGTTCGGTTGATAAATAGTTGGGTTGAATAGACGGGTAGTCTCTTGCATCTTTAGTTAAGATCTTCAGCTCGCCACGGCTTTCCGGTCTGAGTTGACATACTGATGCGGTGAACGCTGAAAAGTCGTGTACTCCTTCACCGGGCTTGTCAGCGCTTAATGGCTGCATATGAAATTGAATATCAGGTCTTTCTACCTCTGGTGATGAGCGGGTGAAAATAGTTACCTGGCTTGCTGCAAGCGTAAGTGCCCCTGTTCTAAAAAGCGCGTACTGAATACCCACTTTCATTCGTTTTAAGAAACTATTGAGTTCATCGTTCAGGGTTTGCTCGCTGGTTTTGTACACAGCACGTATTTGCAAATGATCCTGCAAGTTCTTTCCAACTCCAAAGAGGTCGTGGACAACATCAATACCAAGAGACTGCAAATGTTGCCCTTCACCTATCCCTGAACACTGAAGAATTTGTGGTGACCCGATTGCACCTGCGGAAAGTATCACCTCAGCACTTGCACGGGCGGTTTTGATTTTGCCCTTATGTTCGTACTCAACGCCTTGCGCCTGACGATTTTCTGTGAGTACCCGCAGAGTCTGCGCCCCGGTTAGGACGGTCAGATTACTTCGCTTTCGCGCCGGCTTTAGAAAGCCCTTGGCAGTGCTCCAGCGGTAACCCTTGTGCGCGGTTTGTTGAAAATAGCCAATACCTTCCTGGGTCTCACCATTGTAGTCATCGTTGAGCGGGATCTGACACTCTGATGCCCCTGCGATAAAGTGATCAGCGATCGGCCGGCGCAGGCGTAAGTCAGAGACTTTTAATGGCCCGCCGGTGCCGTGGTATTTACTTTCACCGCGCGACTGATCTTCAGATTTTTTAAAGTAGGGCAGTACACTGTCATAGTCCCAGCCGCTGTTGCCAAGCTCGGCCCATCGATCATAGTCCTGATGCTGGCCGCGGACATACAGCAGGCCATTGATGGAACTTGAACCACCGAGTACCTTGCCCCGTGGCCACTGCAGCTGGCGGTTGTCGATACCTGGATCAGGGTCGGTTTTGTAGCACCAATCAAACTTTGGATTGTGCATGGTTTTGAAGTAGCCGACCGGTACGTGGATCCATGGGCTGGAATCAGGATTGCCCGCTTCAAGCAGCAAAACCTTGTTGTCAGGGTTTTCGGATAAGCGGTTGGCTAACACACACCCTGATGAGCCTGCACCGACAATGATGTAGTCAAATGCTTCGGCGGCAGTTTCTGAAGGGGCTTGCATGGTGCACCATTGGACTGATTTAGTCTGACAACGATGATGAAACGTGAGGTTTTTTGCAACAGCCAGCGTCACAATCCGTTAAAGACCAGCGGGCTTTTCGTATACGCATTGATTCGGCTGTGACAAAAAGCCATCGATTAGGTGGCTGGCATCTCTTGCAGAAGCAGTATTACCATTGCCGCAGGGATTAGATAAGTACTTTTTCAGGCGGAGTGTTTATCGCTTGCACTTAGATGAAACTTGTGGTCAGAAAAATGTGATTTCAGTCTTTGAGTGCTGATAAATTGAAATTCATAAACAAGCAGTCCAGAATCACTGCAGAAGGGGGTACCACATTGCAAAGCAAAGAGATCAATATGCAAAGATTGGATGGAAAAACTGCGTTTGTGACCGCAGCAGGCCAGGGCATAGGGCGCCAGGTAACAGAAATGTTTGCTGATCACGGTGCGCGTGTGATCGCAACAGACATTGACGGCAATTTGCTTGATCAAATTGACAATAACTCAATCGAAAAAAACGTACTGGATGTGACAGATGGTGCTGCGGTGAAAGCTGCCATCGAAAATGCAGGCCCGCTTGATATCTTGTTTAACTGCGCTGGATTTGTGCACAGCGGGAGCATACTCGAGTGTGATGAAGCGGCATGGGACTTCTCGTTTCATCTCAATGTGCGTTCGTCTTATTACACCATTGGTGCGGCACTTCCGGCGATGCTCGATAACGGCGGTGGATCAATTATCAATATGTCTTCGGTTGCCTCCAGCCTCAAGGGAGTGCCGAATCGTTTCGTCTATTGCACTACTAAAGCGGCCGTGATTGGTTTAACTAAATCAGTTGCCGCAGACTACGTAACGCAGGGAATTCGTTGCAATGCCATTTGTCCGGGGACCATTGAGTCACCCTCTCTGCATGACAGATTGCGTGCTACTGGTGACTATGACCAGGCAATGAAAGACTTCGTCGCCCGTCAGCCAATGGGAAGAATCGGTCAGACTGATGAAATCGGTCATCTTGCTCTGTATCTTGCCTCTGATGAATCTGCCTTCACGACCGGACAAACCCATGTGATCGATGGCGGTTGGGCGCTTTAAAACTGACCTGTCATCCGAACAGTTAATTTATTCAGGAAGAAAGTAGAAACATGAAATTATTGCGACACGGACCAGTGGGTTCTGAAAAGCCGGGCATCATTGACGCAGATGGCAAGATGAGAGATTTATCTGCACATCTGAGTGATTTTGACGGTGCGGCGCTCTCTGATGCATCGCTTGAGGCAGTTCGCGCTATTGATCTGTCTGGTTTGCCGGAAGTTGATGCGAGCACCCGTTTAGGGGCCTGCGTTGCTAACGTCGGAAAGTTTATTTGCGTGGGATTAAATTATTCAGATCACGCTGCAGAATCAGGCCTGGAAGTGCCACCTGAACCGGTACTGTTTTTCAAAGCAACCTCAGCCATCGTCGGCCCAAATGATTCGATCGAAATACCCAGGGGTTCTGAATCAACCGACTGGGAAGTTGAGCTGGCGATCGTTATAGGCAAAGACGGCAAATACATTGAAGAGGCAGAGGCAATGAATCATGTTGCTGGTTTTTGCGTAGTCAACGATGTGTCTGAGCGCGACTTTCAAATCAATCGTTCTGGTCAGTGGGTAAAGGGGAAGTCAGCAGACACTTTTGGCCCTATGGGCCCGTGGATGGTCACCAGAGACGAAGTGACCGACCCGCAAGCACTGTCGATGTTTCTTGACGTTAATGGCGTCTCCAGGCAGCGCGGCTCTACTGACACCATGGTGTATAAAGTGCCGTTTCTGGTGTCGTATATCTCGCAGTTTATGAGTTTGCAGGCAGGTGACGTTATTTCGACTGGAACCCCACCGGGTGTGGGTATGGGCATGAAGCCACCGCAATACCTGAAAGCGGGTGATGAAGTAACCCTCGGAATTGAGGGTCTTGGTGAGCAACGCCAGCTTGTTGTCGCTCATTCTTAATCAATTGAATGATTGTGCTCTGTCATTCTGAGCGCAGCCGTTCTACAATTGCGGTGTCGGCGGTAAAGCTGGCATCTTTGCTTTATGTGCGCCCATAGCTCAGCTGGATAGAGTACCTGGCTTCGAACCAGGTGGTCGGAGGTTCGAATCCTTCTGGGCGCACCAATCAAATCAAAGGCTTAGCGATTTTTCAGCGCTGGCCTTTTTGGTTTTATGCCTGAATAGCTTCCTGCACCCCCGCTGGCATCCACAATTCCAAACTGCGTGAGCATATATCTTATTTAAATCATTGGGCCTTTATAAGGTCATGACATTGATACAGATTAAGTATGGACCATCAGATGTGTTTATGGGCTACCATTCGATTTGCGTTGCGTGCAAATCGTGCCAAATCTTCAAGCTAGGGCTCCCATAGTGGGTATGGCCAAACTGATAGGCAAGACAAAGAAAGGCGGCCTCTTCAAATGTTTTCCAGGAGCCATCGCTCTCCTCCCCAAATTTCCCTGAACTACCAAATGAGAAAAACCACTGCTCTTTCGTCTCAGAAACCGGTTTAAACCCATCGCTAAAACGTTTGATGCAGTTCCAGCTGGGTTGTAACATTCTTCTTATTTTTAGATTATTACGCAACATTGCCCGTAAACTGGGGAATTTGTGAGGAGAGTGTAATTGAAGTTGTGAGTGATCATTTTGGGTGATTATCTTAAATGCGTTATAGCCTAAATCACGAAGTATGATGAGATCATTAATACCACTTAACTCGACCGAAATATATTTTGGGATGTCATCTGGATCTAGATCTTCTAGGCAAAAATGATCATGCCCTTCAATATCAATCTTTAGGAAAAACGGCACGCCGTATTCATCCAGTACCTCACGAAATGGAAGGCATTCAACATCAATAGAATGATGCGCAAAACCATTACGCGAAGCAATTTCCTTATCAAAAGAATTCCATTCCCTGAATTCCTCACAAATCCAGAATTTTGCTACCTCTCTTTTAGGGCCTATACCAATATTCAAAATGGATAATTGCCCCACAGAAATCGCTGATTTGAATCGTTGATGAGCACTAGATACCAATGTGGGATCAGCTTCTATTGCCAATACATCGAAGCCTTTATTTAAGTAATAAGCAGTATCATCACCGTTATTCAGTCCTACATCATAAATTAGTTTGTTATTCATTAATATTTTTTCACACTAAATTTTATCTCTAAGACAACCATACTTAACACACATATATCATTAAATTAGATAATCAGGTTTACAACGTTTTTCTGGATTCACCTGAAAACCCTGTCGGCGGGTTCGATTTCGTCCTAGAAAATCGTAGCTCTAGAAACATACAACAGTAACCTTTTCTGCTTTCTCAGCTAAGTAAATCTAGTCGTTCTTCGAAGAGCCTCCATAGTTCACGCTGCTCCCCTTTCAATTCATTCCGCTGGCAGATGCACTTTAGTTTATTAGGTTGCACGTGGTTTAAGCAACGATGGATAACTTCTCCCGACGCACCAAGATCGCTCATTATCGTTGCACCAGTGCGGCGAAGGTCATGAGGTGTCCGGCCCTCGCTCGTAAGCAATAGACTCTTCGGCGCTTTATTGTGTTTTTAAGTGGTGTTTCTCTGATCCGATCTTAAATTTTTTGGTTATTGATTTAAAGTGGACATGATTGTTCCCATCATATGTTAGTGGGCACCAAGCATAGTCGCCAGTGAAGGCCTGTAGTTCATCAAATTGATTTTTTGCAAAGGTGGATAGGTAAACTGTATTGTCTTTGGCATTATTGTAGACCGCAGGGATTGCCATGTACCCAGTGTAGATCTATGTCCTCACATCGAGCTTGAATGAGTTCACCAACACAGCAGAATGTAGACACA
Organism: uncultured Granulosicoccaceae bacterium; assembly: GCA_938041955.1. Lineage (GTDB taxonomy): Bacteria > Pseudomonadota > Gammaproteobacteria > Granulosicoccales > Granulosicoccaceae. The sequence goes on along the minus strand of CALISD010000005.1, from coordinate 924 downwards.
TGATCCAGATGGGGAGTAGTGCGTTGGAGCTTGGCGGTTGGTAGCACTTATTCAATTCAACGATCTCATCCTCTATCAGGTAACGGTCACACTCTGCAGGTAACGTCAATCCGTTCGCGTGTGATTGCGAAGTTAAAGAACTGTCTGAGATCTCCGAACAGATGGTTTGCCATTACAACGCTACTGCGTTCAATCACACCATCGAGAATATCCATCAATATTGCTCATCCACAAGCGGTACATTTCCCAGTACTGGTGGTTGGAGGTTTGAATCCCTCTGGGCGCATCATTTAAAATTGATGGCCTAGCAGTTATTGACGGCTGTGTGGTGTGTAGTCTGAGTGCTTCTTCCTGCGCCCACGTTGTTGGGGGGATATGTCATGTTCTGGCAGAAACTATGTCCTGCCAGCGAGTCTGAATGGATTAACTCTTCATCCAATGACCGAGTTGCACAACCCGAACCGGCCTGAATTGAGCCGAATGAATAAATCTATTGTCTATTCCAACCTGGCCGCTGTCCTTGCGGAGTAAGTAATAACTTAATTACATTATCTAGTTGCCCGCTTACCGAATCCAGACGCAATTTAATATCAACGTCGTGTTGCTCTACTGTAGCCTTGATAGAAACATCATGTGCGTCTACAACGCTTTTGATATCAGTATCGTGCTGATCTATTTTGGTTTTAACGGAAGCATCATGCACGTCCACCGCCGCTTAAATATCGATGTCGTGATTAAAAATCTCATCGCTAATGTCATTTAGATTTGTAACAATATTGCTGTCGTCGTGTAGCAGTCGCACACACAGGCCTGCGAAGCTCATGCAAATGGCGCCTGCTAGCACCAGTAGTACGGCTTGGCTTCTATTCAACAGGGGATCCAATGAGGCAGACAACTCGAGCGGGCATTGTAGGCGGGTCAATC
>CALISD010000004.1 GCA_938041955.1 uncultured Granulosicoccaceae bacterium | reverse complement strand
GAAACCATTCACCTTGATTTCTTCCTGATTATCGTCAAGATGCAAATTCCAATGCACTGTATTTTCATCGTTTTTATATTCAACTTTCCAGACCAATAAGTGGTTATCGTTTTTTATCGAATAGCTTGAATACTCGCTTGAACGCCACTCCCCCAGGCCTTTCAAAACTTCTGCCGCTTCATCAAAAACCTCCACTGTCATCCATTCCGCCAAATACGGGAAGTGCTGAAGAAGTTCATCACGATCTTCATTTAAGTATGATTGAATGATTTTATCGAATATCGGCCTACCGATAGATTCGGCATTTTCATTACATATTTTTATGTGTGTTGCCACCGCCATTCACCTCTTGTTTGATTTCATCAGAACAAGGCCTTGACTCAAACCCGACAATAAAAGCCTACAGTAAAAATAAGCATATCAAGTATTTCAAGTTTAGTCCGGTAATCCACAGCAGTCGGATATTGGCAATTTTCTTAAGACCAGTTACCGGCACGTCATTTCTAGCAACATCAGGAATTGATTTATACTACGTTTTACGCTGGCGTGACGAGCACGGAACCGTGAGAACTCAAATCGGCCCAACCCTGTGATAGCTTGTATTTCCTCCGACTTCACAGGCCGAGACAAATCCGAATTGAGGATCTCTCGGGCGCTCTCTATTGCTCGCATGTTGAAAGGCGCCATCGCATCACTCTTCCGACCCTCCGCTTTCCTTCAAGAATTCCTCGAGCCGGGTCTGTCACTAAGGCACCTGAAGATCAGCCAGAACCCGATAAAGAAATTATTCAACCTTCAACGTATGTTAGTTAGATCTAAACAATTCAATTGAGTCTCGCAAAACCTGAACTCAACAATGGAGAAATTCAATGGAACAGTACAGCAGGATTCTAAAAAAGCAGGAACATCATCATGCTTCCAATCTTCTAAAAAAACATAGACTACTCTGCAAGCAGTTACAGTATGGGGATGAAACGTGTTCCCCGCTGTATCTGGCGAAGCCACATTGGACCAATCGCTTTGATCATAAACGTGAATCTACGATTGGTATTTTTTGTAGCATATGGGTAGCACCAACGCTTCTGAAAAAAAAGCAGTTTGCCTACAATATTCACGCAAAATCGCTTCAGAAGCTACCTGGCTACAAGCTCACCCCAAAAATATTCGCGAATGATTTTAGAAGTCTTGTCAAGGCACAGGTATCTCAATGGCCAGGCATCAGTCTTGACTTCGGACCATCAACCCTACTGCAGGGCAAGGAAGTATGCGATTTGAACAGCTTTAACGAGAAAGTCGAGGAGCGGATATTTGGTTTTGTTGATATCCATGAATATATTGACAATCTACTTGAAAATTCGTTGAGTTAAATATTATTCATATCGACATGCAATGAGTGACGTATGGCACTCTCATGTCTGTCGCTACCCGGCGGATGATCTAAACCCCGCAATCTCTTAAGCATCTGTACAGCCGGTTTGGAAGTGCGAGGAATCGAGAGGACGTTTTACTAGTGTATGACAATTACCAAGTCGGGACGATGACACTTATTCGCAATCATCACTTTTCTACGAAAAGACTCTTTGTCAACGAATGGAATTCATTCACTCAAGATGAGTGGCCATATCAGAATCTACCCAACGTAGTTATGGAGATTCTATCGGAACGAGTTACCCAAAGTTTGCCCCCATCATGGCGAGGCTCGTATACGCTTGAACGGGCACAGCAATGGATCCACGAACGCGACAGCATACCATCTGCTTGTTTACGGACGCTCGGAGTGTCAATTCGCATAGCGGCAGCGGGAACTTCTGAAACTGCCAGCTGAGTAATTTTTATCCCCGGTCAGACCAGGACACAGATCCTGTATTGATCTAATATTGGCACTCGACTATTGGAAATAAACGCTATGGCAGCAAAGAGGCGGCACATATTGGCGACCATCCTGAGTAGTATTTTGTTAAGTCCATTACTCCTGGCACTATTGATGACCAATGCAATAGCTCAGGAAGATATAGTCGATCGACTCCAAAAAGGAATTGATGCGGGTCCACTGAAAGGTTTACATAGTGTTGTGAGCATTGCAGACGGTGAACTTATCGCATCGGCGTATTTTGAGGGAGAGGACGAGCGTTGGGGTGCGCCTCTGGGCATGAAAACACATTCGCCTTATACGCGACACGACTTGCGCTCAGTGACTAAAAGCATTGTCGGGCTGCTCTACGCAATTGCCCGTGATGAGGGCATCGTGCCTGACCCGGGTACCAGCCTTTACTCACAATTCCCGGCGTATGAAGATCTCGCTTCGGACAACAGCCGTCAAAAAATCACGATAGAACACGCGCTGACAATGACAATGGGCACAGCATGGGATGAAACCCTGCCTTATACCGACCCGAAAAACAGCGAAATAGCGATGGAAAACGCGCCTGATCGCTATCAATATATTTTGCAGCAAGCCATTACCGGCGAGCCGGGAGTCCAGTGGAACTACTCCGGAGGAGCGGCAGCAATCGTCGGCAAATTGATCGCGCGTGGTGCTGGAAAACCTCTTGATGAATTCGCTAAAGAAAATCTGTTTACGCCCCTGGGCATCACAGAGTTCACCTGGATCAGAGGACACGATGGCGAACCTTCTGCTGCATCAGGATTACGCATGCGTGCGCCAGACCTTGCCAGAATCGGCCAGCTGATAGTTGATGACGGTATGTATAAAGGCATTCAGATTGTTTCGGAAAAAGCACTGGCAAATATGCTCAAGCCGCGCGCGCAAATAGAAACGAATTTCCAGTATGGGCATTTTTGGTATCTACTTGGACCTGCTGAAAAGCCGCCTGTAACGGCTGCATTCGGGAATGGTGGTCAACGCCTGTCCCTCAACGTCGAACGCAAGGTTGTAACAGTTATTTTTGCAGGTAATTACAATCAGCCAGACGACTGGCAGGTACCGGTCAAAGTCATTGAAGACTACATCGTGCCTGAGCTTCGCAAAGCGGGAAAACTCTAACTGCCTCTTTTTTTGCCACTATTTACTTGTGGATTAACCAGCCTCTGAAGGTCGGAGGACTCCTGCTATGGAAATAACTTCAAATGCTGAAGCCACGCCTGATATTTCCATATGAAAAATATATATCCGTATAGCGATCACTGACTATGCCTTACCGGCAGATTCCAACAAGTTCATCTTTTTTATAATGACTCGCTTCATCTCTTCTCTGGCTGGCCCGAGGATCTTGCGTAAGTCGATAATATCCGGTTTATCACGAATGAGCTCTCTCAGACCGGCCGTTGATGCGATTCGTAAGTCTGTGCCTACATTCACTTTGCACATACCACTGGCTACCGCCTGTGTGATGTCTTCATCGTGTATGCCGACAGCATCTTTTAGCACTCCACCCGCCTGATTAACACGTGCTACCACGTCCTGCGGGATACTGCTCGCACCGTGCATTACCAGTGGCTGCTCAACTCGTGCACGTATATCACTGATTCTTTGGTGATTGATCTCCGGCCTGCCGCGACCTTTATTTGGACCGTGCGCCGTTCCCACGGCTATGGCCAACGTATCTGCTCCACAGGCATTAATGAAGCGTTCGGCCTCATCAGCGGTGGTCAATGTCGCGTTTTCTTCAGAAATAATCACCTCCGCACCCAGTTCGACGAGCCGGCCAATCTCGGCCTCGACACTGACACCGACCGCGTGGGCTGCATCCACTACACGCTTTGTCTCATTGATATTGGTTTGTTCATCTGCATGTGATTTATCGATCATTACCGACGTAAACCCATGCCGTATACACCACATACAGCTTTCGAAAGAGTCACCATGATCAAGGTGAACAGCAACCGGTACGGTGGCATTTTTTGCTTCCGCTAACGCAATGTCTACGATCCGTGTGCTGCTATATTTCAAAGCACCTGCAGTAATAGCAAGCAATACCGGGCTGCGGGTTTCCTCTGCGGCTTCAATTACTGCCTGCGTGATTTCCATGTTGTCAATGTTAAACGCACCCACACCATAGTGGCCTGTCTGGGCTTCTTTGAGTATTTCAAGTCCGGTTTTAAGTGTCATTTTTTCTTTTCCGTAGTTAAATAAAAATCTAAACAATTACTCTCGGTTCAGCAACGCAAGTGCACCGTGCAAAGGCGATTGAGCAGACAATGAAGACCAGACAAACCTCACGCTCTCTGCGGGATAGGGCTTCTGTAATTGCTTTATAGTTTTCTGTAGTAGTTCGTCGCGAGGGTAACCCTGCATTTTTGGAATCCCTCCGCCTATCAATACAACAACAGGGGTAAAAAGCGTGCAGATTGTTGCAAGCAAGTAGGCTTGATATAAAATAAACCGGTCAAGTTCATCTGCCAATAAATGGTTATGATTCCGTTTGATGAACAGGTCTTCCACAGGACAACCACTTTCACGTGCAAGTGCTGTCAGCGTATGACCACAAGCATAAGCTTCGACGCAATCCGTATTCCCACATTTGCATACTTTGCCATGAGCCATAATAGGAATGTGCCCGGCCTGAATATCCTGCACCAACTCATTTTCCGGGTTTCCATTTAACAGGTAGGCAGCTCCAATCCCCGTGCCGAAGTACACACCAAAGACAGACGCCTGCCGGTAAGCAGCACCGGCTTGCCATTCACCTAACACTTGCAACATGACGTCTTGCTCTATAAAAACCTTACATCCAAGTGACTCGGACAGAAATCGTTTTAATCCCTGACCTTGTAACTGTGGAATATTATTACAGTGAGAAATGATGTCGTTGTCTCTGTCTAACATCGCCGGCATTCCCAGCACTGCAGCGTTAAGATTTAAATGATGCTGCTTCACATACCGTTCAATAATTATCTGTAATTCCCTTCGTGCACTGGTAACACGCAATATGCGACTGTCGAGTATTTCAAAGTCTTCATACAAAATAGTATTGCGGATATGCCCTATTCTTATGTGCGTACCACCAATATCCAGCACCACAATGTCCTGCCCTAAAGGCATAGTCGATTTTTCTCTATGTACGACAGAGCCAATCGCGCACCTTCCTCTGCAGTGTGCGTATCCGTATCGACAATCAATTTCGGTTCTTGTATTTCATCCGCCGAATTCCGACTGTTTTGATACATCAAAAAATCCCGGTTCTTCGCAAGGTGAACTCCTGCATCGGATTCAAGTCGATGGCGGGCCGACTGAATAGAGCACACACACTCGATAATGATCAATCTTGCATGCGCCCTGCTGGCCGCGTCTTTAACCGCTTGTACCTGGTAACGCCTGGTATAACTTCGCCCGTCCAGTATAACTACCACGCCCGGTCGCTTTGCCAGGTGATAACAGGCGACGTCGTAGATCACATTGACACAGAGATCATCCTGTTCACGCTGGTAGTCCACTGCGTCGTTAAACAAAAACTCCCGTACTTCATCTTTATCAAGTAATACAGCACTCAGTTGCTTTTGGATACAACCTGCAATCGCACTCTTTCCTGAAGCAGGCAGCCCCGCCATCGCAACCAGCACAGCAGAATGCGCCATCACGTGTCAATCATCAAGAATACGCCCCATCATCATCGCAACCACCTCGTCCTCATTGGTGTTTTCGATAAGTCGCTCGCCCGCTTTCCTTCCTCTTTCGAGTACGAATATTCGATCACTGACCTCAAAAATATCGTTCAGATTGTGTGAGATGAAAATAATAGCCACGCCCTCCTGCTGCATTCGTTTGATCAGATCTTTAACCTCACGTTGCTCGGGAACACCCAGCGCTGCTGTTGGTTCATCCATAATCAGTACTTTGGCTTTCCAATAGACAGCCCGACTAATAGCGATTGCTTGCCTTTGACCGCCTGAGAGATATCGCACCGGCATGGACAGATCATCAAGCTCTATACCCAGATGCTTTAGCGCACCGATGGCCTCGGTACGCATGAATTTTCTATCAAGAACCGGCAAACCCAATACGCGCTTCATACGTTCACGACCGAGAAATATATTTATTCCGACATCAAGGTTGTCAGCAAGCGCCAGATCTTGATAAATAGTTTCTATACCCAGGTCCCGGACTTCATGGGGTGTACGGCGACTGATTGTTTCCCCCTTGTAGAGAATCTCACCGCTATCCGGTTGATGCACGCCGGAGATCATTTTTATTAGTGTGCTTTTACCCGCGCCGTTATCACCTGCCAGCGCCAGAACCTCCCCCGGGTAAAGGTCCAACGATAGATCTCTTGACGCCTGCGTACCACCAAAGCGCTTGCAGACATTTTTCACACTCAACAACGGTGTTGCTGCTTCCCCTGAACTCATTAGGAGGCACCCATTGTTGCGCGGGCCAGATTAGCGCGTGACTGATCGATTAGCACCGCTATAATAATAACCAGACCAACGGTGATAAATTGCCAGAACGGCGGCATGCCAATGAATACAAGGCCAAACTGAATAATGGCAATAATGAGTGCGCCGATGACAGTACCGGCGATCGTACCACTGCCCCCGGTCAGGCTCGCACCACCTATAAAAACTGCAGCAACCGCGTTCAGTAAAATAGGTTCTCCGGCATCTGCAGCCCCTGCAGAAAAACGCGCCGTATAGAAAATACCCGCCATCCCGGCCGTAAAAGCACTGAGCATGAAAATGCCGAACGTTATGCGTGTGGTGTTGACCCCTGCCCTTATCGCAGACTGTATATTGCCCCCCATCGCATAGGTGTAAAGGCCAAAACGTGTGTGCGCCAATATGTAATGAAAAATAAGTGTAATAACAATAGCAACAAGCACTGGAATAGGAATCACATCGAAGACTTTGCCGTTACCGAAATCACGCGCCACACTGTTTCTTATACTAACTGTTGCACCACCAGCTATTAAAAACGCAACACCTCGTGTCACGCCAAACATGCCCAGCGTTCCAATAAAGGAAGGCACTTTCATACGCGATATAAGCCAACCATTAATAATACCGGGAATCAGGGCGATGCCGATACCAGCAGTAATGCCCAATGTAAATGACAGTGCCGGGTGCAACTCCGGAAGTGCACGGATCACAACCGCCATAGTAACCGCAGCAAGCCCTGCTATAAAACCAATCGACAGATCTATTCCAGCAGAAATAATAATGAAGGTCAGCCCCAGTGCCATCATCAGAATCTGAGTCGCAGTTAACAACACACTTTGAACGTTGTACAGGTTGCCAAAAAAGGTTCGGCCATAAACCTTCCAGGACCATGCTTCAAAGAAAGCAATAATAAATAGTAGAAACAACCAGGACCAGGCCGCGGTCAGCAACTTGAGTAATTTAAGAGTTAAGGGAATTTCGGACTTTACAGCGTGTTCACGATTGGAATTCAAGGAAACGTTCCCATATGAAATTTGCGTTTACAAATACACACTGACCTGGTGCGCAACGCACACCAGGTCAACATTTATAGATCAGCCATGACGCCGATCATTAATCTGAATAGATGTATCGGGCAATTTCAGGATCATCCACGTTTTCAGCTGTGATCACTGTAAAGCCGGTTCCGATTTTTGGTGGTACCGATTGTCCAGTGAGGTGAGCATGCGCGGTCATTACACCGTAGTAGCCAATTTCAGCCGGATGCTGAGCAATGGCCATATCCACAAGACCGGTTTTCAGTTGCTCCACAATAGACTGCGGGGCATCAAATGCGATCACCGTGACATCTCCCAGTTTATCGGCTGAGTCAACCCCGTTGGCAGCACCCAGAGCTGAAAACAAGTTGGCGCCGAACACACCACCAAGATTAGGCTCTCGCGCTAGAACAGCTTGTAACTGCGACGCAGCGGTTGACGCATCGTTTTCGTTGTACTGTGTATCCAGAACGGTGATGTCAGGAAAACGCTCTTGCATCTCAAGCTTAAAACCGGCTTCCCGTTGATCGGTGGTTGAAATACCCGGTCGTACGTTTGACACATAAACTGAACCTTTGCCACCCATAGCTTCACCCATCGCAGCAGCCGCCATTCGGCCACCTGCTACGTTGTCAGAAGCAATGTAAGACATTGGAAAATCGCCGTCCCCAGCGCCGTTTTGATACTCACCATCATCAATGAACGTATCAACAGTAACGACGGGAATACCTTGCTCGGAAGCCCGGCGTAGTGGCTCAATGAGTTGAGTGGTGTCTGTGGGAGCTATCAGAATCGCGCTTGGCTTTCGTGCTATTACCGCATCAAGCACGGGAATTTGAAGCGTCGGGTTGAAGTCCTCGGCGCCTTGAAAATCAACTTTAATACCAAGTGATTCGGCCGCAGCCTGAGCCCCCTTATTCATCGTGATATAAAACGCATCGGTCGTCAGACCGGGAACCAATACTATAGAAATATCATCTTGTGCGCTTACAGATCCGCACAGTGACACACCAAGCACAGCAGCAAGAAGCTTTTTCATATTCATTTCCTCCAGAAATTTAATGTAGATAAAAACGTTAAGCCTGCTCTGGTATCAATGCATGAGACCTCCCACCGCAGTAGAGCGGAGTAGTAACGAGCGGTCTCTGGTGTATGACGACGGGGATAACACATCATCATTAGATAGGCGTTCAACACCTGCAACGGTAGTGGCCTGTTCGACCTTCAAAAGATGCAATGTGGGACGCATGTACAACCGCGGCACAAGCAAGTTAGATGCTCGTTGCTCTGTTTCGGACTGAGAATAGCTGAAAGGATTGTCTGGAAAGACGCAGCTTACATGGGAAGTTGCTAACTCTACACGGGATATGGATTGTAAGTGGCGAATCAACTCAAACACCTGAGCGTCGCTTAAAATCACATGAATCCCTCACGTGATTAATACCAAATATGGCTTTAGTTACCAGACTTCGCCTTGCATTCATTGCAGCTCGCATCGGGTCGGTATCACTACCAGTGCTACCTTGGCAGGTACTAAGTAAATTTTCCTGAGCAAAGATTAATACCAGCCACAACTCTATGTCAACCGCAAGTGTCAGTAAAAACGGGGATTTCGAAACAAGATTCATCCTCGAACAACGAATAAACCGAGCTGGGCAAGTCAGAATGTCCACAGAGACACGGAGGCACTTAGTATAAATAAGTGCACCCAGAAGACTGACTCGTCGCTATCAATCAGCCAGCAATTACCAGCATTGTGCAAAAAACAGTTTAGCGGGCACGTTGCTCTGCTCACAGATCACGTGAGTGGTATCGACGTTACTGTTGCCACCAAGATGGCCAAGAATCAATCGCCATTGCCCATAATCTATGTTTAAAGGCTCACGTGGTATACATAGCACTAAGCAGAAGGTGGTTTTAAGACAGGCGGCACTGTTTTACATCCTTCGGTAAATCCCGCAGCCGCGACGTTAAAACCTACATCAATACCGATATGGCCAATACATTCTTTAACCACATGACTTGTCGCTATTGCCGCGGCCTCTGCCGCCTGAATCGGATTTAACCCATGCGCCTGCGCTTTCAACATGGCATCAAATTGTAACGCCTTAAGCGATTGCGCTATCTCAAGTTTGGGCTCTTCACCCATCATTCTATGCGGCCCTCCTAGCTTGTCAGTATCAAGCGCGTCATCAAACATCTTCAGTGAAGCAGTCATAATCTCAGTTAAATGTGGCGCTTTTTCATCGGCCTCTTTTGACAGGATAAGTGTGCCGGGTTCCACACCTTCGAGCTGTAGATCGAATGAGCGAAACATGAAGCTCCCCGCCAGTCGAGCGGCACTTGCTATGGCCGTTTCAGGATGAATTTCACGCTCCTTGCCAGACAAGGTGGCGACCAGATCAACTAACTCACCGACAAATTTACGTTGAGCTTCTGTTACTTGCATTTGGACTCTTCTTTTATTCTTTGATGAGACGGTTGAATTTGTACTATTGAAAAATACGAGCTTCTTATTGCGACAATTTTACTTCTAACACGGGGTGTTGGTGCTTTGTGCGCATTATATATCAGGTCAACCAGTAATAATTGCCAAGCCAATTTATCAGCGAGAAGCATAGTAACGAAATACCAACCTGCCCACATCGCACTGCGACGGCAGGTATTGTCGTAAGCTGTTAAATCACTTTATTCACCAGCGATGTATTTCTCGAGCTCGGCAATCATCTCCCGCGCCTGTTGGCCTTCAGGAATTGCTTTGCCTGAATCACGCCACTCTACTGCAGATTTAAATCCATGAGCTTCAGCATGGCGTCGAAACCACATACCTTCCGGGTTATGCCGTGTAATGCCGTCAAACAATGTTGATAACGTCTGGCTGGACAACAATCCCATCCGTTCAATGGCTTCATTGACGACCATTTTCTGCATCATCGCCATACCGGTGGGAACCGCTGAAATTGAATTAGCCAGATCATTAACCGCCTGATCCAACTGCCCGGTGGATACCGATTCACTCACTAACCCCCAGTCAGCGGCGGTTTTGCCGTCTATTAACTGACCCGTGAGCAACATTCGCTTGGCTCTTTCCGGGCCCAAACGATAGGTCCAGTGAGCAGTGGTCGGGCAACCCCATACCCTGGACGGCATGTACCCGATACGTGCAGTGTCTTCCATGATGACCTGATCGCAGCACAGTGCGATGTCAGAACCACCCGCTATCGCATATTTATGAACTTTTGCAATGGTCGGTTTATGCGAATGCCACAGCGACATGTAGTCATCTGTGTAACGTTTCATCATTCGATAGTCGGCCATCGGGTCCCACGGCGTGGCTTCCTGCTTGCAAGGGTGCCCGGCTTTACTTTCCGCGAACTCGCGTATGTCGTAGCCTGCACAGAAAGCCGGGCCATCGCCCTGAAGAATAATGACATGAATTTCTTCAAGACTATTTGCCTTCTCAACCGCGAGACGAATCTCTGCAGGTGTAGAGAAGCCAATCGCATTCAAGCGCTCAGGACGACAAAACGTATCCGTGCGATTCTCGAATTATCTTTATCTTGCGACAATTTTAAGCAGGAGAAATTTGCGTTCGTTGCATCCATCTCGCTCTGCAAAATTTCTTTTTTCATGTTTTTCCAAGCCGTCTAATGCTGAAAGCAATAAAGATAGAAAGAATAGATGGTGCTTTTTTCCACCGCAAGCAACATCTGAAGATGCAAGACAGGTATTCTGAATACACGGGTTAGTGACACTGACCCGTGTACTGGAAAAGATAACACTGGATTCGCGTCGCCAGATTGCAGATACTCTCCTAAACGAGAGGAAAACCAAATGGCAGCTAAAAAGAAAGCTCGCAGTAAAAAACCCAACCGAGCTAACAAACTGCAAAAGCAACTTGAATCCAAGGGAGTCAAGTACGCACTGGCGTCCTATGTCGACGTGCATGGCGTGTCTAAATCAAAGATGGTACCCATCACCCACCTGAACCGTATGATGGGTGGCTCAGAGCTGTGCACCGGAGCCGCACTTGATGGCGTTCCACAAGACATCAGTGACGAAGAGATCTCTCCAATACCAGACCCTGCCAGCGTCATTGTCTGTCCATGGCGACCAGACGTGGCATGGTTTGCCAGCGACTTATACTGTGAAGGTAAAAAATTTGAACCCTGCTCGCGCCAGATCTTTAAACGCGTATTAAGTGATGCAAAAGACATGGGTTACCAGTTTAACTTTGGTATTGAACCGGAACTGTTTTTGTTACGCGAAGATGAAACAGGCAAGGTGGTTCCCGTAGGCGAACGCGATGTACTTGCCAAGCCCGCCTATGACGTACGCTCAACGCTTGATAGCTTACCGTTGCTCGACAGCATTGTGGACAACCTGCAGCAATCAGGCTTTGACGTATATTCCTTTGACCATGAGGACGGCAACGGTCAATATGAAATAGACTTCACTTATTTTGAAGGCCTTGAAATGGCGGATCGCTTTGTATTCTTCCGCTTACTGGTCAATGAGGTAGCAAACCAACACGGATGCTTTGCTTCCTACATGCCGAAACCGTTTGCCGACCGCGCTGGTAGCGGCGCTCACTACAATATGTCTCTGGCCGACATAAAAACCGGTAAAAACCTGTTTGACTCAAAAAATGATTCACGTGGCTGTGATCTATCTGAAATTGGTTACTATTTTATTGGCGGCATACTAAAACACCTACCGGCACTGAGTGCCGTGATTACACCTACAGTTAATAGCTATAAACGCCTCATCAAAGAAGGCAGCATGTCCGGCTTTACCTGGGCACCGGTGTTTGCCTGCTTTGGCAATAACAATCGCACCAATGCAGTGCGCGTACCACTAGGTGGCGGACGAGTAGAATTGCGTGCAGCAGATATAGCAAACAACCCGTATCTTGGTGGAGCCCTGGTATTGGCCGCCGGCCTTGAAGGCATTCGCGAAAAGATAGACCCCGGCGCACCTCATACCGACAACATGTACCTTAAAACACCACAAGAACTCGCAAAACTCAAAGTCACTACTTTGCCACGCACCCTGGAAGAAGCACTGGACGCATTCGAAAAAGACCCGTTAGTGACTGAGGTTTTTGGCAAGTTAATGAAAGATACCTACCTACAGTTTAAACGCGACGAGTGGGCCAGTTATACCAATCACGTATCCGACTGGGAGGTTTCAAAGTATATGAAATTTTATTAGACAATGAGTGGCCGGCACCAGCAGACCTGTAAAGCACGGCAACCGCTTGCCAACCACAGCTGAAATATCAAACCTTAGGGTGTAACACCTTAAGGTTTAAAAGTCGGCACTTGATATTAGACAATGTGCAACTTCATCTGAGCTTCTACCTATGCCGCGTGCCGAAAGCGGCACGCCCTATTCATCGTTATAAGGACTATCTGCCAGGCAAATATAGTGTGCAACCGATCATCGATAGCAAAGTGCTGTGGATTCAACCAGTGATTCACCTCCTCAACCAAATCAGTCATTCACTCCAAACTCGATCGGTCCGTTTTTACGATTCACATAATCAAATAAATACTTATTGGCAACCGCTTTTCCAATCATGCTAAAAGCTACTTCATTAAAATGAACAATATCGTCGGGGTTGTCGTCAACCACAATATGCGGAAATGAAGTACCTAATTTGCACTTATCTTCCCCAACGCTATAACCGGTATTCAAATACCCATTACCTCTAAGAGCTCGTATCGATTTATTGGTGTTTTTTGCAATTCGTGTTTCATTGGCTAAGAAGTACTTCTTATCCCCAAACCAAGACAGTTCTCTGAAGGCACCAACTTAAGTTCTGAACATTCTTGGGCTGATAGCGCTGCAGCAAGCCATCCTGAGTGTGTAAGAGCGATACATATCGCTGCGCTTGTCATAAAATGACGCTCTAAGAGTCTCATGCAGATCATAATATCTCTTTTCTAGAGAGACACTTTCTGGGAATCGTTGATCATCCGGTGGCGTACATCGCTTGAAATCGCCTAGCATCTATATTTATAGAGACTTTTTAAATCAAGTTTGAGTTTTGACACAGCCTCTGCCCACAACGGTCATACCTACTTCATGTTTTATTGTGGCTTTCCACTCTACCCATACAATTCTCCGATAAGATAGAACTCAACCTTTCCTATCTGGAATTTAGATGAAAAAAAATCGGACTCATTGGTGGCCTGGGGTTTCGTGCAGGAATTTTCTACTACGACCAACTTCTAAAACGAACTGGCGATAATGACTCGACACTAGAGCTGGTCCTACAGCATGCCGATGTCAATAAGGCTTTGTCGTTTGTAATGAAAAACAATCGCGCGGGTCTTGGGGATTACCTCGGTAGTTTATCCACTGACCTGTTCGCAGCTGGAGCAGATATGGTAGCTGTTACTGCTGTCGCCCCGCACCTAGCAATACGAGAGCTTCGAAGCTCCACCACCGGGCCAATCGTTAACGTATTAGATTGTGTTACTAAAGGAATAGCCGATGCGGGATTAAAGCGTGTTGCGATACTCGGTAATCGAATGGTGATGGACTCGAATATATTCGGTGCCGTTGCTGACGAAATAGTGGTGCAGCTCGATTCAAAAACCGCACAAGAAGTACACGACACCTACACCGACATTGCACTAAACGGAAAACGAGGGACTCAGCCTGAGATGGACTATTTTACAGATCTCGCCAAGGGCCTCACAGAAAAACACGACGTACAGGCTATAGTCCTTGCTGGTACTGATCTATCATCCTTCTATGCCGATGAGCCGCCCAGCTTCCCGATCCTCGATGTTGCGTCACTTCATATCGAACAAATCATGCAGGCTCTCGAGAATGAAAGTGACGCTCGCTAATATTGTAGATGTCTATTCGGCAGTATAATCGTTTCGCGAACATCCAAAATATTCTGGCTAGGTTGGCGATACTAGAAAGGTGGGCAACGTCCGCAATTGGCCCGGACTGTGTGAAAATCCGAAAATCCTGACTTTAAAAAATAATCTACATTTCCTGGGATATGTCTATGAAGCGACTATATATTACGTTTTTAATTTTTTGTATTCCCTCTTTTTTACTGGCATCTGACTGCGCACAAAACTGCGAAGCACAACAACTTACTAACGATAGCACTCAATTGCCAGACGATCCTTTGCGCTCACGCAAAGAACTCTTAGCTCGACGAATGGGGGAAATAATGGAATCTAAAAAGAGACTCGATATAGTCGATCTAAAACCCAGCAGAATTTGCCCCGATCCAGACATTAGCCAATTTATAACTGATGGTGCAGAGTCGATGACGCTGGAAACTCTAAAAAATAGATTTGGTAAAATACTTCTCTCTACGATGGTAATCGAAGACGCATTAGAAAATGGGACTTGGCACAATACAGTTGTGCGATCAGAGGATGGAATGAGTAGCGTTGAGATATGGGTGAGAAAAGGAAAAATATGGGCAAAACCTCTCACTTATTCTGAACAACAGGAGTTAGCTATGAGTCCAGGCAGTGTGAATGTCAGGTCTCAGTGGTATTGTGAGCGCCCCCACCTATTAGACAAATTTCATATAGCTACGCCGAAACAGGAGTTGTAAACATGGCACTTATTTATGCAT
Source organism: uncultured Granulosicoccaceae bacterium (assembly GCA_938041955.1). Taxonomy (GTDB): domain Bacteria; phylum Pseudomonadota; class Gammaproteobacteria; order Granulosicoccales; family Granulosicoccaceae. Next base: position 33,519 of record CALISD010000004.1, on the reverse strand, counting down.
AGACATTATGACCCCTGGTGGCCGACAGCTGCTGAATTGACAGCACAATTACTACGTTGGAATTCCTACATGACGTTGCGCACCCGACAGGCACAAGAGCCCTTTGCCCGTATAATCTCTAAAAGACCTGTAATTTACGTCATCGATACTCGGGTATGACACTCGATTAAGTTACCGTCAAAGTCAGATAGCGAAAGTTTGGCTAGAGACTTATTTCTTTACAAAATTTGTGAACTCTTATGATGCAGCCCAATTTCTTAATATCGGCTTTGGGATGTCGGTCAGCGAGGCTCTCTCACACCAAATTTGTGTAAGTTATGCAGCGATAAGTTACCGTCTTATTGTCATCAGATATCTATTGCGACGACACTTACATCGTATTCGGGTATTCCCGATAAACATCAGCTATCGCGCTCATGACCTCGTCACTTAGCTTAATGTCTGCAGCGCCAACATTTATTGCTAACTGCTCCATTGTGGTAGCGCCGATAATGGTCGATGTCATAAAAGGCCTGCTAGCGCAAAAAGCCAATGCCATTTGTGCAGGATCAAGTTGATGCTCCTTCGCAACGCTTAAATAGCGATGCAACGCTTTTACGCTGTGTTGGTTGTAACGACCGGTTAAATCTTCATTCATACTACGCCGCGACCCTTCAGGGATTGTGCCGTTTTCGTATTTACCAGTTAACATGCCGGCGGCCAAAGGCGAGAAAGCGAGCAACCCTACCTTTTCATTGTGTGCAAGTTCGGCAAGATCAAGATCAAACAAGCGCTGCAATAAGCTGTATTCATTTTGGATACTGACCACGCGCGGCAGGTTGTGATCATTAGCAAGCCGTACGAACTGTGCGGTACCCCAGCAGGATTCATTGGATAAACCGATATGACGAATTTTACCTTCACTTATTAGTGACGCCAACGTGTTGAGAATCTCATGCATTCCATCAAGTGTTTCCTGAGTGTTTTGCGTGCTGGGGTCGTAGTGCCATGACTGCCTGAAGTGATACGTTTTACGATTGGGCCAATGCAATTGGTAAAGATCGATGGTATCTGTTTGCAATCGCTGCAATGACCCCTCAAGCGACTTACGAATTTTTTCACCGGTAATGGGCTTACCTTCACCGATCCATTTCGGACCATTGCCCGCCACTTTGGTCGCCAGTAGCACCTTGTCGCGCTTGCCGGACTGAGCAAGCCACTGACCTATGATAGATTCGGTATCACCATAGGTTTCAGCAGACAGCGGTGTGGTGGGATAGAGCTCGGCGGTGTCAATGATATTTACACCGTGCTCTACAGCGTAGTCAATCTGCGAAAAAGCTTCGGCCGCAGTGTTTTGCGTGCCCCATGTCATACTGCCAAGACAAAGCTCGCTAACTTGAATATCAGTGGCACCTAAGGAGTTGTATTTCATATTTTTTGAGCAGACAAAGTCATTTTTCTGAAAAATTAAAATCAGTCTACCATCGAATTCAATCCTCAAGAAAGCTATCTTCGCAGTACTCTGGAGCACGCTCAAAAGGTTACGGAGGCTACATTAAAACCATTGGGGTGATACTAACCCGGATTTTTCATGATGATGACGGCATCTCACTTGATCTTTGATTCCACAGCGAATTTTTCTTTTTGCGAATATCAATAAGTATTCGACGCAAGAAGAAAATCCACTGTGGATATCAAATCTCTACGCGATATGCTCGCCACATCATGAATAATCCGGGCTAAAGACAAACCGCGTTGGCCAAATGCATGAGCAACCATGCAGATTGATCTCGCTACTGCAATTTACTCAAGAGTTTTAACAACTGTTTTGACTCAGCTTTGGTCAATGGATCTGTGGTTTGTTTTGTCACCTCCAGCGCATCTGGAATAGCCGCACGTATCACTCGCTCACCCTTAGCCGTGAGTTTGATAAGTTGCCGCCGTGCGTCTGTTGGATCTTTTTTACTATCGACCATTTTACGTACGCGCAATCTGTCAACAACCCCTTTGATGGTAGCTATATCCATTGCGCTCAGTCGACCCAGTTCGTTTTGCGATAGTGGCCCACACTCCAATAACTTGGCCATTGCAGCAAATCTGGTCGGGGTGAGTTCGGCGGGCATTTGACTGGTGAAAATACCGGTGTGGCGCTGGCTGACCCGTCTGAGAATATGGCCAATTTGGTCTTCCAGAACATAAGTTTTCAGCGGTTTCATATACGGCGAAGATTCAATGTAAATTATGCATTACTTGCAATGTGGGTTAGCGTATTACGGGGCATCGGCTCAGAACAAGCCCGCCACGATAATCATAATGCGCGCTGGCACTCAATACTTGACCGACTCAAATATGTAGTTAGTATACAAACGACAACTGGAACATCCATAACACTCATTTAGAGACGATCAGATGCCCACTACAGCCAAGCAAAAACTAGTAATCACAAACATAGCACAAATCCTTTCAGGCAAACTGGAAGAACCTTTGATTGACGGTAACTGCGTGGTGTGCGAAGACGGTATTATTACCGCGATCGGTTATGAAAAAGATCTCGACACCTCCCAGGCCACAACCACCGTTAATGCCAACGACAGCTGGCTCTGCCCGGGACTGATCGATAGCCACGTACACCCGGTCATTGGCGATTATACTCCGCGGCAGCAGCAGTTGGGATGGATAGACTCCTGCCTGCACGGCGGCGTCACCACCATGATATCGGCCGGTGAAGTTCATGCACCCGGACGCCCGAAAGATATCGTTGGATTGAAAGCCATGGCCATTGCATCACAACGCTGGTACGAGAACTTTCGACCCTCCGGTGTAAAGATGCTGGCCGGTGCCCCGGTGCTTGAAGAAGGCATGGAGGAACAAGATTTCAAAGACCTTGCAGATGCAGGTGTCAAGCTACTGGGCGAAGTCGGACTTGGATCAGTCAAAGCCGGTGAAACAGCAGCGCAAATGGTCAAATGGGCTCGTAAGTACGGCATTCAATCAACCATTCATACTGGAGGGCCATCTATCCCCGGCTCAGGGCTCATAGACAAAGACGTTGTGCTTGAAGCTGATGCAGATATCATCGGCCACATCAACGGCGGCCACACTGCCCTGCCTGATGATCAAATCACCTGTCTGTGCGAGAGCTGCAATCGAGGGATAGAAATTGTCCACAACGGCAATGAGCGTGCGGGGCTTCTGGCTATGCGTACAGCCTTCGAAATCAAGCAAGCTGAACGAGTGATTCTGGGCACAGATTCACCCGCAGGCTCCGGCGTACAGCCACTTGGCATTCTACGAATGATCGCCATGCTATCGAGCCTTGGAAACATACCACCGGAAATAGCCTTTTGCTTCGCCACTGGTAACACAGCGCGTATGCGGGAACTGAACAGCGGCATTATAGAAGTAGGCAAAGCTGCAGACCTTATCGTACTTGATCAGGCCCAGCATTCACCAGGCAAAGATATGCTGGAAAGTATTCATCAGGGAAATTTACCTGGCATTGGCATGACGATTATCGATGGCGTTGTTCGCTCTCACAGAAGCCGCAATACACCACCCGCTACGCGTCTGCCAGAAGTTGCCGATGCTTAGGTGTATCGCATTTTGTCATGGGATAACGTCGGCTCCTCTGCCGGTAACCGCTACCTGAAACATAAACGAAGTTTGTAATACGTGGCTTACCACTCGCTCACGCGTCGGGTTTCCTTAGAGCATCGAGGCCTTGTGTTAAGTACGTGTCATCACATTCATACCGAGAGACGAGAAGCCAGTCGCCTACACCCCTTCTATGAATCAGATACAGACAAGATCACTGCTCTTGGAAACCCGACGCGTAAGCGAGTGGCAAGCCGTGCACTAAGTCGTATAGATAAGCGACCTACAAAACAAGCACCATCCGTAGAGGAACACAGGCCAAAAGGCGCATCCACCGCTATAGCCGCTCATTCAATCTAGCGCTACACAAATACTAATTGCAAGCGGATACAGATCCTTACCCACTCAACGAAAACTACAACCCTTCAACTACACAGACAAATATTTTTCCTGAATGTCAGGCTGTGCATCTAACTCCGCAAACGTACCATCGAAGCGCTTTTGACCGCTCTCAATAATAATCGCCCGGTCCGCCACAAGCCTGGCAAAGTGTAAATTCTGCTCAGACAACACCACCGTCAGTTGTTGCTTCTTTATTTGCATAATAGTTTCTGCCATCTGCTCAACAATGACCGGTGCTATGCCTTCAGACGGTTCATCAAGAAGTAAGCACGTGGGATTGCCCATCATGGTTCGTGCAATCGTTAGCATTTGCTGCTCTCCACCGGAAAGCGCTTTGCCACGATTATTCCGCCGCTCTGACAGGTTCGGGAATAGCTCAAACAGAAGATCAATCGTCCATTCGGGAACCCCCTTACGAGCTGGCTGTCTGCCCACTTCCATATTCTCAAGAATAGTTAAATCGGTAAAAATACGGCGCTCTTCCGGCACATAACCTAAACCCATTTTGGCCACCTTGTACGGCGGCAATCCAACCACTTCGGTACCGTTAAACGTGACAGACCCATTGCGCGGCCGAACTAACTGCATAATCGACTTCATGGTCGTGGTCTTGCCAGCGCCATTGCGCCCGAGAATTGAAACCACCTCGCCGGCACCTATGGAAAAGCTGAGATCACTAAGAATCTGTGCCTTGCCGTAAAAGCTATCTATGCCTTTTACTTCAATCATGACGCAGCCTTGTCACTTTCAAACAGATTTCCACCGCCGAGATACACTTCCTGTACCACCGGATTATTTCTAATGTCATCAACAGACCCATTGGCAATCAGCTCACCTCGATTGAGCACCAGAATTCGATGTGCATGGCCAAAGACTACATCCATATCATGCTCCGTAAACAAGACGCTGATATTCTTTTCTCTGACAATGTCTGCCGTTAATTGCATAACACTCTCACGCTCTGTTGGTGCCATACCGGCTGTGGGTTCATCCATCAATAGCAACGTGGGGTTATGACACAATGCTATCGCTAACTCCAAACGCTTTAAGTCACCGTATGCCAGAATGGCACAGTGCCGCTCTGCCTGACTGGCAAGCCCGACCATTTCCAAAAAGGTTAAGGCCTCTTTTTTATACATTTTGTGCGCGTATGGCAGCATAGAGTAAATACGTCGATGAAAAGACATCAGCGCCATTTGAACATTTTCGACAACGGTCATCGAAGAATAGGTAGCGGTTATTTGAAAGGTTCTGCCAATACCCTTGCGCCAGATATCACGCGGGTATTTGCCTACCAGATTCTCTCCCTGAAAATAAACCTCTCCGGCAGTGGGCTTTAATTGCCCCATCAGCATATTAAAGCAGGTACTCTTGCCGGCACCGTTTGGTCCGATCAGGGCAAGCAATTCCCCCTCACTGACATCAAAGTTAACTTCGTGGACCGCCCGCAAGCCATGGAACGACTTGGATAAATTACGCACTTCCAGAATATGATTCACGACTCACCCTCGCGCTGACGAATAATTCCGAATCGTTCAGCCACCTTGCGCAACGTGCCACTGATACCTTCAGGGGCGACGATCACTACAAAGATAATAATTAACCCCAGTGTTAATCGCCAGTATTCAAAACGGGTAAGAAAGTCTTTTGCATATTCCAGCGATGCACCACCAACGACCGCTCCGGACAAGGTTTTCACCCCACCGAGAAAGATAACAATCAGTGCATCGAATGAGCGCGCAATCTCAAGTTCTGTTGGAAATACACTGCCCTTGGAAAACACAAACAACGCACCGGATAAGCCGGCCAATGATCCTGCAAACGTGAAAGCTGCCCATTGAATTCGCTTGGTGTTTATTCCTGTTGCTTCAGCCTGCCGGGAAGAATCCCGCGAGGCACGCAATGCATAACCAAACGGTGAGTGTGCAGCGTGACGGAGCAGAAGAATGCCGCCGATACCGAACACTAACGTGAAATAATAATAAGGGGTCGTACCATTGAGCCAGGCGGAAGGCCAGATATCAACCAGACCGTCATCGCCACCGGTAAACTCACCCCACTGATACACCAGTGACCAGATCAGTTGTGCAAAGGCCAGCGTCAACATGGCAAAGTAAACGCCGGTCAGACGCATACAGAGCCAACCAATGATAAACGCTGCGAAGCCTGCACCAATAGGGGCAAGCAGAAACGCTATTTCCATTGGTGCATCGACATGCGATACAAGCAGTGCAGCAACATAAGCACCGCCACCGAAAAAAGCCGCATGACCAAATGACACCAGACCACCAAGCCCAAGAATGAAGTGCAAACTAGCAGCAAACAGACAGAAGATAATGACATCGGAGGTGAGCACTTGCGAAAAATCAGAACCAAACACAGGCAGTAACGCGAGCAGCAAAAGACCCGCAGCCACTAATAACCGCACTTTGAGACCCGCAGGCTTTATCGGTCGCTCCGGCTCCCCAACCTGGCCGTGCTCACCGGCCACCTCTTCACGGCCAAACAGTCCGTATGGCTTAATCATCAGCACAACGGCCATCACAACAAACATCAACACCAGCGTGCTTTGAGGCAGAAAAGTAACGCCAAAAACGTTAAGTATGGAAATCAACGCGGCCGCTACATACGCCCCGGGTAAGGATCCCATCCCGCCAATCACCACCACCACAAAAATGGCCGCCAGAATATTAAAATCCATGAGTAAGTCGGCACCGCCTTTGGGAAGCTGTATCGCACCCCCGAGCCCGGCAAGTGTGGCACCAAGAAAGAAAACACCGGTAAACAACCAGGCCTGATTGACTCCGAGAGCGCCCACCATTTCACGGTCCTGTGTGGCTGCACGAACCAGAATACCAATGCGGGTTTTTGAAATTAAATACCAAAGGCCAAAGAGAAAAAACGGCGTAATAGCGATTAGCGCTAAATCATACTTCGGTACGGGCTCACCCATGATGCGAACAATACCTTTTAGACCCGGGGCACGCGGACCCAGAACATCGTCGGCGCCCCAGAGGTACAGTGCTACATCCTGGATAACTAAAATCACACCGAAGGTAGCCACCAATTGAAATAATTCCGGCGCTTTGTATACAGGCCTCAGCACCAGTATTTCTACGATAACGCCTATCACACCAACAGCAAGACCCGCCAAAAGAACAGATAACCAAAAACCGAACATGCCGGGTAGCACTTGCATCAGGCTATAGCCGATAAACGCCCCCAGCATATAGAAAGAACCGTGGGCAAAATTGACAATTCGAGTAACACCAAAGATTAATGACAAGCCCGATGCCACTAAAAACAGGGTTGCTGCGTTGGCAAGTCCGGTCAGTAATTGTGCAAAAAACAATTCCACGGCGTTTTATTCTTCTTGTGCTGAAAAGAGATGGCCCGTGCGATGCCACGGGCCAGACATTACGACATTGTCTCTACTACTGGGAAGCCGGACGTAGCTTCATGACTTCTTCATCAGATGGTAGGTAGTCAGCACCATTCTTATACACCCAATCCACCATGACACCTTTGCCATCCTGCAGTGCGGTTGTGCCTACAAATGCTCCCATCGTAGATTGATGATCCTGCTTGCGAAACATGATCTGCCCTACCGGCGTATCAACTTCAAGCCCCTTGAATGCCGCGACCATTGCATCAGTATCAGTTGAACCTGCCTTGGAGATTCCAGCGGCAATTGATTGCGCTGTCATGTAGCCAACCAATGATCCAATCTTTGGACCTTCATCAAATTTGGCTTGATAGGCATCTACAAAATCTTTATTCGACTTGTCAGTTAAGTCATACCAAGGGTAACCGGTGACCACCCAACCTTCAGGCGCTTCATCTTTTAATGGATCAAGATACTCCGGCTCACCGGTCAGCAATCCATAAACGTGGCGACCTTCAAACAAGCCGCGAGTGGTTCCTTCACGAACAAGCTTCGCCAGATCACCGCCAAAGGTGACGTTGTAGATTGCATCGGGCTTAGCACGTTCAATAGCCTGCGCCTCTGCACCGGCATCTATTTTAAACAAAGCCGGCCATTGCTCTGTAACAAACTCAACATCGGGCTTGAGCGCCAGTAACGCTGTTTTAAATGCAGCGACCGCATCTTTGCCATAGGCATAGTTGGGTGCGATAGTGGCATAGGTTTTAGCATCTGTTTTGGCAGCTTCTTCAGCCAGCATCGCCGCTTGCATATAAGTGGACGCGCGCAGTCTGAACGTATAGTCGTTGCCTTTTGCCCATACCAAAGAATCAGCCAATGGCTCCGATGCCAGGTACAAGTATTTCTTCTCAGCAGCGTAGGACGAAATCGCCAGCCCCACATGAGACAAAATAGTGCCGGTCAACATCACAGTGTTATCACGCGTCATCAATTCACCGGCAATTTTTACCGCCTCCCCGGGTTTACCCTGATCATCACGATAGATGAACTCAAGCGGCTTACCCAGCACCCCGCCCGCTTCGTTAATTTGCTCCAGCGCCAGCTCAATCCCGTTTTTGTAAGGATTCGCAAAAGCAGCCATGCGTTTGTAGTGGTTTATTTCACCGATTTTTATCGTGTCAGCTGCATTGGCGGATATCGACGCTACACCAATTGCTGCCACTGTCAAAGCGGTTGCCATGAGTTTTTGAATTTTCACACATTCCTCCTAATCAAATTAGACCATGATTGGTCGTTAATCGTGATGAACAAACATCGGGTCCACAGGATCACCCAGATCGTGAACTCTCTCTGCCTCTACCAGCTCGCGAATACGCTTGCGATAAACCGTTGGCCCTTTATCAATGGCAATGCGTATCGGACGACGCCGCTGTGGTCTTTTTTCTTCCAGCTGTATGGCCTCGAGAATTTCCTTATCCTCGTTAAAGGCCACTTTAAACATGGCATCCATCTTCTCTGACACCTTGTCATCACCCACCGCCGTATTGCGTAAATGCATCCAACGATCAATGGAATAGTCCGGCCCTATGGGTGTAATAAAATGCAGGGCAAAAATACGAACGCCTTGATTACGATCATCTTCTGCAAGAGCCAAAGACGTATTGGCGCTGCCGAAATCAATGACAGCCGTGCACGGCATATGCAGATAATAGTAATGCCAACGATCAACGTTGCCACTAAAGCCGCCGAACTCTTCGAAGAAGCCAACAGGTGGCGCGTCTCGAATCCAGCGCCAGGCGACGATAATCTCACCGTTGGTGTTTACATCAACCGGTACATTTTCACTGGATGCGTTGCCCAGGGTAGTGGGATGCACAAAACTCACATGCGCGGGATCAACCAGGTTCTCTGCCACGTTTAAATAGTGAGCTTCCAGGTGCAGCGCTTCACCTTGATGAGCATGCCAGTCAGGATCACTAAACTCCGGCATATTAAATACGTCGTCGGTATTTGCCTGATCAGGATCCCCCATCCAGATCCAGACTATGTCGTTAATCTCATACACAACGTAGGCGATGACACGAGCAGATTTGGGCACATTGGTCTGACCCGGAATGCGTACGCACTTGCCTTCGCAGTTGAAGGTCATACCATGGTATCCGCATTGAATATCATCTCCAATAAGCTTACCTTTTGACAAAGGCAGCATGCGGTGTGGGCAACGATCTTCCAATCCAACCACCACTCCTTTGGAGTTGCGATACATGACAATGTTTTCTTCTAAGATGGTTACACGCCTGAGCTCACCATCGAATTCAGACGCCCAGCCAGCGACATACCACGCGTTTTTTACATAATCCATCGTCTTTCCTTCACTGTTGCCAGTACCGCTTATTTGATCCGTTGTTTGATCTCCGGCTTGCCCATCCTTAACGCAACCCGTCCTCACCTTTTGCATCTGCAGATTCTAATCCTCCGACCCGGGGGAGTGGCCGGCCTGAGTCGGTAACTACAATCGACACCATAATTTCATTCGCGCGCGGCGCATCGTTGATACGCACCTCCATCCCATCAAAGTGTGAGCGCACGTAGGCGGCATCCTTGTGGCCAAGTGGCACATCAAGTGGCTGACCCATAGACCCCATTTTTTTTGATGATGGCACCAAAGCGGCGCCCTTTTCTACCGCCGCCCGCAGCGGTTTGCCGAGTTTCGGGTGCAGGATGGCAGCCGCATGTTCAAGCTCTCCGTTTTCACCTACCATGGCAGCCTTTCCGTAGCTTTCTGTATCCTTTGGTTCAATACCTAACGCCTCGACACAGTTTTTGCCAAGCAAAGCGCCAAGCTGTTCACCGATAGTGATCAATGCATCAAGGTCTTCCCGATACTGGCCGGCGAACGGATTTTCAATCACGGCAGTGGAGGCCGCGCGTCGGGTCGGTGGATTAATCGCCCTTCCCATCTCAAGATGGGTTTCCTCAACCGTTGTTACAATTTTACGAATTTTCATCCTAGCCCGTCCTCACCTTTTATGTCTTTTACGTTTAGCCTGCCAGCACGATTATGCATCAGCGCAATGGTAATCATCAGCAGAATAACCGGTGTTTCCTCCACCGGTAAAACACTTTCTCTGACAATGATATCAGGCACAGGCCAATTCCTTCTCCAGCCGATCAACACCTAGTCTACTGCCTCTTTGCTCTATACCAATCGGGTCAATAGAAAAGACTTGCGAATGTAAGCTGCCATAAACACCGGTTATGTGCCCGGCATCGATCATAGAGCGAGCAAGGGTTTGTCCCGCTTCAAGTGCTCTATGTACCTCTGCGGAGGTAAGCTCACCGACATCAATCGTCACCATTTGATCACCCAGGTCACTGTCAGGCTGTAGTGCGCTTGCGGCTTGGCGCTGTATCATTGGGTGATCGGGTAAGTCGATCGCATTGGCAATCAATGTGGCGGCTGCATCCGCAGTTGCGGCCGTACGCGCAAGCACAGTGACCGAATCTGCTATACCTAGTGAATGACTGCGCCCACGCCAACCACTGGTGGCCACGCCACGAATATCGCTGCGCTGATCTATGTGGGCAGTGGAGACAATAGTGCCACTCAGTGGGTTCGCACATACCCCAAGATTAAAGCTCTGTTCGTCGTTTAGATAAATCGCGATATCCCCACCATTATTGACATAAGCTTTGGTTAAGTGCCTGCCGGATGTCATACCGTGAAGCATATGATCAGCCACAGCGCCTGCCACGGCAATCATGGGTGTCACAAAGCGAGTATCTGAAAACCGTTCTGCCACTGTGGCCATTTCAACAGCGATTTCACCCTGAAATGTATAGCAATGCGTTGCATGTTGCTTTCTTAGGTAATCAAGCTCCGCCACCAGCTCAACAAGCACAGTTGGAAATTCACTTCTCACCTGCTGATAGGCGGCTTCAACTTCACTCACCGGGCCAAAGGCTTCAACGACAAGATCAATGGGTCCATGCCGTAGTTGCAGACGTCCATCACTGAGACGACTATCTTGCGGGAGATCAGAAAATGCCATCGATTAGCGCTCAACCGGCCATGGGTTATCGATGTGCGGTGCAACCCCTAACTGCCCCTTTAACACGTGATCATTCTGTGGCCCCATGACGCCCTTCGCTGCATCCTCCATCGAAATAATATGATCCATATGGCCACCAAGTGCTTCGTAGGCAGCCATTGATAAAGTAAATTCAATCGGCGCGACCAGTGCCGGTGTTGGCACATAGCCGAATGAATTATCGGGCATACGCGAGACATCAGCCATCACAGTAATGCCACCACCCGGCCAACGATAAGTGGGCGCGCCACCACAGGTAACACGCGTGATAGCCTGTTGAACAGATCGAGTCAGTTTTACCGGATTTTCAGTGACACCGGCGCGCAGTGATCCACCTGCTCCACCCATGAAAAGTACCGAACATAAAGCCGGTTCGCAGTTCTCTTCGATTCTTGCGATTGACTGTTGCAGCCTCGCAGGTATATCCAACTCCACGGGGACGAGATTGTCGTCAAGTTCGTAATAACTAAAATGTTCGCCAGTGGTTGATACCATCAGCATTGACTGTCCGGGCCTGGCAATTTTAATATCAAACTCACCCAGAATGGTCAGTGGGTCCTGTAGGTTTGTTCCACCCCAACCAGTCCCCGGTTCTGCCACCTGAAAATAGCGCCCGGGCGTTGAGCGCCTGCCTTTTACTTTTATGCCTGATTTCTGCCAGCCAATCACCTTGCCGGCCTGATGCTCCGACATCACACCGGTGATGTGGTCGTCAACCACCACAACCTCGTCTACAAGGTCTTTCCACTGTGACGCAAACATACCCACCGTTGCCGAACCGCATCCCACCCGCATTCTGTCTTCAGTGACGCCATTGATCACTGGTGGCTTGTTGGCCTGCACAACCAACTCAGAGCCACCATCTATTGTCAGTTCAACTGCTTCTCCGTTGCACAGTTGCATTAGCGATGCGCAAGTTACCCGGCCCTCTTTTTTGCTACCACCGGTCAAATGATGAACACCACCAAGAGATAACATTTGGGAACCATATTCCCCTGTAGTCACGTGACCGACAGGCTCTCCGCTGGCACGAACGACACTACACTCGGCCCCCAGATGACGATCGGTATCAATTTTTAATTTCGCACCGCAATAACTGAAAATACCTTCAGTCACCACGGTGACCATATCAATGCCATCTGTAGCGCTTGCGACTATAAAAGGGGCTGGTTTGTAGTCCGGGTACGTGGTGCCGGCACCTACCGCGGTAACAAATTGCTCTTTAGCGGTTACGGGATTGCCAGTCCACTCCGTCTCACTGTCGAGAAACGGTACTACCTGGTCAGAATTGTGTACGGCTTGACGTTCCAATATTGTCAATGGGTCGAGGCGCACAAGCTGGCCATCTTCATTGGCGTAGCGGTCACATGCTCCAGATCGACCGTCAGCGATGTAACACATCACCGGACAGGCGTCACATCTGATTTTCTCAGGGCTGGATTTACTATCAGTCAATTACTTAGTCCCAAATGAGAGCAGCGACAGTTCAAGGCAATCAATGAGACACTCATGATTTCCCCACACGGCCACTTGCATTTATGATCCGAATTTTCATCACCCCCCGCGACCGACCAGCCTTGCCGGTGAAGCTCGAATAATTTTCAACTCCACCGCCAACTCACCTTTATTAGCATACTAACGTTTATTCAAACTCTGTCAATGACGCGTACCGTCACGTTATGCCAGTATTATTATCCCCTATCTTGTCAGTAAATCCAGTCACAATACAGCATTTTATTGTTTGCATACAAACGAATATACTGGCACCCTGAACACCCGTAATCTACCTTCGAATTAACAAGTGCGTATATCGAATGAGCTTGAATACAAAGGATGCCCCAGATCTTGGAAAATTTAATTGGGAAGACCCGTTTCGGCTCGACACCCAAATAAACGAGCAGGAGCGAATGCTGGTTAATGCCGCACGCGAGTATGCTCAAACAAAACTGCAACCACGTGCCACCGATGCGTATCGTGACGAATCCACAGACCCTGGAATTTTTATCGAAATGGGTGCGATGGGCCTGCTCGGTTCCACACTCCCTGAAAAATATGGTGGCATTGGCGCTTCGTATGTCTCGTACGGATTGATCGCCAGAGAAATTGAGCGTGTTGATTCAGGCTACCGCTCCATGATGAGCGTTCAATCAAGCTTAGTCATGTATCCAATCTATGCATACGGCTCAGAAGAGCAGCGGTTGGAATATCTTCCAAAACTTGCCAGCGGCGAATGGATCGGATGCTTTGGCCTCACTGAGCCTGATGCCGGATCTGATCCCGGCTCAATGAAAACCGTTGCCGTGAAAACAGACAATGGTTATGTGCTTAACGGTGCCAAAACATGGATTTCAAATTCGCCTATAGCCGATGTATTTGTCGTCTGGGCAAAGTCCGAACACCACAACGGCAAGATTCGTGGTTTCCTTGTTAAGAGGGCATGCAGCAACATCAAGGCTCCAGTCATCAGCGGGAAGCTTTCACTTCGCACATCTATTACCGGTGAAATTGTTCTACAAGACGTAGAGGTCGGTGAAGACTCACTACTACCGAATATTGAAGGGCTGAAGGGACCATTCGGGTGCTTGAATCGTGCTCGATACGGTATTGCATGGGGAGTACTTGGCGCTGCAGAGTTCTGCTTACACGCCGCCCTTCAATATGGCATGGATCGCAAGCAATTCAATCGACCATTGGCCCAGACACAACTATTTCAATTAAAGCTGGCCAACATGATGACTGACATTTCATTCGGCCTACAAGGTTGCTTGCAGGTAGGCCGGTTAATGGATGACGCAAACGCGGCACCTGAAATGATTTCAATGATAAAGCGCAACAACTGTGGCAAAGCACTGGACATCGCCCGCCAGTCTCGTGACATGCACGGTGGAAACGGCATTCAGGAAGATTATCAAATCATGCGTCACATGAATAATCTAGAAACCGTCAATACTTATGAGGGCACCCATGATGTGCATGCCCTGATATTGGGTAGAGCCATAACCGGGATGCAGGCATTTTGCTAGCCCGGATTATTCATGATGTGGCGAGAATATCTCGTAGAGACTTATTTCACAGTGGATTTTCTTCTTGCGTCGAATACTTATTGATATTTGCAAAAAGAAAAAATTCGCTGTGGAATCAAAGATCAGGTGAGATGCCGTCATCATCATGAATAATCCGGCCTAAGCCATACCGCAATTCAACAGGAAAGTAATGAGAAAGCAGATTGATCTCGATTTAAATAATCGTCAAACCAATACGACAGAACTTACCGGTCGCGATATTGTAGACACCGGCAGATACTTAATTGCCAAAATGTTGCTCACCGCAAATGCAGCCACTATCGACCCACTGGGGCAAGACAACCCATTGATTTTCTCTGCCGGTCCGTTTGCAGGCACTAATTTTTCAAATGCCAACCGACTCAGTGTCGGTTGTAAAAGTCCTCTCACCGGCGGTATCAAGGAAGCGAACAGTGGCGGCACGTTTGCCTATGCAATGGGGCAGCTCGAAATTTCACGCCTGGTCTTTCACGGGGCGTTCGATGAATGGACAGTCATCCATATCCCGAAGGAAGGTCCGCTCACCTACATTGATGCGACCAGCTACATGGGGCTGGGCAACATTGAATGTGCCCGTAAATTACATGAACTCTACGGCGAAAAAATCTCACTCGCGCTGTGTGGACCGGTAGGTGAATACAAAGGTTTGATGGCAGGTATCTCATTTTCAGACACAGATAACCGACCCACGCGGTTAGCGGCCCGTGGAGGCGTTGGTGCAGTAATGGGTAGCAAGAAAATAAAAGCCATCGTTATCGAAAAACACAAAATGCCGCCATTTAAAGAACGGCGCCAAGTAATGAAAGCTGTCAAATCCTACGGCAAGCTGCTTGATGCAGCCCCTGCAGTGCAGGCGTTAAAAACAACCGGTACCGCAATGGTCGGAGACCTCACCAATCAATTGGGCGCTCTGCCGATACGTAACTTTTCACAAGGCCAGCTCACCAGTAAAGACGATGGGCCGTTAAAGATGGGCGGCGACTACATTCGCGAGCTCAACTCTGCACGCGGTGGTGAAATATCCCATGCCTGTATGCCCGGCTGCCTGATAAAATGCAGTAACGTGTATGCAGACAAGGACGGTCGTGAGCTGGTATCTCCACTGGAATACGAAACCATTGGTCTACTGGGCACCAATTGCGGACTAACCGACCCTGACGACGTGGCACTGCTGAATGAAATCGCCAATGACTTAGGCATCGATACCATTGAACTGGGAGCCACCATTGGTGTGCTGATGGAAGCTGGCGAGGCAGAGTTTGGTGACCTGGAATTCATGAAAAAATGCCTGGCCGATCTGCGCGCCGGCAACGAACGCGGTCGCTTTCTGGCCGCAGGCACGGCCACAGTAGGCGAAGCGCTCAATGTAAAACGAATACCTGTCATTAAACGTCAGGCAATCAGTGCTTATGATCCACGTATCATAGAGGTAACGGCAATCTCAATGATGCTCACGGCACAGGGCGCTGACCACACCGCGGGCAATGCGCCCTCCTTCAAGACATCCGACCTATCAGTTTCCGAGGTCGCCTCTGAAAGCTTCAAAATGCAGGTCAATAGCGCCCTCGCCGATTCACTCGGGCTATGCGTATTTGGCAGATCAGTCACCGATGAGAATCTTGACCTTATCTCAAACGCTATTAACGACGCACATGACGTAGACATCGCTCCGGACGCCTTGATCCAAATTGGTGTTGATACGCTGAAAAGCGAAGCCGAATTCAATCGACAGGCCGGATTCACTGAAAAAGACGACGAACTACCCGAATTTTTCGCACTCGAGCCACTGGAACCCACCGGCAGAAGGGCACGGCTGTTTTCCACCGAAGTAAATCAGGCTATGCGAGAATTAATTTCCAATGCATAATTGCCCAATGTGACACTCGCTTTTTTTAATCATTATTTTAGTGAAATAAACATGACGAAGTTTGCTCAACCGACGACGACCGATGAGGCATTCGCTTTCCTTGCCAACGATACCTGGTCACTTGTCTCGGGGGGCACAGACTTCTATCCAACTCAGGGAGCGAATCCGCCTTCAGGAAACGTGCTTGATCTATCGCAACTGAAAACGCTGTCTGCGATTTACGACGATGAAACACATTGGCACATCGGTGCATTGACCACCTGGACTGATGTGATTAACTCGGCTCTGCCCGCCTCTTTTAATGCACTAAAACTTGCTGCAAGGGAAGTTGGATCAATTCAAATACAAAACAGAGCCACCGTTGTTGGCAATGTATGTAATGCATCTCCTGCAGCTGATGGCATGCCCGCATTGCTGTGTGTAGATACGATTGTTCGAGTCGCATCAGCCAGTGGCACCAGGGACATTGCGTTAAATGATTTTGTCACCGGTAACAGACAAACCACCCTTGGCAAGGGAGAAATGGTCATTGATCTACTCATTCCAAAAGCCTCAGCAACAGGCAGCTCCAGCTTTCTTAAACTCGGAGCAAGAAAGTATTTAGTCATTTCCATTGCAATGGTTGCCACGCGGCTGGCGGTTGACAGTAAACAATGCATCACCGATGCGGCGCTAAGCGTCGGGTCGTGCTCTGTTGTCGCACAGCGATTGCCCGACCTTGAACAGCTACTAATCGGGCAAACGCTGACTGCAGATTTAGCTGATATTGTAGAACATCAACATGTCAGTGGCCTGCACCCGATTGACGATGTTCGCGCCACAGCCGACTATCGTCACGAAGCGTCAGCCGAACTACTCAGACGTTCAATAACCTCACTGGTGAGCCCGTCATAATGCAGTCTGTCTCAATCACGCTAACGATCAACAACACTCCAGTCACCATTGATGTTAATCCAGCCAAACGTCTCTCTGAAGTACTTCGCAACCAACTCGACAACACAGGTACCAAAGTAGGATGCGATGCCGGTGACTGCGGCGCTTGCTCGGTACTGATAGACGATCAGATTTCCTGCGCATGTTTGGTTCCTATCGCCCAGCTTAACGGCGCGCGAGTGGACACCGTAGAAGGATTGGCAGGCAATGGTTCGCTGCACCAGTTGCAAAAAAGCTTTCTGCATCATGGTGCAGCACAGTGCGGGATCTGCACACCGGGTATGCTTATGTCAGCCAAAGCGCTACTGGATACCAACCCCACGCCATCAAAATCCGAAGTGGAAGATGCGCTCGGCGGTGTTTTGTGTCGTTGCACTGGCTACCGAAAAATAATCGATGCTGTAGTCAATTCACATAGTTTTGACGATGTTAATGTAAAGCCTGCCGTCGGAGAGTCGGTTGGGTCATCGATACAACATATAGACGGACTTGCAAAAGTATCAGGTGACTTAAAGTTCGGTGCAGACGAGTTCCCGAGCGACACTTTATTCGTCAAAGTGATTCGAAGCCCCCATCACCATGCAAAATTCAGCTTTAACGACAGCCAGAAATTCATCAACTCTCACGAAGGACTGGAACTTTTTCTAAGTGCTACAGACATACCGGGGCGAAATTGTTTCGGGGTTATTCCACCATTTGCCGACCAGCCGGTTTTTGCTGAAGGCACTGCGCGTTTTCGCGGCGAAGCAGTGGCCGCAATTGTCGGCACGGCGGAGGCGCTGGAACTTCTTAACGAAGATTCACTGCCAGTGCACTGGGAAGCTTTGGCCTATAGCTTGGTACCGGAAGACGCCACTAACGATACCAGCCACCTTGTCCACAACACACGGCCCGGCAATATTCTGGTCACAGGGTTTGTGGAAAGAGGAAACACCGATACCGCGTTGGAACGGGCCACGTATCGCGTTACCACAAAGACTTCAACACCGTTTATCGAGCACGCCTACATTGAACCCGAAGCGGGCTATTGCATACGCCGCGGAGACCGCATTGAGATTCATGGCTGTACGCAGGCAGCGCAAATGGATCGCGAGAGTCTGGCAGAGATTATGGATTTACCTTTGCAGTCTATCCGCGTGATGCCGTCCGCCTGCGGTGGTGGTTTTGGATCAAAAATCGATATCTCGTTTCAGCCTTATACCGCAATAGCAGCCTGGATACTCAACAAACCGGTCGGCATTAATTACACGCGTGGGGATTCCATGCGTTCGACCACCAAACGCCATCCCTCTGATATTGAGCTAACAGTAGGATGCGATTCCGACGGCATGTTGTGCGGGTTCGACTTTAACAGCACATTCAATACAGGCGCTTATGCAAGCTGGGGCCCGACTGTCGCCAATCGGGTACCCGTACATGCATCGGGCCCTTACTACACACCGGATTACCGTGCCCGCAGCGTGGCAATACACACCAACACAGTGCCCTCCGGCGCGTTTAGAGGATTCGGTGTACCGCAATCAGCTGTAGCACAAGAGACCGCATTTGATCAGCTTGCTGATCTTGCCGGTATTGATCGCATGGAGTTTCGACTACGCAATGCGCTTCGCAATCAACAGCCAACTGTTACCGGACAAATATTCGACACCGGTGTAGGCATTATTGAATGTTTACAAGCATTGCAACCCAGATGGAAAAATGCCACTGAAAAGGCTCAGGCTTACAACAGCAATACCAGCGCTGGACACTTACGCAAAGGAGTGGGCATCGGTACCTGCTGGTACGGCTGCGGTAACACCTCAATGCCCAACCCATCAACTATCAGAATGGGAATTACCACCGATGGTAAATTGGTGCTGCACCAGGGAGCGATAGACATTGGCCAGGGCTCAAACACCGTAATAACGCAAATCACTGCAGACGCCGTTGGTGTGCCTGTACATACTATTCAGCTAATAGATAGCGATACAGATCTGACACCAGACTGCGGCAAAACATCTGCGTCACGACAAACCTACATCACAGGTATGGCAGCCAAACTTGCAGGAGAATCATTGCGTGCCAAATTGCTGCGTATGGGCAATGTATCAGCCAATGCGCACATTGAGATCAAAGAATCTGTCATCGAACTTCAAGATGGATCGCAAACAGCAACCATTAACATCTCAAAAATGGCAGAGAACGAGTTCGGCTACGCCATCATGGCAGAAGAAAGCTACGATCCACCAACAACACCGCTCGACGAACAAGGGCAAGGTAACCCTTATGCCTTGTACGGCTATGGTGCGCAACTCATGGAGCTCACGGTTGATACCAGGTTAGGCACCATTAAGCTTGACCACGTCACTGCCGCACACGACGTCGGCAGAGCCATCAACCCCATGCTGGTTGAAGCACAGATAGAAGGCGGTATTGCTCAGGGAATTGGCATGGCACTAATGGAGGAGTACCTTCCGGGCAGGACGGAAAATCTACACGACTACCTGATACCCACCATTGGCGATATGCCGAGCTTTAACAATATAATTATTGAGGTAGCGGACGCCGAAGGACCCTATGGCGCCAAAGGCCTCGGCGAACATGTACTCATACCTACCGCCCCCGCCATTCTGAATGCGATACGTGACGCCACCGGAGCGGTAGTGTCGGATTTACCCGCAACACCACACAAAGTACTAGCCGCACTAAAAAGGCATCAAGCTGCATTGCAGAGTGCAGCAGCTACAGCTACCTAGTGGGCTGTGCGGGAAGTTCGGTAACAAACTTTTCACAGCCACAGTCGTCAGAGCAAGGCGGAAAAATGCAGGCATAGCAGCGCCTGCGTCGAATTTTTCGAATGTTATAGCAGCTGTGGCGAAGATCCGTGTTACCGAACTTTCCAAACAACCCACGAGCGCCCATCCATAACAACGCGCAGAGAGGTTGTCTCACGCCAATGCGATTTCGCATACACCATGTGGTCGGCGACAGATCGCGCACCTGAAGCGAAGGTATGGCGTTCGCTTATGAAAGGACACTAATCAGTGGCCGTCATAAAAAACGTCAAAGATATTATCTTCTTTTTGCAAAACGAATTTCAGGCACCAGCCAGAACAACGAAGCACCAATCAAAGTAAACAAAGAGCACAATGCAAACCCGATGTTATAACCATCAGTTAAATCAAACAGCAGGCCGGCACCAAACGCACCGAATGCGGCACCCAATCCCTGGCCCAGATTAGACGCACCATAAATAGAAGCCAGCCCCTTACCGGCAAAGGTTTCTGCCATTAAAGTGGTGATGATCGGACCGCGCGCACCCGCCGATAGACCAAAGGTTATAACAAACACACTTAGAAAAAACCAGCCCGGGTACAGTTGCAGCAATGCCAGTGCAGCAATACCAATAAAGCTTAACAAATAGCTGCAACTGGCCACGATGTGACGAGGCCAGCGGTCAGCGGCAACCCCGGTGAGCGCCATTCCTGCAAAGCTCAACATTCCTACAATACCAAAGGCAAGCGCCGCCTGTACTTCACTGAAACCACGCTCAATCAAGTAGGCGACACTTTGCAAACTGATACCGAAAATACCAATAGCGGTGGTAGTGAATACAAAAAAGAACCCCCAGAACGCTCGTGTTTTTAGTGCCTCTGAAAGACTGAGTCCGCCGACAGATTTCCCACCGGGTGCCATACGCGGATTATTGTGCGCCCCCTGCTCAATTTTTCGCCACGGCAACATTATCACCAACAATAAAATTACTGCGAACAACCACCCCGCAAGTTTGTAGGCACCTGTCCACTCGAACCGTTCGATAGCAAGTTGCGCCAACGGCACCATCATCAACGCACCAAGACCCTGGCCGGCATAGGCGACCGAAAGCGCTGTTGCCAGCCGCTTATCAAACCAACGTGACACCAGGCTTTGAGCAGGAATAATCCCCACCATGGCAGCCCCGATACCACCAAACACTCCAACGGACAAGTAGAATTGCCACAGACTGGTATAGGAGCCCGCCAGTCCATATCCACAGGTCAGCAGCACAACGCCCAAACAGTAATTAAAGCGTGCACCATAACGATCGAATGCCATGCCGGATAATAGAGACCCAATACCAAGGCTAACCATGTAGACCGAATATACCGACGTCACAGTCGCCCTTTCCCACTCAAATTGCTTGCTTAACGGTAGTAAGAACACTCCGAATGTCTCACCCATGCCGCGACTGACTGCCGTCATGAATAAACAGAAAAACAATACAAACAAGGAGATCACTACTAAACGCGTGCGTTCAACGGTCGGGTCAGGGGTCATCAACGGGGCGTCTGTTGCAACGGGATTGGTGACGGATTAAACCGCCAGGCCGGTCCACTTTAGAAAAGCTATAGAGTGTAGCAACCTCGGCGAAGATTATTACATGCTAGCGCACCCCGTTGATCATTTTGCCTACACAAAAAGCATATCGGTTGGACAACTCAATTATGAGCGTTGATTGCCCCCGCCTGATACACCGTGCCCTGACAATCAGTGGATGCGCAGCCATTCCCGTAGTCGCCACTACAGAGATGATGAGATGAAACAAAAACCAAACAACTATCACCCTAAAAATCGTATAGGCCACAGACCTGTTACGTAATTCATATTTGAGGATAAAAGATCACTGTCAGCGATATACAGCCTATTTTAATATCAGGAGAATAATAACAGCAGGCCATGGGTAGTACGTCGGACTCACTTTACTCAAATCATGTAAAGCAGTGGATTGCCTCGGAAGGTTTTGAATTTCCGCCTGCTACCATCGAACAATAACAGTCGGCATTAGAAAGTGCGGGTTTTCAAAATACTTCCATTGCCGGTCGTATTGACTGGCATAAACAACAAGTAAATAGAGAATCATGGGCTTGATGGAGAGCTCGTTCTACTGATTCGACTTCTGAAGTCCAATCCTCAAATGCGAGCGCAAGATCCGCCGCCGCACTAACTCCACCTCGTGTGCACGCAGCCATCTGAAGCCCTGCTTCTCACAACCTTCGGTGACATCTGACGTAGTGATTTGAGACGAAATCATTCACTTATGGTCTTCCGTTTAACTTCTATTCATTAATTCTACATCAGCCGTTCAGACAGCTGACAAGCCGTTTTCAATCACTGATTTTTACCATTAGGCCTGTTGTCGGTGGCGTCCCTCACTGAAGTTTCGAACCCTCACTAGTCAAAACCAATTCTGATTAATACTTAAATCGAATGACAAAAACTAACAGAAGCATGCTGGCATGCAGTCGTCACAATGGCAGTCTTTCGCGCCACGTCAATAACGACAGATACGTCCAAGACAAATCCGTAATAACCATTCAGGTACAGTGATCAGTGCATCATATTGCGACCGTCAAGTGGTAAATCTACCGCTTTTTCCCACGTCGGAAGTTGTTATGCCCGGCGGACGACTGGCGCTGCGGATTTTTGAACGGCGTTATCTTGATATGGTTCGGGATTGTTTAAAAAAGCAATCCAGTTTTGGTATCTGCCTGATTGCTGACTGTAAAGAGGCAGGTACACCAGCCAGTGTGCTTCCTTATGGAACCCTGGTTGAGATCATTGACTGGGATAGTGATGAGAACGAGTTACTGATAATCGTTACACAGGGCGTACAACTATTCCGCACGATCAATACGATGTTAAACCCAAACGGATTGCTAATGGGTGAGGTAGAGCTTCTACCACCGGCGCAAAATGTAACTATCCCTGCCCAGTACTCAGATATTGTTGAACTGCTACGACAGGCGCTGCTCAATTTAGGCCCGCTAGTCGACTATACAGCGGCGGATTTCAAAGAATCAGTTTGGGTGAGCAATCGATTGGTAGAGGCATTGCCCATGTCTCCCGAAGCGAGACTTGCATTAATGATTATTGATGATCCTTTAGAACAATTGGATGCACTGCAGACGTTCATTAACAACTGGCAGATTCAGCTACCCTGAACTTATGGATTCGAAGACCCTTAAGTTCGAGTGATTGGGTCTCTGCAAAGCCGAATTAGCCAACCACCGGTGTTGACCGGTCTGCAATCATTGAAGCCGTTTCGCCTGGCATCGATTTTCATGAGTTATTTTTAATAGTGAATGACCGGCTACCTGCATTAAAGCATTGACAGCATCTAGTACTGCCGTTGCTTTATACAGTGAAATTTATTACTAATCCCCGTCTTGTCGACAAGGGATTACGTTGCCTTGTACCGTCACCGCCACCTGATCAGCAACCTTCTAAATACGGCACGAGTTCTGACCGTCCCATCCCCACCCATCACCGAACGGAGTGGTATCGACACACGAAGTGACAGGCGGCGCTACGCCAGACACTCGACAAGAGGTTGTACCATCCCAACCCCAGCCATCACCCAGCGGCGCAGTATCGACACAGGCAGCACTAACAGGGACCTGACTACCAGACACTCTACAAGAAGCGGTACCGTCCCAACCCCATCCATCACCAATAGGCGCTGTGTCTTCGCATGAAGACGCAACAGGCTGTGTATCACCAGAGACTCGGCAGGACGTTACACCGTCCCAACCCCACCCATCACCAATAGGTGCAGTATCTTCACATGTGGCAGTAACAGGCTGCACATCACCGGCAACACGACAAGACGCGACACCATCCCAGCCCCAACCATCGCCGACTGGAGGAGTATCTTCACATGTTGCTACAACGGGCTCCACATCACCGGTAACACGACAAGACGTTACGCCATCCCAGCCCCAGCCATCACCGACTGGAGGAGTATCAACACACTCCTGAGCCTGAGGGACAACACCGAACGGTATGCCAGTCGGACTGAAACTCTTATTCGGATCTACGGCAGCGCACTGATTAAAGATGCTGTTAGAGAACCAGGTACGTACGGCTTTCTGATCACCTGCATTGACTATTTCAAACCACGGAGATCTGCCAAGGTTAGTCGGGCCGGTATAGATGCCGTTATCCATACTCCAGTCAAAAGTCGATTCACTGCCCGCCCCTCTGACTCTTGTCACCCTGCCCACATAAGGCGCTGATGTGGTCAACGGACTAAACGTGAGCGTTACACTAAGCGATGTAGAGGCAACATAACGGTCTGTTACAAAAGCGTATCTGGTACAGGTAACCGGGTTATTGAAATCTACCAGCCCGTCCCAATAGGCACGCACAATGTTCACAGGCAGGCTTGTTTCCTGATTTATGAATTCCGGCGGCCCCGCCGAGTCAGAAGTGACGATACAACTGGCGCCATTCGCATAGCCAAACCCATCTCCATCAGGATCAGCCGCCTGAGATGCACAGACCGGAATGGTTTGCGCTGATGACACCTGACTTAAGGTCATGCAGAGAACACCAAGCACTGGAATCTTGAAACTGGACATAATTAACACCGGTTGAAGTACGGGGACTTTACAACTATCTTGACCCATCCACCCGACAACATCAATTCGTCATATACAATACGTAGCATTCACTCAAATAATTCCAGCTCGAACTCCGTACTAACAGGCGTGCCTGCTGGCCAAAGCAACTGCCCGGTGAAGCACAGGAAATCCAACACCCATACTGTAAAATACCTCACGCGCAAATGAACTTATTGTTCTGGTTTTTCATTCCCGATTCTTGCTAGCCCGGACGTGCTACGTGCTCTTATAACCCATCGAAGCCTCAAGCAGGTGCTGGGTATAATGGTGGCTGGACTTAAGCTGACGCATGTCTTCAACAGGCAATATCTCAACAATCTCACCGTTCTGCATAACCGCTATCTGCTCGCACAAATGCCCGACAACAGCAAGATTATGCGACACCATCAGGTAGGTAAGATTCTGCTCTTCTCTCAAGTCAGTCAACAGATTGAGAATCTCTGCCTGTACTGATACATCCAGTGCAGAGGTGGGTTCATCCAACAACAGGATAGACGGCGAAGGGGCAAGCGCGCGAGCTATCGCGACACGTTGCCGCTGCCCACCCGACAACTGATGTGGATAACGAAACCGATACTGAGGCCCAAGCCCCACATCGGTAAGTAATTTTTCTACCCGGTCATTGATGTCACCAAACTTATGCAATGACAAAGTTTCCGAAAGCACCTGATCAACAGAATGGCGTGGATGTAAAGAGGCATAAGGGTCCTGAAAAACCATTTGCACTTGCCGGTAGAAATCTTTGCCTCGTTTTCTACCAAGCGTTTCACCATTAACCAGCATTGTGCCTTGCCAGCTTTTCACTAATCCGGTCAGCGCACGAAGGATGGTGGATTTACCGGAACCACTTTCACCTACCAATCCGAAAGAAGCACCTCGCGGCAGTACGAAACTCGCCGACTTGACTGCATCAACCCGGTCGGCCCCGTGCCCGAACCACACCGAAAGATCAGCAATTTCAATAGCATTACCTGATTGACTACCCGGATCTGCATTAGAAGCAGTATGCCGGTTGGAGTTTGCGGACATCACACCGACCTACCTATAGCCTTACCACTGGCGTCACTGTCAGAGGCAATATCACCATCCATCCAACTCGCATCCCGCTTCAGCACCTGTAAACGCTTAACCGGTGTGTCAAGACGCGGCATTGAATTGAGTAAACCCTGTGTATACGGATGTTTAGCCTCATAAAGCTTGTCAGCCTGACAGGTCTCAACAACTCGCCCTCCATACATAATCAGTACACGATCACAAAAAGCAGAGACAAGATTTAGATCATGGCTAATGAAGATGAGTCCCATACCACGCTCCCGCACCAGCTTATCCATAATACCGAGCACTTGAGTTTGCACCGACACATCCAGCGCTGAAGTGGGTTCATCTGCAATAAGAATTTGCGGGTTTGGAATAAGCATCATCGCGATCATAATACGTTGCCCCATACCCCCTGACATCTCATGCGGATACGCGTTAAACACCCGCTCACTGTCTCTTATTGATACGGCTTCCAGCATCTCAATAGCTTTTAGCTTGGCAGCATTGCGGCTTATTTTTTCGTGTTGCAAACAGGCTTCAACAATCTGTTCTCCTACACGCATTACCGGGTTGAGTGAGAACTTCGGATCCTGCATCACCATTGAAATACGCTGGCCACGTACCTTACGCATTTGTCGCTCAGACAACTGCAGCAGGTTTTCACCCTCAAGTGAAATGTGATTGGCAGTCACTACTCCCGGATGGCGAATGAGACGCAGAATCGCACGGCCGGTTAAAGACTTACCCGAACCGGACTCACCAACAATACCCAAACGCTCGCGACCCAGAGAAAAAGACACACCGCGAACAGCATCAAACACACCACTGCGAGTGGGAAACTTCACACACAGGTTTTCAACGTCCAGAAGAGTCATACTGTTTCCATGTGTGTCATGGTATCGGTTACATACGTTGCCTTAAAAAACAAACGTTTTGTGGGTCTGCTTTTCATAGCTTCATACGCCTGACTTACTTGACTGACATCATTTGCGTAGTTTCATTTGCCATGACTTTTGGGATCAAGTAAATCACGTAAACCATCACCCAGAAGGTTAAACGCCAGGCTCACGGTAAAGATTGCAAGCCCGGGCATCGTCGCGACCCACCAGTGATCAAGAATAAAGCGCCTGCCCTCTGCAATCATCGCACCCCACTCCGGGGATGGTGGTCGTGCACCTAAACCTAAGAAGCCAAGCCCGGCTGCAGCCAGAATAATACCCGCCATATCCAGTGTGATTCTTACGATCAGAGAAGCGATGCACAACGGCCAGATATGGCGAGTGATAATTCTGAACGCACCGGCCCCCTGCAGTTTCACCGCGCTTATATAGTCTGAACTACGTATCGTTAGTGTCTCTGCCCGTGCTATTCGGGCATATGGCGGCCATGCGGTTAGCGCTATGGCGAGCACAGCATTTTCAATACCGGCACCCAGTGCTGCGACAAACGCCAGTGCCAGCACCAATCTGGGAAAGGCCAGGAAAATATCGGTGATACGCATCAATATGGTATCAGCCCAACCACCGACATAGCCCGCAACAGTACCTACCAACAAACCGGCAACCGGCGCTATAAGCACCACCAGCCCGACAATATAAAAAGTAATTCTTGAGCCATAGATCATACGACTGAGGATGTCCCGGCCCAGTGAATCAGTACCAAGGATATGACCCGGACTTCCAAGTGGTTGTAGTCGATTGGAAAGCTGTTGGGCAAGTGGATCATGAGGTGATAACAACGGTGCGAATATAGCAATCAACACCAACGCGATAAGAATACAAAGCCCGAGTAACGCCAGTCGATTGGTTTTAAATTCCAGCCAGCCGTGATACCACGCGGAAGCTCGCGCCTGTGCACGTGATGTGGGCACATCGGCGGTTAACCAGCTACGTAAGCCTGTACGATGCGGTTGCAAGATGTTTTCCTGATTCATTTTGCTCGCGGATCATAAAAGGAATATAAAAGATCGGACAACACATTGAGGCACACAAACACCAGACCGACAACCACTGTGCCACCGAGTACGGCATTCATATCAGCTGACAACAATGCAGTTGTTATGTATGAGCCGATACCAGGCCAGGAGAAAATAATTTCAGTCAGTACTGACCCTTCCAGGAGCCCTGCATAACTTAAGGCAATAACAGTGATTAACTGAACTTTAATATTACCGAATGCATGTCGCCAGACAACCGCCCATTCAGACAAGCCTTTGACTCGTGCCGTGGTGATGTATTCTGCATTGAGTTGCTCAAGCATGAAAGAACGTGTCATTCGGCTGATATAGGCAAGGCTGTAATAGCCTAAGATGGATGCCGGTAGAATAATATGACTGATGGCATCACGAAAGATGTCCCACTGACCATCAAGCGCTGAATCAATCAGAATCATTCCTGTCACCGATGGCACCACATCAACGTAGAAAATACCTACACGACCCGGGCCCCCAACCCACCCCAGAATGCCATAAAAAACCAATAAACCTATCAGCCCGAGCCAGAAGATCGGCATCGAGTATCCAACCAGTGCGACCACGCGAGCTACCTGGTCGATCCAGGTATCACGCTTGACAGCCGCCACTATGCCAAGCGGCACACCAACAATGACACCGATCAATGTGCCAATGGTGGCCAGTTCAAGCGTTGCCGGAAATACGCGTCTGATGTCTTCTGCAACGGGCGCACCGTTGAGATAAGAGATACCAAAATCCCCTCGAAGCACATCACTAAGGTAAT
Source organism: uncultured Granulosicoccaceae bacterium (assembly GCA_938041955.1). GTDB lineage: Bacteria > Pseudomonadota > Gammaproteobacteria > Granulosicoccales > Granulosicoccaceae. Next base: position 5,009 of record CALISD010000004.1, on the reverse strand, counting down.
AAAGAAACTGCACCAAAACAGGCTTGTCAAGGCCCATCTCCAGATACGCTGCGTCGTAGACTTCTTTGGTGGCGCGTTCACCCACGATTGAAATCACCGGGTCAATAGGCATCACCCTGCCGATGATAAAGGTGACCAACAGCAAACCCAACATCGTGATGGCAATAGAGCCGATGGTTTTTAAGACACGAAACAGCAACGACGATGTGCCACTCATAGAGGTATTTGAAACTACTGCATCCGCTGAGTTAACCACGGGTTTGCCCTTTGCCTAAAGCCGCCATAAGCAAACCCGTGTCAGTAGTCGACTCAGCTTGAGCCGGTGTGTTAACCATAAAGATAACTGCTAAATAAGCACTTGAGCTTATTTCGTTACCGGCCAATACGAAGCTGCTGTTATAGCTCCACCGAGCACCAGATTAGAAACAGATTTTGCCATACCAGCTTGCTCGATCTTTTGAAACATAATGGCAAACGGAGCTACTTGCAGAAACTCACGCTGTATCTCTTCATACATTTGACGCCGTTTGTCGACATCGCCTTCTGTTACCGCCAAAGACGTCTTTTCTCCAAGCGCGCCCGGGCTCCAGGCATTGCGGTAGGCCAGTAAGCCTGTGGCTTTTGCTTCGTCTGAATTGTCAGGGTTAAAAGCAAATGTTCCTGCATTGGTTTGCGGATCAGGATAATCCGGACCCCATGCGCCCACATACATATCCAATTCACGAGCACGGTAGCGGGTAAGTATCTGCTTGGCGGTTCCAACCGTTATTTTCAGCGTGATGCCAACCTGAGCCAGGTTGTTTTGCATAGTTTGCGCAATCTCTATACGTTCCTGCGCTTCGCGAACACCTGCTTCAATTTCAAACTCACCGACACCAGCTTCTGCAAGCAGCTCTTTTGCTTTTGCAATATTCAGGCTATAGGGTTTATCGTCAATTGCACCAAGGTAAGTGGCTGGCAGAAAGTTTTGATGGATGGTGTATTGGCCTTTTAGAAAGCTGTCTTGCATTCCCTGGTAATCAATTAAATATTTCATCGCCTCAACTACTTTAGGCTTTGACAATATCGGGTGCTTTTGATTGAAAGACAGATACATCAAGCGACCACGCAACTCATCATGTATTTTAAGATCACCATTGTCAGATATACCGGCAATATCCTCAGGGTTCAGATTACGTGCTATATCAATATCACCCTTGGTGAGCAACAATCGCTGTGTTGCACTTTCCTGAATATGGCGAACAATCACGCGCTTCATCGCCGGAGCACCGAGATGAAAATCTTCGTTTGCCTGCAAGGTAACGGATTCATTCGCCTTCCAGCTCACCACCTTGTACGCACCTGAGCCCGCAGAATTGGTTCTGAGCCACTCATTGCCCATATCGCCATCCACTTCGTTAGCCATGACCGTTTTCTTATCTACGATAGCGCCGATCGTTGCTGTCAGACAGTTCAGAACAAAAGATGTAGCGTATTTTTTGTCGGTCACGATAGAAACAGTGTTTCCATCGGCCTTGATGGTCTGTTCAACGTTATCCTTGTTAAAGCCGAATTGAGTCAGAATAAACGAAGGGGTTTTTTCCAGCAGCACCGCGCGGCGCAATGAAAACTCAACGTCTTCAGCGGTCACCGGATTGCCTGAATGAAACTTCTTCCCTTCACTGATGGTGAAGGTGATTGTTTTACCATCTTCAGAGACTGTCCAGCTGTCTGCCAACTCCGGCTCATAGCCGGCGTCGAGATCGGCGGGATTGAAATTCACCAACCTGCCATACACATTGCGAATGACATCGCTGCCTGAAAACTCGAAAGACTGAGCAGGATCAAAGGTTGTGATATCGTCGATACGGCTGGCTATCACCAGCATGTCCTTCGGCGTTGCGGCTTGCACCTGCTGCATCGGCACAGCCAATAGGATCGGGGCTACCGCTGCAATTGCGAACTTTTGCAGCACGCGTCGTCTGCCGGCATTACGCAGCAGCGTCGTTTGAAGCATTGAAGATATTAGTTTCTGCATACTTTCGACTCCTTGAAGTGTCATGGGTGGATCAATAAACCTGTCTTATTCCAGCATACACACCCAAAGTAGCTAGTGGAAACACTTATATTGATCTGCCGGGGATTAATTTAAATCCGGAGTGCCGGCACCGATCGTCACGTCAACAGCGTATTGTGGACAGGCCTGATCATCTTCCGCACGTAATGCGGGCAGAACAGCTGCCGCAAGCGGCCCACGTACAACCATAGCCCGGATTATTCATGATGTGGCGAGCATATCGCGTAGAGATTTTATTTCACAGTGGATTTTCTTCTTGCGTCGAATACCTAATTGATATTTGCAAAAGCAAAAAATTCGCTGTGGAATCAAAGATCAAGTGAGATGCCGTCATCATCATGAATAATCCGGGTTAGATCGACATTTATCTGCAGTACACTAACCAACATCAAGAAAATTCACCAGCGCTCAAGCAGGTGCTTTGTAGTCAATTTGACCCGCCTGCTGCATAGCCTCGACACCTTCTTCAAAAGTCATCAGTGGCGTGACATGAAAGAATCGCAAACCTCCACCCGCCATGCAGCGCAACTCAAAAGCTTTGATCGCTATGTTGCTCGGCATTTCGATAACCGCCGTTGAATCATATTCACCGAAGCTTATCCATGAGCCAATAAAACGCCCGCCCATCGATTGCACCAACGGAATCATCGACTCGAGTCGATTCTCGGGATTCTTCACGAGCCTGGCAATTGAGTCGGCGGTAAAAGCAATCTGTATTAAATACACTGCCATAGTAAATTTCCCGGGTTATATTCAGTAATAGGAATCGATATCACAGATCGGCCGGGCCAGTGTTACTGACTTCCTCTGCATTGGCTAGCCTGCATTATTCATGAAAACGCGGACTCAGAGGAAATATCGCAACACAAGCCAGCTGATCGGCTGTGACGTGACGCGGCAATTTCTTCTGCTGCCGAATAGACACACTGATAGATTGAAAGACATCACTGATCACCTTAAAGCACTGTATGTGTAGATTTAACATTAAGTTGAGCGACCGACGTGTGATTTATGCAGACCTGGCAGACGCCTGATACCGTAAGGTTACATTGGCATTTAAAGTGTTACTGACCGTGCACAGCGCTTTCGTGTCTTTTAAGATTCGATCACGTTCTTCAGCAGTGCCATTAAAGTCAAAACTTACCTGCACATCAAAGCGATCAATCCGATGCGGTAGACTCTGCGCTTTTTCTGCGGTCACACACACAGTGAGATCACTAACAGAGTGCTTTAACGCATTCGCTGCCATACCGAGTGAGATATAAATACAAGAACCCAACGCGCCGAGCAATAGATCAGATGGCGAAGAACTGTCAGGCCCGGCTGTCAGACCAACACCGACAGAATGACCGCCTTCAGTGATAGATATTATCGAATCATCAGCATGTGATGTCACAGTTAGAGGGCCGTAAGACTTACTTTTTATTCTTATACTCAATGCATGCCTCAATTATTTGGCTAATGCCGGTTATTGCAAGTTTTTTATTGTCCGAACGATTGTTTAAAATAATCATCGGAATAAGCAAGAGATCACTTTGCATCAATCAGACTGGTGCAGCTACCCAGGTCTGTTCCAGCACTCTTAACCAGTTACCATGACAAAGCTTTTGCATGAGTTCATCATCATAACCATTTGCTTTCATCGCGCAGCGCAACGCCACTAACCCTGAAACATCGCCAATGGCTTCCGGCACTACCGTACCATCAAAATCAGACCCGAACCCAACCCGATTCTCACCAAGTATTGAAATAAGATGGTCGAAGTGACGCAGCATCACTGACAATTCAACATCAGGCAGCTTGCGACCATCGGAACGCAGGAAAGCAGTACCAAAATTCACCCCCACCATACCATCACTTTCGGCAATTGCAGCCAGCTGTTTGTCGGTCAGGTTACGTGCATGCTCGCACAACATGTGAGCATTCGAATGAGTCGCCACAAGCGGCTTCGTTGAATGCTTTGCAACATCCCAGAAACCGGCTTCGTTTATGTGTGAAAGATCAACCAGAATTCCACGCTTGTCGCAGCGCTTGACTAGATTGACACCCAGTGGCGTGAGTCCATTGCCAGTATCAGGAGACGAAGGAAATCGAAAGGGAACGCCTTCCGCAAAAAGCGTATGACGACTCCACACCGGGCCTAGTGAGCGCAGACCTGCCCTGTACAATATCTCAAGTGAATGAAAGTCCGGATCTATAGCTTCGCAACCCTCAATATGCATGATGGCTGCAATCACACCATTTTTCATAGCGGCTTTAATATCTGCTGTTGTGGTACAGATTTTCAACGCCCCGAGCTCTTCCAGACGCGCCAGAATCGCCGCCTGCTGAAGCGCTACCGGTAGTGCAGCATGAACATCAATTGGCGCTGGCAATGGCAAGTCATATTGCTCGCTCTGCATCAGAGTGTCACGTTCAGCCCGACCACTGGGTGACGGTACATAGATCGCAAAGAATCCACCGGCAAAGCCACCTTCTTTGCACTTTGCGAGATCTAAATGAGTGGTTCTTCCGGCAACGAAGGACTCAGCAGCGGTCACACCACCATCAGAATATAGCTGTGATAACAAATCGTTGTGGCCATCAAAGGCAAGTGGCAAGCTAGCGGGAACATCAGTGTGGGTTTTCATATAAAGACCTAACCTGCATTATTCACAAGGCGACGAGGAAAACTAAGGCAAACACCTGCAATCATAGGTCTACACTGTAATTGGAGGGCTACTTTGAAAATAGCGGTGTGTCTATTCGCCATCAGACGAAAATATTGCGTCACATCTCGCATGATCAAGCTCGACACGTGGCGGGCCACGTTTCTCACTCGATCACACGACCTGTTTTGCGCTATTTCCGCTGAGTGACGAATCCTCATGAATAATGCAGGCTAAGTGGTCACCAATAAGTTGTTCAACGCCATACTAGCCCATCTATAGAAAATATTTACGTTAGGTTTCTT
>CALISD010000003.1 GCA_938041955.1 uncultured Granulosicoccaceae bacterium | reverse complement strand
GGCCTTGCTCACGCTGCGGGTTGCCTTGACCGTCTATAACTGATGATGCGTGTTCCTTCTAAACTAGTGGAAGCCACACGATGCATGGGGACGCGCTGAGGGCATCCGTAGATCGGACTCAGGTAGCCCGTTGCTTGAGCGTGGATCTGCGATGGCGCTGTTGTTCTGTTCGACGAGCGGGTCGGCCTTGCTCACGCAGCGGGTTACCTGATCAGATATTATTGATGTAGAGACTGGGTGCCGGGCTTAATGTGAATGGAAGCGTCGGTGTTGCTTTGCATGCAGTGCTTGATCCGCTCGCTGACGCTTCGGTGTCCTGCGCTTTGGCTTGATCAAAATGGCCTTGGCAGCCCATCCTTTTTGTATATAGCTATGATTTACGGTCTGCACCTGCCATCAGGAATGTCTCTTTGATGGCGATGTCACGCTTAACCGCTGCGATATCCTCTGGGTCTAGCAGCCCCTTTGGTTTGTCAGTTAGATTGAAGTGGTGGAACTCATCGATACCGGATACGAGCTTGGCATCGGTCTTCTCATCAATGGTTTGCTGCATATCAGGCGTGATGTAGCGGATGGCCAGGCCGATGCGGCGATCATTGCTCTGGTTGGCGTTTGAGCCATGAAAGACTTGTCCGTGATGCAGTGACATTTCACCGGGTTGAAGAACTACGTCAACTGCGTCTTCTTCGTTGACATCTACCACTAGCTCTTGCCCTCGGGATAAGAGGTTGTTCTGTGCAAAAGTATCACGATGCTCAACGATGGAGCCTGTGTGACTGCCGGGTACAAATTTCATACACCCGCTTTTTACCGATGCCTCTGATAGAGCCACCCATGCCGTGACTTCGTGGCTGTCTGTAAGGCCCCAATAGGTTAGATCCTGATGCCAGCTAATAAAGTCTGTAGTGCGAGGCTCTTTGATAAAGAAGCTCGAATTCCAGACCAGGATGTCAGGCCCCAGAATTTCACGAACCGGATTCAATATCGCTTCGCAGCGGGTGATCTCATCGACAAACGGAATTAAAGAGTTGGCCTGACCGATGGCGAGTTTTCTTGAATCCGGGTCATGTCGAAATTTTGATTCCAGTGCCTCAAGTTCTGATCTGCACTGATTGGCGGTAGCTTCCCTGAATACACGAAAGGGAAAAAAGTATCCCTTCCGTTTGTATTCGGCAAGCCAGGCGTCCATGTGGGTTCTACAAAAAGATGGTAACGATGGATGGCCAGATAAGCAGCACAGCAAGACCAAGCAGCTGTAAACCAATGAATGGCAGAAAGCCGCGGAAGATATCGGTCAAAGATATGTGTGCAGGTGCTACCGACTTGAGATAAAACGCAGCAGGTCCGAACGGTGGTGATAAAAAGCTCACCTGCATATTCATGCAGAACAACACACCGAACCATACCGCTACCTGGCGCGGCTCAAGCTGACCGATTAAACCAATTTCTTCGATAGGCAGGGCTTTAACGATCGGTAAAAAGACTGGAATGATGAGTAGCACAATGCCTACCCAGTCCATGAATGCACCCATAAATAACAAAATCACCATCATGGTCAGCAGCACAAGAATTGTGGGCATTTCAGCGCCGACGATAAGCTCTGCAATGAACGTTGGTCCGCCAGCCAAAGTGTATGCGCCTGCAAGTGCCGCAGCACCAACAGTTACCCAGATAATGGTCCCTGTTGATCGCAACGTTCTCATCAGGCTGTCCCATATTAGTCCAACGGATGCCTCACCTCTGAATAACGCAAAAAGGAAGACTGCCAGTGCACCCATGCCGGCGGCTTCGGTGATACCGGTGACGCCGCCGTAAATTGATCCGAGAACGATGCTAATGACGGTAATGGGGGCGACCAGACCTTTGCCGTGATGCCATCCTTTGATGGATCGTTTTAGGCCAAAGACTAAAAAGATCAACAGCAATCCAACGACGATAGCGCCTGCAAGATAGGGGAGGTGGTGGCTCATGCCAAGAGTGAAGGGTTCCTGGTCTTCGGTTAAATTCTGGTTTGTACCGAGCATTGTATAAATACCTGCTCTCAGCAACAGCAGCGATGCAACGCCGGTGGCTACAATCGATAGAAATCCGAGAAACATGGCGGTTTTTTGCCATCCTTCGGGATCACCCTCCACGGGAGCTTTTAGTGGCGCCATCTCTGGATTGAGCCGGGTTCTCACAATGATGTAAATGATGATGAACGTCGCGAGCATAAAGCCCGGAATAAACGCACCGGTGAAAAGTGCTTTGATAGACGTTTCTGTGATTAGGCCATAGATAATTAACACGATGGAAGGCGGGATCATGGTGCCCAAAGAACCTGATGCGCATATGGTTCCAATGGCAAGGTTCTGGTTGTACCCGAGGCGTAGCATCTGTGGCAACGCGATAAGCCCCAGTAACACAATCTCACCACCGATAATGCCTGACATCGCGGCGAGCAGGACTGCCATTAGAGAGGTGACAATGGCGATACCGCCACGCGTACGGTTTAACCAGAAATCCAGCGAGTCGTACATGCTTTTGGCGATGCCAGAGCGTTCAAGTAGTGATGCCATAAAGATAAACAATGGCACTGAAATAAGCACGTACTCGGTGAGTAGATCATAAATTTTTTGTGCAAGGATATACAGCGGCCCTGTTCCCGGCCTGCCACTAAGTAAGCCGTCACCGAATGACATTGGATCTGTTAACAGGGTCGGTTCAAACTTCATGACCATGACGACAAGTGCCAGCACGGCAGACGCCATGCCCAGTGGCATGCCGATAGCGAGAGTAACCAGTAGCCCGATGACCAGGACGATTGAAATAGTACCGATGTCCATTAATTGTTACCTACGCTACGTTTGATTGCCTCAATTTCTTCCTGGTCGATATCATCCGGGCCCAGCTTCTTCTCAGAAGAATCTATGTTCCAGTCTGAGATCAGGTTAATCAGTGCTTGAATAGCAATTAACGACATCATGATCAATATCATTGGTTGTATTGTTGCTGGTATGGGTGGGTCAAATGCAGTTCCAAGCATTTCCCAATTATAGAGCTTGTTGATAAATATCTGTTTGTAACTGCCAAACACTAAGCCGATGGTGAAGAACCAGATGAGCACTACAGAGATGATGTCAAACAGGTGTTGAAGAAAGCGTGGCATCATGTCGTAGATAATAAAAATGCGTATAAAGCACCGTTGTTGCATGGCGTAGAAACCAGACAGCATGAATATAAAGCCTGCCATCCAAAGTGTGAGTTCGTTTGCCCATAGGGTAGGGGCGCTGAAGAAATAACGGAGCGTTACTTCATACAGCATGACGCAGGTCATTATTAAGATAAGCATCATGGTGATACGACCAACAAACAACGCAGCCCGATCAATGGGTCGCCAGTGTTCGTATTCCATTTTGGTGACTTGTACAGTGCGAGTGCCGAAGTAGAAAACTATCGGTACAAGAATTAGTGCAGCCCAATCGAGAATGTCTGCAACACCGCCAAACAAACCAGGGAGATTGGGAGCAATGTCTTTGCGTTCGTGCAAAGCGCTGATTTGATCATGCATGCTCGGATCAGAGTGAGGGAAAAAATCTAACAAGTAGGCGGGTATGTGCCAGATGGCCCAGCCTGCACAAACTATAAAGAAGAGTGGTACGAGCCACTCGATTAGACTCCCGGGTTCTTTTCGCATGAGCAAATAGTGTTCTTTAAGAGAAGGCAGTGTGAGGTGGATACCCCACACTGCTGATTGGGTGGCGAAGAGGACACCACCGTTGAGGTTTTACAGTGATGCGTGTTACTTCATGGCACCCAGGTCTTTCAGGAAAGAGATGTGGCTTTCGAGTAAGCTTTTAGCTTCTGGAGTGGTTGCAAACTCAGTCCAGCCTTTCTGTACCGCATCCCGGTAGAGTTGAAGATCTTCTGGAGACCATTCGTACAGGTTGACACCCTTAGCTTTTAGATCTTTGGCAGTTTGAGCGTTTGCAACTTCGTTTGCAGTCGCATTTTTCAGAGCCAGTGCCTGCATTGCAGTTTTCATAATTGCCTGATGATGAGCGGGCATTTTGTCCCAAACACCCTTGTTGCATGCAAGATGATCTGCAGGCATTGAGTGGAAGCCCGGGTAGTTTGTGTGCTCAGCGATATCATATAAACCCAGGCCAACGTTGTTGGTCAGGTTGGCAGCATCTGCACCATCAATGATTCCAGACTCAAGTGCAGTAAAGATTTCATTGAAATCCATCACGATTGGAGAGGCGCCCAGGTTTTTGAAAACCATAGTTGCCATGCCTGGAGGTGAGCGGAATTTCCAGTTTTTGAAATCTTCAGCGTTGCGGATTGGCTTGGTTGAAGAAAGTGATTCTGGTCCCGGGATCCACCAGCCAATAAATTCCATGTCGTATTTGTTATAGAGTTTATTAACCTGCGCATAGCCGTCACCGTGGAGTAACCATGCCATTTGCTGGTAGGGATTCTGGTAGCCGCCGAGTAAATCGCCAGCGAACTGGAATGCCGGGTTTTTGCCGGTTTGATAGCCACCGCCAGTCATGTCGCAATCAAGTATGCCGGTTGCAGCGGCATCAAAGGTTTCAGTTGACTTGACAACTGATCCTGAATAGAACATTTCAACCTTAATCTCACCGTTTGACATTGCGGTGATGTCTTCGATGAACTCACCAGCCAGCTCGCCGGAAAGAGTCTCTTGTGAGAAGTGGGTTTGGATTCGCAGCTTGGTGTCTGCTGCATTTGCGGTGCCCGCAGCGCATGCCATCGCGATTGCTGTGGTTGCCAGAGCGGGTTTTAAATACTTAAACATAAATCCTCCAGTTGGGATGAAATCAGAAGTGCCGTTGATTGCGAAATCTGAAATGTCAGCCGGTAATGTGCGTCGAAAATTGTCGGTTGGCTGATATTCCTAATAGAACCACACAGCATCGGAAATGACAACCGAATAGCGACAGATCATTGGCCTTATCTGGATGCAGAAATTGGTCGGTGGAAATTGTCCGTGTAGATGCTAATCGATACTGCAACCCTTATTTGAGCATCTCATCTGGCTGCGCAAGTTGGCTGACATTCACTCTCAATTCGACTTATGATCGCGGTATGAATATCTACTCTCCAGACAACGGCGGATATTCATCAAAGTCTCGGCGTTACAGAGGGTTTGATATTCCAGACGATGTTCGCCGAAAAGAATTGCGCCCGAGGCGACCGATTCGCCTTCGGCTGGCTGTGGGTGACACGGTCAGCATTATTAACGTTGAAGGCATGTGTGGTGTCTGGTTAATTCCGTTTGATAGCGCGGGGAACTCCCGAAGCGGCAGTGGTCTTGGTTTAGTGTCAACGATCGACCTGATCGCGCTTGATGCGTCGTTAGCTATGCCGGTTACGACGTGGTATGCGTCCAATGGTGGGAATACAAAAAGTATTTTTGGTTACCGGGTTTTTGATAATGACGCTCAAGCGGGTGAGCAGTTTGTACTCAGTCCAACGACTTCAATGGATCTTTGGTTGCTGCTTGATGATTCGCCCGATCGTGTAGCGATCGGCGGGGGTGGCGGATTGATGCAGGTTGATGTAAAGCCTGCGTCTGTTGCTGTCGCGCGACTGCCAGATCCTATAGGTGCACTGAGAGATGAATTTACGGTATCGCGTTCTACCGCCATGGCCTATGAAGTATCTGCCGGTGAGTATGTACAGATTATTGATGTAGAGGGCAGGCAGTGTTCTGATTTTATGGCGATAAGAACCGACATGCTCAAAGAGGGTGAAGAGCGTTTCATTGATTCAACTGTGACGCGCTCTATGGTTGGGGGTGCGTACCCGGGGCCGGGGTTGTTCGATAAGTTTTTTGACCAGGATATGAAGCCCATGCTGCGGGTGGCGCGAGACACGGTAGGCAGGCACGATACCTTTGCGTTGGCCTGTACTGCGCGCGGTTATGAAGAGCGTGGTTTTTTTGGTCATATTAATTGTTCGGACAATATTTCCAGTCAATACAAACCCTATGGCATTGCCCCGCGGCGAGCATGGCCTGCTATTAACTTCTTTTTTAATTCATGGATCCATCCGACGGATAATCAGATCCAGTCGGATGAGGCGTGGTCACGACCAGGTGACTATGTGGCGCTTCAGGCGATGGATGATTTGGTTTGTGTTTCAACCGCGTGCCCTGATGATGTTGATCCCATCAACGGTTGGAACCCGACGGATATTCATGTCCGAATATATAAACCTTCACCATCTATAAGCCATGCCATTGCCTATCGATCTGAACCTGATGCGGAGCCTATTTTGACAGAACAATCAGCATTTCATCCGCGCACCAGCGCGTTGACAGAAAGCTATACGGTCGCACGCGATGTGTGGTTGCCTTCAAGTTACGAGGGAACGCGTGCTTTAGAGGAATACACTGCCTGCCGAGAATCCGTGACGATTCAAGATATGTCATCGCTGCGCAAGTTTGATGTGCTGGGTCCGGATGCTGAAGCCCTGTTAGATTTAGCACTGACGCGAAGCATGAGCAAACTTGCGCTAAATCGTGGTGTTTATGCGTTGATGTGTGACGAGTCTGGCTGCGTGATAGATGACGGCACTCTTTTCCGCCTAACTCAGGATGCATTCCGTTGGTGTTGTGGCAGTGATGACAGTGCAGAGCAACTTAAAAAGATTGCTCAGACGAATAGCCTGAATGTTTGGATCAAATCTTTGTTTGCTTCTATGCCTAACCTGGCCCTTCAAGGGCCGAAAAGCAGGGAGTTATTGCAGAAATTGGTTTTCACCCAACCGAACCAACCTTCTGTAGACACGATGAAATGGTTTGGTTCGACCATTGGTCGTTTGCATGATCGCAATGGTTTACCGTTTCACCTCACCCGAACGGGTTATACCGGTGAATTGGGTTATGAAATATTTTGTACTGAAGATAGTGCTTTAGACATCTGGGATGCCGTTATGGGGGCGGGTGAGGAGTTCGGTATTACACCAATGGGTCTGGACGCACTCGATACAATAAGAATAGAAGCTGGTCTAATGGCAGCGGGGGCAGAGTTCGGGCCAGATGTAGATGCCTACGAGTCCGGCTTGGGATTTGCGGTTGATTTAAGCGGCTCAGACTTTGTAGGTAAAGAGGCACTACAACGTAACAAGCAAGCACCAAGACGAAAACTGGTTGGTTTGCAATTTGAAGGTAACGAAGTCCCGGTTCATGGCGATGGTGTTTATGTAGATAAAAGGCGAGTGGGTGTGGTTACCAGTGCCACTCGATCTCCCGCA
>CALISD010000002.1 GCA_938041955.1 uncultured Granulosicoccaceae bacterium | reverse complement strand
CAGTCAATTATTATCTTGATATACAGTTATTACAGTGATAGTTTCTTACATAATGATCCTGATCATTAAAACCCTGGTACCCGGAGGAACATCACATGAAGCTACACAACCGTTGGAGCTCGGCCATCGCGGCAGGCGCTCTGTTTTTACTATCAAGTACAGCACACTCAGCAGGCATGCTGCGCTACGCCACTGTCGGCGAACCACCCAGCCTTGATCAACATGTCGTCACCTCTGACCTTGCGACGACAATTGCTCATCATATGTTTGAAGGTCTGTATACATTTAATGCAGCCAACGCACCGGTCAACCTTCTCGCCTCTGGCGATAGTATTTCTGATGATGGCAAAACCATCATCATTACCTTACGTGACAACGTTAAGTTCCATAACGGACAAGCAATGACATCAGCAGATGTTGTCGCATCCCTTACCCGCTGGGGCGAATTCGGATCACGTGGCGCACTGTTATTTGACAACGTTGAAAGTGTTGAAGCAAACGGTGACTTCGAAATAAGCATCAAGTTAAGCCAGGCTTTCGGGCCATGGAAAAACCTGATGGCATTCATCAACGGTGGCCCTGCGATCTATCCAGCGTCTGTCATGGAGGGAGCTACCAAAGAGCCCATCGCACCTGAGAACTACATCGGAACCGGACCTTACAAGTTCAGTGAATGGCAACCCAACCGCCACGTTGAACTGGTACGCTTTGAAGACTATGCATCACCCGACGGTGCCGCAGACGGCTATGCCGGTGAACGCAAAGCAGAATTGGACACGCTTCGCTTTATGCCGGTACCGGATGTCGGTACACGGGTGGCCGGATTGCAGGCAGGCGACTACGACTACGCCGAGAGCATCCCGGGTGACCTATACGCCGGCCTGAAGGCTGACGGCAATGTCACTACCATTCTCAACGGCGGTCCTATTTTCGGACTGGTTTTTATGAACTCAAAAGAGGGCCCGTTAAAAACCAATTTCGCATTACGTCGCGCCATACAAACAGCAATAGATAAAACACCTGCACTACAGGTAGCCATCGGGCCAGAGGGGCTTTGGCGGGCAAACGGATCGTTCCTCCCCGAGGGCAACGTCTGGCATACAGATTCTGGTGCTGAAAACTTCAGTAAAGGTGACGCGGAAGCGGCTAAGAAAATGGCTGAAGAAGCAGGCTATACCGGTGATCCGATAAAATTCATGGTCTCCACCAACTATCCGTTCCACTACGACTCCGCTATTGTCTATACCAAGCAACTTGCGCAGGCAGGCTTTAATGTTGATCTGCAGGTCTACGACTGGGCAACGCTAATAGAAAAGCGTGCACAACCTGACCAATGGGATCTGTTTTTCACCCATCATGGGTTTGTGCCTGACCCTATCCTGATCTCTGTAATGAATGACAACTACCCCGGCTGGTGGACCACCGAGGAAAAGGCAGCACTTAAATCACAATTCACTGCAAGCTCAGATCCCGCAGAGCGACAGGCTATTTGGGGAGAGATTCAGAGCCTGATCTACGAGCAAGTGCCAACAATGAAAACTGGTGATGTATATACGTATAACATCGCATCACCAGCCGTTACCGGCTTAGGTGAATCAACCTTGATATGGCCGCACTTCTGGAACGTAAGTAAATAAAGCATTCCTCCAGCGATTCCTCTCCCCCTGTGGGAGAGGCTCTTCCAGTCAATCGCGCCTGAATCATTTCTCGAGTGACCAGATGATATTCGCGCTTATCACTATTGACCTGCACCCGACCCCTTATGAACATTCAGACTAGACGCTATGCTCGGCTATACGGTTAAACGGCTTCTCACACTTATCCCCACGCTTCTGATCGCTTCAATACTGATCTTCCTGTTTATCCATCTGATACCAGGCGATCCTGCGGCAATACTACTTGGCGATAGCGCGACACCGGAAGACATCGCAGCGCTGTCTGCGCAAATGGGTTTCGATAAACCGCTTTGGCAGCAGTACCTGTTGTGGATAAAGAACGTATTACACGGAGACTTCGGCAACTCGGTATTTTTCAAAACACCAGTACTTGATGTCATTGCTGATGGCGCAGAGACATCAATATTTCTAGCATTGATGACCATGTTCTGGATCGTCTTATTCGGCATTCCCATTGGCATTTTATCTGCCAGTTTTCACGGTGGCTGGATTGATCAGATCACATCGGGCGGCGCCATGTTGTTTGCCTCCATACCGACATTCTGGCTGGGTTTATATTTGATCCTGATCTTCTCTGTCGGGCTGGGTTGGTTTCCGAGCTCAGGCTTTCCGTCAATCAGTGACGACGGGGGCCTCACGAATTTGCGTTACCTGATTCTGCCGAGCCTAACGCTGGCGGCACCCAACGCCGCCTTAATTGTGCGTCTTGTACGGGCGTCGATGCTGGACGTATCCCGTGAAGATCATGTACGCACAGCACGCTCAAAAGGATTGCACCCGGCCCGTGTATCTATAAAACATGTGTTTCGTAATGCGCTGATTGCAGTGGCTGCCGCCTTCGGATTTACCTTTGCCGCCCTCGTCTCCGAAGCCGTGGTGACAGAGACGGTTTTTTCGCTACCGGGTATTGGCCGATTGGTGGTGCAGTCAATCCTCAGACGTGACTACCCGGTGATTCAAGGCGTCATTCTATTTATTGTATTGCTGTATCTGGTGATCAACCTTCTGGTTGATCTGGCCTACGCCCGTCTCGACCCACGGGTGTCACTGCAATGACCGTGCGGGCAACTATCTATTCGATATTCCGTGGGCGCAAGCTCGCTACCTTTGGCGCTCTCTGGCTGTGCGTTATAGCCATTGCAGCAATCGGTGCACAGTTTATCGCGCCATTTGATCCGCTTGAGATAGATCCGATCGCACGCCTTACTGAACCCGGATTGCCGTATCTGTTCGGCACTGATCATTTTGGCAGGGATACTTTTTCACGTGCTGTTTACGGCGCTCGCATGGCATTGATCATTGGTTTTGGCAGCGTGATTGTCGCCCTTGTATGCGGAGGTCTAATCGGGTTGCTGTCAGCCTACTTTTCAACACTTGGCCACTTCCTGATGCGTATCATTGATGTGCTAATGGCATTTCCGGCACTGCTGCTTGCGTTGGTGTTAATGACTTTGCTGGAACGCAGCGTGCTCAATACCGTTATTGTCATCGGTATTGTCTACGCGACCACCACAGCGCGCATATTTTTTGGCATGACCCTAAAGCTTAAGAACGAAGTCTTCATTGATGCCGCACGCTGCTCAGGCGCCAGCCACAGCTCTATTTTATTCAAGCACATTCTACCCAACTTATGGTCACCACTACTGGTGCAGGCGAGTTTTATTTTTGCTTTTGCACAACTGCAGGCGGCAGCGCTTGATTTTCTTGGCTTGGGCTTACCACCGGAAGTTGCCAGCTGGGGAAACATGCTGGCTGAAGAAAAAATCTATATCACTCGAGCCCCGTGGCTATTGATGTTCCCCGGCGCATTGATCATTTTATCTGTTTTTTCCATGAACCTGGTGGGTGATGCAATGCGGGACAGCATTGATCCTCGGTTTAAAAACGATATTGCAGGTGTGTAGTGTGGCGTTACTTGAACTAGATAATCTCAATATCGCCGTCGCAAGCAAAGACAAGCTATTGCCTGTCGTGCACGACTGCAGTTTGTCTCTGGCCGAACATGAAACGCTGGGCATAGTCGGGGAGTCCGGCTGTGGCAAGAGCCTTACTGCACTCGCCATTATGGGCTTACTTGAGGGCTCTCAAGTTAAAATAACCTCCGGGTCAATTGTCTTTGATGGTCAAAACCTCCTGGAAATGAAACCGAGCCGTCGGCGTCTGATCATGGGCGATCGTATGGCAATGATCTTTCAAGAGCCAATGACTAGCTTAAACCCCGTCTATCGCATAGGTGATCAGATTATCGAGGTAATACGGCAACACCGGAGAATCTCAAACCAGGGTGCAAAACAACGGGCTCTTGAACTGCTGGAACTGGTGAAGATTCCGCAACCGGAAGATCGCATCAACAGCTTTCCTCACCAGCTCTCTGGCGGACAGAGACAACGTGTGATGATAGCCATCGCTATGGCATGTGACCCCGCCCTGTTAATCGCCGACGAGCCCACTACTGCCCTTGATGTTACAGTACAAAAGGAAGTACTGGACCTGATGCTGGATTTACAACAAAGAACAGGCACCTCCATCATTCTTATTTCACACGACCTAGGTGTTATTGCAGAAACCTGCAATGAAGTGGCCGTTATGTACCGCGGCAGAATTATAGAAAAAGCGCGCACCAGACAATTGTTTTCCCACATGGCGCATCCCTATACACGAGGCTTGCTGGCGTCCATTCCGTCAGTTGTGACTGACACTGACTGGCTTGAGGCGATACCTGGCAGAGTACCCACCATTGATGAACAGTTAAGCGGTTGTGCCTTTCACCCTCGTTGCGCACATACAAAAACTTCTTGCAGTCAAACTGAGCCACCATTAATAGAGGTTCAGGAACATCATGCTGTGCGCTGCCACTTCGCGGGTGAGATCTAACCATGGCAGACCAACCACTGCTTGAGGTAAAGAACCTCAGCACACACTTTAAAACCAAGTCTTCTGCTTCATTCACAGCACGCACTGTAGTGAAGGCGGTTGATGACATTTCCTTCCACATTAACCCAGGTGAAGTGTTGAGTCTGGTCGGTGAGTCCGGCTGCGGAAAGACCACAGTGGGTCGCACGCTCACCAAACTTACACAGCATAGCATTGGTAAAGCACTGTTCCGTGGTCAGGACATCCTGCCGATGAGTCAGGCGCAGTTCCGACCGTTAAGACGTGAGATACAGATGATCTTCCAGGATCCATTCGCTTCACTTAACCCTCGGCTCACCATACAACAAACACTTGCAGAGCCACTGTTTATACACAAACTTGTGTCCAGTCGTGATGCGGCGATACAACACATCAAAGAAATACTGGAAAAAGTAGGTCTTGATGCGTCCATCATGAAGCGTCATCCACATGAATTCTCCGGTGGTCAACGACAGCGCATTGGCATTGCAAGAGTAATGATAGTACAGCCGCAACTGGTGATCGCAGATGAAGCCGTATCTGCGTTAGATGTCTCTATACAAGCGCAGGTCCTGAATCTAATCAAACAACTGCAACGAGACAACGGAATATCGATGCTGTTCATCAGTCATGACCTTGGCGTAGTAAGACATATCTCTGACCGGGTGGCGGTGATGTATCAAGGCAAGATTGTGGAAACCGCTAACAAACACGATATCTTTGACAACCCGCAGCATAGTTACACAAAAAAATTGCTCGCCGCAATTCCAAAAGTACCCACTTACCAAGGGGCCTTGTCGCATGCAACCTAAAAAGCGCGTATTCGTCGGATCAATCGCCACCGAAACCAACACGTTTTCACCTCTTCGCACCGACTTACAGGACTTCAAAGACAGCTTCTATAAAGACCCGGGGGATCACCCTCAAACCCCCACACTGTGTAGTGCGGTGTTTCCTGCAGCACGGGAAGTAGCAGCGCAACATCATTGGGAATTAATCGAAGGCACTGCTTGCTGGGCTGAACCCGGCGGGGTGGTAAATCAACACACCTGGGAATTTCTGCGCGATCAACTGCTCGAGGAGCTCCAGGCAGCGATGCCCGTCGATATTGTTCTACTTGGATTGCATGGCGCTATGGTAGCGCAAGAGTGCGATGACTGCGAAGGCGAATTGCTCGAAGCCGTGCGTAACCTGACGGGCTTCGACACGCTGATTGGAGTCACCTTTGACCCGCACAGTCACCTGACAGAGAAACGTACAGGCAACGCAGACATTATTACCGTCTTTAAGGAGTTTCCGCACACCGATTTTGTCGAAACTGCAGTAGATTTAATCCGACTCATTCAAGCCACCAGCAAAGGTGAAATAGCACCCTGCATATCAACCTTCGATTGCAAAATGATCGAAGTACTACCGACCAGTCGCGAACCAATGCGCGGCTTTGTAGACAAAATAAAATCCCTAGAAGGTAAAGACAATATCTTATCAATCTCGGTAATACACGGCTTCATGGCAGGTGATGTAGCAGAGCTGGGAAGTCGTCTTATTGTAATTACCGATAACGCCCATGATGCCGGCAATCAACTCGCCAGCGAACTTGGCATGGAGCTATTCTCCTTTCGGGGAACCACTAAACCGGAACTACTCACATCACCTATAGCAATTGACAGAGCTATGCATGCTATTGATCAGCAAGCGATTGATCAAAAAGCTATGAGTCAGAACGGTTCAACAGCGGCCCCTGTTGTGATTGCAGATGTCTGGGATAACCCGGGCGGCGGTGTGGCAGGGGATTCCACAATTATTTTAAATGATCTTATAAAACGGAAGATCACTGATACTGCATTCGCTACAATATGGGACCCAATTGCAGTACGAACCTGCTTCTCTGCAGGTATCGGCGCTAAGCTCACCTTGCGCTTTGGCGGCAAGATGTCCAATGCGGGTGGTGAACCGATTGATGCTGAAGTGATAGTCCGCAATACCGTAAGAGATGCAGTGCAGAATTTCTGTGGCAGCATTGTGCCGATCGGCGACAGCGCGTGGATTGACATTGATGGCGTCAGTGTCATTCTAAACTCAGTTCGATCACAGGTTTTTGATCCCAGTGTATTCTCGAATATGGGTATCAACCCCATCGACAAGAAACTACTTGTCGTAAAATCGACGAATCATTTTTACGCGGCATTTTCTGAAATTTCCG
Organism: uncultured Granulosicoccaceae bacterium; assembly: GCA_938041955.1. Classification (GTDB taxonomy): domain Bacteria; phylum Pseudomonadota; class Gammaproteobacteria; order Granulosicoccales; family Granulosicoccaceae. The sequence continues at coordinate 11,931 of CALISD010000002.1, read as the reverse complement.
ACACTATATTGTATGCCGCGGTCGATGGACCCTACCCCAATGATCCAACGACCACTCGCTATAAAAAACTGACACGTGCAATATGGCCGCGTGTAGAAGACCCTCATGATGTGTCAGGTTAATGAAAGGGATACGCCCGAAGTGCCAAGCAGACTCTATTATTAACCCCACTAGCGTCTACAATAAAACGGTATCCTATCGTTTTGATTCGCAAGCATGCAAAAATACAATCACTGGTCATCAATTCAGCTGCATTTAAACACCCTTACCTCGTCAGAAGTCACCCGATTTAAGGCCTTACAAATCCCCACCAACGTACCGCAGCTCAACAATAACCCCAGGGTTTTCAATAGACACACCGGTAGTGCCAGACGGACCGGAGGTGCCACCAGTATTGTCGGTTATCGCGTAAATTGAGACACCATTTGGATTGATTGCCAGATCCCTGTATCGGTCATTGGAAGAATGAAACTCTTCATAAGACTGCCCCACTAGGCCATCTCCAGCCGCGGTCAACTCGACCCTGAAAATCGTACCTTTTTTCAAAGTTGGCACTAGAAGCGATTTACCCCACCCAGGAATATTTCCCGCTTCGTAAACATCAATGCTGGATGGACCAACAGTCGGCCAACTCAACCAACCACCACTTGGATCATTTGGTGTTGTACTATTATAGGTTCCAAGTGGCGGTTGAAAATTAGCGGGCTTACCAGAACGATATTCTGATACGGCTTTTACGCCTCTCGGACAACTGGAGCCGCTATTTGTATTGCACTTCCTTGCACTCGACCAATCGCAATAGGTATACCCAAAGTTATCATAGTAGCCGGATATTTGGGGCCATCCATAATTTTTACCAGAGGTAATTAAGTTAAGCTCATCATCAACCTTGGGCCCATGTTCAGAGGAATACAGTTTGCCATCCCGCGCAAACGCAATTCCCTGCGCATTGCGATGGCCGTAAGAATAGACATGAGTTTTCAGCCCATCCAATACAGGGTTATCATTAGGCACCGAGCCATCTAGATTCATCCTTAATATCTTACCCTTATAGTCCGAGTAATCCTCAAGCGCGGTTGGTAGGTACTGAGATCTTATTTCATTGCATCTATTCTTTCCTTGATTTGCCCCTTGATCACCAACAGAATAGTAAAGTTTTTCATCTGCCCCAATAACCAATCGCCCGGAATTGTGATCGTCGCTAGCATCAATTCCATCAATCAATACTTCACCAGTATTACTATCTAACGCACCAGTAAATGCGTTGTAATCATATTTGGCGATACGTAATTTCGGCCCCCCACTGTTATAGGTATAGGCTAAATAAACAGAGTTATTGCTGGTATACATATCAACATATAAATCCGGATGAATTGCCATACCCATCAGTCCATCCTGACCGGCATCTTGATAAACATCTAGGGTCAGATCAAGCATCACGACCTTAGACCCACCATTTGGATCCACTTTTACTACCTTTTTCCCAACACGCTCTGTAACCCAAAGATAACCATCAGGACCGTAGATAATTTCGTACGGATACTCTAATTCATTATCATTGGTAATTTTTATTACAGCCCAATCCGTTCCGGATGTAACAGGTCCCTGCGACACTTCTTTGGTCGCAGCTTCAATTGCAAAAGTATATGGATCCTCGTCCGAGTCAGAACTACCCAATGTAACCAAGGTGGAATGACTGCCCAAAGTTCGTGCATTATACGTGACCGTAAAACTTACCGAATCATCAGGACCCAGTGAATTTACCGACAGACCATTAGTGGAGAAATGTGTCGAATCACCGAGACCTACCTCTGCTAGATTCAACGTTCCAGCACCCGTATTGGTAACAGTAAACGACCTAGATATCACCGCATCAACATTCGTTACACCGAAATCCGTGTGGTTGATTGCTAATGGGTCCGTCTGACCATTTAATATCTCAACACCACTACCAGTTATCTGAATTTCGGGAGATGACATGCTGCCGGTATTTCCCTCAAGATTAATGATGTATTCCGTGTCACTTCCATTTTCATACCGTACCCTGACGGTTGCGGCTGATGACCCAAGGGAGTCCGGTGAATAAGTAATTACAAGCTTATATGGTGCCGAATTACCTTTCAAGCTACCCAAGTTTCCGGTTTCGAAGAAAAAATCAACAGAGCCACTTTTATTGACGGTGATATTGTTAAGGCTATTCCGTGAGTTTCCTCCTTTGGCAATATTATCAAGATCAAATACACGCACTTGATCACGTCCAAATTCTACAGTTGCTCCATCAGTAATGCTCGACCCGCTCTCACTTACCTCCAGTACTCCTTGAGCATGAACTCCAAAACTGACAAACCAAACCACACAACCAATAGTTAACGAAAACCAGGTAGATTTTTGCATCACTTCCTTCCTCCAAAACATCTAACATCTAACATCTAACATCTAACATCTAACATCTAACATCTAACATCTAACATCTAACATTAATTCGAAAACAATTGGTTGTCGAACTTTTCTATGCTCTGCCAATGAACCGGTTCGTGTTCTTCAGCCATCTTCCCACTGGTCACATTCTCAAAGTACTATTGAGCAATAAGAAATACTAACCTATCTGCACGGTCGTCACATTACAGTGATACCAAAACATTACCCAACAACTACCAAATCAGACAGCTATAAATAACATGCATACGACAGCGGTTTTTTTCAAAATTCGATTGTTGACTTATGCAACAGATACATTTCGGCGATGAATAGACAATGGTTACGCAGGCGAAAAAAATGTAACAATGCTTACAATAAGATATGACAGACATAAAAAATTTGCGAGCGCTGTTTTTCCTACTCCGACACTAAAAAAGCACTAGGACACGATCTTCTCAACATACACTCTAAAGAACTTCGAGAGAAATCGGCTTTGGCTTAAGATCATCACCATTCGTCGGCATGATGTCCATTGGGCAGGCGGAAATCACCAATACCAGATCCATCTCTGCGCGCAGCGTGACAGAGTCGCCCTTCTTCGCCACAGGCGCACATATTTCAACACTGCCGTCAGGTGATATCACCACATGTTCAAATAGGTTAACCGGGTTGGGAAAATTTGCTCCATTAGGCATGGACCAGCCACCCACCTGTAATGCCGAAAGAACGTTATCATTGCAGTTGGCATGAGGCGCGGAGTGCCCAAGCAACGTGTAGCGCGCCTGATCACATGCCGAGAGTAGTAAATCATGCACACCGGGAGAAGTATCTTCTATCAACGTGAGCATTGCGCGACGATCATTTGAATAGAATGCCTCACCTGGTTTCGGTGAAAGGCAGAGAGCGCAAGAGCGCGTGTGTGCTGTCGACAGCACTTCGTCAAGGGCCGGCAGCGCAAACGCAAACATATCTGCTACTTGCGGCCCCTCCGGCAAACCAATGCGAACTTGCTGCCCCGCAATCAGTTCAACTGCGTTACCCGTGCCTGCTGAGATGATCAACGTATATGCTCCTCACTCAATATCGGTTGATTAGATTAAGTCACATGAAGGTTCGCTGTGTCATTTTTCAACTTACAACGAAATACACATGATTATATTACCGGAAACTCAAACCACCGGTAGCGAACGCCCATATTCGCAAAATTCCGATTAGGTTACTTCCTGCTCCACGACAACAAGGCAACGATCTCTGTATTCAGCTCGTAGCATCGCGCCGCTCGCATAAATCTCGATACCGATAAGCGGAAGCACTTAGCTAACAAGTTACTCTCGGGCCAAACCAAACCAAAGGGGCATTGTACTAAGTTGTTAGTCCATCCATGGCCGCCAACGTTATCGACGGTTCCGTTATTCCACCTTTCACCACACACCCATGTTCAGTAGGTTTGCCGTTTACATCAATCGCCACGAAAACAAGCTTTTCAATTGAAATGATCACCTCTTCAGTTTTTTTGTTTCTGACGTGACACTTAATGGTCAGTGAAGTACGCCCCACTTCAACAAGCTCAAAACCAAACTCGATTACATCACCAGTGCGGCTTGACCTCATGAAGTTTATCTCAGAGATATATTTCGTGAGAATGTGATCGCGTTTCATCTGACAAGCCGCAAAAATCGCTGCCTCTTCGTCAATCCAACTTAACAGCTGCCCTCCAAAGAGGCGATTGGTAGCATTCAGGTCACCGGGTTTTATGAAACGGCGTGTGTAGTAGTTCATAATTTAGATCACAGTGCTATTGATTCCAAAAAGACAATCGTCTTTTGGTTGACTATCGCAATCACGCTAATACGGGTTTCAGATTACCGAGAATAGGGTACCACCAGAATTTAAGTCGCGGTGGCCCCGACTTTGCTGTCTCAGTGCCTGGAGGAGGAGATAGACACTAATACAAATCGCACGCAAACAGTATCTCGATAATTCGCTATTGAATAGTGTTTGTTTGTCATCATTGCAGTGCAGCATATGCAGCGGTTGTATGACGTCGGGGTTATATCGCGTGCAGTAGCATTGGAAGGGACAAGCCAGCGTGCCCCATACGCCTCTGTTAATCCGACCAGAAGTTGATACTCAAACGCTTCGTCGAAGCGTTGAGAAAATGGGCTTCAGCGCACGGTAACTACGACCCCCCAGGGGTCAACCATATCTTTGTCGCCCGATCCACCAGGTTCCGCCAGAAAATCAATCTGAAGCAACCCCGTACTATCTTCAGAGCGCTTACCAGCACGAAGGCTTCTCCATGTGTTGCCCGCTATATGATGGTGATAGCCACCAGACCCATAAAAGTTAACGGTGGGTGATTCTGTCATTCGTTCAAATCCGATTTCATCGCAATAAAACGAATCTGTTGTGGCAACATCACCAACTTGCAAGTGAACGTGGCCAATCACTGTTCCCGGCGGGGCCGATTGCCAATGCTTTTTCGACGAATTTACAAGCTCCTTTAAATCAAGTGGAAGCGTCGCAAGCTTCGGGTTTGATCCTTCCATCTGCCAGTGTGTGCGATCACGATCAACATAAACTTCAACACCATTACCCTCAGGATCTTCAAGGTAGAGCGCCTCACTCACCAGGTGATCCGCAGCGCCGTCCAGCTTTACATTCTGCTCGTTTGCGTGGCTAACCCACGCGCCAAGATCCTCACGCTCGGGCAACACAAAGGCTGTATGAAACAAGCCCGCCTCAGTCGGACGGCGCTTTGCCGCAGGGTCTTCGCGCAAGTGCAGAAGAGGAAAATCTCCCTGCCCTAGTGTTAGTGTGTCGCCAGAGCTGGAAATAACGTTAAGTCCAACCACATTCTCATAAAACAAAGCGACCTTAGCTCGGTTCCTGGTAAGCAATGTAACAGCGCCGACACTAAGTGGTGCATCACTTGAAGCCATGGTATCTCCCTTATCAAATAAACTGTACGATCATCAACCGACACTTGGCCATGGGTTGATGGCAACTGCCTCCAGCGTACTGTAACGGTTGCATCTGTGTCACGTGACGCGCCTGGCAATAGCGGGGCCGCGAACACAGTGACGAACAGCAACATGACTGCTGCCTAGATACCCTGATCCGAAACGACGTAGTCGTGCACGCGCTGGCGTCAGTCACCCTCTATTAATCCGATTTACAATTGGTTGACTGCTAACTTCATCCTTATCTTTAATGAACACCTACAAAATATATTCATCCAGTTAAGTACGCCTGCTATCGGAGGCCGCGCACAGCCCACCGAATACCCCGACAGTCGAATGATCAATAACGGGGCTAACCAATAACACCAGTACCTTTACGAGCGACAATTAAGAGACAGCACAAGAATACAGAAAATGCTGCAATGCCTTCAACAATTGGTGTGTGCATTACGTGATAATAGAGTGCGCCGATCATGATGATTCCAAGACCGATTGCAGCAAGCATGCTCGTCTTACGCAACCAAATCCCAATTCCGCCAGCGATCTCACACACGCCTATAAAGGTAGCGAACGCCGTGGGCAAACCCAGAACGGTAAAGCTCGCTGTTGCTGCCGGATTTCCGGTAATTTTCATCACACCACCTGCCATCACAATCAGTGTGACAACGGCCATCGCAATCCAGATTATGTATTTCATAGTTCACTCGATTCATAGGAGGTTATAAATTCAAACTTGAGCGGCGGCTAGACGCCACGATGAGTCAGGTCGATTTGAATCCTATCTTTGCGTGTGTGCCGTCACAATAGGGTTTATTGGATGAGTGACCACACCTGCAAAGATACGTGTCAGTAACACGATTAACTGTGTGCCCGGTTCCGGCACAAATCTCCAGGTTTCCATTTAAGTGAAGCGGGCCATTAGGCGTAGGTTCGAGCTTCAAAGGTCCGTCACGAGAATCCAGTGCCTCTGACTCAACCATTGCAGGCTCACCTGTCGACCTGAACTTTGCTGTGGCATGCGAGCCGTCGCAATACGGTTTATTCTTTGATTCACCACAACGGCATAGTGTCAGACGCTGCCCGCTATCGTCCGTATATTGAATGTCTGCATTAAGCGAGTATGGGCCATTTTCGCGAACGTGCAACGTGTTTACCAGCGGCTTGCGAGTCGCCTTGTTATTTGACTCATAACGAATTGCACCGGAAGGGCAATTCTCCGCTAAGGCTTGCAGCTCACCATCGTCCGCAGCCTCTGGATGAATCCACTCACCTTTGACGTTTGGCACGAACACATCGGGTCTTTTTAGAACACAGCCACGTGAATGTATGCACTTCTTAACATCATAATACAAGGTACCATCTTTGGATTGGTGCTTTTCTTCAGTCATAATGTTTCCTCGTAGTTTAAGTTGTTCAGTACTAAAACTTGCCTGGGTTCCCCCACGCATCGCGTTGGCTGAAATCTTCATTCATCCAATGCGCTATATCTTTCCATCGGCAACGCGGGAGACGTCGAAGACAACGATAAATTTTCCACTCACATGGCATTTACCGAAAGACACAACGAAATCAGTGAGACCCTACTTCCAGCGGCGGCCCACCGGGCACAATGGATTTTTGAACTGGTTAACCATATTAAAGCTGCGCCCGGACCTCTATTAACGCTTAAGCGCTAATGCTCTGGTGATTCCCCAGCGCGCAGCCAGCGCTTCCGGAATTAGAAAAACAACAATCCATAGCACAGCGACCACAGCCAACGACTGACCCAGGGAGCCGTGCCCGGTAACCAGAGTGTTGAGGAGGTCGCCCGCCTCTGTCAGAAAGCGCATCGAGAACACTACACCTATAACGCTTGGTGTTCTAAGCCACAGAGCCAGTATCATCGCAACGGCCATTGTGAGGTTACGAATACCCCAACCGGTAGTAACGTATGGGATGTCAGCCCAACCATTGAAGTTCGGGAAATCGCTGAAAAACGTCGTCGGCGAAAACACCCCCAGCAATCCGGAGCCACCTCCAATGAGTACCAAAAGACACCCGAAGAAAAAAATCCATTTCGGCAACTTGTCGGAGCACTCTCTGTCTGGCGTTTGTTCGTCTGTCATGAAGCTAATCCTTAAGTTAAATCAAACTGACGTATTCTCGGCAACCATGAGTAGGAGAGCCAGGTAATCACCAATCCAAACCAGATCAGTGATTACCGGCCAGTGGTTAGAGTAAAGTCTCAGCCGTGATAGGCTTTGCTAACCGCGTAGGAGTCTTCGAACCAGTTCCAAAGCACCACTTGACCGTCACGAACCTTAACGCGAAGTGCAAAGGTGAATATTCCTGTTTCCTTGCCGGAATTCGTGGTTTTCCCGTTCATGTTGCCGAACACAGCAACGGTATCTCCCGATGCAAAAGCGTCAGTATTTTCCCAAAGCGTTGTTTCCAGGTTTTTCGTAAAGACACCAAGGAATTTAAATATGGCTTCTTTTCCTTCCCAGGGTCCTATCCAGGGCATGGATTTGTCACCTTCATTGTGCCAGACCATATCGTCGGCCATCAGCCTTGACATGCTGTCCATGTCTCCCTTGCCCATCGCGTCCATAAAGGCCATTGCAGTATCGAATGAGGCTTGGCTCTGATCATCCATTGTTTGTGCTCCTATTGATTGTGAAAGTTTTAGCGCAAGTAAAGCGCCTATGGAGGTGGTAAAAAATGTTCTGCGTTTCATATGAATGCCCTTAGAAATACCGTCTTTGAACCGGATTAAAGTAAATACCTACCAGCCTCAATATTTCGCGTCGATTTATATAACGCTCCCTGTGAGAGGCGCGTTTCAATTTAACAAATGAGTATATTGTGATCATTGCCTACAGATAAGTAGCATCTATCAGATGAGATTGTTCTGCAGGGGTAATTAATCGAGACAATCCTCAGCGGGAATATCTGCATCTACGGTTGTCGATCGGAGCAACACTCGCACAACAGCGCTGCTGGCCACTTTGAGTATTGATCAATACCGACGTCACTTCGAGCGCGAACCGGAGCAACGCAGTCGCTGTCGATTCGACAGGTCAAGTTGCCAACCAATGATTGGACACTCTTACTGGAAGAACAGCGCGATGTTGTGTGCCTTAGATTCCGTACTCAGGCGAATAAACCGATGCCAGACCGCCACCAAAAGGCAACTTACTTGTCATCGCACTACGATTGAGGCTAAAACCAATACGACCAATTAGTTATGCAATTCCTATTTATGCAAATGGTCAGTACAAACTATCTACACAGGCTGTGCTTGAGAGCGAATTTTTTCAAATAGTCTGATCATCATTAACTCTGAACGCGGATCAAGTGCCTGCGGAGCCGACGAATGCTTTGCCATCACAAGTTTTGCCTTGCGGTCTACAAACAGATATTGCCCATGAATGCCTAGGCAGAAAAGCACAGGCGATTCACCACGTATTACGTACCACTTTGAACGGTAGTGAATCGGAATACCGGGAAAGTGTTCGGCAAAACTGCCTTTATCCCACGCATCCGGATCTCCATTGGTTTCTATATCGTCAATCCATTCCTTCGGGATAATTCCCGCCCCATCCTCCACCAGCATCTGTCCCACTCTGGCAAGGTCACGGGTGGTGACTGACATTCCCCCGGCAACTCTCGGAGCACCGAGCCTGTCTACAGTAATCATGGCCGCTTGCTCGGCACCCATGTTAGCCCAGATGCACTGTGAAAATAGATCACAATATCGCTGCCCTGAAGCACGTTCGATTACCCAACCCAAAAGATCAGTACAGGGTGACTTGTAATCAAACGCGCCGCCATGTGGGCCATCGGCTTTGTTCAGCGTTGCAAAAAAAGAGCGCAGATCTGTGGGTTGCTCACCCTGCCCCAACGGATTCCAATTGGTGGCCTTGCGGTATTCAATAACGTCGCCTTCGGTTGCCAGGTAATCCTCATCAAAAACCACAGCCGTCCGCATATCTAACAATTGCTGCAAGGTTGCTCCGGCAAAACCACTGTGTTTAAGCTCCGGCAGATAAGACTCCAATGTGGCGCCAAGATCTAATAACCCCCTATCGACAAGAATCCCTACAAGCAGACCAAGCATCGATTTTGATACTGACATAAGGATATGCGGATCATCGACCGCCATGTCAGTGGGGTATTTTTCGTACACAAGCTTTCCACGCTGCAGCACCACCAGACCATCAGTGTGAGTATCCTCAAGTAATTGGCTGCCTGTAACTGCTGCCCCGTCAAATTCGATATCAGGAAGCGATAGTGACGCACCCTCTTCGAAGTATCTAACCGTTCTGGAATCATTCTTAATCACAGCGGATGGCACCAACTCTGAAACATGCCGGAACGACCATTGATTGTGAGGTGCTGTTCGCCAGTTGGCGAGGGTAACTTGCGTTTCAGCGGTTGGTGGAAATTGCTTCACTTTCGTCTCTCACAAAAGATTCTGATGACTAGTACTGCTACTCAACCACTTATTACGAGTAGCAGTCAACGATACCTTCAACTGTGTTGTGGCAGCGATTTTGCGCTATGCCGGGCGTTCTACATAGATCAACTCACCAGCGCCGAAATATTCACCGCCACCGAGCCGACCAAGTGGATCAACGTCCACCGCATTGATACATACCCGGCCTTTGGCATCTTTACCAACCACTTCATCAGCTGCATATAAGTGCTTAAGCGTTGCAAATACAATTGCCTGATCCTTGATCATATGAATTGAATCAAATTCGCACGCATAAGCGATACGACAGTCCGCGAGCCTCGGCAGAGTGGAACCCGGCATCTCAGCCAACGGCAGGTTGAGCATGTCAACTTCAGATTCGTTTGGCGGCATGGTGGCCGAAGATTTTGTCATTGCTGTAGCCATCTCACGATGGGCGATATGCACTATAAAGTCCTTTCGGGTTTCAATGTTCGCACGCGTGTCCTTGAGCGATCCGTCCGGTGCCAGACCAAATGAGATCATGATCATCGGCGGGTCACTGGCCAAACCGTTAAAATACGAGAAAGGCGCGAGGTTATAGCTATCATCGATGTTTTGCGTCAGTATCCATGCGACCGGTCGCGGTATGACGGTTTGCGTCATTAGGGCGTATGCCTGAACCGGCTTGAGTGTCGACATGTCGATGTGCATTAGAAAACCTTATAGTGAGATGAGAGGAGTATTACCTCAACAGTAGCACTATCACCTCAAACATAAAACAATCCGCTCTATCGGTGACTTCCCGCGTCAGATTGTGTTGTCAGAAAGGCCGCCATTCCATTGGCAATAAATATAGCGTTCGGTCGGGCTACTGGCTACATCACTAAACAGCTGGGACCGCAGCCCATAAGCACGCACTTGATTAAGGATCTCGGCAAAATTCAGCACAACCACGATCAGTGGCCCCACACGGCGCTTTTATGCAAACAGACTCAGCCAGCACAGCTATTTCATGCCCGATTCCACAACCGTAGCGAATCGGGACTGGAAAATCCCGATATTCCTTCGCTCAGATAACTGCATCTACCCACCGACAGATTCACATGGTTATTGCCAGTTGTCACAACCAAACCGATTTAAAAAATATCAGCACGCAAACCTAATAGCGTCACAGTCAATCTATTTCATAATGAAAGCTTTACACTATTCATTTAGCTGGGTACAGTGCGCCGGTTTGTTAACCACTTAAGATGGATTTTTATGATCATAAAACTCGTTCGTAACGCACTCGGTGTGGTCATTGTATTTTTCGACTGGGTATCGAGACCAAAAGCCCCACAACGTTCGGCGGATGAACAACATCGCATTCAATCGGCTTTGAATGGTTTATCGTTATATCAATTTTTTGCCTGCCCGTTCTGCGTCAAAACCCGCCGCGCGATTCACGCATTAGGCATTAACATTGAGTTACGCGATATCAACAAAGACGCAAAGCATCGTGAAGAACTGCAACTCGGTGGCGGCCAGGTCAAAGTACCCTGCCTGCGAATCGAAGAAAATAACAAGGTTCGGTGGATGTATGAATCGAATGACATTATCGCGTACTTGAAACAGCGTGCTAACGCATGAGGCGGCAGCGTGCAGCCAACATCATTCAGCTGAGCATTCCACTTCAGCGACCTCATTTACAACCAAAATATTGCACTTCTTGCTCGCGGTACTGGACGACCCAACCGCAACCGATACTTGATCGACAAATCAACGACGCACTCCAGGAGGCTATCAGCGCGCCCACATCCAACAGATAGTCATTTTCCCTGTCACCACCACTAACCAAACGGCTGCAGGCATTGTCTCGCGCAAACAGAAGCTGCATATGTATATTCAATGCATTATTCTTACAACCGAGCAGACTTAACAACCCCGTTAATCACCAACCCAAAACGTCACAACCATGAGACATAAAAACACTATCAGCAGCGAAGTTAAATATAAGCTACTCACCAAACTACAGCGTCGCCGGTTTTTACAATCATTATCAGCCCCGGCGTTGCTCGCACTACTCCCGAACATTACTAATGCTACAAACAAAAATACGCTGATTACCAAGCC
>CALISD010000001.1 GCA_938041955.1 uncultured Granulosicoccaceae bacterium | reverse complement strand
CTCACGCGTCGGATTTCGTGAGACCTACCAACCGCGCGCCTCTTTGATCAAATCATAAGCCGCTCTTATATGCTGAGTTTTTTCAGTGGCGAGCTTAATCATTTCAGGTGGTAATCCTTTCGCTACCAGCTTATCCGGATGATGCTGGCTCATCAGTTTTCGATATGCCCTTTTGACTGCGGTCTTGTCTGCAGATTTATCTACCGCTAGCAACGTATAGGCATCACTCACATTCATATCACTACTACGCGCAGTGGCACGACCGGATGATTGATTACGCTGGCCACCGGGTGCCCTACCCGCTTTGACCAGAATTTCCATCTGGCGCAACATGAATTTCGGAAACTTTAAGTACTCACACAGCTGTTCGAGAATTTTCTCTTCTGCTGGATGTAGCTCGCCATCGGCATAGACCGCATGTAATTGTATTTCGACAAACATTCGCATTAAGTTCGTGCGCCTTCGGCACTCAATACGGAACTGTTCTACCACTGCCCTGACATCGTAATTCGGATCTTTTCCCTGCTGAAAAAGATCTATCGCGACACGACGTTGCTCTGCATTGAGTTGCATCTGCGCCATAATATTTTCTGCCACCTGAACTTCATCACGAGTGACTTTGCCATCAGCTTTGGCGATATGCCCCATAGTGGCAAAGGTGGCGGTGAAAAACGCCGCTTGAACACGTTCCTGTGCACCAGGCTGCATGTCTTCTTTAGACGCCAGATCATCTTCGTGCTGTAGCCGCTCAAGGCCCGAATCAAAGTTATGCCCCAGTGCTGCACCAATCAACGCACCTATCGGCCCGCCAACCAGGAATCCGAAACCACCACCTAGTAACTTACCCCACCAGCTCAAGAGCTAAACTCCGCTTGTTTTAACTCCACTATCTCACTTAGCAGCGAAGTCGCGTACACACCACGTTGTAAACTAAAAGACAGTTCGAGCGCTTGGCTATCAAGCCACTGCCACTTCAAATCATGGGCTACCGCTCGAAGCGCACGGCGCTCTGTTTTTAAACCTGCATTCACAAGACCGTTTGCCAAAACCTCTTCCTGTTCAATGCAGCTCATTTCAAGTGCTCGAACCACATCGGTAGCCATGCTCTCACCACTGCCATGCAACGGGCCTGTGGTGTGTATATCTTTCTCATCAAGACGACGCTGTGAGTCAACATCAGGTACCTCGCAATGAAATACGCTATTGGAACCGTCAAGCATACATACTTCACCGGGTAACACTTTTAACCAGTCACCCTGTTCAATACGTTTGGAAAGTACCTGATTAAACAACCACGAACGCGCTGCTGATAAATACATGGATCGTTTAAAGCGAGTGAGTTTTCTTTTTACTGTAAACATGCTGCGGGCGTTATCAATATTGCGCCCGTCGATCCCAAATCGTTGCGTTCCAAAATAGTTCGGAAATCCAGTCGATAAGATGGTCTCAAGACGTTTTTCTATGCCTCCGTGATCACCATCAATTTCATGCAGCTTGATAACAAACTTATTGCTTCGGTGGGCTCCACGACGCAATTTTTTCAGACTCCGGATAAGCTGTAATATCTCAACACCTGCAAGATCTGGAATTACGTCAGCTGCAGAAGGGGGTTCTTCTGCTATCGGATACGGAATACTGACCCATTGAGTGGTAACAGCATGCTTATCCTTTAACCCCGAATAACCAACGTTCTTTTCATGCACTTTAAAAGAGCGCGCAAGTGCTTCCAGTACATCTCGGGTGTTCAGACCTGATTTTTTGATCTCCAGCCAAAGATGCTCACCCTCTCCGTCAGGCTCGAAGCCCAGGTTTTCGACCACCTGAAAATCGGTAGGTTCTCGTTTAAGAACTGCTTTGGGAAGTAGGTCGCGACAGCTGGCAGGGACTGGGTTATTATTCACGTAACTCGCGGATTGCAGGGAATATTCATGGCAGTCACATCCTACCTAAGACGACCACAATCGCAACCAGTCAGAGAAAAAAATAAATTGGTACAGATTGAAACGTCGCCCGGACAACTGCAAAGAGCGATCTATGAGCAATATTGATGAGCTGGATCGTCTGGATCAAAGACAAATGCTAAGCCGGCTCGAAAATGAGCATGCCTCACTGGATCAGCAAGTCACGGAGTTTGCACTGGCCTCTGGAACCGATCAGATGGTGCTGAGCCGACTGAAGCGCCGGAAGCTTGAATTGAAGGATGCAATAGTAAGGTTGCGCAGCAATGTACTGCCGGATCTTCCGGCTTAGTTGCTAATTTACTTGCAGCCAGGCTCCTTTACCTGACTGCATTTGCTAAGAGCTAATTGCCTGCAGTTCTACTTAGCAAGTACCAATGGCTCGCTTCCTTCAATCATTTTTATCAATTCTGCGGCGGGCTGATAACCGGGAATTTTCGTACCGTTATCCAGATAGATTAGAGGTGTTCCTCTTAAACCGACTTGTCTTGCAAGATCAACATGACTCTGAATCGGATTCTCACACGTAGCTGGTGGCACTTCACCACGGTTTTTAGCGATAGTCATCGCCTCTTGCTGGTCTGCTGCACACCAAACGCTTTCAAGTTCACGTGATGAAGCCGAATCTATTCCAGCACGGGGAAACAACAGATAGCGAACGCGAATATTCGCATCCGTTATATTCCCTATTTCTGCATGCAGCTTTTGGCAGTAGCCACAATCTGAATCGGTGAATACCGTGATTGAACGCTCGGCATCACCCGTTTCGTTGTTGAACACCACCATCTGATCTTCGGGAATTTCATTGATCAGATTCATCTGCAAAGCACCACGGCGCTGCTCGCTGATGTCCACCCGGTTTTCCAAATCAATAATGCTGCCCTCAACCATGTAACGACCGTCTGGCGTCAGGTAAAACACCTGTGCCCCACTGATCAATTCATAAACGCCTGGCATCACTGATTCCGAGATCGCAGTGATCTCCATATCGGGTGCCAATCGGGCCATGCTCTCACGCAATTGTTGTTCAGCTGTTTGAGCCGCTGCTGCATCGTTCGGCTTTGCTTGCTCTTGTGCGTTGGCAAATCCACCGGCCAAAATAAGTAGCAATCCGCAGATTGGGTATAGTTTCATTATTCTTCCTGATTTCGAGCGGACAAAAATTGTCAAGTCACACTAACGTATTGATCGAATAGCTGCCTGTATTGACCAGAATACGCGCTTAGAGTTCGCAGTCAATTACCCAAGTTTAGCACTCAGGCAAAGTTGTTCAGCGTCTATTCTAGCGTGTAATTCTACCCTCTGGGGTGATGCTCGCTATGTAACTCTTTTAAACGTTCGGCGGCTACGTGCGTGTAAATTTGTGTCGTGGAGATACTGCTGTGTCCAAGCAGCAATTGCACCACCCTCAAATCTGCTTCGTTGTTCACTAAGTGAGTAGCAAAAGCATGCCTTAACGTGTGTGGCGATAGCTCCTGCTTAATGCCTGCGATTTCTGCATATTTTTTCACGCGATACCAGAACGCCTGACGGGTAAGTCCACTGCCGCGCCGGGTAACAAATACTTGATCACAACCAATTTGTCGCTTTAACAAGTCATCTCGCCCCCAATGCAAATACTGCTCCAGAAACTCCCGCGCGATATCACCCACCGGGAGCAAACGCTCTTTGTTACCTTTACCATTCACCTTTAATACACCGGCTGCACGGTTGAGTTGTGCCAGCGTTAATGAAATGAGTTCACTGACTCGTAAACCACTTGAATAGGTAAGTTCGAGCATTGCCTTGTCACGAATACCTTCCGGAGTTTCTATATCCGGTGCTTGCAACAATTTTTCAACCTGCGCCTCACTTAGAGACATCGGCAATGGTCTACCGGCCTTTGGCGCTTCAACAAGGGCAGTTGGATCAGTTTGAATAATGCCTTCACGTGAAAGCAAGTTATAGAATCTTTTCAGGCTGGATAAAAACCGCGCGGTCGTTCTGGTGCTGGCCCCATCCTGAACACGTTTTGCCAAATACCCCAGAACATGCTCAGCCCCCACGTCATCTAACGTGGTTTGGCTATCAGTCAGCCAATTGCCAAACAATTTGATATCACTTGAGTAGGAATCAATTGTGTTATCACTTAACCCACGTTCGAGCCAAAGATAATGACGAAAACGCTCCATTAGCTCGCGATTGCGCTTCACCAGCGGGTCCAGTTGCCGGTTTGAAGAAGTCGAATTGTCACTCTGAGTAGTAGCCATCAGGCGTATAATCGTTGATAAGCCGCTGCAATACCATTGCATGGCTTTCACACAATGTTTTAATCACTCTCTATTCAATCCCTTGTGATGCGGCAATGCCTGACAGAAATAAACCAGACAATAACCAAACGACTGATAATCGACCCGCACTAACGATAGATGAAGCACGCGATGCGATTCTGAATCTTATACCTCAAACCACCAAAACCGAGATGGTCACACTGCTGAACGCAGTCGGTCGGGTATCCGTTTCCGATATTCATGCAATTCACGATATACCAGCTTTCAGAAACTCTGCGATGGACGGATACGCTATTCGCCATCAAGACGCAGACAACAACAGAACGTTCAACATCATAGGATCATCTCTGGCCGGGCATCCATTTACTAAAAATCTTGCTGAGGGCGAAGCAGTAAGAGTGACTACCGGCGCATCTGTACCGGACAACGCCAGCGCTATCGTGATTCAGGAGCTTGTTGAAAGAAATGCAGACGTATTCACAACCTCTGCAACAGTGCAGGAAAATCAATATATTCGAAATGTCGGTGACGACATAAACGTTGAACAGCTGTTGATCGCTTCAAATTCACAGCTGACTTCTGCCGATGCAGGATTACTTGCGGCTCAAGGCATGGAACAAACTGAAGTCTTTGCCAAACCGCGCGTTGGTGTGTTTTCCACTGGAGACGAGCTTTGCACTCCTCCAAATACACTTCAAACCGGTCAAATTTTTGATAGTAACCGTACAACCATTCAGTCAATGCTTAAAACTGCGGGGATAGATTCGATAGACCTTGGAATTTGTAGAGATGATCCCGAAGACCTTCAGCGGTTAATGAAATCAGGCACAGACTATGACTTTCTGCTCTCAAGTGGCGGTGTGTCAGTCGGTGAGGCCGATTACGTCAAACAAGTACTAGAGAACAATGGAGAGTTACTGTTTTGGAAAGTAGCCATGAAACCGGGCAAACCCCTGGTGTCTGGCAAGCTTACCAACGGTGCATTTTACTTTGGATTACCCGGAAATCCAGTTTCAAGCATGGTCACATGCCTTCAATTTGTTATACCGGCCATTCATGCAATGTCGGGTGCAACCTACAAACCACCGATGGTATTGCAGGCAAAATGCCTCACTGAACTGAAAAAAGAACCTGGTCGCTTCGAATTCCAACGTGGAAACGCCAAAGTAGAAGAAAGCGGTGAATTAACCGTATCAACTACCGGACTTCAGGATTCTCACGTTCTGAGCTCCATGAGCCAGGCCAACTGCTTTATTTGCCTTGAACAACATGCATCAGGCGCAAAACAAGGCACACATGTATCGATAGTGCTCTTCGACTCATACTCTGCGCTTTAAAAAAGAAGTGACTCTAGTATCAGGTACAAGCCTGAGAGTTTTCCACATGCTGTTACGTTAAGTAACGTACCCGCTTCGCTTATTCTTGCTTATCGTTTTTAATAACTCAGACACGACAAAGGCGGCCTAAGCCACCTTTGTCATCATGAATAGCGACTGATTGACGTCATCGCCGCAGTGGAACTGGTCACTGCACTTACGGTGCGAAAGACGCTAAGCCCATGATTAACAAAGGCTTATCGAAAAATCAGCTACTACTTCTTCTTCCGTGAAGACTTCTTCTTCGAACGCTTCTTCTTGGAAGCCTTCTTTTTAGAAGCCTTTTTTTTGGAAGCTTTTTTCTTAGAGCGCTTCTTTTTGGAAGCTTTCTTTTTAGAGGCTTTCTTTTTAGAACGCTTCTTTTTGGAAGCTTTCTTCTTAGAGGCCTTTTTCTTAGAACGCTTCTTTTTGGAAGCCTTCTTCTTCGAAGCTTTCTTTTTAGAACGCTTTTTCTTACTTGCTTTCTTCTTAGAAGCCTTCTTCTTAGATGCTTTCTTCTTAGAAGCTTTCTTCTTACTTACTTTCTTTTTGGACTTCTTTTTCTTAGAAGCCTTTTTCTTAGAAGACGACTTCTTTTTAGAAGTTGCTTTCTTTTTACCTGCTGGACGACCGGCTTTCTTAGCCGCTGCTTTTTTCTTCGTTCGAGCCATTAAGTTCTCCTGAGAGTTATAGGCGATTGGATTATAATCGTTAATTCATTGAATTCAATAAAAAACACTGTTTCGCAGCGCTTTTAATACAAAAAAGGCACCAGATAAACAAAAAAATCTATTTTTTATAGATAAACAGCATAAAAATTACATCGATTTCATCTATTAACGTCCTTTTAACAAACTTATAAAGCTTAATTCAACTTCAAAAAGTTATAAAACATATCTTTTGAAGTACATTTTTATAACAACAACAAACTTACAAAGTATCTTTCGGTGTTTATTCCGGCAGTAATACGATTAAAAATTTTACTATTGCTCATCAACTAACCTTAGTAACAACAATGCATACAAAACCTATCGCAGCTTCATTAGTCCGGCGCTTACTCGCGCTTTTATATGATGTATTACTTCTACTCGGTGTCTTATTCGCCGTTACTGCAATTGCTGTTGCGTTAAATACGGGTGAAGAAGTAACTCATCCAGCGTATTACGTATGTCTCGTACTAACTACTTTCGCCTTCTTCGGATGGTTTTGGACACATGGCGGCCAAACATTGGGGATGCGCACCTGGAAACTTAAAATCATTAGCGACATTAGTGATTCGTTAACGTGGAAACAGGCTGCAATTCGCTTTGCCGCAGCAGCTGTGGCGTTGCTACCCGCCGGAATTGGCTTGATATGGGTACTATTTGATCCAAACAAACTCGCATGGCACGACAGACTCTCTAAAACCAGATTAATAAGTCTTAAGGTGAAAAAAACAGTTTGAAAAACGATAATTCAGCAGCAATCACTTAAACTGTGTTTATATTTTGGTCCAACGTCAGCTTAATTTAACTGTAAACGACCATTAAGCAATACGCGTCAAGCCAAATACAGCGAGTAAACTGAACAATGTGAGGGGTATTAACGTACTCACAGAAGGCGACAGGCCATTCGCTAACCCGAGATGGGTAAAAAGCCGGTTGAGCAGAAAATATCCTATCCCAAGCAAGATACCGATGAATATCTTTTGCCCTACACTGCCACTTCGTTGTGAAGTGAACACAAACGGCAACGAAAGCATCAACATCACCAATGTGGATAACGGCGTGGTTATTTTTGTCCACAACGCCAACTCAATCGGTCCGCTATCTAGCTGATTACGCTTTAAGTAACCAATCTGACTAAACAGGTTTCTTATCGACATTGATTCGGGCGCCACTGACAGCCCCTGTAGTAGCTCCGCATTAACAAGATCCGGTACCTGGCGCAGCTCGGAACGCTCAGTAGTTAAAGAATCAGCAAAAAAGTTGGTTTGGGTTATTTCTCGCAGCTGCCACTCACCGCCTTCCACTTGTTGTGCCTGTTGCGCATGCACGACACTCTGCAATTCACTACCACCATCAAATTCATAGATGCTGACGTCAATCAGGGTCATATCTGGCAATACAGACTTAATGTTGATGAAACGAGTATCAGACTTTGCCCAATAGCCTGTTTGCGATCGTATCGACAGCCTCTTTGACAATGCAGCGCTTCGTAACTCCTGCGCCTGACTCTCACTGGGTGGCATAACAAACTCACCCAGCATCGCCACCAACCCCATCAACAACAGCCCGATCATGGCGACCGCAGTCGCCATCTGTGCAATGGAAATTCCGGCCGACCGCATCACTGTGAGCTCACTATGGGACGCCATTGCACCTAAACCAAGCAAACTCCCCAGCAACACAGATGATGGAAACAACTCGTAAGCAGTACCGGGGATTCGCAATAAAATATAGATTAGCGCGGTCTTAACAGAGTAATCGCCCTTGCCGACATCATCTAGCTCACCAATGAAACTGAACAAAGCAGATAGCGCGACTAACACCATTAGCACCAACAAGGTGTTGAGAAAGACCGTTTTGCCGATATAGCGCGCAAGTAAACTCATAGTGAATTCACCGCTGTTTTATTTCCCGGCAACCAACTGGTGCCGTATCTTTTTATGGTCAGAAAGAGAATCAATGCAACCACCAGCAAATGTACCCAGGTTAAACCGACCCATGGCGGGATCGTTCCTGCTGCCACCCATTTTCGACTTAACACCAACAAATTGGCGTAAGGTACATAGATCAATATGGCCAATGCGATTTTGGAATACCGCCCCTGCCTGGGTGAGGTATATGACAACGGTATCGCTAACAGTGCCAGCAATAGCGCTGCAAGCGGAATCGAAAACCGCCACTGCATTTCTGCTTTCGATTGAAGATCATCACTATTGAGTAACTCCGAAAACGTCTTGGCAGAGTTCTCAAGCACACGATTCGCCTGCTCATCACGCGGTATGCGCACTCCATGACGTGCAAATGTAGTGCGCTGATAGCTCTCTGCACCGGCTTTTCCGATAGTGCTGACGCCATTAACAAACACAATAAACTCTTCGTCTGTCTCGTCATCACGCTGATAAATGGCGTACTCGGCGGTTTCCACTTCAAACGCACCATTTTCCAGATCACGATGCACAAAGACGCGATTAAACTTGTCGTTGCCATCCGCTAGCGACTCGGTAAATACCACCGCCCCACCGTTTAAAATTTCAACGAAACGCCCAGCATCCAACAGGCTGCCAATGGATTGAGTAGCAATTTTTTCAGTCAGTTGTTGCTCATATCGAGCAGCCCAGGGTGATGCCCAAAAGGTCAAAAATGTAATCACCACCACGCCAATCACACCATTCCAGATCGCCGGTCGATACAGAGCACCCAGCCCGGTACCGCAGGCAGCAATGGCGGACATCTCACTGTCACGATACAAGCGACCGAAAGCCAACATCACACCGAGATACAAACCGAGCGGTATTAAAGTGACCAATAAGTTGATGACTTTGACTCCCACTAACAGAAACAAAGCATCAACCGGCAAAGTGCCGTCGGTGACTTTTGATAAAATGCGCGCAAGCACATTGGCTACCATAATCACTAAAAGCACCACAGTCACCGCAACCCAGGTGAGGGAAATTTCTTTGAATATGTAGCGATCAAGGGTTTTCATCGCAGAGTGTTGGTCCGAGTGGCGATCATTCAGGGCGACAACAGCGTTACTTAACTATTCACGGCTGATATCCGTACTAATAGTGCGTGATCATACCAAACCCAGTAATATTGTTTTTTTCCTCTTCTTAACCGCTAGCCAACAGAGACCGATCAAATTGGAAATCAAACTCTCTAATGCCAATCCGCTTAAAATCAAAACGAATTGCCTGGTCTTTTCAGTAGGCAGCCAGAAAAAGCTGGCTGGAACCACAGCGGAGGCTGATAGCGCCAGTGGTAAATACCTAAGTAAAATTCTCAAGCAAGGTGACCTTGCAAACAAAGCCGGTGCAACTGTGATGCTGCACGATGTACCAGAGCTTGGTGCACAAAGAATATTATTGGTCAGCACCGGTGCCGAAAATTCAATATCAGCACAAAATTTTGAAAAAATGAGCCATGCAATGGCCGTCGCCTTGTCTGCACCCGGCATTAAAGATTGCGTCATCTGCCTAAACGACACCTCTGTAGAAGATAAAGACCTTGCCTGGCAAGCGCGTACAGTTTCACAAGCCCTAACGGCTAACACTTATGTTTTCGACCTTCATAAAAGCAAAAAAACAAAAGGCTCGCACTTTAATGGCAAGGCCACTTTGTTTGTAGAAGACAGAAAAAACAACAAAGCCACCGAAAGCGGCATTAACCAAGGCAGTGCTATCGCCAACGGAATGAGCCTGGCACGGGACCTCGGCAACACCGCAGCCAATGTGTGCACCCCGACCTATCTTGGCAAGCAGGCAAAAAAACTCAGTAAAACCTATCCTTCAGTAAACACAAAATTACTCACTGAAGCACAGATGAGCAAGCTTGGTATGGGCGCGCTGCTGAGTGTTTCAGCAGGAAGCGCCGAGCCCGCGCAACTTATTTGTATGGAGTACAAAGGGGCGGCAAAGAGCAGCAAGCCGGTGGTATTGGTTGGTAAAGGAGTGACGTTTGATACAGGCGGCATATCAATCAAACCATCGGCAGGTATGGACGAAATGAAGTTTGATATGTGTGGTGCCGCAAGTGTGTTTGGCGTTATGCAGGCAGTGGCAGAATTAGGTCTCTCTATTAATGTTATCGGCGTGGTCGCAGCCGCGGAAAATATGCCGAGCGGTGAAGCAACTAAGCCTGGCGATATTGTCACATCAATGTCCGGTCAAACCATTGAAGTACTGAACACAGACGCAGAGGGTCGGCTGGTTCTGTGTGATGCATTGACCTATATCAGTAAATACAAACCCGATGTAGTAATTGATATTGCCACACTCACTGGAGCCGTCATTGTTGCACTTGGAAATCACACGACAGGCTTAATGAGCAACGACGATCAACTGGCAGATGATTTGTACAGTGCAGGCATCGATAGTCACGACCGCTGCTGGCGACTGCCGCTGTGGGACGATTACCAAAAACAGCTCTCGAGTAACTTTGCCGATTTAGCCAATATTGGTGGCCGCTCTGCCGGCAGCATCACAGCCGGTTGTTTTCTGGCAAGCTTCGCCAAAGACTATCGCTGGGCACACCTGGATATCGCTGGCGTGGCCTGGAAACAGGGCGCTGCAAAAGGATCCACCGGTCGACCAGTACCCATGCTAATGCAATACTTGCTCAACCGTTGCAGCTAGCCGGCTCATGACTAACGTTCAGTTTTACCTCATTGAGACCGATGACCCGGCAGAACAGTTCAGCTACGCGCTGCAACTGGCAATGCAGCAACTCGCACGGGGCAAACATCTGTATATCCACACCGGATCAGCAAAAGATACCCGGCAGATGCAGGAACAATGTGCAGAAAAACTGAGCCAAGGAGATGAACGGCTCGCCATTGATCACAAAGGCGAGCCGGACAGCACACGTGAGGTGTTACTGAACTTATCCGGAGAAGTGCCCCACTTCTTCAGTAGTTTTGAAACCACACTTGAAATTATCTGCACCGGTAGCCACTCCAAGGATATGGGTCGTGAGCGGTATAAGTACTATAAGTCCCGCGGCTATCCACTGTTGCACAGTAAAATACCAGCACAGCTAGCTCTTTAAACCAACAACCACATATACTTATACATAACACTCTTATATAAGAACACTCTCGTTAAAGGGCTGCGATCAGCTCAGCCTCTGCCCCCGCTGCGGTTTAGTGACCGCCATTTCTGCTACAACCTAACTAACCTGCTAAAATCCTGCAAAACCACTTTGCGATTACAGCAGCCGTCATGGAAACAACTTACAACCCCACCGCCATCGAACAATCCTGGTATGAGTACTGGGAGCGCGGCAATCATTTTGCCCCTGATGGAGATGGTTCGCCCTACTGCATCATGATTCCACCACCGAATGTCACCGGAACGCTCCACATGGGGCACGCATTCCAGGACACAGTGATGGATACACTCATTCGCTACCACCGTATGAAAGGCGACAACACACTGTGGCAGCCTGGAACTGACCATGCGGGTATCGCAACACAAATGGTCGTTGAACGACAACTCGCAGCCCAACAACAAACTCGCCACGATCTCGGCCGTGACAAGTTTATCGAAAAAGTATGGGAGTGGAAGGAAGAGTCCGGCGGTCAAATCACACAGCAACTTCGTCGCATGGGTACCTCACCTGATTGGAATCGCGAACGGTTCACCATGGATGAAGGCCTTTCACAAGCAGTCAGCGACGTTTTTGTCTCTCTCTATGACGAAGGCTTGATCTATCGCGGCAAACGCTTAGTAAATTGGGACCCGGTATTACACACTGCTCTGTCTGACCTGGAGGTACTTAGCGAAGAAGAACAGGGACATATGTGGCACCTGCGCTATCCGCTATCTGATGGCAGTGGACAACTTATTGTTGCCACTACGCGCCCTGAAACGATGCTCGGAGACAGCGCAGTTGCCGTTCATCCGGAAGACGAACGATATAAACATCTGATCGGAAAAACCATCACGCTGCCACTGGTAGATCGGGAAATCCCGATTATCGGGGACGACTATGTTGATCCGGAATTCGGTTCCGGTTGCGTAAAAATAACCCCTGCGCATGACTTCAACGACTATGCGATGGGGCAACGCCACAGTCTCGAAATCATCAACATATTTAATGATAACGCTGAAATAAACGATCAGGCCCCGTCGGTGTATCAGGGACTGGATCGATACGTTGCCAGAAAGCAGATCGTAAAAGACATGAAAGCGCTCGACCTCGTGGAGCGAATTGATGATCACAAGCTCATGGTGCCTCGCGGCGATCGATCAAACGCGGTCGTTGAGCCTTATCTGACTGACCAATGGTATGTAGATCTCACCACTGAGACGCAAGCCGATGGACGACCCGGTGGTAAAACCGCCATCACCCAGCCTTCAATCGATGCGGTTAAAAACGGATCGATCAAGTTTGTTCCCGATAACTGGTCAAAAACCTACTACCAGTGGCTCGACAACATTGAAGACTGGTGTATCAGCCGACAAATTTGGTGGGGACACAGAATCCCTGCGTGGTATGACGACCATGGCAATGTTTATGTTGCCGAGTCTGAAGCTCAGGTTAGAGTAAAATACAAATTGTCAGATGATCTGGCACTGCGCCAGGACGATGATGTGCTCGATACCTGGTTTTCTTCCGGTCTATGGCCATTTTCAACGCTTGGCTGGCCAGAGCAGACTGACGCATTAAAAACCTGGTATCCCACCAGCGTGCTGGTGACAGGCTTTGACATCATCTTCTTCTGGGTCGCCAGAATGATTATGTTCGGCCTTAAATTTATGGATGGCGATGTACCCTTTAAAGAAGTGTACATCCACGGGCTTGTACGTGATGCCAATGGCCAGAAAATGTCTAAGTCCAAGGGCAACGTACTTGATCCCATCGATATCATCGACGGCATTACCTTAGAAGATCTGGTTGAAAAGCGCACTGCCAACATGATGCAGGAGCATCTGGCAGAGAAAATCGCCAAGCAGACACGAAAAGAGTTTAGCGATGGTATTGCAGGCTACGGCACCGATGCATTGCGATTCACGTTCGCTATTTTGGCCTCCACCGGTCGCGATATTCGCTTTGATCTGAAGCGTGTTGAAGGTTATCGCAACTACTGCAACAAGCTGTGGAACGCCACACGCTATGTACTCAAGAACACAGAAGACTTTGATCATTCAAAAGCTAACGATACAGGTATTGAGCTCTCACTGGCTGATAAATGGATCATTTCACTACTGCAACAACTCGAGCTTCAGGTAACTCAGCACCTCGACAACTACCGACTCGATCTTGCAGCAAAAGAAATCTATGAATTTGCATGGAACGAATACTGTGACTGGTACCTGGAGCTCACAAAGCCACTATTAAGCGTGGAGCAAGGCGCAAGCGTTGCACAAAAGCTCGGTACGCAACGAACATTGCTTCGAGTCCTCGAGACCTTACTGCGAATCAGCCATCCGTTTATGCCTTATATCACCGAAGAGTTATGGCAGAAAGTCGCACCTAAAACTGGAGTGACTGGTGACACCATCATGCGTCAGCCTTACCCTGTTTGCGATCCAAACCGGATTGACAATGAAGCGGTTGCCGAGATCGATTGGATAAAATCCTTCGTTCTAGGCATTCGAAAGATTCGCGCTGAAATGGACATCGCTCCGAGTAAAGTTCTGCCTGTGTTATGTGAAAACGCATCCTCTATAAGTGCAAATCGCGTAAAGCAACACGCCGCACTGCTTGAAGTACTAGCGAAAACTGAAGAAATCACGATCTTAACAGCGGATCAAACCGCACCGGAGTCTGCACCCGCGCTGGTAGAGGAGATGAGAATACTGATTCCACTTGAAGGATTGATTGATCCTGTCGCTGAAGCAGAACGGCTAAAACGTGAAAGCGACCGACTGGAAAAGGAAAAATCGAGACTTGAAGGCAAGCTTGGCAATGAAAGCTTTGTCTCAAAAGCACCACCTGCAGTGGTGGAAAAGGAAAAGCAGAAGCTTTCTGATGTTTTGGTAGCGATAGAGCAACTGCGCGGAAAACTGGATTAATTCTGCAACCGGTATGACACATCGCTCTCTGACTGCAAGAAAGCTGTAGATTGCCACCGCGGGGCAACTCGCGGGGCGACTCGCGGCTGGCCTACAATCATCTCGTGATGATGACCTCCGCACTTCACACATCCTGCAGTGACCAGCCGAGTAAAAAAAAGCCGACCAATCAGTCGGCTTTTAAGATGCTGATACTCAGAAAAGATCCGCGCTAGGCGGCCTCAATTTTTTTATCACCTTTCACAGACACTTTGGCAAACACTTTTACAGGACCCTTCGAGGCCACATGCTCCGGCTTCACCTGTTTTCGTCTGTCTAACTTATCCGTTGGCAGATACTGATTCTTGTGCGCCACTAATATTTTGTTATCCATTTTATCCAGCTCAGCGCGTGCACAACCGGCCGCTCCGTGCTGCAGAAAGAAGCGCGGCACCTGGCTGGTCTTACGAGGCAAGAGGATAAACGAACCATGTGAGACAAGCTCCACTTCAGACAGATAATTGATCATCGACGGGACAATTTCTACCAGCTTTCGAGAGAGCAGCAACGCCTGTTTTACTTCATTTGTTGCCAGCAAGAATACAAATCGGCCATTGCTGACATACGCCAGTGAATTTTCACGTGTATAAAGGGCAGCCAATCTGGCCTTTACCATTTTCAGCATGACTTCACTGCCTCCGATGCTCAGCCTGTCACCGGTGGCGGCTGCGATCATCTTTATATCAAGCATTAGCATACTGTAGCAAATGCCTTCATCATCTACCGATAGAGCGTCTTTTATTGCGCTTTCAATCGCATTGACACCAAGTACTTTCTGCCGCGTGGTCTTCATCAGTGGCGCACTCACCTCTGGATCAGCTATTTGGGTCACTTCCTCAACCGGCTTTAGCGCACCGAGACTCTGCTGAACCGGGATTGGCTCTGCCGCTATAGTGTCGACAACCGCCTCTCGTACATTTTGCGGAACGCCTTGAGCAATCGCATGGATTCTCGCAAAAAGAACTTCCATGGATTCAGTTTTATCGAGACAGGTGATCGCCCCGACTGCCAGACTTCTTTGCACGACGCTATCTACAATATCTTTAGTCATTACCGCATACACCGGCCGGGTTTCAGCAGCCATAGCTTTAAGGTAACGACACAAATTCTCACCGCTTTCACCCAACAAAAAGAATTCTGTAACAACCAAATCGTATCTACCTGTACTCACAGCGGTTCGCGCCTCTGCGGCAGTACTCACTATGTTCACCTGATAGTTGTTTGCCTCAAGTAATTCTTTGAGTGAGTTACACACTGAAGACGTGCTATCGACTAACAGCACCTGTCTCGACGGCTTTGATACGGCGCTTGGCACAACTTTCACATTCGTTGAACCACTCACTGGCGCATCTGCAAATACCAGGCTTTCAATGATATCCGCAGCACGCTTATGTTCATGCCACAACAATGAGTGTGTATTGCCGCGTCGCCTTGATAGAGCTTGAATGTCGGGCTTTACGTCATCACTCAGTACGATCAGAGGCAGATCCGAATGATCAACAGAACCCAATCTACTTAATAGATCAGAAATAATTCCAATTTTACCCTCAGGCCAGCCGAGTAAAACAAAATCATAGCTTTGATCAATATTTACAAACCGATTCTTTAATGCCTCACACGCGAGTACTGAATCAGAAAACACATCGCAATCATAGCCATGCTGGTCGGCGAAAGTTTTTAGCACCTGAGCCATCGACGGTGAAATATCGACAATCAACAGTTTGATTCTTTGCGCTACGCTAGACATCTTATTGGGCTTCCGTGGTCTGTTTATTTTGTTTTTATAGGCAGACGATCGAAGTCGATCGGACCCGGAGACAAATCCGGATCACTTATGAGTATAGTAGCTGGCAGAAAACTGGCAGGAATTTGAAAAAATAGAACTTGCCGCTTAAATATCAATCACTTAACGAGCAATTATTCGAAAATTAAAGACGCAGCGTGCATCACCGGGTGGGTAGCATTCCGCCTCCGCCGATGTTTTGGTGCTGTCTCGAACCACATAGGTACTGCGGCAGAAGCACACGTATATGAATGGGCCCACTCTAGTCTTTGGTGAGCTCTTCAAGTGAGCTTAGGTAATTGAGGGCGTAAGTACGGTTGTCACCGCACATGTCTATCTCAGGGTGCAGATCAATGCAGAATTGTGGCCGATCCGGGTGACCAAATAACTTGCAGTCATTAGTTTCTGTCAAATGAATACAGCGCACACCGGCCGGTTTTCCATTCGGCATATCCGGAAGCGGCGACGTAATAGACGGTGCAACACAGCAAGCACCGCAAGACTTTCGGCAGTCGATAATTATACCAGCCCGAAGAACGGTTGCACCTGAACCGAATCCCCCGGTTTGATGCCATCACACTCTGCCGGCAATACAATAAGACAGTTTGCCAGGCACATAGAACTCAACCTGCCGGCACCCTGTTTACCGGTGGTGGCGACACTCACTACCCCGTGTTCAGAAGTGGTCAATACGCCTCGTTGATATTCGATTCGCCCCGGCACTTTTCTTATTGCCTCTTTTGAAGTCACCGTGAAGCGGGGTGATTCAGTGTCAATGCAACCCATCATCATTTTTATAGTCGGCTGCACAAACTCATAGAACGTCACCATCACAGCGACCGGATTACCGGGTAATCCAAAGAAGCGACAGTTATTAACTATGCCACAAGCAAGCGGTCTACCCGGGCGCATCGCAAGCTTCCAAAAAGTGAGTTCACCCAACTCTTCGATCGTTTTACTGACAAAGTCCGCCTGCCCTGCTGATACACCACCTGATGTAATGACAAGATCAGCGCACTGCGAAGCTTTGATAACGGCAGCACGAGTGGCTTCTTGGGTGTCCGCAACGACGCCAAGGTCAACCAATTCAACATTCAGTTTGCTCAGCAGAGCAAAGAGCGTATGACGGTTGCTGTCAAATATTTCTCCCGGGCCAAGGGCTTTACCCGCATGGGTTTCCAGAGCGCGTAGCTCATCGCCTGTGCTAAAAAATGCGACCACCGGCTTTCGCTTTACTTGTACCTGATCCATCCCGAGCGAAGCGATCAGGCCAAGCTCTGCAGGATTAATTAATGTTCCCTGCGGGAGAACAATATCATCAACGTTAATGTCTTCCCCCGCATGTCTGACATTGCGACCAGCGGAAGTTGTGCTGTCGATGGTGATTGAATCACCCTCAACCTGTACATGCTCCTGAATGACAACAGTGTCTGATCCTGTTGGCATCATACCGCCTGTCATAATTCGTACAGCTTCACCTGGTTTCAGTTCTGCATCTACCGGCCTACCCGCCCACGCTGTACCTAGAATCGTCAGCGACACTTCACTATCGCCGGACGGCAGATCTGCACTATTAATGGCATAACCATCCATCGCACTGTTGGTGTAGGCAGGCACCTGAACAGGTGACTTAAGGTCTGCTGCCAAAACCCGATCCAATGAATCCCGTAGACTAACAGTCTCGATTTCTTCAATAACAGAAACGGCAGCCTGCATGCGCTGCAAAGCAATTGCTACCGGCAATAACGCCGGCTCAATTGGATCGTCACAAGAGGGTTGTTTTTCAATTGCCATACAGACCCCGCTCCGATTCCGCGCGTTGCAGTTCTTCTACCGTATTGATGTTGGTAAAGCTTGCTGCATAGTTTCTGCAGTCAACCGTAAGTAGCTTGTGTTGGTCGAACCAGCGGTCGATTTTTCTTTCACCCGATTGCAGATAATCGCGCAAACTCGAAAGCAGATCAGTTCGCACCATGCTAAAGACAGGGTGAGTACGCTCGCCATCAAAGGCAACACCTATCTCGGCCCCTTCTGCAAATACGCAACTACTCATGTGTGGCAATAAATCAGGTGACTGCATCGGTGAGTCACAGGGGCAAGTATAAACCCAACCCGTGGTAGCCGCCGCCATGCCCGCTTCAAAACCCGCCAATGGTCCCTGATACCCTTCCAGACTGTCTGCGACTACTTTGACACCGAACTTTTCATAGTCCGGCAGGTTGCGATTCGCGTTAATGATGACTTCATCTACATTGGGTTGTAGCGTATTGATCACCCATGCAATCATTTCGCTTTCTTTCAACATGACCAGGCCTTTGTCGACACCATCCATGCGCCGACCCATGCCGCCTGCCAAAATAACCCCTGTTACTGTGTTATTCAAAAGCCCTCTCTTTAGATTTCTATAGCGACCTGGTGCACGGCATTAAACAAATTTCATATTCGACTAGCACCGATTTACATCATTACGCAAGCGCACCTCATCAGGCACTTTAATCAACCGAACCACATGACAATTCCCGCATGGCCCCTTATTCGAAACAGCACCCTAACCTGTCGGCAACTGTGCATGGTAGTTCTGCAAAAATTCTTCGAAACTAATTTTATCTGATGATTCTATTTCCGCCTGCTTCGCCAGTGATTCCGCCACTGATTTTTCAAAAGCTTGCTGAGTTTCCGGTGAAAGCGCCTCAGCTTTACTTTGATGTTCCTGTGATTTTCGAAGCCCAAAAGAGAAAAAGTCTTCGTCGTTATCGAACAATTCCTGCAGCATTAGACCGGAAGGCGTTTTGGATGGATCATGAAGCTTGTTAAGTTGCTGCGTGAGGGAATTACAATACACCTTCGGTTGATCTGCAACATCAAGCAGATCACACAATTCACCCACCATATCAAGTATTTCCGACCCCCATTGGCGCAATGATACTGACTCACTACCCCGTTGAAGCTGTAAATCCGGATCGCGCCCACGGTGCGCTACAGCTATCAGATTGCGTTTATTTTGAAGTTGCTCCTGAGCATCCATTGGAGGGCTGTCGCATAGCATGCAGAACAACATAAACGATTCCAGAAATCGCAATTGCTCATCGTTAATACCAAGCGGATCATAAGCATTCACATCAAGTGAGCGCAGTTCAACGTATCGTACGCCACGCCGCTCCATAGCGAGCGCCGGCATTTCCATTGGCTCTGTGATTTGCTTGGGGCGAATTGAGCTGTAATGTTCATTTTCTATTTGCAAAAGGTTGGTATTGAGCTGTTGGTATTCACCATCAGCATCAAGTAATCCTAGCTTTTCATAACGGTCTGAAGGCGTGTTTATCGCCGTTTTTAGAAACTCTACGTACTCTTCTACACTGTTATAACTGGCGTTAACTGTTGTCGATTCATCACGATTATTCTGGTAGCCAATGTCGCCCATACGAAGCGATGTCGCATACGGTTCGTAGTAGGTGTTCCTCGCGTGCCGCTTCATAACATCCGGCGCGCTCTTGCCACCAAAGAATGTTCCACACACGGCAGGTGATGCACCGAACAAATAAGGTATTAGCCAACCAAATCTCAATATGTTTCGCGACAGTGCAAAATATTGACTGGTGATAAACTCATTGCTTAAACGTGACTCCCCCTCTACTTCCGCCAATATATTCCAGAAGCTATCAGGGTAGGAATAGTTGTAATGAACACCCGCTATCGCCTGCATTTTGCGGCCATAACGCAATCCTAAACCACGCCGGTAAACATTTTTCATGCGCCCGATATTCGAAGTACCGTAGCGCCCAATAGGTACATCGCAGTCGAGTTTGAGGCCACAAGGCATGCTGGTGCCCCACAACAACTCACCTTCAGGTAATTTCGAGTATACGAAATTCTGCACATCAGACAGATGGCTTAAAGTGTCGCCGAGGTTTTTATACGGTGGCGTGACTATTTCGAGCAACGCCTCAGAGAAATCAGTGGTTATTGACGGGTGTGTCAGCGCACTGCCTAATTCAACCGGGTGTGCAAGCGTCGAAAGCGTACCGTCAGGACCCACACGCAGACACTCTTTTTCAACACCTACCATGCGACCATGCAGAGGTTTTTCGCTGCACTTCTTGTATACCGATTCAAGTCGGTGACGGGCGATTTCGTACAATTCTGGGTATCTCCGTTAAGACTGCAACCCTGGGCGGATACTTCACCGAGTGCAGGTATCACATTATACTCGGGAATCTATACTGAATTCCGCACGAAACCGTCTAAGTTAATGGAAAATTGCTCACGACCTTAGAGGCCTGCCAGCAGTCTTCGACCAACCTCTTACCGATAATGAACAAGGACCTCCCCGCCAATGACCTCTCCGGTACTACTGAATAGCAAAAGCACCGGCAAGTATGGCGCTCAAAATGTTGTGATATTGCACGGATTATTCGGCGATCTGAATAACTGGAGAGCTCAGGCTGACCGGCTGGCAGAGCACTATCGAGTGCATAGTATGGATTTACGAAACCATGGCGCCTCTCCGCATGTCGCCGGCATGACTTATTCTCAGATAGCAGCGGATGTGGCATTTACCTGTGACTCAATGAAAATCACGAGTACGCACATCATTGGCCATTCAATGGGTGGAAAAACCGCTATGCAGCTGGCATTAAGCCGTCCAAACCTGGTTGACCGCCTGGTGGTTGTTGATATCGGTCCACGCCGATACCCTCATCATCACAATAATATTATCCAAGGGCTCCAACAGCTTAATGCCACTTCCCTGAACTCCAGAACACAGGCGGATGAATTATTGCAGCACTTCGTAGCAGAGAGCGGCACTCGATCTTTTTTGCTGAAAAACTTAAAGCGCTCGCAGAACAACGAATATCGACTCCGGGTGAATCTGGATGAAATTGTATCCGGGTACGATGACATCGCAGATCACATTACATCCGATACGCCATTTGAGAAACCGGTATTGTTTATAAAAGGGGCCGAATCAGACTATTTGACTGAGGCAGACCGGGCGCCCATCGCAGCGTTATTTACTCAACCCGCACTTAAAACCATTGCCGGTGCCAGCCATTGGCCACACAGTGAAAAGCCGGATGTTATTTACAAAATACTGGCAGATTTTCTAGCCGCTGGTGCAAGGATGGATAACGCCTGAACATGTAATTCAGGTGTGGCGGCAGCGACAACTTGCCCGCCATTTACCGCCGTACCACCCAGCCAGTCGGTGACTACCCCGCCTGCGTTTTCCACGATAGGAATAAGCGCTTGAATGTCATAGGCACTGAGTCCGGCCTCCACCACTAAATCAATATGGCCACTTGCCAACATACTGTAGCCATAGCAATCAGCGCCATAGCGCAATAACTTTACCTGATTCGCGAGTAGCTGCTGTACCGCAAACTCTGACTTATCAAACATATCAGGTGCAGTCGACATCATAATAGCCGACGAAAGATTTTCGCACCCGCGAGTTTGCAGCACCGTCTCCACACCACGATGAATAGATACTGATCGCTTGCCGACACCAATGAATCGCTCTTGTGTGAAAGGCTGATCCATAATACCCAATATCGGGTAGGTGCCATCAAATAAGGCAATCAGTACTCCCCACACGGGCAAGCCTGAAATAAACGCCCGGGTACCGTCAATGGGGTCTAGCACCCAAATCAATCCACTATCGCCTTTTGACTCACCAAACTCTTCACCGATGATGCCATGCGACGGATACTGCGCTTGAATTGCAGCACGCATTTTCAATTCTGCGTTACGATCAGCAATGGTTACCGGATCAAAACTGCCATCTTCCAGCTTGTTATCAATCAGCAGCGGCTGCCTGAAGTGCGGCAGAATGGTCTCACCTGCAACATCGGCCAGGCTGCAGGCGAACTGCACCAATGCTTGCAATTCTGAATCTTTAGGTGAATTTGTGGTCTTAACGGCCATAGGGGTAGATAGTATCTGTATAGCCGACGATTATGCCTTCAAGCAACACGTGCGACCATACAAATAATCTCCTACACTTACTCCTTTCAGACACCGATCCAGTGGGCAACTAACTAATGTCAAATCGTGTGGCCTGACACTCTAAATCAATTGAAAATTCAATTCACGAGACTCGCGCAGATATGAACAATGTGTTTTCCGGCAGATCAGTAAGCCTAATGGGGCTCGTACTAGGGCTTGCATCCATGGCTTTTGCGGTTGGCTACCTGCAGATGGTCGAATACCTGGATCCCTGTAATCTATGCATTCTCGATCGGGCGGTGGTTATCGGCTTGTGTATCGTTTTTGCAATTGCGCTGATCCACAACCCTGTCAACGTTGGCCGAAAAGTGTATGCCGCACTGGCGACGTTGCTGTCTCTCACCGGTATTGCCATCTGCGCGAGACATATTTGGTTACAGAATTTACCTAAAGATCAGGTCCCGGATTGTGGCGCCGGATTTTGGTATATGCTTGATACTATGCCTCTGGCGGGTTTTTTAGATACAATTCTCAATGGGTCCGGAGAATGCGCTGATATTCAGTGGCAGCTTTTCGGACTGTCGATTCCGGAATTGACACTAATTTTGTTTGTAACATTTCTACTATTATCAGTTGCAATGTTTGTCACTACCGGTAGGGTACACAATCGTTAAGAGTAGATCTGAAGCTACCAGATCGAGATAATATGGCTGACTCACTACGCGATCAATTGATCGCGGCCGGCTTTGAAGCCCCAAAGAAAAAACCTGAAAATCAGGCGCGCAATAAAAAGCGTGCGGGCCAAAGTAACGACAAACACAAGCCGTCTGGAGGCGCTAGAAAGAAGCACTCCGGCAAGGGCCCTTCCAGCAATAGATCGGCAGGTAATCGATCGAGCGGCAAGCAACCACCTGGCGGCAAAGATAATCAGACTAAAAACGCTCAAGCCGAAGAATTAGCGCTGGAGAGAAAAAAACTTAAAGCAAAAATTAAAGAGTTGATTGATACCCATCAGCTCAAAGAGTGGAAAGGCGAAGTCACTTATCGCTATTTAGTAGATAAGCGTATTCGCGAGCTCTACGTCAATGAAGCGACTCACAAGCAGCTTGCCGCCAGAGAGGTTGCCATTACACGGCTCAACGGCGACACTTATCTTGTGCCTTTGGCAATTGCCACGGAAATAAAACAGGTCAATCCTCAGTGGAGTGTTTTTAACACTGACGCGGATGTCGAAGACACCACAACTGGCGATGAAGAATATTCAGAATTTCAAGTTCCAGATGATCTGCAGTGGTAAGTTTCAAAACACCATTCCCTGATAACCAATACATGCCCCTCTTGTCCAACTACTTGTACGTGACAACCCCTGGCTCCAGGAGCCCGGGCTTTTACTAACCTGAGCTTTTACTAAATAGAGAAGAATGATGTCCAGAACTTTTCTATGGCATGATTACGAAACATTTGGACGTGACCCGGCTCGCGAACGCCCTGTTCAGTTTGCCGCTATCCGCACTGACGAAAATCTGCAAGAGATAGAAGACGGCACGATGATTTATTGCCGCCAATCTCCGGACTATTTACCAGACCCCGAGTCATGCATGGTGCATGGTGTGTTACCACAAACAGCCAACGACAAAGGCCTTTGCGAGTGGGAAT
This sequence comes from uncultured Granulosicoccaceae bacterium, assembly GCA_938041955.1. Classification (GTDB taxonomy): domain Bacteria; phylum Pseudomonadota; class Gammaproteobacteria; order Granulosicoccales; family Granulosicoccaceae. The sequence goes on along the minus strand of CALISD010000001.1, from coordinate 98,332 downwards.
TTGCTACAGCCATTCATCGATTAATGAGTACACCTGCAACCTGCACCGTCGGCTACAACAATATTCGTTTTGACGATGAGTTTACCCGGCAACTACTGTTTAGAAATCTATTTGACCCGTATACACGCGAATGGCGCGATGGCAATTCACGATGGGACATGATTGACGTAGTCAGACTTACACGAGCACTACGGCCCGATGGTATCGAGTGGCCGTATGACGCGAACAACAAGCCAACTAATAAACTGGAACTACTCACAGAAGCCAATGGTATACCGCATGGTGATGCACATGATGCTCTTGCCGATGTAAGAGCAACCATTGCAGTGGCCAAACTGCTAAAAAGCAAGCAACCCAGGCTATTCGACTACGTGTACAACACACGCGATAAAAAATGGATACTGTCAACGGCGCTAAACATCATCAAAAATAAACCGGTGCTTCACGTCTCTGGAATGTATCCGGCGACTCAAGGGCACTTATCGATGGTGATACCCATTGGCGCTCATCCCACTAATGCCAACGGGGTAATCGCGTATGACTTACGACACGACCCTGAAGATTTAATACAGCTGCCTGCAGAAAAGCTCAGAGAAAGAATTTTTACAGCAAAAAAAGACCTTCCTGAAGGCACGAAAAGAATCGCTGTTAAAACTATTCATGCAAACCGTTGCCCCATTTTAGTTCCGGTTAATACACTCGATGACGCTACCGCCACGCGCTGGCAACTCGATAGAAACCAGTGCCTTGAGCATCGCAAAAAACTACTTGCAGCACCAGACGTTCTTGAAAAGCTCGCATGGGTATTCACCAATCACGACAGACCTAATCAAAATGATCCCGACCTGACTTTGTATTCTGGAAATTTCGCCAGTGACAGGGACAAAAAGGTAATGGAGTCCATGCAAAAAGCGATGTGCGCTAACCAACCGTTGCCTGATGCCACTGACACATTGTTCGACGACAAACGCATGAGTGAATTGTATTTTCGGCTAACGGCGCGCAACTGGCCGAAAAACATGGACACAACGACAACGGCCAGATGGCGAAAATTTTGCCATCAACGCGTACACCTTGGCTTAGACGGCTTCAGATCAATTGTAGAATACCGGGAACTGGCTGCGAATCTGGCAAGCTCTGCCAAAACAGAAACAGAAATTAATAGAGCCAGCAAGCTGAAAGAATACGGCGAGGAAGTCGCCAGTTTTTCGGCAAGCTAATCTGACAGCCGTAGTCGAATATTCACCTTAGCTTCAGGGATGCACTATATTATTATATAGTGAAGTCACCGATCCAACCCCACGCTACCCATGCAGCACAGTTCGAAAATTGTTTTATTTCAATCTCCACCGGAGCCCTGTAGCTATCTGGACGATCAGGTTGCGCGTAACGTTTACGCTGACCCCTTTAAATCACCCACAATGGATATTTACAACGCGCTGATTCAAAAAGGCTTTAGGCGCAGCGGCGATCATCTCTATCGACCGCATTGTGAGAACTGCGAGAAGTGCATTTCGACAAGAATATTGACAAAAGAATACAAACCCAATCGCTCCCAACAACGCGCACTTAAAAACAACAATGATATTGTCGCAAGATCCGAATCGGCACGCTACACCGATGAATACTTCGAAGTTTACCGACGCTATCTACACAGTCGCCACAAAGATGCCGGTATGGACAACCCGGAGCGCGCAGATTTTGAACGTTTTTTAATCAGTCATTGGTGTGACACTGAGTTTTTTACTCTAAGACTTGACGGCCAGTTAATGGCAGTGGCCGTGACAGATATCGTCAGTACTGGCTTAAGCGCGGTATATACTTATTTTGATCCGGAGTTCGATAAACGCAGCCTGGGTACCGCCGCGATCATGATGCAGATCGAACTGGCCAGGCAACGAGGCTTGCAATACGTCTACCTTGGGTACTGGATAGAAGAGTGCAATAAAATGAACTACAAGTCGTACTACAAACCACAAGAACGATTCATACATAATGATTGGGTAAAGGTGGGGTAGCGGCTAAAGCACCCGTCAGCCTATTTGTCGGGTCAAATCAACAATATGTGCACGCTCATCTTTTGGTCTGGTGCTTTTTATTTTTTGAATGCGATCAACATACTTTTGGTAAAACTCACGCTCAACCAAATCATCTCGACCTAGCTTCCCAAACAGGGCTTCTGCCTCATGCCACATTCCACGTCGATAAAACTGCATCGCTTTGCGATGTAACTGCAGCCTTTTCAGCAACTGCGGTGAAGCATCCTCAATGGGGCACACGGGTTCAAACAATCGAACAAATCGTTGTCTACCCTTTACGTGCACGGTATCGAGTTCTCTAAACAGATACTTTGGGACTTTTTCGACAGTAGCTTCGGATACCACTAACGCCAGATCGTAATACCCGGTACAACGTTGCAATCTATTCGCGGTATTCACTGGATCACCTACTGCGGTATAGGTCATGTGATGCTTCGATCCCATGTGACCGACATTGGCAAAACCGGTAGAAATACCAATGCCAATCGTAATAGCCGGCAGACCAATAGTTTGCATCTGTTGTGAAAGCACCGCCACTTCCTGCTGAATTTTTCGCGACGCATATAATGCATCAGTGGCGTGAGTGTCGCTCGCCCAGGGCGCGCCCCAGAATGCCATCACACTATCACCCATATACTTATCTACGGTACCGCCATGTTGATGAATAATCTGGCTGACAATGTCAAAGTAGGCATTCAGCCAATCTCGCAAGCGATCAGGCTCAAGGGTTTCAGAAATGCTGGTAAAACGCTTGATATCACAAAATAGAATGGTCAGCTCACGCGACTCACTTACAGCTTCCATACCCTCCGGGTTTTGCAAGTAGTAATCGGTGAGGTTAGAGGGCACATAGTTCTTAAAAAATCGCCCTACTCTGCGACGATGTGCAAGCTGTTGCAGCACACTAAAAATGAGATAGCAGACAAACACAGAAACCAGAGTAGCAAACACCGCGAACAGCGACGGATCTGATCCGTTACCTGGGACACTAAAATGTACCGCCACCACAAGCACCGACGAAAACACCAGCGCAAGCATTGAAACAGCGACAGGAAACAACGCAACAGACAACGTGAACAATAACGTGATTACCAATGATGCTTTTCCGCGCACTCCAGTATCCGCCAGAATCTCTTTGATGCCACCTCGCAACGACACAGACACTTTTGATCCACCATCAATTGCATCGACACTAGCCGGATTTACCTGACTACCAAACTGAAGTTCAGCTATGCCAAAGGTAAACAGCACGGCAATACAGAACACGATAAAACAACACCCTGTGGCAATTGCATAATGCGTGTGGTTTAGCGGTTGATTGGGCAAGTTAAACCTTGAGCGGCGATTGGCAAACAAAAACTGACAAACAAATGTCACCGGCCCACTATTTGTGAGGCCAACATTACACTGTGAAGTAATCTAGATTTATGGAGTGCAAGCACCGTGCACACCAAACAAAATCCCACAATGATTAACCGTGGTTTGACGAAAAATCAGACAGTTAGGGCGCAAAACCTACAGCAGCAATGAGGTTGGATCCAAATTTAAACTGCCACTGGCCTGCTATTGCGGTATTATTGCTCGGAATCAATGTACGGAATATTTGTTTGCGAACAATAAAGAAGTACCAAAACAGACGGCTGTACGACACCCAGTTAAGCACCTACATTACGCTCGAGCATATCAGGGCGATGATAATCAACGGTGAAGTGTTTTCGGTGATCGATGCGACTAACTCGACAGATGTTACCCACCACGTGCTGCTGCAAATCATCGGTGAGCGCGAAACTCAGGCGGGAACCTCCATGCTGAGCAACCAGCTGCTTTCCAACCTCATTCGCTTTTATGGCGATAGCCTGCAAGGCGTGATGGGCGAATACCTGGAAAATAGCGTAAATAAATTTGTCGAAAAGCAAGATCAAATGCGAGAACAGCTGAACCATATCCTCGAGCCTTCTGTGACCAAACAAACGGCAAGGGTGAAACCAGAGCCGCGCAGTACAACGTCTTAACTCAAAGGTTACTGACGAAGCGGATCAACTGGGTCATCTTCTGCCAGTCAAACAGCGGGCCGGGATCGGTCTTGCGACCAGGTGCAATCGTACTGTGACCGACCACCCTCGACTCACCCACCACATTGTCTCGCGCATCAAGCAGGCCCGGGTAAGCACCACCTAACACTGCAATTAACTTCGCCAGCGCAAGATACTGCACTGCTTCAAAGGGCACATCATCAGCCCCCTCTAACTCAATACCTATTGAAAAATCATTGAATTTTTCACGCCCGGCAAAACTAGACCGGCCCGCGTGCCAGGCACGCTGATCAAAGGCAACATACTGGGTAATCTCACCGATCCGGTCGATAAGGACATGGGCTGAAACTTCAAGGTGACAAATCTCTGCAAAGTACGGATGCGCGCCCGGGTCAAGACAATTGGTAAACAGCTCATCAATGTGACAACCACCAAACTGACGCGGCGGCAGACTGATATTGTGTATAACAACCGTATCGATTTGACAGCCTGATGGGCGGGCGTCAAAGTTTGGCGACGGAAGATGTTTGGCCGGTTGCAGCCAGTGATTTTCAATGTTCAACTAATGTTATTCTTCACTCAATATTCAGGTATTCAGCCGGGTGGCACTAAATTCAACTTTCGGCTGCTTTTACAGTCTTTTGTAGCTTTTCAGGATGGGCCTGTCGTGCCTGGTTAATCCAGGGTAGGAGTTCGCGTGCAACATCATGGATATTTGAGCACGAACGACTACGCCGATAGAGACGACAGATGCGCCCTGAATCGTTACATTATTCTGACCCATTTTAATCTACAGGACTGATAGTTCGCCACGTTATCGTGCGACAGTTCAGTGACATCATTATGAATGACGTTATTAAAAACTGTATTGAGCAGTGTAAATCAAAAAATAGCCGACTCGCGCTTCCCGAAGGCGAAGATCCAAGAATTCAATCCGCAGCCATCCAAATGATGCAACAAGGCATTGCCACACCAGTTCTGCTGGGTGATGCTGCGAAAATAGCGTCGGTGGCAAAAAGTGAGAATAATGACCTGTCAGGCATCGAGATATTCGATAGCACAGCCCCGGTACCGCAACATCTATGCGATGCTCTGATCGGTAAAAAACGCAAAATCACCGCTGAGACAATCTCTGAGTTTATGCAATTACCGGTGTATCAAGCCATCGCCATGCTGCATAGCGACGAAGTCGATGCGATGGTAGCAGGGGCAGTATTGCCAACTGCAAAAGTTCTGGAGGCATCATTCGCTATTGGTCCGAAACCCGGAATCAAAACCCTTTCCAGCTTTTTTATAATGGCGTTAAAAAACCCTGCCGAAGGCGTTGCCGACACACTGCTGTTTGCCGATTGCGCTCTGAACATTGCACCGACAGAAGAGCAGCTGGCAGAAATTGCCATCACCTCAGCCGAAAGCGCGGCAAAACTGATGAATGTGGAACCGAAGGTGGCGATGCTGTCCTTCTCAACACACGGCAGCGCGCGGCACGCAAGCGTCAGCAAAGTGACTGCCGCTGTGCAAATCGTGCGCGAAAGAGCACCACACATTAAAATCGAGGGCGAGGTACAGGTAGACGCCGCATTGTCAGCTAGAGTCGCCAATACCAAACTTGCAGATCCCGGTGACGTTGCCGGACAAGCCAATGTATTGGTATTCCCCGATCTAAACGCCGGCAACATTGCCTACAAGATGGTGCAGTACTGTGGCAACGCTCAGGCAACAGGCCCTATTCTGCAAGGCTTTGCAAAGCCCGTCTGTGATCTTTCAAGAGGCGCGAGTGTTGAAGATATCGTCGCGGCAGCGGCCGCCACACTAACCCTTGGCATCGATTAATTCTGAATGCGTAATTAAATCCGGCCAACAATCTGGCAGACTGACACACATGCAATGTAATTCGGCCATATGCGAATATAACGTTTGTTGGTACATTGTCTGCGGGTAGCTACCATTCGTGCAGCTTGAATTTGCTTGATTAACGCATATCCTTTGACTCATAACGCAACAGTACAAAAACTGTCAATCACGAGCCTCTATCAGGCACACCTACACAGGACTAAAGCCCCCTCTCCATGAGCGAAGACGACCCACAAGTACTACCAAAGAACAAGAAAAAGAGCACTGGTCTGATCTTGCCCGGTCAGGCATTGCCGACAAAAATTTTGATCTTACCTGTCTATGACCGACCGTTCTTTCCCGCCCAAATCCAACCCCTGGTCGTTGACCGTGATCATTGGCGAAGCACGTTCGAACAATTGCACGAGAATGGCCAACATGTGCTCGGCTTAGTGCACGTAAAAGACGATGCGCAGGAAATTCCGGATCCGACAGAATTTTCAAAGATCGGTTGCGTGGTGCGCTTGCATAACGTGATTGAACAAGACTCGAGCATCCAGTTTATCGCTCAGGGATTGCAGCGCTTCACGATACGCAAGTGGCTACGAAAAGCGCCACCATTAGCGGGATCAGTTGACTATCCGATAGAGCCTGATGAGAGCCCGGAAGATGTTAAGGCTTATGCGATGGCACTCATACAAGCCATAAAAGAACTGGTACCGCTGAACCCGCTATACAACGAGGAACTTAAAAACTTTCTCAATCATTTTAATCTCAACGAACCCTCACCACTGGCAGATTTTGCAGCTGCAATCACCACAGCACCAGGCAACGAACTACAAGAAGTACTCGATACCATTCCAATACTCCAGCGTATGGAAAAAGTATTGATACTGCTTCGCAAAGAAATCGAAATGGCCCGACTTCAGGGTGAGATCAGACAGGAAGTTGAGAGCAAAATACATAAAAACCAACGTGACTTCTTTCTTAAAGAACAGCTTAAAGTCATTCAGCGCGAACTGGGTATTGCCAAAGATGATCGCACCGCAGATATTGAGCAGTTCGCTGAACGCATGGAAAATCGCGCACCCACTGAAGCGGTACAAAAACGCTTTGACGAAGAATTACAAAAGCTATCCATTCTGGAGACCGGCTCACCCGAATACGGCGTCACCAGAAACTATCTTGACTGGATAACCAACGTGCCATGGGGCGTTCACTCGGAAGACAAGCTCAACCTTAAACAGGCGCGTCGAATCTTAAATAAGGACCACGCAGGTCTTGATGATGTCAAAGATCGAATACTCGAATTTCTGGCGCTTGGTGCCTACCGCGGCGAAATATCAGGATCGATCCTGCTATTGGTAGGACCACCCGGTGTGGGCAAAACTTCTATCGGTCGGTCGATTGCCGATTCACTGGGGCGAAAATTTTATCGTTTCAGCCTGGGTGGTATGCGCGACGAAGCAGAGATCAAAGGTCATAGACGTACTTATATAGGTGCCATGCCAGGCAAGTTGGTGCAGGCACTAAAAGATGTGCAAGTCGAAAACCCGGTCATCATGCTTGATGAAGTAGACAAGATTGGCGCGTCTTTTCAAGGCGATCCGGCTTCTGCGCTGCTGGAAGTACTGGACCCGGAACAAAATAGTGAATTTCTTGATCACTATCTCGATTTAAGAGTTGATCTATCGCGGGTGTTATTTGTTTGTACTGCCAATCAGATTGATACCATTCCGAGACCGTTGCTGGATCGAATGGATGACATCCGTCTTGCGGGCTACCTTCCAGAGGAAAAATTTAAGATCGCCACAAAGCATCTGTGGCCGCGACTACTTGAACGGAACAAAGTTGCACCGTCTAAAGTCACAATCACCGACAGTGCAATGAAGGCCCTGATTGAAGGTTATGCACGTGAAGCCGGGGTGAGAAACCTTGAAAAGCTTTTGTCAAAAATTCTACGAAAATCGGTGGTTAAGCTGCTCAGTGGCAGTAACAAAGTGTCAATCAACAACAAGACGCTGACCGACTTTGTTGGACAACCTATTTTCAGACAGGAACGCCAGCTTACCGGTGTCGGTGTAGTGACCGGTCTGGCATGGACAGCGATGGGTGGCGCTACCCTGCCCATAGAAGCCACAGTAGTCAGTGAAGAGAAAAACGGCGTCAAACTCACCGGCAACCTTGGCGCAGTAATGAAGGAATCAGCAGAGATTGCGTACAGTTATGTGACCTCTAACTTGTCAGATTACAAGTTTAAGACTGATCTCAGTAAAAATGCCTTCGTACATTTGCACGTTCCGGAAGGCGCCACTCCTAAAGACGGACCCAGCGCCGGTATCACCATGGCAACTGCACTGCTGTCGCTTGCGCTAAACAAAAAAGTGGCTGCAACAGTTGCGATGACAGGAGAACTAACACTTACAGGGCAAGTACTTCCAGTGGGTGGCATCAAGGAAAAGCTGATTGCATCGAAGCGATTGGGAATAAAGACCGTGGTGCTGCCATTTGACAACAAACGCGACTACGACGAACTTTCACGTTCAGTCAAATCCGGCATCAAAGTTCATTTTGCAAAGACCTATGAAGACGTTAGCAACATCGTATTCAAAGGATCTCGAAGCAGCTGACCGGTGCAGTCACAGTGGGTGCCTATCGCACTGCGATAGGCACCAACACTAAGCGACAGAGTTAATCTGCCAAGGGTAAGGACTCACAAGCCCGTTAATCCTGTCCAGATAGTGCTTAGATTCTTTGGCGTCACCAATCAATTGCAGCATATAGGCAACTACATTGTCTGACATACCGCGCTGCCACTTTCCAAGACTGTCAGCATCCTTTTTGTAACTACTCAACTGCTTATAAACATCTGCAATCACTTGCGAGTTGTTTACACCATTTTCAACCAATCCCATGCACTCGATATGTGCAATGATTCTGGCAATCGCCACAGTCGACTCGGACCTTCCATCCACGGATGTCTCTACCAGAGTAACAAACTCGTTCGCCTGCCGCGTCGATAACACAAGAAATCGAGCAGCGGCGATAACACCATGTAAATGTCCTGGCTCGGCCTGAAGCAGTTGCTCAAGACTGTTCATCACGTGTTCGTCACTTAGACCGGTGAACCCTTTCGCCATCAACAAACCGCACAGCGCTTCCGCGTCATTCGGATAGACTCTGAGCGCTAAGTTAAAGTGCTTAAAGGCCTGCCTTATTGCCAGAGCCACTGGCTCTTCGAAACGTGCTCCGGGCTTTAGGCCCAATCTCTTTGCAAGGCACAATTTCACATGCCCCATTAACACATGAGCATCTGCATCTTTCGGGTGCTCATTGATTACTTCTTGCAACGCGCGCTCACTGATGGAGCTGTAGTTTAAATTAGCGTAAAAACCCTGACGCTCGGAAGCAGTCATGTTTTCGATAGCAGTTGCAAGGGTTGACCAATCGTTGTTGTTGATTAGCCCTACTGCGAAGACGCTGTCTTGTGGACAAACAGCAAAGTCGTGAGTAAGCCGACTGCAAAAACTACCCATTCGTTGCTTTGTGGTTAGTACCGCCAGCTCTTGCTTAAGCTCTTCTTCTGAAACTTCTTCCATCAGATAGGCATCGATAAACCATGCACACAGGTTAGCCATGGCCATTGTTATACAAGCGGCAATCACTGCGTCAACACCGGGGACAAACAACCCATAGCCAGCGAAGGCCACCGTCAACAGCAGGCCAAGAGTGGCAAAACCTACTCTTGATAATCCAAGTTTTCCCACCATCAGGTAGACGGCAGTAATACAGGGGATCGCGATAAGAAAAGACACGGCTTGCTCCGGGCTGCGAGCGTTCACAGCATTGGATGAGTATTGCCAAGCTTACCTGAGCCAAACTAATAGCGCTGTGACCAGACAGTGATTTGAAACACTCGAACTCGAAGCGAATCTACATTCCCGGTGATATCGCTCCGGCAGTTGTTCCCGGCACTGTGGAACGCCCCCGCTGATTGGACATCGTGCCTTTTTGCAGACCGTATCTCAAGAACAGGAATATCGTGATTTGCACCCCGAAAATAAGAGACGCAAGCCACAAATGAAAGGGCTGGAAGAACGCCGGGATATGCAATCGATCCATTATAACGCCAATTAAAATCGTTGAGATAATCAAGCCTGCAAGCGCCAGAGCGAAACGATACATTGGTTGAGTAGAGGGAATATGTTTCCATACCTGCCACACCAACCAAAGATTAGAAAAGAGAATTAACGACGAAAAAGACCGATGCACCAGAAATATCAATGGCAGTTGTTCGATCCACAGGCTGCGCGTGTCATCACTGCGCGCGATGATATCAATCGCCTCTCTGACCTGGGTGCCCATCACCATTTGAATGAGAGTCATGACCATCACAACAGTTAGCACGGCTTTGAAGCTCTTAGGCAGCTTTTCCATGCCCTGACCACTGATCACGTCTCTCTGTGAGCGCATCACCGCACAAATTAAAACCGCGACAATTAATTGTGCAAGCAACATATGCAACGTAATCATTCCGGGGTGTAAATTGCTCGCAACGACTCGTGATCCCAGCCAGCCTTGAAACACCACCGCGATAAAAGCAAATACCGAAAGCCTGGTCACGAGGTTGTTCTCTACCCGAAAGTGTCGCGACGATAGCATGGTGAAAAAGATCAGTATCCCGATCAATACTCCTACCAGCCGGTTAGTATATTCAATCCAGGTCTTGGTCGGGTTGAATTCAGTTTCAGCATAGCCACGGTCGGCATAAATCTGCTGATAGTCGGCTGGCAGCTGGCTTTCACTGACAGGCGGTATCCATTGTCCGAAACACGTTGGCCAGTCCGGACAGCCCATGCCGGAGCCAGTCGCACGCACTGCCCCGGCGATCAGTATGAGACAATACACCGCGGCCACTGTGGTTATTCCCAGGTAGCGAAAACGTCGTATTTTTGATTCAGTCATTCCAATGGCTCTTCGGAGATCGTCCACATAGGGGGATCACCATAATGTTTACATTACCGTCTTGACCAGCCCCGGTTGCAGACGGGGCCAATGGTGAATTTTTCACCAGATTCTTCACTAATTAACCCGGCTGCCAGAAAATATGCACTATAGTTATGGTTAGCATATGCCGCTGTTCAACCGGCGTATTGGTAGTATAAACCCTCGCGCATTCTTCTTGGCCGAGTTTGACGCTGAATAGTTCGAAAAATAAAAATGAGAAAAAACGAACCACACACAGACAGCCAATACGAAATCCAGCAACTGCTTGATCTACGGTTCTCTACACCGGATTTCCGCTTGCGAGCGGACACCGCACAACCGACAGACTTAACCCCGGTCATGCAGATCTATGCAGATCAACTGTTGGATTTAGGCTTCATCTACTCACACGAAATAGAGATCTACCAATGCATTGGTAAGGCCCCCGACAAACCAGCCCGAATGCTGGCTTATTTGAGTGTAGATCAAAACGCCTACGCAGTACTCACCGATCTATACCACAGTCAAAATTGGGTGTACTTCACGCACTACTACACACGCGGCAGAAGAATTATCACCACTTGCCAGCCAGGTGCTCTGCAACTTGAGCCAATGCGTGAATTATTTAACTCTGCAGATTTTCATCTGGAAAACACCGGTTCCAGTACGCTGGTGTCACAGTGGAAAAAGCACCTGCAGGTTGCGTCAGCACGAATGCCGGATGAAAACCCACTGATGATGGATCCGGATCAACACCTGGATGCAGAACGTGAGGCTTATCGAAAATACTCAGAGCTATTGCTTGACTGCACCATATTACGTCAGGCAGATACTCAACTGGTTTGCTTCACTCAAACCGGCGCGCGCAGCTATCAGGCAGCGGTCACCTCAAAATCTGCCCGAAGGCCTCAACCAAAGATTGAGGAATGGATTGGTAATCGTGGCAAAATCCCGATGCGCCAACATCTAAACTACCGAAATGCTGCCCTGCTGGCCAGTGCTGCAGTGGGTGCTTTGCTGCTATTGAATCTGACAAATTTCAACGCCAGCCAGAAAACGACACAAAAACTGGCAACAAGCCCGGCGGCCGCGCTACCAGTAACAACCGACAGCGCACCGCCAGATCAGCCTGAGACGCTTGCATCTGAGACATTGGCACTTGCACCAACGGCAGATACAACACCAACAAAAGCATCCAACTTGAATTTGCCACAGACTGCACCAGAGGTGCCGGTCATTGACGCATCGCCAAGCGACAAACCAGAGCAGTTCATTGTTGCTTCAGATGAAGATGAGATGTGGCGTATTGCCGTCGAAAACGCTGAGTTTTTCCTGATGTCTAACGATGGCGACCCTGCCCCATGGATTCGTACCGCACGTAAAATGGCAGCAGGATTCAAAGGTGATGACCCGCGACTTGCAAGAACCTATTTTCTCGCAGCGCTCTTAGAACGGGACCCTCGTATCGCCGAGCAACAGTACAATCGTGCTTTAAGTATCCAAACGAAATCTCTAGGCCTCTACCATGGCGAGACCGCACAAACTCTTGAGGCGCTGGCTTGGATCGCTGAAGGTTCAAGGGACGCATTGGAAGATGCCATCACTCACCAGCGACTGGCATTAAATATCTATCGCAGTATCTTTGGCGAGGAAGCTGAAGACACGCGCGCAGCACGCTGGAAACTTCAATACTTTGAAGATCGCCTTGCGGGACGTCGACCAAAATCAGATGATAATCGACGCCTGCTTCCAGCACTGGCGAGATTTACACGCTAACTTCCAAACCGGTTGTAACGTCCTGTTACAACCCGGCTTCGCCCATAACGGTAACTCTGACCTGCACGGTAACTCTGACCTGCATTAGCCGGTAGCTTTTACCTCACCCTTACGAGCCATGAACTTCTCTATCGCTTCAACACTGAGCGGACCCGGGTTATTCCCCAGCAACTCGCCCTCTGGATTAAACAACAGGTAAGTTGGGGTACCGCGCAAACTTTCTTCCGTCAAAGCCATATAATGTGATGCAATGATGGCAATATTACCCACATAATTCGGAAAGCTGGGTTTGTTCTTGTCAAGGTAGGCGTTCACCTCATCAACGCGTTCAATACCATCTAAGGCTATCCCCACCACATGCGCGTCGCTGTCCTTGTGTTCATCGTGAAAAGCCGAAATTTTCGGTTTTTGCTCGTGACATATGTGACAGTTTGTCGCCCAAAGCATAACCAGTGTCCACTTTCCCTGACCAATCATGGTGTCCAGGTCAACCACCTCACCATCTTTGACCGACTGCACTTCCATCCCCGCATTGGCGGTTCCCACCCCCAGTACCAGCGCCAGTGAAATAATCGCTCGAAATAACAGCGCGCGCGCAGAGGAAAAGCCTGAGACAGATGTATTCATTGTTTGAAATCCAGTGGTAACAGCGCTTTGACGACCACGGGTGAAAGGAGTTCCCCACCAACAGTGACACAGCGAAAACATTGACAGATTTAGTCGACATTTCGCGGCTCGGCATAGTAGCTGCAATAACTAGCGCGCGAAAGGCTATACCATGCGACACAAATTGCACGCCAGTAATCAAGTATCAGTTCGAAAAAGAGCAAAGTTAATAGGCAGTTGCAGTCTGCTCGCTATTTTTTTGCTGATATTTTTCGTATCCCCGACACCAGGCCTTTCACAGAACAGCCAAACGGTTCGACTGGAAATTCAGGGCCTGACAAAGGCGCTCGAACAACAGGTATTGGCTTACGTCGACGAAATACCAGCCATGCCACTGGACGATATACCGTCGTATACAGAGAAACTGCAAAAAATCACAGCCAAAAGCCTGCAGGCAATCGGGTATTACCAAAGCCAAATATCAGCTAAGCACGCCAGCTATAAAACAAACTCCACCATTGCACTGTACGTTGACGCAGGTACACCAGTACGACTGAGAACTATTGAGATAAACCTTAGCAGCCCCCACGGGAACCTTGACGAATTCAACAAGGAAGTAAGGGCACTGGGACTTGAGAAGGGTAAAACCTTCAACCATGGAACCTACGAACAGGCGAAAGCCACGCTTATTAAAACAGCTCAATTTCTAGGCTATTTCGATGCAACGCTCACACGCTCACAAGTCCTGATTTCTAAAAAAGACAATAGCGCTGATGTGTTCATCGATTTTGCTCTTGGAAAAAGATACAGCATCAACCAAGTAATATATAAGCAGGACCTCTACGCAAAGAATTTCCTGCAACGATGGCAAACGTTTGAAGCGACTGTACCTTATCGGGCCAGCTATGTACGAGAGCTGACAGTCAACCTGCAAAACAGCGGCTACTTTAAAAAAGTGCGTGTCGTACCGGATCTACTCCTGGCTAACAATCATCAAATACCGTTAATTGTTGATCTGGAACCCGCCAGCGAAAACTCAGTCGGTGTAGGCCTTGGTTTCGCCACAGATACCGGTCCTCGATTAAAATCTAATTGGCTGCGCCCACATACCAACCGACACGGCCATGTGATTGAATCAAATGGCAGTGTATCCAGGCTGAGACAAGAATTGTCACTCAGCTATCGAGTACCGCAATACCGCAAACCCGCCCACAACAGCTATTCACTGGACATAGGGATACTTAACAAAAAAACCGACGACACCTACTCACAGCTAAGAACTCTGGAAGCTTCAGAACATCGAATAACAAAAAATAATTGGCGCCGGGAGGTTTTTCTACGAATTGAGAATGAAAGATTTGATGTCGGCGACACTAAAGACAAAATTAACTTATTGTTGCCCGGTATTGGGTTTTCCAGAGTTAAATCCAGCGGCGGTATCCACCCTGACAAAGGCCAATTCCTTTCTTTTCAAGTAATGGCCGCCCGACGTGATTTTTTTTCAGATATCAATATGTCTCGCATTAACGCCGCGGCAAAGTTTCTTACCTCATGGGATAGAAAACACTATCTTATTACCCGCGCTGAACTTGGCGCTTTGAACACTGATTCGTTTACCCGTGTGCCCACCACGCATCGCTTTTTTGCCGGTGGTGACAGCAGCGTGCGCGGCTATAGCTACCAGCAAATCTCGCCGAAAAACGATGATGATGAAGCCACCGGCGGACAATTTTTAACGACAGGCTCGGTTGAATACAACCGCTACTTCACAGAAAAATTCGCTATCGCGGCATTTGTTGATGCCGGTCGTGCATTCAATGACAGCGCCGATCCGACCCGAATTGGAGTGGGTTTTGGCTTTCGATGGCGCTCCCCTGTCGGCCCATTACGCATCGATCTTGCCCATGGTATTGATGACAGTGACTCACCCTACCGTGTGCATTTTACCATCGGACCGGAGCTATGAAACTGGCTCGCGGAATAAAGTACTCTTTTGAAGTCATACTGCTATTGGTAGTGATTCTCTTGTGTTTCATTTGGTGGAGCTTCACTACGCCAGGCGGCACAAAGCGAATTTTATCCGTTACTCAAAATCGATTGCAAAACGTCAGTTATCAATACGAATCCGGTAATTTACTTGACGGTGTCGTACTTAAAGACGCTCGGTGGCAACTGAAAAATGGCACTGCTATCTCTGGCAATAACTTACACATCACCTCTAACCCATCTTGCTGGCAAAGCAAAGCGCTGTGCATAGACAGCGGAATCATTGAACAGCTCACTGTTAGCCTACCGCTAACGAAGGTAGAAACAGATGAAATCACGCTGAAAGACTTAAGTCTGTTGTTATCCATCAGGGCAAAGAGCATCACGGTAAAAGAGCTCATTATCAGCCATCCGTCACGTCCGGCCATCAAATTCCTCAATGCGGAATTTTCAGGCTCTATCAGTGAGAGTGATATTACTCTCACCCGATTCAACACAACATGGAATAAGCTGAACCTTCAGGGCAACGGTACCTTGAGGATGCAGAACCAATATCCGATTAATATGCAAGGCACTGCAAATCGTGCATTAGGGAGCGGCGTGTTGCAAGCGGATTGGTCTGCGCGTGGCGATTTAAAATCGCTGGAACTTGATGCAAAGTTCAATAAGCCATTTGAGGCGCAGCTCGCAGGCGCCTTGTCACTATTAGACAGACGCATTCCGGCAGACATGACACTCACCTGGGATAGTATTGCACTTCCACTCAAACACGCCACACCGACCTTAATCGCCACCGCTGGCAAAGTAGATATAGGTGGCCGCTGGCCGGACTACACAACCCGTGGCAGCACTACGCTGTCCGGCCCGAATCTGCCGCCGGGAACAGCAGACCTGACCGGCAGCGTTTCCGCCAAAGCACTGCGGTTTGAACCATTGTCGATCAATACACTTGACGGGCGCATACTAAGCAATGGGCTGATTACCTGGAATAAAGACATCCAATGGAAGGCAAGCATAGCCGCCAAAGATCTAAAGCCCGGAAAGAGGTGGCCGTACCTCAATGGATATGTCGACGCTACCAGCCAGCTTGCAGGGAGCATTACAGAGGAAGGCGATGAAGTCCGAATCGACGATATCAATGCGACCGGACAAATCAATGGCCATCCATTAACAGCAACAGGTCACATCAGCAAAGACAACACAAAAAAGTGGCGAATTGACAACCTTCAGTTAAATAACGCAGACAACAATCTAAGCGCGAATGGAGTGGTAGGAGACTCAGTAAAACTTATATTTTCTTTGCTGTCAGCAGAAAGTTTTTTGCCGGGCGCAATTGGAGATCTGAACGGAGATTTAACAATAACGGATGAATTTAAAAACCCGACCATCGAGGGCAGTGTCACTACTGCAAATTTTAAATATAAAAATATAGATTTACAAAATGCCCGCGTGAATGGAGTCGTACGCGAACTTGGCCATGATCAAAGCGACTTGCATTTTCAAGCGCAATCCATTGAAGTCAATGATCGATTAATACAAAACCCGAACCTGTCATTCAACGGCTCTTTAGACGATCACTTACTAAGACTCAAGCTAAGCAGTGACCCTATTGACTCTGTCGTTCTTGAAATAGTTGGATCAAAAGACGAGCATCACAATTGGAACGGGACTATTAATTCGGTCCGGAGCACCATGGCCGGTCGCCTCTTTTCACTGGTAAACCCGTTTACTGCTGCATGGATATACGACAACCAGACACTCGCGGTTGAACCACATTGCTGGTTGTATGACTTCGCATCAGTGTGCGTAGAGGAATCGGCACTTATAGGTAAAACCGGTGTCGTAAAATTTGCATTAAATCGCTTGCCGCTGGAGTCGATCCAGGAGTTCCTGCCGGAAGACATAGAACTCATCGGCAACTTACAATCAAGCGGAAATTTGATCTGGGGACCGAATCAAAAAACCACAGTGACTGTTGACTCACACCTGGAAGACGCTACGGCGCAAATTAACAAAACAATAAACAACAACAAACTAAAGTTGGAATTCCCGGTCGCGGAACTCAAGGTCACTACCGACGGGTATAAGATCAACTCAAAGCTATCAATTGAATCAGATAAATTCTCAACACTTTCAGCGGACATAGACATCAACACTGCTCGAAATACTTTACCCATAAAAGGTATTGTCAGTCTTGACGAGGGGCAACTCAGCTGGATAAGAAATTTTCTACCTGATATCAATCTATTGAACGGAGAACTTAATGGTAATGCAGTGGTATCCGGATCTCTGTTCAACCCGATAATCAATGGTGAAATACGATTGAAAAACGGAGAAATTCAATCGGCACTTCTGCCTATCGATATTAATAATATTAACATAGGGGTCAATATTAGTGGAAATGATGCCATCATTGAAGGAACAGCGCTAGCCAACGATACTGATGTCACCCTCAATGGCACAGGAATGATTACACCCGATGGTTTTTCATCAGATTTAAACCTTTTAGCAAAAGGCATAAAGATCGAACATGAATACGCAAAAAATGCGGTCTTATCTCCAAACTTGAATTTCAAAATACGACCAAACAACATAGACATTGCAGGAACAGTTGAAGTACCCAGCGCTCAAATTACTATTCAAAAATTTACCAATGATGGCGTTGCCCTGTCAAAGGATGTCATCATCACCGATGATGTAAACAAGAACAACTCACCAGCCGCTGTCGGCTCCACCGGCATTAACACTCGCGTTAACGTATCTCTGGGACGTGACGTATCAGTGGATGCATTTGGTCTTAACGCCGACCTCTCAGGTGATTTTCAATTTACCCTCGCGGCCGAGAAACCACCAGCACTGTCAGGTGCAATCGCAGTGTCTGATGGCAACTACCGGGCCTACGGCCAAAAACTCAAAATTAGAGATGGCAAGATCACTTTCACAGGCCCTATAGAGCAGACCGCTATTTCAGTGGAAGCTGTGCGGCAAATAAAGGGTCTGCTAGCAGGAGTTCGCATTAGTGGAACGGTACAAAGCCCAATCACCAATTTGTTTTCCGAGCCGTCCATTCCAGAAGAAGATATCCTTCCCTATATCGTTCTTGGTAGAAAACTCGACTTTGGAGAAGCTGATTCAGGACTACTAAGAAAAGCGGCGTTAATGCTTGGTGTCGATACCGGTCAACGGGTATCTTCCAAACTCGCCAGAAGCCTTGGTATCGATGATTTCTCGCTCAGTGCATGGGGTACGGGTGACGACACACAAATTCTTGTCAGTGGAAAATTAAACGATCGCTTGCTGTTGCGCTACGGCGTAGGTGTATTTAAAAACAACAACAGCTTATACCTGCGGTATGACCTTGCTGATCGCTTTTACCTTGAAACCACACAAGGCATTGAGTCCGCAGTAGATCTTTTTTACGCCTTCGATTTTTAGTAACTATTCAGGGCACACCTGTCGTATCAAAGGGCGTTGTCGTTCGGGCTCATACACTTGTATGTTGCGCGCGAACTCCTACCCCTTGAATACGGCAGGCCCAGCCTGAAAAGCTACAAAAGACTGTAAAATCAGTAGAAAGCTTGAAGTTAGCTCATTTTTGGCGGAACAGTGACGATTTTAAAACTGAGTATCTAACCCGCATTATTCACGAGATTAACGGGCATCTCACTTGCCCCTTGATTCCACAGCAAATTTTTTCTCTTGAGAATATCAATAAAGCCATTGCGCTCATCTGTATTCCAGAGTTCAGTTTTACAGTACCGATTCTGTTCGCAGCTGTGATATTTCTTCATCGTTAAGGCTTAGGTAGGCACGCAACACATCATTTGTGTGCTCCCCGAGTTCCGGCCCTCCACGATCTGTTCGACCGGGAGTGTCAGATAAACGCGGGTGAATAGCGGCGATCTCCAACTCCCCTTCCGAGTATTCAACAGATTCAAACAACCCGCGTGCACGATAGTGAGGATCATTAAACATGTCCTCAACATTATATATCGGTCCACTTGGTACCTCCGCCTCTTTTAAGTATTCCAGTATGGCGTCCGCTGTGTGCTGTGTCGTCCAATCGATAATCGCGCGATCAATTTCTTCTTCGTGCTGAACTCTGCCGGCATTGTTTGCCATGCGCACGTCATTGGCTAAATCTTCCCGCCCTGCACGTATCATCAGACGCTTGTATATAGAATCACCGTTGCCACCGATCACCACATACTTGCCATCGCTACATAGATAGGTATTGGTCGGAACAATGCCGGTTAAGGTTGAGCCAGAGGGCTCGCGAATCACCTGTTCTGCGGAATACTCTGGCACAACAGACTCCATCATGTTGAACACCGATTCGAAGATCGATACATCTACCACCTGACCACGACCGGTGTTTGCCCTGCTGAATAACGCTAACAATATACCGATCACTGCATGCATGGAGGCCAAAGTGTCACCAAGACTTAAGTTGGGGCGCACTGGCGGTCTGTCTGCAAACCCGTTGAGATATCGAAATCCGCCATAAGCCTCACAGGCAGAAGCATAACCCGGCTGTGAAGCGCGCGGCCCTGTCTGACCGTAGCCACTTACTCTGGCGAATATCAACTCCGGATGTGACTGCTTAAAAAGCGCCGGGTCCATACCCCACTTTTCAAGCGTGCCCGGTCGGAAGTTTTCCAGCACCACATCAACCTCACCGATCAATTGCCTCACCAGTGCCCGACCCTTTTCAGTTTTAAGGTTAATGGTGATTGATTTTTTATTGCGCGCGATACTTTGCCACCAGTAAGAAGTCCCGGTTGAATCAAGCTTGCGCCAAGAGCGAATAGCATCTCCATGCCCGGGTGGCTCAACCTTGATGACCTCGGCACCAAAGTATGCCAATACACAACCCGCCTGAGGTCCGGCGATTAACTGCCCAAGCTCAAGCACTTTTACACCATCAAGCGGTCTATTTTGTTTTGGCATTGCAAAACGCTCCGTTATTTATATCGTAAACACAGCAACGTGAATACCGCTACTCGCACTGTTTTATCCCACAATGACATCATACAATAGACAATGAGCGGGCTGACAATGCACACTATCATCATCTGAATGATGGAGCGCCCACCATGGCAATTAATCCGTACCACTCACACCTGGGCAAAAACGCAGCAAATCACACAGCGCTGTCACCGTTGAGCTTTTTAGATCGTGCAGCCGATGTATACCCGACGCATTCCTCGGTAATCTACGGTGAGAAACAATTTCTCTGGCAACAAACCAGAGAGCGATGCACCCGGCTCGGCTCAGCACTAAGTAAAATCGGTATCGGGAAAAATCACACCGTGGCGATCATGGCGCCCAACATTCCCCCCATGTATGAAGCGCATTTCGGCGTACCGTCGTGCGGTGCGGTTTTAAACTCTATTAATACACGATTGGACGCAGTCACAGTGGCTTTCATTCTAGAGCACTCCGAAGCGCGGGTATTAATTGCTGATACCGAATACTCGGCAACCGTTGCCGCAGCGCTCGCTACTTTAAACAACCCTCCTATTGTTATTGATATCGAAGATACCAGCCACGGTGACCGTCTAGGCACCATTGAATATGAGGAGTTTTTACAGACTGGCGATCCCGACTTCCAGTGGATCACTCCCGAAGATGAGTGGGATGCGATCAGCCTCAACTACACGTCAGGTACGACCGGCAATCCTAAAGGCGTGGTCTATCACCATCGCGGCGCCTACCTCAATGCCTTGAGCAATATCACCGGATGGGAGATGGCAAATCATCCTCGCTACCTTTGGACCCTGCCGATGTTCCACTGCAACGGCTGGTGCTTCCCCTGGTCACTAGCCGCAATTGCAGGAGTAAGTGTTTGTAGCAGAGGTGTAACGGGTGCAGGAATATTCGATGCGATAAAACACCATCGAGTCACACACCTATGTGGTGCCCCTATCGTGCTTGGCATGATAATCAATACCGATGCGGCGCAGCAATTTACACTCGACTATCCGGTCAAGGTCATGACCGCGGCCGCTCCGCCTCCCGCCCCTATACTGCAATCCATGGAAGATCTCGGTTTTCATATGACTCATGTCTATGGCCTCACCGAGACCTACGGACCAGCCGTGATGTGCGCCTGGAAAACCGAGTGGGACACACAGGGGGCAGAAGATAGAGCCCAGTTGAAATCCAGACAAGGTGTTAGGTACCAGGTATTGGAGAGTCTGGCTGTTCTCGACCCGGTCACCATGCAGGCAGTACCCAGAGACGGCACCACCGTCGGTGAGATCATGTTCAGTGGTAACATCGTTATGAAGGGTTATTTTAAAAACCCGGAGGAAACAGACCGTGCCTTTGAAGGAGGCTGGTTTCACTCCGGTGATTTAGCCGTCATGGACCCTGACGGCTACCTGCGCATCACCGACCGATCAAAAGATGTGATTATCTCCGGCGGAGAGAACATCTCCTCGATCGAAATCGAAAGCACCTTATACGCCCACCCGGATGTACTGGAGGCCGCGGTTGTTGCCATGCCGGACGAAAAGTGGGGAGAAACTCCATGTGCATTCGTCACACTAAAAGAGCAGGCACAGGCGTCTGAAAAGGACTTAATCACTTGGTGCCGGGATAAAATGGCTCATTTTAAGTGCCCTAGTCGGGTGGTGTTTACTGAACTCCCAAAGACATCCACCGGCAAGGTTCAAAAGTTCAGACTGCGCGAACAATTGCCAAACAAATGAAAGCCTAACAACAAGGCATTGTATTTTAAGGATAAAAACTGAAATACTGTGAAATTTTCTCGATTTGTATGACACTTTACAAGGAGGTGTGGTCGTCAAATCAGGCAATGAATTTCCACGAGACACGATTTCAAGCAGTGAATCTCATTGAATAAGACTTAAAAACTGTTACTATTTCGCCATCCAGAGTGACTAAACGGATACACTTTGGAACAGACTGTCAATTTTATGACGTCCCGCGAAGAAACCGCTGGCGTTGTTGGTTAACCTTGCCTTTCTGGACTATTCATCACGCAGAATAGTGACGAAACAGGCTAATCGAGCGCTAACGTTGACTTGGAAGTTGACGTGCGACGTAATCGGAAGTTATCGCTGCATGAACACAACTCAACACAACGACAACAAACGCGCCGGTACCGGTCGTGTGACGGGTAAGCGCTCGTCCTCCGAACGCAGCGTTCTCGTATGCGATTTGAGTCAAACCCAGGCCGCCCTGTCAGAAGACATACAAAAGGCTGGCTGGAAGGTCGACCTCGCCACCAACACAGCAACTGCTGAGAAGTGTCTTTACAACCACGAATACCACGTTGGTGTTGTGGTATTGACTGATGCCGCCCAGCTGCAAGACCTGGAAGAGATCCTGACCCGCCACCACCTCCACTGGGTAGCCGTTGTGGAACCAGACCTGATCAACGATGAAAAAGTGGCCAGCACTATATCTGACCACTGCCACGACTATCACACCCTGCCGTATGATCATAAACAGCTGGTGGCAACTCTTGGCCATGCTTATGGCATGTCGGTGCTTCGACCCAAACCAGCGATGCAAGACATCATGGCGGATGAAGACACGAAGATGGTCGGCCAAAGTGAATCAATGCTTGCCCTGTATGCCACCATCAAAAAATCGTCACGCGTTGACGCACCAGTCATGATTACCGGCGAAACCGGCACCGGCAAAGAACTTGTTGGTCGTGCATTGCACAATCAATCACCCAGAAACGATGGACCATTCGTCACCGTTAGTTGCGCCACCATCCCTGAAGGGCAAATAAGTGAAGTACTGTTTGGCTCTGACAGTGAAAAAGGCAAATTAGAAGAAGCGAACGGTGGGTCGCTGTTTCTGGATTCCATCACAGACCTGCCTGCCACACAGCAAATGCTGCTTCTCCGATTTATGCAGTCAGGCTTGCTAGATGATGGCAAGGGCGGCCAACACCAAATTGATGTACGTATAATTACTTCATGCCACAACAATATTGATGAGGCAGTGAAGGTGGGTACTTTTCGTGAAGATCTTTATTATCGTCTGAATATATTGCATATCGAAATTCCACCACTGCGAGAACGCATTGGTGATGTCGACAGCCTGGCGCAATTTTTCTTCAATCAGTTCACCGCAGAATCACCGGGGCGCATTAAGGGCTTTTCGCAGCAGGCGAAAATTGCCATGCATCAACACCATTGGCCGGGCAACGTTCGTGAATTGCTTAACCGCGTACGCCAATCAATGGTGATGTGCGAAAGCAGCTTGATCCAGGCGATCGATCTTGGACTCGGCACACAGGGTGCAGCAGATGGTGGCAGTGACGCACCAACCAATCTTGATGAAGTGCGGGCCAAAGCAGAGGGCGATTTCATTCGCAAAGCCCTGGAACGTAACTACAACAACGTTACCGAAACCGCCGGACAACTTGGTGTCTCGCGAGTAACTTTGTACCGACTAATGAAAAAGTACGGCGTGAATATAGCCGGAAGCGGGCGACGTAACGCCGCTACAAGTAAATAAGGACCTAACAAACCAAACTGCCTGAAAGCACTTGCTCAGGCAGTTTGCATTCAAATCTCACACAATGGTCTAGTTCAAATAGCTGCCGTTATTTGCACGCTGCAACCACTTATCGACAAATCGATCGACAGCAGCTTCCGCCGCAAAGCCAAACTTCTCCGGCAATGATTTTTTGACCTCAAATTTCACCCGATAGACATCTGTATTCTCACAACTGCTAACGATGTATTCGTCACTTGTGAGCACCTCGTCAATAAGGTTCATTCCAACTGCAGCCTGACCACTCCATACCTCTCCGGTCGCCACAAGATCTATATTTGTCTGCGGCCTGAACTTAGAGATGAAGCTCTTAAACTGATCGTGAATCACCTTCAGCTCTTCAATAAATTTTTGCCTACCCTGGTCTGTATTTTCGCCAAGCACTGTCAGGGTTCTTTTGTATTCACCTGCCGTGAGTAACTCGACATCCACATCGTACCGCTTTAGTAATCGATTGATGTTTGGAATCTGCGCCATCACGCCAATGGATCCGATAAGTGCAAACGGTGCTGCGATAATCTTGTTGGCAACACATGCCATTAAATACCCGCCACTTGCCGCTACTTTATCAACACACACAGTAAGCGCGATATTTTTGTTACGGACACGCTCAAGTTGTGCCGCTGCCAATCCATAGCCATGCACAGTGCCACCGCCGCTTTCAATATTGATCAACACTTCGTCATACACATCAGCAATTGACAATACGGTGGTAATCTCACGCCGCAGACCGCTTACCTGGCTTGCTCTGATATCGCCTTTAAAGTCGAGAACGAACATTCGCTTACGCTTCTTTTCGTCAACAATAGTGGTTCCATCACCACGGCTTTTGGCTGCCACCTTGGCCGCTTTTTTAGAGGCTTTTTCTTCCAGTTTTTTCTGTTTTTTCTTGTTCTTTAATGTGCTTTTCAGGTCGCCATGCTCGAGCACTGCAGCAAACATAGCCTCCTTAGTGTCGTCCAACTGTTCGTTGACATGCGTTATGGTCATGCTGCCCTTGTCACGCCCACGGCCCCTGCCACCCAATGACACGATCAACACTACCAGTGCCACCGCCAACACAAAGAAAGTTAGTATCTTGGCCAAGAACAGCCCATACCCTAAAAAAAACTCACCCACGCTCTAATTCCCGTAACAAATAGATATTCTAATGTTTGCCAGCTAGCTGGCCTTCTTAATAAACCAACATTGATGGATTTTCGGATTCCTTGCGAAATCACGCTGAATGCTCCATTTACTGCGATCTTCGACCCGATACTTCTTTTTAATTGTTTCATCCAACTGAAAGCGTCGAAAATTGTTGGAAAATATCAACGTCCCTGACTCACTGAGTATAGCCATACAATCGTCAATCATCGACCGGTGATTTTTCTGCACATCCCAGTCTTGCTCCATTGCTGTCGAATTGGAAAATGTAGGTGGATCGAGAAAAATCAAATCGTATCGCTGTGACTGCACACGTTGCTTTTTCACCCAATCGGTACAGTCCGCCTTAATCAGTTGGTGCTGATCCGGATCAAGCTCATTCAGTGCATAGTTCTTCTGCGCCCACTCAATATATTTAGGAGACAAATCCACACTGACAGTACCCGCCGCACCACCGAGTGCGGCGTGCACCGAAGCCGTGGCAGTGTAGCAGTACAAATTCAAAAACAGTTTATCCTTAGCTTGATCTGCTATCCAGTGGCGAACTTTACGATGATCAAGAAACAAACCGGTATCAAGGTAGTCGTGCACGTTAATCAATAAGCGACACCTACCCTCCACCACCTCATGGTACTGATTGGTTTTCTCGATCCGTTGATACTGCGTCTCACCTCGCTGCCGACTTCTACGTTTGACCGCCAGGTCTTTGCTATCGCACGCCAGCAACTCACAAACAACCGGCAACGCTGCATCTATTCGCTGTTGAGCAAGTACGGGGTCAATGTGCTTCGGGGCCTGGTACTCCTGCAGACTGACCACAATACCCCTGGCACTTTGATAAACATCCAACGCAAAAGCAAAGTCTGGCAAGTCAGCATCGTAGATTCGATAGTTGGTCACTGAGGCCGACTTAATCCAGCCACCCAGCACACGAATATTCTTTTTTAGTCGATCATGAAATTGATCCACCCCTGAAACTGTGGCGCGTTGCTTCTTAGGCTTAGCTTGCGCCCAAATACCTTCGGCGACTTCAGCATCAGCGGAAATATCATTCGAACTATCCCCCCCCTTGTCAGATTCCACTGCTGCAGGCGGCAAAGTGGAAGCAAACAACTTACATTCAAGATCACCGTTGCGACACTCAAGCACCACACGTCTCGACAAGCCGGTACGATGAAATAAAGACGGGTTGCCGGTAAATAAAGCCAAATCCCAATTGGGTGCTTTAGTCTTCAGGGCACGACCAAGCTTGCTATAAAATACACCGATAGTGCTCTCATCTTCGAGGCGTTCACCATAGGGAGGATTAACTACCACCAGACCTGGCCCATTCTTAAATACGCCTGCATTGGTAAAAAAATCTGCCTGACTCACGCTTATAATGCCACTCAAACCTGCAGCTGAGATATTGGTATTTGCTGCCTCTATCGCCTCGTCATCTACATCAAAGCCTGAAATCTCTGGCATATCCTGAAGACCGACCTGCAAACGCTGCTGAGCTTCATTGATCAGTGACTCCCAAACGGGTGCCTCATGGTGACACCAGGAAAGAAATCCAAAGTAGTCACGTTTAAGCCCGGGGGCATAGTCCGCCGCGATCATCGCCCCCTCGATTAAGAAGGTGCCAGAGCCACACATCGGATCAACCAACGGTGCACCGTGTTTAGCCAATGCGGGCCAGCCAGCCTTTGTGAGAATACTGGCAGCGAGATTTTCCTTTAAAGGCGCCATGCCACCAGCTTTACGATAATTTCGACGGTGCAAACTACTACCCGCCATATCAAGGCTCACTCGCGCCCGATTCTTAAACAAATAGACGTTTATTCGAATATCAGGTTCATTACGATCGACGCTGGGGCGCTGACCTGTTTTATCGCGAAACCAATCGACCACGGAATCTTTGGTCAGTTGTGCACCGTACTGACTGTGAGTAATACAGGAACTTTGACAGAAAAAATCCACCGCTATGGTGCCGGTTTCTTTGACATGTTCATCCCAGTCGACTTGCTTCAATGCCTCGTAGTAGCTCTTCTCATCCGTGACCCTGAATGCCGCAAGAGGATACAACACACGATTGGCTATCCGGGACCACAGGCAAACCCGATATATATCTGCAACACTCAACTCACAATCAACCCCAGCACGACGGGTTTTCAAGGTCTCAGGTTGTGAGAGCGGCATCGTTTTAAGTTCAGCTGCCAGTAGCTTTTCCATTCCGGACGGGCAGGCAATAAAGCAGTTTTTCGACGGTGGAGTTGGCAAGGGAGAGTGTTCGCAAGAGAGTGACAGACACCCTACCGCGCGGCGACGCCAACGTAAAGATTCAATCTTTATTCGATCTGAGGCTACCTGGCTAAATTGACGGGAAACTCAAGCCCGGCCACGGCAGGCTGTCTCTGTGGCCGCACCGGTACAGTCCTCTTTCAGGCCTGTTTCATTGAACCTTACGGCGCTCAACAGCGGGCCATACATTGCCAAGCTCCTGCACCGATCCCTCGGGGGCGAGCCTGCTGTATCTGCCCGTGAGTTCACGCATCCTCTGAGCCAACCCCTCATCAATCTGGTGCCAATCGAAACGCCACTGCCAATTGCCCTCCACTGTGCCTGGCAGATTCATTCTGTGGCCGCCTCCCAGGCCAAGAATATCCTGCATCGGGAAAATAGCGGTCTGTGCAACAGACATCATTGCACTTCGAATCAATGGCCACGGCATATCATGATCATTGCACTCAAGGTATTGACAGACCTGTTGTTTTGTATGATCACTCTCGCTGTGATACCAGGAGGCAGTGGTGTCGTTATCATGCGTACCGGTATACACCACCATATCACTACTATGATTATGAGGCAGGTGATGGTTACCCGTATCTCCATCGAACGCAAACTGAAGTACTTTCATACCGGGGAGTGAAAACTGTTTTCGAAGATCATCTACTTCTGCAGTGATGATCCCAAGGTCCTCAGCAACCAATGGCATATCCGTAAACTGCTCTTGAATCTTTTGTAGTAACTCCGGCCCGGGAGCCTTTACCCACTGACCATCTTTTGCAGTCTTGGAAGTAGCCGGCACTTCCCAACAAGCTTCAAGGCCCCGAAAATGATCTATCCGAACCATATCAAATAAACTGAAATGTGTGCGTAGGCGATCAGTCCACCAGAGAAAATCACTCTGCCGTAGCGCTTCCCAATCATAAAGTGGATTGCCCCACAACTGCCCGTCATCTGTGAATGCATCCGGCGGAACACCGGCAACAATGGTTCCCCGACCATCATCGTCTACGGTAAATATTTCCCGATGCGCCCAAACGTCAGCACTGTCACCAGAAACAAATATTGGCAGATCCCCAAACAGATACACGCCATGCGCATGCGCAAAACGCCTGAGTTCACGCCACTGACAAAAGAACACATATTGCTCAAACTTTCGCAGTTGAATCTGATCTTCATAACCTTTTAATGCTGCTTCAATCGCCGATGCTTCATAGCGTCGCAAACCTTGCGGCCAATCAGCCCAGCCACTGCCTTGTTCAAGCTTTTTAATAACCACAAACTTAGCGTAGTCATCAAGCCAATATTTTTGCCCACTGACAAATCGTTCAAAGTCATTGCGGATTTTTTCATCGATAGTTTCGAGCGCTGTTGTGCACGCACGCTCAAGAGTAATTAAGCGCCATTGATTATCATTCTCTGCCCGTTGCCATATGTCCTTCTCCAACCACCCTTTATCCACCAACCAATCGAGGCTAATCAATAAGGTGTTACCGGCGTGAGTTGAAAGACACTGGTAAGGACTACCATCGGCATGGGTCATGCCCAAAGGCATCATCTGCCAGATACTCTGACCGGCAGCTGCCAGAAACTCAACAAACCGATAAGCATTATGAGAAAAGTCACCACTGTGCCAGGGCCCTGGCAGCGATGTCGGATGCAGCAATACACCGCTGCGCCTGTCTTCAAATGGATTATGTAGTCGCACGATTAGTTTTATCTACTACGGTGGCGGCATTCAGCTAATGCTGTGTAATTTCTGGCCCAGCATATCCGGTGTTACAAGAGTTACGCCATTGGGCGTAACATGATATTTTTCTTTGTCCGACTCAATATCAATACCAATTTTAGTGCCTGCGGGAATAACACAGCCCTTGTCTATAATGGCATTGTGGATTTCGCAGTGATCCCGCACTACAACTTCCGGCAGCAGCACTGAGCGATGGACTAAAGAAAACTCATCGACAGATACGTTTGAAAACAAACACGATTCACGCACCTCAGCACCTGAAATTATGCAGCCACCTGACACCATAGAGTCAAGTGCAACACCGCGCTTCTCATGCGTATTGAATACAAATTTGGCAGGAGGCACCTGTTCCTGGTGAGTCCAAATTGGCCAGTCTTTATCGTACAAATTCAAATCAGGCAACACACTGGTAAGCTCCAAATTCGCTTGCCAAAAGGAATCCACTGTTCCCACATCCTTCCAATAACTCTGCTCACCGCTTTGTTTATCAAGAAAGGAGTATCCAAAAACAGATTTCGACTGAATGACTTTTGGAATAATATCTTTGCCAAAATCATGTGAAGAATCGGGGTCGTCGTGATCTTCAATAAGTTGCTTGACCAGAAATTCCACATCAAATATGTAGATTCCCATTGAAGCGAGCGATATCCCCGGCTTGTCTTCCAGCTCAGGGGGGTGCTCAGGTTTTTCTTCAAACGCATCAATGCGCCCATCTGCAGCCATACTCATGACACCAAATGCATGAGCATCAGCAACGGGCACTTCAATACACCCGACTGTTAAATCGGATTGTTGCGCCACGTGATAGGCCAGCATCGGACCGTAATCCATTTTATAGACATGGTCGCCAGCCAGTACGATAACGTGCTTTGGACCGAGACTGCGAATAATATCAATGTTCTGGTATACCGCATCTGCTGTCCCTTTGTACCAGGAGTTTTCATCGGTTCTTTGCTGCGCAGGCAGCAACTCAATGAAGGGACCGAAATCACCGCCAATCATTCCCCAGCCACGCTGAATGTGGCGGATCAAAGAATGGGCTTTATATTGGGTCAAAACACCCACCCGGCGAATACCGGAGTTAAGGCAGTTCGAAAGCGGGAAATCAATAATACGAAACTTGCCACCAAAAGGTACTGCCGGTTTTGCACGCCAGTCTGTCAAATTTTCCAGGCGTGACCCCCTTCCACCGGCTAAAACCAGCGCCATCGTGTCACGTGTCAAACGGCTGACAAAGCGGCCCGCTGTCGTAGAATTTTGGCTATATACGTTTATCGTCATTAAAAAATTCGCATAGGGGCGGAGATATGTGCACTTTCTAGTAGGCTATGAACGGAAGTTGCAATGCATATCGTTAGTCGCAATCTGCTATTGTCGCAATAAAAGTTCCAAATCTCTTAGTACTTCATTAATTCTGAGTAGATCCTCAGAATTCACTTACGAGAAAATCTGCCACCGAAACCAAATATGCCCATATCCTCCGACACATCTGGCTCAAGTAAACTGAGCCAAGAGCTACAAAACATACTGAGTGCCTGCCACCACGATCCCTTTTCCGTGCTTGGCAAGCACGGTAATTGTGTGCGCGTATTCCTACCACACGCCGAATCAGTTGAACTTAATTCAGGGGATAAATCAAGTTCGTTTCAACGTATTGAGGGAACAGATTTATTTATACTGAATGCAAAAAAAATAAAAGACGACTACCAATTAAAAGTTACTGCCAAGAATGGCACTCAACACGTCATAGACGACCCCTATCGATTCGCACCACAATTAGGAGAGTTGGATCTACATCTCTTCAACGAAGGAAAGCATGAAAAACTCTACCGGGTTTTAGGCGCGCATCAAACCCGGACCGACAATGTCCGGGGCACCCGCTTTGCTGTGTGGGCACCAAGTGCAAAAAGAGTCAGCGTAGTAGGTGACTTTAATCAATGGGATGGCAGAGTTCACCCAATGCGCAGCCGCGGCAGCAGCGGTGTTTGGGAACTGTTTTTACCTCAGGCAATGGTTGGCGAACACTATAAGTTCGAAGTGCTGGCTGCAAATGGTGACACACTGCTTAAGCAAGATCCTTTCGCCAATGAATTCGAACTCCGACCTTCCACTGCAGCCACGATAACGCAAAGTAGTTTTCAGTGGAGCGATGAACAATGGATCATCGATCGAAAACAAAACACCTGGCAAAGCACACCCAGCTCTGTCTATGAAGTTCACCTCGGCTCCTGGCAGCGAGGCGATGACAACCAATTTCTAAACTACAAAACTCTCGCTCACAAGCTTGTCGAGTATGTGCAGTACATGGGCTTCACGCATATAGAATTGCTACCTATAACCGAGCACCCGCTAGACGACTCATGGGGTTATCAGGTCACAGGCTACTTCGCGCCAAGTAGTCGATTCGGATCGCCCGATGAATTGCGATATTTCATCAACCTATGCCACAACGCAGGCATTGGAGTGCTACTCGATTGGGTGCCGGCGCATTTCCCACGCGACGCACACAGCCTCGCACGATTCGATGGAACTTGCCTTTACGAACATGAAGACCCAAGACGCGGTGAACACCGCGATTGGGGAACTCTTATTTTTAACTACGGGCGTAATGAAGTTAAGAATTTTCTGATTGCCTCGGCACTTTACTGGCTTGAAGAGTTCCACCTTGACGGGTTACGTGTCGATGCAGTTGCATCCATGTTGTACCTGGATTACTCGAAAGAAGCAGGCGACTGGCTACCGAATCAACATGGGGGTCGGGAAAACCTTGAAGCCATCGAGTTTTTACGCGAGCTCAACACGATCACACAAACTCAATACCCGGGCGCTATTATCGTTGCCGAAGAGAGCACATCATGGCCACAGGTCTCCCGACCAGCTGATACCGGCGGACTGGGCTTTAGTATGAAATGGAATATGGGCTGGATGCACGACGCTCTGAACTATATGCAGTATGACCCAGTCCATCGCAAACACCATCACAACGATCTCACCTTTGGTCTTCTGTACGCGTTTGATGAAAACTTTGTTCTGCCATTCAGTCATGATGAGGTGGTTCACGGCAAAGGGTCTATGCTGTCCAGAATGCCGGGGGATGACTGGCAACAATTTGCAAATCTCAGGCTGCTCTACAGCTTTCAATTTACTTACCCCGGTAAGAAATTACTCTTCCAAGGCCTCGAATTCGCACAACGTAAAGAATGGGATTTCAAAAACGCACTGGACTGGCACCTTACCGACGCCCCTGCGCATCGAGGGGTCATGACCTTAGTCTCTGACTTGAACCGTCTTTACAAACTACATCCAGCACTTTTTGAATGCGATTTTGAACAGGCAGGGTTTGAATGGATCAACGCCGACGATGGCGATAACTCAATACTCAGCTATCAGCGCCACTCGGCTTCACGAAAGGAATCTCTATTGGTGCTACTAAATTTTACCCCTGTACCAAGAGATCACTACAGCATTGGCACTGAACAAGCGGGTAGCTATATTGAACTGTTTAACTCTGACAGCGAACGGTACGGCGGCAGTAACTATGGAAACTACGGTGCCTTGCTAAGTTACCCTGATCCATACATGGGCCGCAATAACACACTGACAGTAAAACTCCCGCCGTTAGGCGCGGTCGTTCTTAAATATGTTTCCACTGATGACTCAGAGCAGATTTAGCAGCTACATATAACCATGACTCCACCCCATATAGATTCATCAATCAACAATAGAATGCAGGGCCGTAGTGAACAATAACTCCTTAAAAGTGCTGTTTGCATGCAGTGAGCTCACCCCGTGGGTAAAAACTGGCGGCCTTGCAGATGTGTGTGGAAGTTTGCCTCAAGCGCTGGCCGAGGGTGGCGATGACGTGCGTGTTGTGCTGCCCGGCTACCATAGCGTGCTGCAACATATTCCTGCGCCATTATTCATCAGTGTTGTAAAGCTTCCCCTTGGAAGTATCACCTTGTGCCGGGGAGATCTACACGGCATACAGGTTCTACTGGTAATGCACGAGTCGTTTACCAATCGACCAGGCAATCCTTACATGTCTGATTCTGATCGACCATGGCCCGACAATGCGCGCAGATTCGCGCTATTCTCGCAAGCGGTATGCGAGATCGCACAAGACCGTACCGATCTACACTGGCAACCAGACATTGTTCATTGCCATGACTGGCAAACAGGACTGGTACCGGCACTGCTCTCACAAACTGATACCGAGCAACACACATCGAGACCCGCCACGGTATTCACTATTCACAACCTTGCCTACCAGGGCAATATCATGATCGATGCATACAATAGGCTGGGTCTACCTTCGGAACTTCTCGTACAGGATGGACTGGAATTCTGGAACCAGGCAAGTTTCATAAAAGGCGGCATCGCCTTCGCAGATAAAATCACTACCGTCAGTGCAACTTACGCCGATGAAATTACCACCAAAGATTTTGGCTGCGGCATGGAAGGCTTGCTGCAATATCGCCGCGACAGGCTCAGCGGCATTTTAAACGGCATTGATACAGACATATGGAACCCGGAAACCGATCTCCATATCAATACAAACTATACGTTCGGAACAATAGACAAAAAAGCCAACAATAAAAAAGACCTGCAGGCACAACTTAAATTAAGAGAAGATCCAAACGCACTACTGCTTGGTGTAATCAGCAGACTGGCAGTACAAAAAGGTATCGACTTAATTATTGACGCAATAAAGCAGCTGAAGAATGAAAACATTCAATTGGCGGTACTTGGCGCAGGTGACTCAGAGCTGCAACAACAATTGCAAAAGCTCGCAAAAGCGAACCCTGAAAACGTATCGGTAGAAATTGGTTTTAACGAATCACTGTCCCACAAAATCGAGGCAGGAGCTGACGTATTTCTCATGCCGTCGCGCTATGAGCCATGCGGACTAAACCAGATGTACAGCCATCGCTACGGAACACTCCCGCTTGTCACGAGTGTGGGAGGATTAGCAGACACCGTTATTGATATTAATGACGATCCGGCCAGTGCCAACGGATTCGTAATCAAGTCCGCCAACCCGGTTTTATTACAGCAGGGAATCTTGAGAGTGATCGAGCTTTTTAAAGACAAAACCAGATGGCGCAATCTGCAGAACAATGCCATGCAGATTAACTACAGTTGGGCTGCAAGTGCAGCCCAGTACAAAAATCTATACAGACAAGCGTTACAAGAACCACCTAAGCAATAACACCAATTTAAAAAGAATTTAGAGTGCGTTGAACGCCTTGGTAAAACCACTGAGCGAAATATTAATGTCGATAGGACCCGCACCCTCTGCCGCCACCGTAACCACCGCAACATTGCCTTTTTTCAAAGAGGCTATGACATCCAGGCTCAATGGCTCACGAACCAGACATCCATGCTTCTGACAGATTCTGAACGGTGCACCGCGCTCCTCCCCGGCATCAATCTTAAGCCGTAGTCCAAATTCAAGCAGAACACCGAGCGGGGTAATGATGTCAGCCACCGCTGCGATCTTCACACCATCAATTTCAGCGTCTTCTTCGCCTACTTTGCGCACCACAAATTCGATCGCCGGTGAGCCCTGTGAGTCTTTACCCAGCTGTGTCATGGCGCAGGCCGTTCCGCCCTCCCCATCACACACCACACTCCAGTCGCCCATTCGCGTTACCTCTGGCGCGACTACTGTGTCCGCCTCAGCGCTGACTTCTTCGCCAAGATCACTGATCTTCTGTGCATGCGCCGAAAATGCCAACAAGGTAAGTAACAACACTGCACCACGCAGAATATTACTGATATATATGTTCACTTAAACTCCAATAGGAAATGCAGACCATATTGTCCGCTCAATTTATAGCCGGGTGTGAAACTCTGCTAATTTGTAAGACCTGAAATCATCGCACTTCGCAATACTCTTGCTTAAAACACCATGGACCGCATCAGCAACACCGAGCTCAATTTCGGCGATTTCGTGATTTCCCGCGCTTGGGCATTGCCTGACTGAATAGCTCAACCAACTGGGTGGTCATTACACTCGCCAACTCGCTGACATTGGCAATGGTCGCGGCACGTTTATAGTACTGGCTCACATCATGCCCAATTCCGATTGCAGTGAGCTCCACTTCCGGATCAGCTTCCACCTGCTTAATGATCTCTTGCAGATGGCGCTCAAGAAATTTACCCGGATTTGCGGACAACGTTGAATCATCGATAGGTGCACCATCTGATATGACCATCAGAATTTTCCTTCGTTCAGGGCGGGACATTAATCGCTGGTATGCCCAGGTGAGCGATTCCCCATCAATGTTTTCCTTCAGTAACCCCTTGCGCAACATCAGACCGAGATTGTTTCTGCCACGCCGCCATGGTGTATCAGCGCTCTTATAAACAATATGACGCAGATCATTCAGCCGCCCCGGGTTCGGCGTTTGCCCTGCTATAACCCATTTATTTCTCGACTGCCCACCCTTCCAGGCACGGGTCGTAAAACCAAGTATTTCCACACTGACGCCACAACGCTCGAGCGTATTGGCCAATACATCCGCACAGCTCGCGGCGACCACAATAGATCTGCCATGCATGGAACCGGAGTTGTCAATCAGCAGCGTAACAACAGTGTCGCGAAATTTTGATTCTTTCTCCTGCTTAAAAGACAAGGCTTGCATCGGGTCAGTGACAACACGTGTCAGTCTTGCCGTATCAAGCACTCCCTCTTCCTGGTCAAAATCCCATGATCGATTTTGATTCGCTAACAGATGTCTCTGCAAACGGTTAGCAAAGCGTCCGATTGACGATTGCAGATCACCCACATGTTCATCGAGCCTTTCGCGCAATCTGCTCAGTTCAGTGACACTGCACATATCAAGTGGTGCGACGACTTCATCGAACTCCGTGGTATAAACATGATACTTTTTGGTTAAATCACCACTCGACTCCTGAATCGACGCACCCGGCGTTTCAGAGGTATCTGCACCTTGTGTTTCAGACTCATCCTCAGGGTCGTCAACCGCTTCACCTTCTTCGCCTTCACTATCTGGTAAATCTTCGCTTGAGTCAGACTCTTCGCTAGGCAAATCAGACTCACTGTCATCGTCGGTGAGATCGTCGTTATCTATTTCGTCGTTGGCATCGGCTGAGTAATCACCTGCTTCGGCACTGTCGATAAAATCCATCTCGACCAGCAAGTCATTTATGCGCGAAGCAAATGCCTGTTGATCATGGCGATCTTCATAGAGCTTATCTAACCATTCCGGTGATACTTTCTGCAACGTGTCACTGCAGTGCGAAAGCACTTCACGACCACGCTCCGGCACAGGCCGTTTAGTGAGCTTTTGTCGCAGCAGCAGCGCCAAACCTTCAGCCAGTATGTCAGCGTGATCAGTATCGTTGTTGAGCTGTGCCAATCTAGCCGTCAGGTTAACTTCAAGATTGCTGGCAACCCCGTCAAGGTATCTTGTACCCACTGCCTCAACCCGGGTCTGCTCAACAGCATCGAACATTTTTCGCGCAACCGGATCAGATGGTGCACGACGCTGATGTATCACTTCATCATGATGTGCATGCCAAAGCGCTACCGCATCTGCCTGACCTCGGGTAGCTGCCAGTGCCTCATCGTCAAGACCTGGCTCAGGCTCCGCGAGTTTGGTACCTCCAATGTTCGTCACACCCTGGCCACGCTCAAACGTCACTGCCAGTGATTCATCATGTGACACTGCGCGCGCGCACGCAGTCAGTGATCTTTTGAGATCATCCATTTCTGCGGCAAGTGCGCTTTGAGATTTCTCAGCCAATTGCGACTACCTTGCAGGCAACTGACTGATACGAGCCATTAAGCAAAACACTGCATCACGAGGCTTTTTTCGACATACCCTGCATCGCACCAATAACAGATGCATCTGCAGACAAGTCTCGATCAAACACTCGTTGATATAACTCTTCCAGTAAATCACGCTCCACCGGATCGCACTTGTTTAAGAAAGTCAGCTCGAACGCCAATGCCTGGTTATTAAAAAAGGTGGTATTTTGCGCCCACGTAATCACGGTACGCGGACTCATCACTGTGGATAGATCACCGTTGCTAAAAGCAGAACGGGTTAAATCAGCCAGCGCCACCATATGCGCTACTGTCTCGCGGCCTTCCTCGGTATCAAATTCAGGGTTTTTAGCCAAAACAATGGCCGCTTCCTTGTCTTGATCAAGGTAATTTAACACCGTGGTAATGGACCATCGATCCATCTGCGCCTGATTGATTTGCTGAGTGCCGTGATATAGCCCGGTGGTGTCACCTAGCCCAACTGTGTTTGCTGTCGCAAACAATCGAAAGCTCGGGTGGGGGGTTATCACACGACTCTGGTCGAGCAGAGTCAATCGACCGGATGACTCCAGCACACGCTGGATCACAAACATCACGTCGGGTCGGCCCGCATCATATTCGTCGAATACTAATGCAACATTCCTTTGATAAGCCCAGGGCAGAATACCGTCCTGAAACTCAGTCACCTGCTTACCATCCTGGAGCACAATGGCATCTTTACCAATGAGATCAATTCGGCTGACATGGCTATCAAGGTTGATTCGTAAACAAGGCCAGTTCAGCCGTGAGGCAACCTGCTCGATATGGGTCGATTTTCCTGTGCCGTGAAAACCACTGACCAGCACTCTGCGATCCGTGCAAAATCCAGCCAGAATCGCAAGCGTGGTGGCCGGATCAAACAGGTAATCATCGTCGCGTTCCGGCACAAGCTCAGTCGGCGCACTGAAGGCGGGCACCTGCATATCAAGGTCAATGCCAAACGTTTCCCTGACTGAAACCTCGGTGTCAGGTTGTGGCGCAATATCATTCGTTTTTTGTGTTTTCATAGACCGGAATCGTCACATAAAAAAGCCCCGAAGAACCTTCGGGGCATCGTCATACTGTTAGTTTATAACGCAGCGACCAAATTTACATCGCTTTATCTATCACCACGTGCGTCCAGGCGCCTTCCGGTGCCTTGCTAATCACCGGATCCGACCCACCGGACAACAAAGTCTGAACTGTGCGCTCATAATCCGCTGGATCAAGCTTACCATTAGAACCTTCGGTCAACTTGTTGATCTCACCCATCATTCTGCGCTGGTGCTCCTCTGTTTGAGCGCCTGAAGCATCGTTTTCAAGCACAATATCAGCCGCTTCGTCAGGGTTCGCTCGAGCGTATTCCCAACCTTTCATCGATGCTCTGACAAAACGTGCTGCTTTATCAACAAACGCCTCATCTGCCAGATTCTTCTCTAAAACATAGAGACCATCTTCCATGGTTGACACGCCTTGCTCTTCATATTTGAAGACTTGAAGCTCATCAGCAGGAATACCGGCATCAATTATCTGCCAGTATTCGTTGTAGGTCATGGTTGACACACAGTCTGCCTGCTTCTGCAGAATCGGGTCAACGTTGAAGCCCTGCTTCAATACTTTAACTCCGCCTTCACTTCCGTCAGTCGCCAGCCCAAGTTTAGACATCCAGCTTAAAAACGGGTACTCATTGCCAAAATACCAAACACCCAGGGTTTTACCGGCAAAATCCTCTGGGCTCTTAATACCGGTATCTTTGCGACAGGTCAGCATCATGCCGGAAGTCTTGAAAGGCTGCGCAATATTCACCAACGCCACGCCTTTTTCGCGACTGGCCAAAGCCGAAGGCATCCAGTCTACAACCACATCTGCGCCACCACCGGCAATCACCTGCGGCGGTGCGATATCAGGACCGCCTGGCTTAATGGTTACATTCAGGTCTTCCTCGTCATAGAAACCTTTGTCCTGAGCGACATAGTAGCCTGCAAATTGAGCTTGTGTGACCCACTTGAGCTGTAGTGTTAGATCGTCTTTAGCTTGAGCCAAACCAGACAACATGCCTAGTCCAACAGCAATAGACGTTACCAATGTCTTCTTCATATCAATGTTTCCTTCACTAGTTGCGGTAGGAGGGATGCCAGAAAGTGCACAGTCGCTCCAGTAAAGTAATTAACCCGTAGAACAATGAACCGGCAATCGCTGCAACAGCTATCTCAGCCCAGACCATGTCGACATTCATACGCCCTACTTCGGTAGAAATTCGAAACCCCATGCCTATAATCGGTGTTCCGAAAAATTCAGCAACAATGGCTCCGATCAACGCCAGTGTTGAGTTGATTTTTAAGGCATTAAAAATAAATGGCAGCGCCTCAGGCAAACGCATTTTAAACAGCATCTGCCAATACCCCGCTGCGTAGGTTTTCATTAAATCTCCCTGGATAGCAGTGGAAGCTGCCAACCCTGATACGGTGTTAACCAACATCGGGAAGAAAGTCATAATCACAACAACCGCCGCCTTAGATGGCCAATCAAAACCGAACCACATCACCATAATGGGTGCTACGCCGACAATAGGTAATGCAGACACTAAATTCCCGATAGGCAGCAAACCACGCTTCAGAAACGGCGATCGATCGATTAACAACGCGACGAGAAAACCCGATCCACACCCCAACGCATAACCTATCAAAACAGCCTTTAAAAACGTCTGTTTGAAATCAACCCACAACGTAGCAGTGGACTGCGTAAATCGATCACCTATGGCACTGGGTGATGGCAACAGTACCTGAGGCACGTTAAAACCGCGTGTACACAACTCCCAAATTATCAGTAACCACGCGCCAAACGCTACCGGTATGAGCAGGCGTAACAGAAAATTCAATACGTTATTGCGGGTTTCAATGGAAGCCAGAATCTCTACACACAGCCATCCCAGCGCCCAGGCGGCTAACGTTGCCGCCCAAAAACCGGGTCCCGGGGCCACTTCACCTACCGTTTGAATTAAACCGTAGGCACCAAACAACGATACTCCGCCGACCAATGCACCGGCGACCAGACGGTTAAACATAAACAGATATGACCAGCCATAGCAGATCGCGGCCAGCAGTAGCACCGCACCGGTAAACGCCTGTAGCAATGGCACCGTTGAAATACCATACCCTTCAGCAGTTAAGCCCAGAAACATTGTTGAGCCAGCACACAGCGCGGCGAATACGATGAGTATTGTTTGCAATCGACTCATGCCAACATACCCATCCGACGCAGCACCAAACGATTCACCAGGCTCACTATCGCAACCAGCGCTGCCGCAAGTATCGATGCCATCACAAGCGCCGACCATATTTGAATCGTCTGACCGTAGTAGGACCCGGCAAGCAGTCGCGCTCCAAGCCCCGCTACCGCACCTGTCGGCAGCTCCCCTACAATGGCACCGACCATTGCGATGGCAATAGCGACTTTCATACTGGTGAATAGAAAAGGCATTGCCGATGGCATTCTCAACTTCCAAAGCGTTTGCCAGCTGGATGCGTTATAGGTCCGCATCAAATCGGTATGGCTGGTTTCCGGTGACCGCAACCCCTTGACCATTCCAACAGCCACCGGGAAAAAGCTCAGGTAGGTTGAGATAAATGCTTTTGGCAGCAATCCCTGAATGCCAATGGAGTTCAGCACCACAATTATCATTGGCGCAATCGCCAGTATCGGGATGGTTTGCGACGCGATGATCCAAGGCATCAGACTCTTATCAAGCGCGCGATTATTGATAATAGAAATCGCCAACACGATACCCAGCAGGGTACCCATAACAAAGCCAAGCAATGCAGTTGACAATGTTATCCACGAATGAAAAATCAGACTGCGCTTTGAAGTTATTTTTTTCTTCACCGTGGTGTCATAGATTTCTGACACCACCTGGTGGGGTGCCGGCAATACCGGACGCTTTTGTGCCAAAGTATCCTTCACATGAGTTACAAAAGAAACATTCTCGACCTTTGCGCGCTCATAAGTATCTCGCTGGAACGGTGTATTTAAATACACCGCGGCTAAATACCAGAAGACTATGATCGCTAACACAACCGCCACTACCGGCCACACCCGATCAATTAATCTGAGATCGTTACCAGTAGCCATTAGCTGCTAATACTCATACTGTGTCTTCATAGCTATGGCCTTCACGCAAGCCTTCGCGGACGCGGTGCGCAATTG
This sequence comes from uncultured Granulosicoccaceae bacterium, assembly GCA_938041955.1. Classification (GTDB taxonomy): domain Bacteria; phylum Pseudomonadota; class Gammaproteobacteria; order Granulosicoccales; family Granulosicoccaceae. Next base: position 57,349 of record CALISD010000001.1, on the reverse strand, counting down.
CGAGAAACTCAGGCGTCTCTCGAATATCAAGTGTGCGATCGCGCGGCAGATCACTTTCAATAACGTCGAATATTCTGCCCGGCCGCGGAGACATGACAACAATATGCGTAGAAAGAAACACCGCCTCCGGAATTGAGTGGGTAACAAAGACGACAGTTTTTTTGGTTTTTTCCCACAGCTTCAGCAACTGCTCGTTCAAATGATCACGAACAATCTCATCAAGCGCGCCGAACGGCTCGTCCATTAGTAGTAAGTCGGGCTCAACTGCCAGGGCTCGTGCAATTGACGCGCGCTGCTGCATACCGCCTGACAAAGCCCACGGATATTTTTTCTCAAACCCCGCCAGATTAACAAGTTCAAGGTTTCGCCTCACGCGCTCATTCCGCTCCCTTCTTGACAGCCCCATAATTTCCAGAGGTAATGCAACGTTACGAGCAATGGTGCGCCAGGGATACAAGGCCGCGGCCTGAAAAACATAGCCGTAAGCACGTGTAAGGCGCGCCTCTTCAGGCGTGACTCCGTTGACAGTAATTGACCCGTCGGTGGGTTGTTCGAGATCAGCAATCACGCGCAACAGGGTGGTTTTACCACAGCCCGATGGACCAATAAACGACACAAAGTCACCGGCACCCACTTCCAGATCAATATTCGCCAGTGCGTGCACCGGGCCATCATTGGTCTCAAACGTCAGCGACAGATTATTCGTTCGAATAACTGAGGTACTATCTTGTGGTGTTGCAGTGGTGTGCATTCTTGTCTCATACGGGACGCCTGACAACATGAAAGCAGGAACCTCATCAATCAATGAGGCGCAACCCTGCAATGCTATCTTTCTATCACTTGCTCAGACGTCATGTTTATTCTAGCTTGATTCATTCACAACCAACGACACTTTAAACGCCGGCAGGCATATTTGCAGGATCACGCTCGACAGCTCTTGGCGCTGTTATCTCTTTCCATTTAGACAATGCTTTATTCGCTGCAGGGTACGATTCACGCGGCACGAACTTACCATGACCTTCTTGTGTATTAATTTCATCCTCTGTGACCGCAACCACTCCACGGGTGAGTGTGAATCGCGGCAGACCTGTGACTTCTATACCTTCAAAGACATTGTAATCAATCGCAGATTGTTGCTTGTCAGCAGTAATGGTTTTACTGCGCGCAGGATCCCAAACAATAATATCTGCATCGGCACCGACCATTATCGCCCCCTTCTTCGGGTACATATTCAGAATTTTTGCAATATTGGTGGAGGTAACAGCGACAAACTCATTAATGGTCAATCGACCGGTATTAACGCCTTTGGTCCAAAGTACCGGCAATCGATCTTCCAGACCACCCGTGCCATTCGGTATCTTGGTAAAGTCACCAAGGCCAAAACGTTTTTGCTCAGTAGTGAAGGAGCAATGATCAGTCGCCACCACCTGTAAACTGCCAGACTGCAAACCGGCCCACAAACCATCCTGATGATCGATAGATCTAAACGGCGGGGACATGACTCTTCTGGCCGAGTGATCCCAGTCTTTGTTGAAGTATTCTGATTCATCGAGCGTTAGGTGCTGAACCAGAGGTTCGCCATAAACTCGCATGCCTTTTTGTCGCGCCCGACGAATCGCCTCATGCGCTTGCTCACAAGATACGTGAACGATATAAAGCGGCACCCCGGCCATATCAGCGATCATAATGGCTCGATTTGCTGCCTCCCCCTCTACTTCAGGCGGTCTTGAAAAGGCGTGTCCCTCAGGACCATTATTACCTTCAGCAAGCAGCTTCGCTTGCAACTGCGCAACCACGTCGCCGTTTTCTGCATGCACCAGTGGCATCGCACCAAGCGCTGCACAACGCTGAAAGGACGAAAACATTTCATCATCATCAACCATCAACGCACCTTTGTAGGCGAGAAAATGCTTAAACGTATTGATACCACTATCTACCACCGTTGCCATTTCATTGAACACCTGCTCACTCCACCAGGTGATCGCCATATGAAATGAATAGTCGCACGAAGCTTTGGACGTTTTGTTGTCCCACATCTGTCGCGCTTCAAGTAGTGACTGGCCCGGTGAAGGCAGGCAGAAATCGACCACCATTGTTGTGCCGCCTGACAAGGCGGCGCGAGTACCAGACTCGAAGTCATCGGTAGAATAGGTGCCCATAAAAGGCATTTCGAGATGAGTGTGCGGATCTATACCCCCCGGCATGACGTAACATCCGGTGGCATCCAAAGTCTCATCGGCGCTGAGGTTGTCACCGATTTGAGTTATCCGACCGCCTTCTATCAACACGTCAGCTGAGTAAGTCAGATCTGCGGTGACGACCGAACCGCCTTTAATTACCGTTGCCATTAATCGCTCCTCTTACTAAATTTTTTCAAGCTAAGCACTTATCAAGATGCCACTATTTCTGCTGTTTCAACCACCGCATGGAATAACACGTTAACGCCAGCCTCTGCCCACTCGGGGGTTATTTCTTCTGCCTCGTTGTGCGACAAGCCATCCACACAGGGGCACATCACCATGGCGGTCGGGGCGACGCTATTAATCCAACATGCATCGTGACCTGCACCGGATACCAGATCACGATGACTGTAGCCGAGTCTTTCACAAGCATTGCGAACAGCTGTAACACAGTCTTTATCAAACTCAACAGGATCAAATCCACCGACCTGCTCTATTTCCATTTGCAGACCCATATCAGCACAGATTTTTTCCGCAGCCGCGCGCAGCTCTGATTCCATCTCGGCAATGGTGGCTTTATCCGGGTGTCTAAAATCTATAGTGAACACAGATCGACCTGGAATAATGTTCCGCGAGTTTGGAAAAACATCACAGTGACCCACTGCCCCGACAGCGTGGGGCTCATGGCTCCAGGCAATTTCATCCACCAGCTGAGTAATTCTTGCCATTCCCAGTCCCGCGTTACAGCGCATTGACATGGGTGTTGAGCCAGTATGGCTCTCCTTACCGATCAATGTCACCTGCAACCAGTTGAGCCCCTGCCCATGAGTGACAACGCCTACATCAACATTTTCTTTTTCAAGTATTGGCCCCTGCTCAATATGCAATTCGAAGAAGGCTTTCATTTTTCGATCACCCACTGCTTCATCACCACACCAACCAATACGCTTTAGCTCGTCACCTAACTTAAGACCTTCAGCATCTTCACGATCATAGGCCCATTGCAGCGTATGTTTACCGGCAAATACACCCGCCGCCACCATCGGCGGTGCGAAACGCGCACCCTCTTCGTTGGTCCAGTTGACGACCACAATCGGGTGTTTGGTTTTAACATTCATCTCATTGAGTTGCCGTACGATTTCGAGACCACCCAATACACCCAATACACCATCATACTTACCACCGGTAGGCTGGGTATCGAGATGACTTCCCACATAAACGGGCAACGCATCAGGGTCAGTGCCCTCTCGACGAGCGAACATGGTTCCCATCTGATCAAGACCCATAGTCATTCCGGCCTCTGTACACCAGCTTTGAAAAAGCTCACGGCCTTCGGCATCTACATCTGTCAGTGCCTGGCGATTGTTACCACCGGCTATTCCAGGACCAATCTTTGCCATCTCCATCAGTGAATCCCACAAGCGCTCTCTGTTGATTTTCAAATTACTAGTGATAGACACAGGCTTTCCTCATTGTTGAATAACACTCAAAGACAATAACCAAACAGCACTTCGCTTTACATGTGGCGCTGTAGATACAAGCTTTTAGTCGCTCGCCGCACACCGTATACTGAACTTAAAATTCTCGATCAAACGTAACTACTCAGCCGGAAAGGAACTACATTCAATTTTTCAGCTGCTTTTGTAGCTTTTCAGCGTAGGCCTGTCGTGCTCATAGGGAGTTCGCACGCAACATACATGGGTATTTGAGCACGAACGACAACGCCCATGAATACGACAGGTGTACCCTGAATAGTTACGATCAAATTAACATATTTTTATTACCGTTGAACAGTTGTCTCAAGGGTCATTACCTATGGTTCGCTTATGAGTAAAACCCAATCAATCTCCACCGGTGAAAAAACCAGTCGCATACAAAAACTTAACCGGCAGCGAATCCTCAAAGCCGCTCTGGATATATTCGCACGCTATGGCTATCGTGGAAGCACCATCGCACAAATAAGCGAAAGTGCCGACATGTCAAAAGCCAATATTTTGTATTACTACAAAAGTAAAAACGACATCTACGTCGCCGTGCTTGAAGAAACACTGACGAAGTGGCTTACACCGCTTACAGAGCTCAACCCCGAAGGCGATCCAGCGACCGAAATATGGTCTTATGTTCAAACCAAACTGGCACTCTCAAAAGCTCAACCAGAAGCATCAAAACTATTCGCCAATGAAATTTTGCAAGGCGCTCCGATGATTCACGAATACCTGGAGACTGACCTCAAACAAATGGTCAATGAAAAATGCTCAATCATTCAACACTGGATTGATCAGGGAAAGTTAGTCAATGTATCTCCTCTTCATTTGCTATTTTTTATATGGGCTTCCACCCAACATTACGCTGACTTTAGTACACAAACCGAGATTCTCGCTGACAACCCGGACGCATTATTTGATGACGCGGAGCGCACACTAAAAACCCTGCTACTTAACGGTCTACTGCCTCGTTGAGGACTCTTAAAATTTGCCCGCTGCACGCTGTTCAAGCTTTGTCTTTTGCCATAGGATTATTAGGGTGAGTAGTCCAGTTTGCATATTCCCGGTTAACCGGAGTATTCGTTCTGACATCCATCCCACTGGCTATCTCTTCCATTGTGATGCAATCTTGCACCGGACATACACTGACGCACAGGTTGCAACCAACACACTCTTCATCAATTACTTCATAATGGCGCTCACCATTTACCGTATGAGTTATCGCCTGATGTGAAGTGTCTTCGCATACCACATGGCAACGACCACACTTAATACAAGCGTCCTGATCAATTCGGGCCTTCGTGACATAATTCAAATTTAAATACTGCCAGTCAGTGACGTTGGGGGTCGCCTTTCCAACAATGCTATCGATGTTGGCATGGCCTTTTTCATCCATCCATGCATTTAAACCGGTAATCATTTCTTCTACCACTCTAAATCCGTAGGTCATTGCTGCCGTACACACCTGCACATTGCCTGCACCCAGAGCCATAAACTCCGCTGCATCACGCCAGGTGGTAATCCCTCCTATCCCGGATATAGGCAGATTTTTTGTGTCGGCGTCGCGGGCAATTTCAGCCACCATATTGAGTGCAATTGGTTTTACTGCAGGACCACAATAACCACCATGTGATCCCTTGCCATCAATAGAGGGTTCGGGCGACATGGTATCGAGATTGACACTTACAATAGAACTGACCGTATTAATCAATGAGACTGCATCTGCACCACCGGCAAGTGCCGCACGCGCTGGATATCTGATATCAGTAATGTTGGGGGTGAGCTTCACTATCACAGGCATTGAGCTGACCTCCTTGCACCAACGCGTGACCATTTCTATGTACTCAGGCACCTGCCCGACGGATGCCCCCATACCACGCTCGGACATGCCGTGTGGACAACCGAAATTTAACTCCACACCATCAGCCCCTGTGTCTTCAACTTTCTTGAGAATATCTTTCCAGTTCTTCTCCTCACACGGCACCATCAACGACACAACCATGGCGCGATCCGGCCAATCACGCTTTACCTGTTTTATTTCATCAAGGTTTATTTGCAACGGCCGGTCTGTGATCAACTCAATATTATTCAAACCCATCAAGCGTCGATCTGCAGAATATACAGCGCCGTAGCGCGGCCCGTTAACGTTAACGATGTTGGGATCTTCACCGAGCGTTTTCCAAACCACTCCTCCCCAGCCGGCTTCAAAAGCACGCACAACGTTATAAGCCTTATCTGTCGGTGGGGCTGACGCGAGCCAAAATGGATTGGGTGATTTTATGCCTGCGAAACTACTATTGAGATCAGCCATGTGTGTTCCTTCAATCGATTAGTATTACGAAGACAGGTATCGGTTTATAGATTCAGCGGCAAGCTTTCCGTCTTGCACCGCTGATACGGTTAAGTCATCACCACCCGCTATACAATCACCTCCAGCCCAAATATTCTGATGACTGGTTTGACGCTCTTCATTGACCGCAATACGGTTGTTTTCCAAGGCGACTACATCTGCGTCTACTACTCCCGCCTGTAACACCTGCCCGATCGCATTGAATGCGTGATCCGCCTGCAAAGTAAACGTCTCACCTGTACCTTGCAGCTTGCCATTCACTTGTTGCGTGTACTCAAATTCCACTTCAGTAAGGTTACTTTGCTCACCAATGAATCTCACCGGGGCCGCGTGATGAATTATTTTCACACCATTAGTCTGCGCGAGATCCTGTTCAAACACGCTTGCGTTCATACTTTCTTTATCACGGCGATACACTAACGTGACATCGGCTGCACCGAGTAACTTTGCCTGCACCGCGGCATCAATTGCCGTCATCCCACCACCGATCACCACCACTCGGCGGCCGATATCAAGCGCCGAATAATCTTCAGTTTGTCGGAGCTTCGCTATGAAGTTCACTGCGTCTTCAACTCCATCAAGCGATGCTCCCTCGAGCGAAATCTGATTTGCCTCCTTCAGACCCACACCAATAAACACCGCATCGTACTGCTCTAAAAGATCACCTAGCTGCACCTGCCGGCCCAGCTGGATTTCGTTTTTAATCTCGATGCCACCAATATCAAGAATGAAATCCACTTCTCGCTGGGCAAAATTATCAGGTGTTTTATAAGAGGCGATACCGTATTCATTTAAGCCCCCGGGTTTTGGGTTGGCATCCAGAATATCAACCTTGTGGCCGTGCATCGCCAGACGATGAGCACAAGCCAGCCCCGCCGGGCCAGCCCCCACCACCACAACCTTTTTGCCTGACACAGTAGCGCGCTGGTAAGGGTGAGTGCCAGCGCTCATCAATGTGTCTGTCGCAAACCTCTGCAGCGCACCGATTTTCACCGGTTGGTGTTCTGCTGAATTTCGCACACAAGCCTGCTCGCAAAGAGTTTCAGTGGGACAGACTCGCGCGCACATTCCGCCAAGGATGTTCTCATCAAATATCGTTTTGGCAGCGCCGGCTGAGTTATTTGTCTGGATTTGACGAATAAAGAGCGGCACATCTATGCCGGTAGGACAGGCAGTGACACAGGGTGCGTCATAGCAAAAGTAACATCGATCTGATTCGACACCCGCCTCATGACCGCTGAGCGGTGGATGAAGATCAGACATCAACTCTGAAAACAGAGCAGAATTCTGAGCCATGTTATTTCCTCGTTTCTCTTGTCAATAATCTAACCATTATTTTACCAATTGGTCAAATTTTAATTACTGACCTTCAGTTTTTAATTGCATCCTGAGTACACTCGCTATTTTTCGTTTCAATTAGGGCTGCTACACTGGCCAGCTTATTTGCACTTTTTCGTTTCGGATAAAGATATGGCCGTTGGTAAAACCGTTTGGACCTACTTCAATAATAAGTGGGAACGAGGAAACACCCCTATTCTTGGAGCAGCGGATCACGCCACCTGGCTGGGCACACTGGTATTTGACGGCGCACGAAAATTCGAAGGGGTCGCACCTGATCTCGCCGCTCATTGCGAACGCGCCAACCAGTCTGCGCTGGCAATGGGATTGAAGCCGACTATCAGCACTGAGGCCATGGTCGCCATTGCGATGGAAGGGCTCAGCAACCTCCCAGCTGACGCCGCTGTCTATATCAGACCGATGTACTGGTCACGGGATTCGGGCCCGATGGTTGTCGCGGGAGACCCTGATTCAACAGAGTTCTGCATGTGCCTTGAAGATGTGCCGATGCCCACCCCGGACGCCAGTATGACGTTAACCACCACCAGCTATTGCAGGCCAACCCTCGCGATGGCACTGGTGAACGCTAAAGCTGCCTGCCTGTATCCGCACAACGCAAGAATGCTGCGTGAAGCCAGCGACAAAGGCTTTAAAAACGCGATCGTATGTGACTCGATCGGTAACGTTGCAGAAACCGCCACTTCAAACATTATGATGGTGAAAGACGGAGAGATTTTCACTCCAGTCCCTAACGGCACTTTTCTAAATGGCATCACGCGCAAAAGAATCTCTTCGTTACTTTCAAAAGAAGGCCGTGCAGTACACGAGACCACTCTATCAGTAGAAGACTTTGGATCAGCGGACGAAATCTTCGCCACCGGCAACATTTCTAAAATCACGCCCGTCACTCAACTTGAAGACAGAAAGCTGCAGCCTGGTCCAGTGGCAAAAATGTGCAGAGAACTCTACTGGGACTGGGCGTTTAGCGAGAAATCCTAACGCAAGATTAAGGTGCACACTCACACTCCCTCAACCACCTCCCTGCGTTGTCAACCATGAGTTGTCCAAAATCGATTGATCAGACCGGTTGGTCTGATCAGAAAATGACCTATATATGACAACCACATCGCCAGTCACTTTTCATCAACCAGTAACATCAGGATTTTCACAAGAGGGTGCGATTGTATTGTGCTCTCTGAACGCACGATATATTCACGCTTCACTGGGCTTGCGATACCTGATGGCCAATATGGGGCCACTGCAAAACAGCACACGCCTGGTTGAATTCACCATCAACCAACGTACGAACGATATTGCTGAAAAGCTACTTGCTATCAACCCGCTAATTATTGGCTTTGGCGTTTACATCTGGAACATCAAAGAAACCACTGATCTGGTGGCATTAATACGAAAGCTCAAGCCCGATATAAAAATTGTTATCGGCGGTCCGGAAGTAAGCTATGAATATCATGACATCGCTATTTATACCCAGTGTGACCACCTGATTACCGGTCAAGCGGACTTTGCATTCGCAACAATATGCCAACAACTACTGCAACACAATACAACGCAACCCAAAGTCTTTAACGCGCAAAACCCCAATGTTGACGCACTACGATCACCTTACCCGTTTTATAATAACGAAGACATTAGCCACCGCGTGATATACGTAGAGGCATCCCGTGGATGCCCATTCAAATGCGAGTTCTGCCTGTCTGCGCTAGATAAAACTGCATGGCCATTCGAACTCGATAGCTTTTTAGACGAGTTAACAACACTCTACCAACGTGGCGCACGGCAATTTAAATTCGTTGATCGGACGTTCAATCTTAAGATATCTAACTGCACCAGGATTCTGAAATTTTTCCTGGCCTTATTAGAAAAAGACAACAATCTATTTCTTCATTTTGAAGTGATACCAGACAAGTTGCCGGAAGCATTAAAGAACCTTATCGGAGAATTCCCTGCAGGGTCACTGCAATTTGAAATTGGCATTCAAAGTTTTAATGAAGCGGTCCAACAGACCATTAACCGACGACAAAACATAGAGGCAACGCTTAGCAATGTCCGCTGGTTAAGATTGCACTCACAGGCTTACATACATGCGGACCTGATCTTCGGACTACCGGGTGAATCGATTGAAAGCTTTGCGACCGGCTTCGACCAACTGGTCGCTTTAGACCCACACGAAATTCAACTGGGGCTTCTTAAACGATTGCGCGGAAGTCCAATAGTAAAGCAAACCGCTGAATTTGAGATGTGCTATTCAGATGACGCGCCCTACCAGTTACTTAAGAATCGTGATGTCGATTTTCAAACCATGCAGAGAGTGCAACGATTCGCACGCTACTGGGATTTGATTGCGAATTCAGGTCGCTTCAAAACCACCCTGCCCGTACTACTCGGTGACAAGCCCTTTGCTCGATTCATGCAGTTGTCTGACTGGCTGTTCGCCACCACACAACAAACACACAAAATCGCCTACACGCGCTTGCTTGCCCTGTTGCATTCAGGCGCGGTAGAGAATGGATTGTCTGAGCCTGCAGAGATCTATCAATCTCTGGAAGCCGATTGCCAGATAAACGGCGGCAATCATCCTCCTCGCTGGCTAACTCAGCGCCTTGCACCACCAATAAAGCTCCCTGTTACTGATTCAAGCGCTCTGTCAAAAGAGACGCAGCAAAGCAGCGATCCGACACAGGCAATTCCTTCGCGCCAACACCGACACCTGACAGTTGAGTTACCTGAATAAAAATAGCCTCACTGATCATCTGCACTTTTTGCATAGCCTGCTACACTTTCATTCATCAGATCGGCACCGCACCAATCTGATCGCTTTTATAATTACAAAACATCGGAGAATAATCGATGATTGAAGACGTCACCTTACTGACGCTACTGATCTACGCGGTCATTGGCATCCTGCTCGGTCTATTACTTGGCCCCCTGTTAAAAGGTGGCGGCTTCGGCTGGTTCGGCAATCTCTGCCTTGGCCTTCTGGGCGCTTTTCTGGGTGGCCTCATCCTCACCCTGACAAGCCACGTTACAGACAACCATCTGATAATGAATGCCGCCGCCGCCGCCGGTGGATGCATTTTGTTGACCCTGATAGTGGCAATCTTTAAACGACGCTAAGACGTCGAAATCACGCACGTTTACGACGGGGCCGGCTTTCAAGCCGGCCTTTTTTGCTTGGACCCCCTGATGTAAGACGCCGCTATGCTGCCTTATCAGGAAACGCTATCATTCGTCCTTAGATAATCTGAACTGGAGTCACACCTTGGAAATTCAATCCTGTGGAGCAGCACAAGAGGTGACGGGCTCATGCCACCTGATCAAAGTTGCCGGTTTAAGCGTACTGCTTGACTGTGGACTTATTCAGGGTCGCAGCAAAGACGAAAACAGAAATCGCGACCCTTTCCCGTTTGATCCCGCCAAACTCGATGCGGTCATTCTGAGCCATGCGCATATCGACCACAGCGGCAGGCTCCCGTTGCTGATAAAAGCCGGCTTTAACGGACCGATCTTTACACACAAAGCAAGCGCTGACCTTTGTGACACCTTGTTAAAGGACTCAGCGTACCTGAACTATAAAAACACGCAGTGGCAAAACAAGCGCCGAGCTCGCACTGGAAAGAAGCCCCTTGAGCCGCTATACGAAAGAGAAGACGCAGAAAAAGCGCTGAAGCTCTTTAGTACTTTAGAGTACGGGGAAAAAAAGGAGATCCTTCCCGGCGTTACGATTAAGCTTTCCGATGCCGGCCATATTGTCGGTTCATCGGTAGTTGAAATCTGGCTTCAAGAAAACGAGCTGAAACGAAAAGTAGTGTTCAGCGGCGATCTTGGTCACCGGGGCACTGCTATATTGCGCGACTTCACGATGATTGACGAAGCCGACGTAGTACTAATGGAAAGCACTTACGGCAACCGCTTGCATCGTCCTTGGGAAGAGACCTGGCAGGAGATTGACGACATTGTAGAAAAAATTCAAAAGAAACCGGGCAATGTGCTTATCCCTGCTTTTTCAGTCGGCAGAACACAGAACATCCTCTACATGTTCGCGCGCAACTATGAACGGTGGAATCTGGGCAAATGGCAAATATTTCTGGACAGTCCTATGGCCATCGAAGCCACAGACATTTATCTTCGCCATCACGAACTGTACGACCCCGAAGCGGCAAAATTCTGGAAGGAAAAAGGCAAGCAGCTTGGCCTACCGAATCTGAGTTATTCAAAGAGCTCTGAAGATTCGATGAAAATCAATCAGATCGAGAGCGGTGCCATCATTATTGCCGGCAGCGGCATGATGACTGGTGGCAGAATCAAGCACCATATAAAACACAATATCTGGCGATCTAACTGTCACCTGATTGTCACGGGGTACCAGGCACACGGCACTATGGGGCGTAAACTGGTCGAGGGTGCAAAAAAAGTTCGCCTGTGGGGCCAAAACATCAAAGTTAAGGCTAAAATACATACCATCGGCGGTTTATCAGCGCATACAGACCAAAAAGGGTTAATGGAATGGTACGGAAACTTCAAATCCAGACCCCCTGTCTTTTTAGTTCACGGTGAAGCCGAGACAATGGAGGTTTTACGCAAGAAACTGAAAGACGATCTATCAGCACCAGCCCACATAGCGAAAGCGGGCGAGACAATAGACTTAAACGACTTGTCTAAGTACCAGTAACAACGCAGTTTCCCTACAAAGTAACCAAGGCTCTATCCGTGGCAAAAATCGCAGTAACCGGCTCATCTGGTTTGATAGGACGTGAACTCGTCAAGCAGCTCAAAGACCTGGGTCATGAGCTGGTAGAAATAGATATTGAAATTAATCAAACCACTCACGATATTGCCCACGCTGAGGCTGCTCGTCAGCTGACAGCCGGGAGCCACGGCATTGTGCACCTTGCAGCGGTATCAAGAGTCGCAGAAGCTCAAGAACATCCACTGCGCACCTGGGCCAGTAACGTCACCGGTACACACAACATTCTTGACGCCGCACTGCAACGAAAAGCCGCTGATCGCCCCTGGGTTATTCATGCGAGCAGCCGTGAGGTATATGGCAACCAGCCGCAGGTAGCCATTTCTGAAGACACTCCGATGACGCCATTGAATATTTACGGGCGTTCAAAGGCTGCTGGAGAATCGATGGTATACGGCGCTCAGGATGCGGGCGGTAATATATCAATTCTACGCTTTGCCAATGTGTATGGTGATATCTATGACTACTCTGATCGTGTAATACCTGCATTCTCCAGAGCTGCAGTTGACGGCACGCCGCTGCGAGTTGATGACGCAGGCACGTGCATGGACTTCACCCATGTAGTCGATGTATCCAGAGGGGTCGCGAAAGTCGTTGAACTCTTGATGAACGGTGAATCTGATTTACCTCCCATTCACTTTGCCACCGGCACCGGCACTACCCTGGGTGAATTGGCAAGAATGGCAGTCGCTGCCAGCAACAACAATTGTGAGTTAAACGAAGTAGAAAAACGCGAAGCCAGTGTGAGCTGCTTTATCGGCGACCCGACACGCGCGCAGGCGTTACTCGGCTGGACACATCAAACCCCCTTGCAGACAGGCTTCACCGAAATGGTAGAAGCCTTTAAGCAGTCTTCCAACTAGCACTTAACAAGTCAATATAGATTCAGTAAATAAACTATGTCTTTAAATAATTACAGTTCAAGAAAGCGCGTATTGATCACAGGTGGAGCCGGCTTTCTCGGCTCACACCTGACAGAAAAGTTGCTTAACGATGGTCACGAAGTGATCTGTGCCGATAGCTTGTTTACTGGCACCAAAGACAACATTGCATCGTTCAAGGACAACCCATACTACGAATTTATTCGCCACGATATCACCAACCCTCTGCAGGTTGAGGTCGATGAGATTTACAACCTGGCCTGCCCCGCATCGCCGATTCACTATCAACACAACCCCATCCACACCATTAAAACTTCAGTAATGGGTGCGATCAATATGCTGGAACTTGCAAAGCACCTGCAGTGCAAAATTCTACAAGCATCTACCAGTGAGGTGTATGGCGATCCAACCGTTCACCCGCAAACCGAAGACTACTGGGGCAATGTAAACCCGATTGGCGTGCGATCTTGTTACGACGAAGGTAAACGCTGCGCAGAAACCCTGTTTTTTGACTTTCATCGTCAGGAAAACATCGATATCCGGGTGGTTCGAATATTCAATACTTACGGCCCGCGAATGCATCCCGAAGATGGTCGGGTAGTCTCTAACTTTATCATGCAGGCACTACGCGGCGATCCCATCACTATCTACGGTGATGGTTCGCAATCACGTTCATTCTGCTACGTTGACGATTTAGTCAATGGGTTTGTGAAGTTCATGGATCTTGATGATTCGACTGCCACAGGCCCTATCAACCTCGGTAACCCGAATGAGTTCACCATCAAAGAATTGGCCGAAAATGTTATCCGCCTGACCAATTCAAAGTCTGAGTTGATAACAAAGCCGCTACCTAAAGACGACCCACAACAGCGCCAGCCGGAAATCACCAATACCCGAAAACTCCTGGATTGGGAACCGAATATCCAACTGGAAGAAGGCTTGAAGAAAACCATCAGCTACTTCGAGACTCTAGTCTAAAACTGTTGATCAGTAGGTTGCCTTAGCGCTAAGCAGGCAACCTGCTCTACACTTTATCAAAAGTTTCGAAGTGTGCTCGAGGATGGTAATCCCACTTTGACTCCAGTGCTTTGAGTGCACTTCTATCGCCATCACTGAGCTTTTCCGGTAGTGCGATTTGCACTACAACAAACTGATCCCCTACAGTTTCAGCCGGCAAGCCACGTCCTCTGATCCGGAGTCTTGTTCCACTGGTCGTGCCTGGTGGGATTTTAACACTCACTCTGCCAGCAAGCGTCGGCACGTGAAGCCGGGTTCCTTCGACCGACTCACTCGGTGTTACTGGCAGATTCAAAGTAATGTTTGCGCCGTCGACTTCAAAAAGCTCATGTGACTTTAATTTGATCGTCAGGATCAAATCACCATTCGTCGCACCCGGCCTACCCTGCCCGCGAAGACGAAGCTGCTGACCATCAATCACTCCAGCAGGAATATTTACACTCAGTACTTTTTCTGGATAGCCACTCGCCGCTGGCACTTTTATTTTCGTCTTGCCGCCCTGGTACGCGTTTTCTAATGAAACACGCACGCTCAGGCGAATGTCATCACCTTTCGAATGACGACCAGCCGGCCCTTGCCGGCCCCTTGTAAAAGGATCATTTGAGCCACCGCCAGCGCCGCCAAATAGTGATTCGAAGAAATCACTGAAATCTGCAGACCCGCGTTGCCCGCCGGCGGAATTAAACTTCCAATCACCCTGCCATTCGGGCGGGCGACGAAAGTCGTCTCCGCCTTTAAAACCATGCTTCTTCAGCTGGTCAAATTCCGCGCGGCGTTTTTCATCACGCAGCACCTCATAGGCTTCATTCACTGATTTGAATTTCTCTTCAGCATCAGTCTCCTTGCTGACGTCAGGGTGAAACTGACGCGCTTTTTTTCGATAGGCGCGCTTGATCTCATCCTGGCTTGCAGAATCGGTAACGCCAAGTACTTTGTAGTAGTCTTTAAATTTCATTTGAATAGTGTAACCACAAACAGACCCGATATCCCGCCGCATTAACCCACGGCAGCACATAACTTTTACAGGTAATATGGGCACTTTTACCGCTACACAAGTTACACCCAGCCAAAACCAGACTATTCAACCGCGAAGCGCAATCATGCCACTTTTCTTTACAAATTCCTGGCCTACTAAGAGATGACAGCCAGCGTTTCCGTAGTTATCCCAACATTTAATCGACTGAGCACCGTGTGTCGGGCAATAGATTCTGTTTTGCATCAAACCCGTGCAGCGGCAGAAGTTATCGTAGTGGACGATGGTTCCACTGACGGCACCGCAGAGCAACTACAGGCGAAATATGCAAATAGTGTTTCATTGTATGTGCAGCCCAACGCAGGCGTTAGCGCCGCTCGCAATACCGGCATCTCTAAGACACAGGGAGACTGGATAGCCCTGCTTGATTCCGACGATGAATGGCTGCCAGACAAGCTCAAACAGCAGTTGGATGTCATTGACAACAACACCGATTGCGTACTGTGCCACACCGATGAAATTTGGATCCGCAACGGCGTTCGAGTGAACCAAATGAATAAACATAAAAAAACAGGCGGCGATATTTTTGAAAACTGCCTTCCGATGTGCGCTATCTCGCCTTCGTCTGTGCTAATAAAAAAGCAACTGCTCGACCGTGTGGGATTATTCGATGAATCACTCCCAGCTTGTGAGGACTATGATCTCTGGCTGAGAATATGCGCAATTCACCAGGTTCACTATCTGGATCATCCCTTGTTGATTAAATACGGCGGGCACGAAGATCAGTTATCCAGAAAATACTGGGGAATGGACAGATTCAGAATTCAGGCTCTGAAAAAATTGCTGGACGATAATTCACTTAACAGCAACAAGCGTCAAAAGACACTCAGCATGCTGGGAAAAAAAATTCATATATTGTTAAAGGGCGCCGTCAAACATTCGAACATTTCACTCATTGATGAATGTCATGCCACTCTCAATAGATATGATATTCCTCAGCCTGAGGAAGCCATGAGCAGTTCAGTTGGGACAAATACACAATCTCCAAAGCCCGAGATTCCACTGTGCTAAATGTAGTTGTAGCAACAAAGGCTGAGGCTGAATCTCTCATCACTGCCTTACATCTGAAACACGTTTCGGCGACATTCCCGCTCTACACCAAAGACACCACATCATTGGTGATTACAGGGATCGGCAAGTGCAGAGCGGCCGCTATAACTTCATGGCTGGCGGCCCAGTCTGACTATGCTTCAGCGAGCCCTGGTCGTAATAAATCTGTATGCTGGTTAAACGTTGGTATCGCAGGGCACTGCGATGCGCATATCGGATCAATATTCTGTGCGCACAAAATCAATGATTTCGGCAGTGAAAAGGTCTGGTACCCACCTCAAATATCACCGCCACTGCCGTCTGCTAATTTAACAACGGTTGATAAACCACTTGATGACTACATTCCCGATCAACTCCATGACATGGAAGGCAGTGGTTTTGTTGAAACTGCAAGAATGTATTCATACGCCGAGCTGGTGCAATGCATCAAGGTGGTGTCAGACAATGCAGAACAACCATTCTCGAACATCGACGCTAAGCTTGCATCTCATGTTATTGCGCAAAACATACCGTCAATCGTCCAATTTATAGATCACCTGCAAACTCTGGCCACCAATCTGAAACCAGTAGATATCAGCATAGTCAGCGAATTTTTACAGAGATGGAACTTCAGCGTGTCACAAAAAATAATTCTTGAGCGACTACTACAACGCTACAGCGTTCTCCATTCACCAATGACCGCAATACCCGCAGATCTAAATCAGCTGAAATCAACAAAAGAAGCTTTGCGATGGCTGACGCATTCAGTTGACAGCGTGAGTTACTCTCTATGATACAAACAATATACATTGAAGAGAGTGTGCGTGATCATCCGAGAACCCGTGAAATTTGTGAGCGTTTTCCAAGCGCTACGCAAATCGATTGTGAAAAATACAATAGTGTATTCAACAGCAATTCACAGAACTTCAGACTTCAGAAACAGCAACCCTCTTTAATACTGGCACACAAACACAAAGGGTATGTTCTGCCTACTCCACCTGACTATGGCATCGGCGGATCACACAACTATTATTTCTCACATATGCTTAATTGCGTTTACGATTGTCGCTACTGTTTTCTACAGGGCATGTATCGATCTGCCAATTACGTGGTGTTTGTTAACTATGAAGACTACTTCGATCAAATAGAGTCCACAGCGAAAGCAACCAATGGCGACGACGCCTGGTTCTTTTCAGGCTATGACTGTGACAGTCTCGCATTTGAACCGGTAACGGGTTTCATGCGATATGCGCTGGATAGATTTTCCCGAATGCCAGGTGCGAACCTTGAAATTCGCACTAAAAGCACACAAATACGTGAACTTCTCACACAACCGCCAATCGAAAACTGCGTCATAGCTTTTAGCTTTACTCCTGAGAATATCTCCCAATCACTCGAACATCGCGTACCGTCAATAAAAAAACGAGTGCTCGCAATGAAGAAGCTGCAAAATCACGGCTGGAAAATCGGGCTTCGGTTTGACCCTATTGTGCATTCAAAAACACTTGAGGCAGATTATCGGGGCCTATTTACCACTATTTTTGACTCTATAGACCCAAATACCGTTCATTCAGTGAGTTACGGAGCGTTTCGGTTACCGAAGCCATTTTTCAAGAAAATGGTCACGCTATACCCTGAAGAAAAATTATTCGCACTGCCACTGACGGAACATGATTCACAGGTTTCGTTTGGCGAAGCCACTGAAGAGCAATGCCGATCAACCGTACATCAAGAGTTAATAAAGTTTATTGATGAGTGT
Source organism: uncultured Granulosicoccaceae bacterium (assembly GCA_938041955.1). Classification (GTDB taxonomy): domain Bacteria; phylum Pseudomonadota; class Gammaproteobacteria; order Granulosicoccales; family Granulosicoccaceae. The sequence continues at coordinate 39,513 of CALISD010000001.1, read as the reverse complement.
ATTATTTTTCCGTGTAGCTAACCGACAACACCGATGGTTGCTAACTACCTACTAATTCAGTCACTAATATCGCAGTATCAGCATGTGTCGTTCGATTAACGAAATCGAAGAACCGGACTTCCATTTCAGCCCCTTCCTCCCGCCACCACTTGCTGTTCCCCCAAACCAGGTTGTCAAGTTGCGCACCCACTGGCAATGCCCGTAGGAATCTATCCTCTATAAAAGCAGTCTGATCGATTTGAACTGGAGCATATCCATAGGCAGTCGACATTTGTACGTTTCTGGTCGGATCGATAATATAACGCAACAAATCCATCGCATCATCGGCCGCTGATTCTTTCGGTATCCCGAGCATACTCATATGCGCGATAGCACCATTCCATATGACGCCATATCGATCACTTCCAATGTCTGTTTGAGATACGATTTTACGGACAACATTTTGGCTCGATACCGCTGCAAAAACCACAGAACCACTGTCAAGCAGCTCAAGTGCCTCCAGATCAGTCTCGACCCAGACAATATCTGACGATATTTTCGTCAGTGAGCTTTCGATCTGCTCCCATGCCTGCTGCAAGGCCATAACAGAATATATTTGATTACTCGGATAACCGTTATCCAGCAACGCCCACTCGACGAGTGCCTGCGGGGACTTTTTCATCGCACGTTTACCCGGGTAAGCATCCGTATTAAAAAAGTCCTGGATCAGCTCAGGTGAAGAATCAGTGTTGAATCCATGCTTCTTATAGGCAACCACCGTCGCCCAAATCGAATGCCCCAATGAGCACGGCTGTACGCCGTTCGGAACGAAATTATGAAGATACGATATTTCGCCGGGAAACAGTCTATTTAACGGCAGAATATTTAACTCGCCTCTGTCACACGCATCAATCGCATCATGCAACGGAAGTTCAACCACATCTGTGTTTGCAAATTGATGAGACTCAATCACGGGACTGGCTGAAAGTTGAATCTCGCTGCCCGTACGGCGGCTGTATGAGTGATTCAAATTGACCCACACAGTATTGGCATGGTTAGAAATCAGGCTTTGCAATTGAATTTTTTCTGCATCACCGGAAATGCCCCCGTCCGCAACGGAGTTGACAGACGCCAACACACCAAACGAGACAATACCGGCCACAAAGGCAGGTAGCACAAATAACAACTTCCGCAAGGCAATCATCTACAGCACTAACCAGGTAAATACACACTACAAAAGTAGCAGCGGTACTTGAAGGCGCAAGCAAAGATTGCACGCAAATTAGGAATCTTCCCGCACATTGCTGTGCCGATAATCTGTCAGCAATTTCAGCGATATCAACTATAAATATTGGAGCAGTATTAATAACAGAATCCGTCTTACCTTAACCGAACAATCGGTTGCAAAGCACAGTTAGGAAACTTATGTCTACCACGGCGATTGAGCCACGCTCAGAAGATAAATTCGCGAATGGCGAGCGAATGCATAATGAAGACGCCATCGATTTGAGAGAGTATGCAAAAATTCTCCGCAAGCACCGCTGGCCGATTCTTGTTACTACTGCTGTCCTGACCGGCTTAGCTGCCTTTATTGTGTCGGGCATGACTCCGATTTACAGAGCCACCTCAACCCTGCTTATAGAAACTCAGCAGACCATGCCAATGAATTTGGACGAATTGATTGGGATCGACACAAACAACCGCGAATATCATCAAACCCAATTCGAAGTGCTTCGATCAAGAAAACTGGCCAAGCGAGTTGTGCAGGAAATGGGCTTGTATGATCATCCGGAGCTCAGTTCTCCGGAGGATAAGAGTGTCGCGACAGTTGAAAAAAACGACAGCACACCGATTGAAATTACCGGTTCGCGGGCAGCGCTCAACCTAAACGAATTAGAAGCAGATCCAATTGAACACCAATTGGTGGTTAACCGATTCCTGGCAAATACGTCGATCACGCCAGTTAAAAATACCAAGATGGTACGTATTAGCTTTGAATCCAAGGATCCAGTATTTGCTGCCAGAGTCGCCAATAAGATCGCCGACACATATATTCTCAGCTACCTCGACTCAAGAGTGGAGATGAGTGAGAAAGCGACTACCTGGTTAAACGAACGACTCACTCAATTGAAAGTAAGGCTTGAAGAATCACAGAACAAGCTACTTTCATATCAGGAAGCCAATGGCCTGATCAACATCCAGGGAAACAATAGCCGCCTGAGCGAACAGGAAATCGGCATTCTGACAAACAAGTTGTTGGATGCTGAAAGTAATATGGCTTACACAAAAATACTTTATGACGAAGTCTCGAAGACAAAAGCAAAAGGCACCAACGCTCTTTTAGGCTTACCGTTTGTAGATTCAAACGAAATGGTGCGTCGATTTAAGATCGAAGTGCAGGAAAGCCAGTTTCTTCTGGACAAGTTATTGAATCGCTATGGCCAGAAACATCCGGAGGTAATTGATGCAAATTCAAGACTAATTACTGCACGAAGCAACCTCAACAGCCAAATCAACAACATTGTCGACTCCATCGAGAAAGACTATATTCTTGCAGAGCAAAGTGTCACTTCACTACAAGACACACTCAATGAAGGAAAAAAAGAACTTCAGAAAAACGGCCGTTCGCAACTCGAGCTTATCCACCTTGAGCGCGAAGTTGCACTCAACGAGGAGCTTTACAACACCTTCTACACTCGCAGCCGTGAGGTAGATGAAGCAGAAAGCATGGGTACAACCAACGCTCAAATCGCAGAATATGCTGAAGCTCCACTAGGTGCCGTAAAACCTAAAAAATCGCTAATCACCTTGCTCACGCTGCTACTGTCCGCAGCTGCTTCAATTGCGTTAGCGATTCTGAAAGAGTCAACCAACCAAACGATCACAAGCACTGAAGACGTAGAATCAAAGCTTGGTGCTCGTATGCTCGGCATAATACCCCTGGTATCAAAACAGACTTTACAGAAAAACGGATCAACAGCGCTGGTTCCAGGCTCCCTGGAAGAAGACAAACATGCATTTGAGGAGAGCATTCGAACCATCAGAACCAGCATCTGCCTTGAGGATCTACAAACCCCTCACAAGGTGATCATGGTCACCTCTGCCCTGCCTTCAGAGGGAAAATCTACTCTCGCCAGCCATCTTGCACACTCTCTATCTAATGTTGAAAGAGTTTTACTCATAGAGTGTGATCTACGACGACCAAGCCTACATCGCGCATTTAACTTTAAAGATTCAAACGGGCTGGCTCAACTGCTCGCCGGAGACGCAAAGTTCGCAGAGTGCATCAAACTGAAAGTCGTTGGCAATCTAGATGTTATTCCTGCAGGTTCAATTCCTGCGCGCCCTCTGGATCTACTGTCATCGAAGCGATTCGCTGAACTTTTAGAACATATGCGTAAACGCTATGATCGAATTATCATTGACAGCGCACCGGTACAGGCTGTCAGTGATGCCCTGCTTCTAGGTCAGTTTGCAGACGCCGTACTCTATACCGTAAAAGCCAACTCCACCCCGATGCAAGTAGCAGCTCGAGGAGTCAAGCGTATGCGTGATTCAGGAATAAACGTCGCAGGCGCTATCGTCACCCAGGTCAACCTGAAGAAACTGGCATCCTATGGCGGCGAGATGGACTATCAGGGATACTATGACTACTACGGCTATGCAGACAGCGTATCGAAACCTGTGCAACAAGAGCCAAAACCAAATAAAAAGGCTAAAAAAGAGAATATTGCGGCCTAAGCACTAGCGCCAATTGAGAACTTCATAGCCCTCATCTCCGGCAACCAACTCGGTTGCCGGTTTCGGATCAACCACTAATGCGACAGCTGCCATTTTAAAAAGTGGTAAATCGACTTTATCGTCTGAATAAGCTCTGTCGACATGCTGCCATTGAAAAGAAGTAAGCAGGTTTTCAACTTGCTTCGCTTTCTCAAGACCTATACAGTTTTTGCCGTCCAATTTACCCGTGATACCACCAGTGTTATCAAACTGCGCTTTCGTGCAGAGCAGATGATCCATGTCCAGGGCCTTGAATAGAAGAGTCACATAGAACTCAAAGCTTGCGGTTGCAAGTACAAGCACATAACCCTGCCCCTTCAGGCTTTTCAGTTCTTCCAATGCCTTTGGCTTAAAATTATTTTGAACAGTTTGCGCACTAAATTCCTGACACAACGTTTCTAAACGTACACCACCTAATCCACCAGCCACCGTACCGAGAAACCTGGCTTTTAGCCAATGATTGGATCTTAAGCCAAGCTTATAAGTACAGTAATATCCAACCAGAGCTGCGCCGCGCAGGATACGAATTGGCCTCTTCTTAAGGCAAAAGAGCAAAAAATCAACGTAAGTATCCCGATAGGTAATCGTACCATCAAGATCAAAAACAGCAATCTTAGGTGCTTCCGAACAGTTGTTTTGATTCATTAAGCTATCGCAAAGCTATTTATAGAGGCAGCTTCTTAAATATAAATTCCGGTATACATTTTATAATCAGCATAATGTATCGCCAAAACCACGGGGTGTAGAGCACACTCTTTTTCTTTGTAATAGCTCTATCGATATCAGAGGCAACCTTGTCAGCACTCGCCCAGAGAGCGCCTTTTTTAAAAGCACTCGTCATAGGGGTATCTACAAAACCCGGTTTAATTGTCAGCACATGCACCTTGTGCTTTTGCATATCACTGCGTAGGCCAGCCAGAAAGCTTTCCACCGCACTTTTTGCAGCACCATAGCAATAGTTGCTTCGCCGACCACGATCACCCGCCACAGAACCAATCACCGCCAAACTCCCACTACCCTGCTTAGCGAGTTGATTGCTCAGATGCAAACTCAGCGAGACCGTGCTGGTGCCATTCAAATTAAATTGTTCCATAGCGTAGGCCGGATCGGTAGCACAGCGAGCCTGATCCGTCAGCTGACCATATGACACCAATGCGCAATCGATAGTACCCATTGTCTCTGTCACGGTTGAAACCAACTTCCCGTGCTCTTCTGCATTAGCAAGATCAAATACTAATGTCGTAACAGAGGCATCGGATATTGTGCTTGCATGCTCAGCTAGCTGCTGTAGCTTTTCCGCGCTTCGAGCAACCAATACAATTTTCTCACAACGATCTGCAACTCTATTAAGGTATGCCTGTGATATACCCGAAGTCGCCCCTAGTATTAATAAGTTTTTCACTTAGCGTTCACTCGTTGCCAAAAACTGGAAGTAAAAGCCGGATCAACATATTGAATATACTCGGCTAATTTCGGAAATGATTTCTCAAATGTCGCAGCGCTCATAGTGGCATCCTTGGCAGGATAGATCGCACCGCCTGCATGCATAACCAAGTCTTCAAGGGTTGATAACAGCTGCATTGTCTTCTTACCACGGTTAGGGAAATCTATCGCGAGCGTCACACCGGGCCTGCAAAAAGACAATAGCGCGGGAGATGCAATACTTCCCATTGTTTTCAAAACGGACAAAAAGGACCCTTGATTTGCAGCAGAAATACAGGCAAACACCTCTTTCAGTACTTCTGCATTTTCAAGCGGCACAACACATTGAAACTGGTAAAAGCCTTTGCGGCCATATATTCGATTCCAGTTCAAAAGGGAATCAAGCGGATAGAAAAACTTCGCAATCGTTTCGGTGTATTGTCGATTACCTGCATGAGCTCGCATGTAGGTTGCGTTAAACAAATATACACTCAGCTGATTGACCAATGGAAACCCTGCACCCACCAGAGCAGGCACGCTGCGCTTTGCGGCTTCAAGATCTGCATCAAGCCCCCCCTCTTCGGCGTGCTTGCCGCGAAAGAAAACGCCACGTCCTGACTTATCGAGACAATCGATCCACGAAACACAATACTCATGTGTTTTTTCTGACTCACTGGATAACGCAAGAAACTCTTCGTAGCTGTTATACGAAACTGAGTCCACTGCCATCATTGAGTGCTGAATCGGCTTTAACGCAAACTCAACCCAACTTATAAATCCGGTTAAACCCAGGCCGCCGATGGTGGCAGCAAAGAGTTCGGTATTTTCAGTCTCACTACAAACCAGTTCATCACCGTTGGAGCGGCGCAGCTGCAACTTTTTAACAAAACAACCAAAACTTCCTGCCACGTGATGGTTCTTTCCATGCACGTCGTTCGCCACAGCACCTGCAACAGTGACAAACCCGGTACCAGGGGTGACAGGTAAAAACCAACCAAGGGGCACCGCAAACTTTGCCACTTGCCACAGCGTCACACCCGCCTCACAGCGTACTATGCCTGTGCTTCTGTCAAATGAGATAAATCGATTTAGACCTGTCGCATCAATAATGGCGCCGCCATCATTGATACATACGTCACCGTAACTTCTGCGATTACCCACCACCAGCTTTTTATCGGCAACAGGCAATACGTCCGTGCGCCAGTTAAGATTAGACTGCGTTTGCCTTGGCCGGCAAATGTTACCCCAAGAGTCATTCATCAGGAGTCACCATGCTGACATGCCATACGACCGCTTCTGAACAGAAGAGGCAATCAATCTATGATCCACCGGACTAACTTTGTGGATTCTTCCAGGAGTCATAAGCGGCAACCAACATATCGATGTCATTATCAGTTGGTTCCCAATCAAGCTCCCGCTTGGCTTTTTCCATCGATAGCACACAGGTTTCATCTGCGATCAAGTATTGCTCAGGGTCAAGTAGCGGTTTGTTGATCTTGTCAAGCATTGCCAATACAGCCTTAACAGCAAACGCAGGGGTGGGCACAACAATGGATTTACTGCCGGCAGATTTAATTAGTGTTTTTAACAACTGGCGTACCGTAGGCGGGTTCAATGATCCTACGTTATATGCCTCATTCGGTATTCCCTTCGCTACCGCCGCCAGACATATCTCGGCACAGTCACTGACCGAAATAAACTGATAAAAATTCATTCCACTGCCAATTGTCGGTACCGGCATATTTTTATCGATCAACTTAAACAACGATTCCAAAATACCCAGACGACCTGGCCCGATAATCAGCCTCGGTCTGAAAATAGTGATATTGAAGCCACGCTCACGATACTTCTCACACAGTAATTCAGAATGATACTTTGCATCACCATATGGACCGACAGGCTCACGAGGATGAGACTCAGGTCGCGGGTTCTCAACGGTATGTCCGTAAACCATATCCGTGGTGTAGTAGATCACTTTTCTGCAACCTGTCTGATTTTCAAGGTAGTCAAACAGGTACTCGGTGCCGTAATACAACACACTCCAGAAATACTCGTGCCGATCAGCACGCTTTATGATCGGTACCAGCAATCTTGCGGCAAAATGGTAGACGATGTCATCGTCATCGACCGGAATTGTTGTCAACGCTTCTTTGTCGGTAATATCGACCATCATAAAGTCGATATCATCGTAATGTGGCGAGTCGGATTTCTTGATATCGATCGAAAGCACTTTTTCGCCGCGCGCGACCAGTTTCTTCGCCAACTCAGTCCCGAGGAACCCGTCCCCGCCAGTGATTATATGCTTCAATTTAATTGATTCCGCTAATTACAGTCTTTCGGACAGGACAGAGTGAGAACTGACCTGTAGTGGGGACGCTAAATACAACGCAGCGTTTCGATTCGGTCAATATATTGGCAGACCATATTAGTTACAATCGGATGTGTCATAGATTGGAGATTTTCAACAATCTCTAACTGCCAATGGTTAAATTAAACAAGACTGCGTCAAGCTATACCAGCGCGCTGCAACCTTAACCGAAAGCAAAGTATAATCGTTGTCGCCCAAGTTCCCAACACCTGAGCCTTAACTATATGTCGAAGTATATACCGTTGATTCTGTTTACAGTATTAACCAACTTTCTCTCCCAGATTATGCTCAAAAAGGGCATGACTCAAATCAAGCTCGACTCAATAAACGCTAGCAGCGCACTTCAGGCAGTACCCGGAATTCTGCTAAACGTATTTGTCATGGGTGGCCTGTTAGTCATGGTAATCAGTATGGCGTCACACTTACTGGTACTGTCAAAAGTGGACATCAGCTTTGCGTACCCGTTTCTGGGCTTATCATTCGTGCTCGTTACTGCCTGGGGATACTTTGTACTCTCAGAACCCATGTCAGCCTATAAATTAATGGGCGTTTCTCTTATCGTTTGCGGAGTCGCCCTGGTTGCCAAATCCTGACACCCACAATGTGCTGGTGTGCGCGCTCGAAGGCGCACTGCTAAAAACAGACTTGAAGTCTGAGCAACTCATCTTTAGCACTAAAAATACGCTCGAACGACTACTGTCGTCAAAGCTCGATCTAAAACGACTACAAATAGAGCGGGCCGAAACCACAAACAGTGTTTTCGAGGTGCCGGTCAATGCAGAAGTCTACGAATTTCTTGAAAAACAGAAGTCACTGGGCAGACGGCTGATTCTTGACACCAAACAGTCAGCCGAAAGTGTCAGTGAGATCCTGTCGGTTAAAAACATCTTTGACGATATCATCGACACCGCCAAAGAGCCTACCCCCGCAGGCTACGATTATATTGGCAGTAATGTGACAGAACAATCAGTCTGGAACGGCGCAGCTAATCGCTACCTGGTGACGAGCGATGATGTAAAACCAGAAGGGTTCGCAAGCCACTTCAGCGCTAAAGGCGGTGGGATAAAGTCGGTAATCAAAGCGATAAGAGCTTACCAATGGCTTAAGAATATGTTGGTATTCGTACCCATTATTACCTCACAACAGCTCTCGAGCACCGGGGCATTAAGCAACACAATCATCATGTTTTGCTGCTTTTGCGCCGTCGCGTCATTTGGCTACATAGTCAATGATCTTTTGGACCTACAATCAGATAGAGCACATCAGACCAAGCGTAATCGACCGTTTGCGAGTGGCGCATTAAGCGCGAAACAGGGAATTGCGATCGGCGGCGTGTTGTTACTTGTTGCAATGCTCGGATGCCTATTCCTGCCACCCATCTGCTCTGTGGTGCTGTTTTGCTATCTGGTGTTAACGATCAGCTATTCTCTTTATTTGAAAACCAAGCTAATGATTGACGTCGTTTCTTTGGGAGGACTCTTCACCCTTAGAGTTATCGGTGGTGCAGCTGCGATCGAAACAGAGCTCTCGTTCTACCTTTTAAGCTTTTCAATCTTTCTATTTTCAAGTCTTGGCATGGTGAAACGATTTGCCGAATTGCACAACCTGCAATCGCAAAACAAGCTTGCGGCAAGAGGACGCGGTTATCGGGTAGAAGATATGGCGCCGGTCAGAATTATTGGTATCTCATTGGGCTATATGAGCGTATTTATCATGGGCTTGTACATCAACAGCCCGGTGATTACCGAGTACTACAGCAACCCTAAAGTCATATGGCTTCTATTTCCACTGCTCACTTACTGGTTGGGTAGATTATGGATATTGGCTAACCGCGGCGAGGTTAATGAGGATCCTCTGATCTTTGCGATTAAAGATCGAACCAGCTTATTGGTGGCCTTAGTTTCTGCGGTTATTTTACTGGTAGCTAACTAAACAGTAACAACTTTTCCCGCCATGAATGGCGGGAAGTTTCAACAAGAAGCCTTGTTTAGAAAAAGCCTTCTTTAATAGTGATAATGTCACCTGGCTCAATGGTTTGAGACATTTCAACACGGTAGCTCTGTTTCTCACCTTCTACTTCCCGCGTAAGAAAAATCTTTCTCCGAGATGCACGATCCGTCATACCACCCGCGAGCGATAGCGCTTTAGCTAAGGTTAAGCCTGGCTCATAGCCATAACTTCCCGGCCTTCTCACTTCCCCATCAACGAAGAATGAACGGTATCGCTGCACCGTAATGTTGACTGAAGGGTTTTTCAAATAACCATCGCGGAGTTTTTCTGTAATAGATTCACTCAACTGTTCAGGTGAACGGCCAGCTACCTCAATGGTTCCCAGATAGGAGTAGTTGATTGACCCTGACTGCGCCACCGTGGCTTCCATTGTCAGATCAGGCTCATCAAATACCTGGATGTAAATACGATCACCTGCCTGAAGGACGTATTGCTCAGGTGCTGATTGCGAGAAAGCGTGACCACTTATACAAAACGATACGAGCGCCAGGGTTAAAGCGCGCATCGTTGAACTGACCACATTCGTCATATTTCTAAACATGTTGCATTTCCGTGATTTTAAAGTTGAACAACCGCTCATCCATACCGGGGTAACTCATACCAGGGTAACTCGCCATAGTATCCGACCTAAGTAAATCAAATCTATGATGGAAGCTGTGTTTCACCTAATCGCCATAGGTGGCCAGCTACCGGATTGTAGTCGCCGTGCCTTAATAAACCCTTAATAACATGCTTGTCAGATAGTTCCGTTGGCTGTCAAACCAATAACGGTTCTATCGAAGTTACGATCTTCAAGGTCAACACCTGAACCGTTTCTCGAATCGATAACAACGAAGCCACCAACATCTAACCAACGCCTCAAATTGTAGTTACCCTCGAGTCGGAAAGAGAGTGCATCGTCTTTTGCTCCGCTTGTCTCCGATGAAAACTGATCAACATCTTCGTTAAAATTAAGACCGACTTCGACTCGAGTTGAAAACCTTTCTCGCCAATAGTGCACCCACTGCGTATCTATTCGAGTAGTCAGGCCGATGTTGTCATTGAACAAGCCTCGCTCTGTTTCTCTTCCCCCGCCAACAGTAACCGTCGAATAGCGTCTCGGCCGCCAGGTCAATTCAACATTCCAGCCGATATATTCGAGATCTCTCCGATTGGCCTGACGAAAATCCTCAGTCACGTTACTGAAGGTAATTGATCCGGAGGTTATCGATGATGCATCAAACTCAGCTCCAAAAATCTGGCGTGAAATATTTCGCTCTGAGTTCCCTCCACGTACTTCAGAGGCACCTAAGCCAGCAAACAACTGTGTGCGAGTGCCGATTCTATAAAGCACTCTCACATCTGGAGAGACAGCGCGCTCATTAAGGTCATCTGTATTTATGCTCCTCTCAGAGTCAAATTCACGATTGCCAACTGACAGGCCAACTCGAACCTCACCACGGGCACGCTCTGCGCCATAGGACAATTCGGCTCTTGCACTCTGGCTATTCCAGGCATCAGGTGATGTGAGGGAATTAAGCACGTTCACGTTACCTGACTGACCTGTCCCCAGGGGCTGATGATCGATAATTTGCGCCAAAGACAACGTGGCGCGCAATCTCCGACTAATTTCCAGGAAACCGCCAAGCGAAAGCGTGTGATTTTGATAAGACGCTTTGTCAAAAGTCGGGGAACCCTGAAGACAGTCACCCGGCCGATCCAATCCCTGGCCCTGACAGTATTCCTCAAAGTACTGATAATAGTTCCCTTGATAACCAAGGACCAGGCGATTATTCCGGCGCTGGACGAGATACCTTACGCTCGGTTGCAAGCGCAAGTACATCGCCTCCTGAGACCCGTTAACTGAGCGTAAAGGGTTGTTATCGTTACCAAATTCCAATCTAAGATGAGGTGCAACCGCCCCACCATCGCCCAATTGATACGTTCGCGGTTCTACTGCGTTTGCAACCGAAACAGCACCCAGGCAGAGCAACGCAAGGCATCGGTAGAGTGTTTTCGACGTTTTCCTATCCATTCTTTTTCTCTTTATAATTGCGCAGCATTTTCCAGCTAAATGCTGATCTGCTCTCGGAGTTTGCCAGCCCTTGAGAAATGTTCAACTATTGTTACAAAAAAAACTTCAAACAGCGCTGCAAACTTTCAAACAAAAAAGAGACGCATAGGTCAAAAGGGTACCGTAATTGCCTTTTTATGTCATTACATGAAAAGATACTTTACATTTAGCCAAGCAGTCATTCGCCCACTGTACGAGTTTACAAATCAGGGCCTGGAATCGCCGAATTCCCCGGAGCGGTCGACAACCGCCACAAAAAGTGGTCTACGCCACGAGAAATTTCGCAATATTTGCGTACGCAACCTCGAACGCATAGGGCGTAAAATTGTACACTCGGCCGGTTATTAAATCAGCTATTTGAAGATCTGTTTATGGACAAGTACCGCTTCGCACTAATAGGGGCCGCCGGCTACGTCGCCCCACGACATATGGCTGCCATCAAAGCCACAGGTAACGATCTGACTGCTGCAATGGATAAAAACGACTCTGTCGGGATTATCGACAGTTACTTCCCCAACGCCGACTACTTCAACGAGTTTGAACGATTCGACAGACACATCGACTTGCAACGCCGCAAGGGTGAACCGGTGCACTACTTTTCAGTATGCTCACCAAATTACCTGCATGACTCACACATGCGATTTGCGATGCGCTCAGGCGGTGACGCCATTTGTGAAAAACCCATTGTCTTGAATCCATGGAACATTGACGGGTTACTTGATGTAGAAAAAGACACAGGCAGAAAAGTAAACACCATATTGCAACTTCGGTTACATGATTCAGTCAACGAGCTCAAACGGCGGGTAGAAAATAGCACTAACGAGGAAAAATTTGATGTTGACCTAACTTACATTACTTCACGCGGCAAATGGTATTACTCTTCGTGGAAAGGCGACGTCACAAAAAGCGGCGGTATAGCCACCAATATAGGGGTGCACTTCTACGATATGCTGCACTATGTGTTTGGCGAGTTGCAGGAGAATGTGTTGCATTACAGCAGTCCGTCAACCGCTGCCGGCTATCTGGAATATGAAAGAGCCAGAGTACGTTGGTTATTGTCAATTGATGAGGCCAATATACCTGCGGCGTCGCGTGAAAAGGGCATGAGAACTCACCGCAGCATCATAATCGGTGAAGAAGAATTTGAGTTCTCCGGTGGCTTCACCGACTTACACACACGTAGTTATGAAGCTATCCTTCAAGGCGAGGGTTTTAGTCTTGAAGACAATCGCGTAGCAACAGAGACTGTTGCTTCAATTCGCAATCAAATGCCCAACCTTCACGCAGGCGAAGTTCACCCTGCTGTAAAGGGGCTCACTTGAGCAACTCATCTTGAATAATGCGAAAATACATGAAACTGCGATCGTAGACGAGGGTGCATACATAGGTGAGCATACCCACGTATGGCATTTCTCCCATATTTGTTCCGGCGCTTCAATAGGGACTCAATGTTCGCTGGGTCAAAACGTGTTTGTCGGTAGCGCGGTTTCTATTGGTCACAACGTTAAAATACAAAATAACGTTTCTGTCTACGATGAAGTGACTCTTGAGGACGATGTGTTCTGCGGGCCGAGCATGGTATTCACTAATGTGCATAACCCACGTTCACATATAAGCCGCAAATCAGAATACCGGAAAACTCTCGTACGAAAGGGTGCTACGTTAGGTGCGAACTGCACCATCGTTTGTGGCGTGACTGTTGGTAGCTATGCATTTATCGGCGCAGGTGCGGTGATTACAAAAGATGTCCCGGACTACGCGTTAATGACCGGAGTACCGGCAAGGCAAACGGGGTGGATGAGTGCCTTTGGAGAACGGCTGGATCTGCCAATGACCGGCGACGGAAGCTGCCGCTGCGAACACACCAATACCACTTACATTCTGGCCGGTGGCCAATTGAGTCTTGAGAAAGAATAAATGGTTTCATTCATAGACCTCGCAGCCCAACAAGTGAGAATCAAAACTCAAATTGATACCGGCATTGCTAACGTTCTCGAGCATGGAAAATATATTAATGGCCCGGAGGTCGCACAGCTTGAATCAGAGCTTTGCCAGTACACCAGCGCCAAGCACTGCATCAGTTGTGGCAACGGAACAGATGCCCTGCAGATTGCCTTAATGGCACTAGGGGTCGGTTCCGGTGATGAGGTTATTACACCGGGTTTTAGTTACATCGCAACTGCCGAAACCGCTGCTCTGCTGCAAGCTACACTAAAGTTCGTTGATATTGATTTGCACGACTACAACATCAACATCGACAGCATGCGCAACGCCATCAGCGCCAAAACCAAGGCGATCATACCGGTCTCTTTGTATGGCCGGTGTGCCAATTTCGATGAAATCAATGCCATCGCTAACGAATACGGTATCCCGGTTATTGAGGATGCAGCGCAGAGTTTCGGCGCCTCAATAGGGACAAGAAAATCATGCAATATATCTACTATCGCATGCACCAGCTTCTTCCCGACCAAGCCCCTCGGTTGCTACGGCGACGGTGGAGCAATTTTTACCAATGACTCGGCACTTGCAGACACACTACGCCAAATCGCACGCCATGGTCAGTCGCAGCGCTATCATCACGTTCGTGTGGGAGTAAACAGCCGTTTAGATACTATTCAAGCAGCGGTACTGCTGGAAAAATTAAAAATACTGGACAGTGAGATTCAGGCGCGCCAGACCATAGCAACATTGTACAACGAACGCTTACAGAAATTAGATTGGATTACTACTCCGCCGATAAGCAATAAGTTTTGTAGCGCCTGGGCTCAATATACCCTCAGGGTGACAGACCGGACCAAGCTACAAGAGAGACTAAACAACAAAGGAATCACTACAGCCATTCATTACCCATTACCACTTTATCGACAACCGGCGGTGGCTGATAATTCAGTCACGCTCGCAAACACAGAAGTCGCTGCAAATGGCGTCCTAAGCCTACCAATCCATGCATATATGTCTGAGTCGCAGGTCGATCAGGTAGTAGACGCAATTTTTGATTAACTCAATCCACCTGTTTACACTGTACCGGCATACGCTGTGATTTACATCCACAGCCTGGAAGCCCACACCTTTACTAAACTGGGCATTTGCGTAAATAGAGCTAATCGGTATGTTTCAATTGGATCCATCAGACAGAATCGGCGTTATCGGATTGGGATATGTCGGGCTGCCACTTGCCGTTGAATTCGGCAAGCTCTTCCAGACAACCGGGTTTGACATTCACACATCCAGAATTCATGAGTTGAAGGGCGGTAAAGATAAGACGTTAGAAGTCAGTAAAGAAGAGATGGCCGAGGCCTCGCAACTAAACTTTACCGACAATCCGAACGACCTGGCGAACTGCAGAGTATTCATTGTCACCGTCCCCACTCCCATTAACCAATACAAGCAACCCGATCTTGAACCTCTCAGAAAGGCCAGCAAAACGATAGGTAAAGTGATAAAAAAGGACTGCGTTGTTATTTACGAATCAACCGTGTATCCCGGTGCAACCGAGGAAGTTTGCGTACCCATAATCGAGGAAGAATCAGGGTTGACATTTAACGTGGATTTTTTCGCAGGTTATAGCCCGGAGCGTATCAACCCTGGTGACAAAGAACATCGCATAGCAAATATCGTAAAGGTAACATCCGGCTCAACCCCTGAGGTAGCCAAAGCAATCGATGGCCTCTACAAAAAAATAGTCACCGCCGGCACTCATCTGGCGAGTTCAATCAAGGTCGCAGAAGCGGCGAAAGTAATTGAAAACACCCAACGGGATTTAAACATCGCACTGATAAATGAATTAGCGATGATCTTTGACAAGCTCGGCATCGACACCGAAGAGGTGCTTGAAGCAGCAGGCACTAAGTGGAACTTCCTGCCTTTTAGACCAGGCTTGGTCGGCGGGCACTGCATCAGCGTGGATCCATACTACCTTACTCACAAAGCGCAGGAGATTGGACATCACCCGCAAATTATATTGTCCGGCAGACAAATAAATGATCAGATGGGGTCATACATCGCAGACACCTTAGTAAAGATGATGACCAAGCGACGCATCCATGTGGTGAACGCGAAAATACTGATAATGGGCTTAGCATTTAAAGAAAACTGCCCTGACCTGCGTAACACAAGAGTCATTGATATTATCAACACACTTGAGAGCTATCACTCAGACATTGATGTATACGACCCATGGGTCGATCCGCAAGAAGCGCTGGAAGAATACAACATCCCACTGAAGTCAAAATTAACGGATGGCGAGTATGACGCAGTCATACTCGCCGTATCTCATCATCAGTTTATAGCGATGGGAGCCGAGGCGATTCGAAAACTAGGTAAAAAAGAACACGTTCTCTATGACATAAAAAGTCAGCTGACAAAAGCTGATGTCGATGCTCGACTATAAAACGATCTGTTCATTAATTTGTATTTATCGAGCGCCTTGCGAAGGTTACTGCGCCAATGAGGGGATGTCTCACCCAACGCTTCCCATATTAGCGACTTATCAAGTAGCGAATTAGACGGACGAACAGCAGGTGTAGGAAAATCAGCAGTCGTCAGCGGTTTAATCGGAATGGCCGATTTCAGTATTCCAAGCTCCAGCGCTTCCTCCTGAATCGCAACAGCAAAGTCATACCAGCTTGCCACGCCTGAATCAGTCCAGTGATAAATACCAGTCTGCTTTTTCTCATAAAGGCCCCAGCACGCTGTAGCAAGACCATATACATAGGTGGGACTGCCAATCTGATCAGCAACCACACCAAGGGAGTCTTTTTCCTGCATTAACTTTAGCATAGTGGTAACGAAGTTTTTACCTTCTGAGTCATACACCCACGCGGTTCGCACTATTGCCGCATCTACCCCCTCCACCGCCATCACTGCCTGCTCACCGTCTCTCTTGGTTACCCCGTATACACTCAAAGGGTCAGTCGAATCTGTCGGCTTATAATGATCACCTGACTTACCATTGAAAACAAAATCAGTTGATACGTGAATTAATGGAATCCCATGCTCTTTTGCTGCGAGCGCTAGGTTTTGCGGTCCCAGTGTATTGGCCGCCCTTGCCAACTTCGGTTCACTTTCCGCCTGATCGACGGCAGTATAGGCGGCGGCGTTCACAATGCCCGCGGGCGAATGCTCTTCACACCAACGCATCACGCTTTCACGATTGGTAATATCAAGAACTGCGCGCTCAGCTGAAACCGTCTGAATCTGTGGGGGTGTAATCGCGGCTAGCGCCTTGCCCAGCTGGCCGCCTGCGCCGGTAATCAATACTCTATTCATTGCAACCTACGTTGGAAACAGGAATGAGCTAATTACGCTGCGAAATACGCGCCTAAAAATGTGGTGCATCAGCAAACGTATGCCCATTCGCATCTTTATCCGACAATATTGGCGCGTCACCATTGACCAACGGCCACTCAACCCCTACCGCGCTATCGTCCCAGGCCAGTGATTGCTCACTGCCCGGTGAGTAGACATCGGTACACTTATAAATGAAATCTGCGTACTCACTGAGCACATAAAAGCCATGTGCAAACTGCGGTGGCACCCACAGCATGCGGTGATTCGAATCGCTTAATTCAACCCCAACCCATTTCCCGTAAGTAGGAGATGCTTTTCTCATATCAACCGCTACATCAAACACAGCACCCGCCGCAACTCTAACCAGCTTGCCTTGCGTATTCTCTGTTTGATAATGCAGCCCCCTCAAAATCCCCTGACCAGATCGACTGTGGTTATCCTGAACAAACTTGGTAGGCAAATTATTTTCAGCAAAAAGTTTTTCATTCCATGTTTCCATGAAAAAACCACGCTCATCACCATAGACTGCAGGCTCAATTATTTTTACGTCTGGTATAGCAGTGTTAACTATTTTCATTGTTCAATACTTCCACACTATGATTTAAAGTTCCTAGCAATAACACAATATATAAAAGCACTGGAAACGCCAATAAATACTCCAATTAATCCGCCCGCAATATCAATATAGAAGTCAAAAACACTAAAAGTTCGACCATTTACAAGCGTTTGAAGCGTTTCTGTTACCCATGCAAATACACCAATACAAGTTACGCTGAAAAAAACGTCTATCTTTCGAAAACCAATACCAACAGCAATACCCATTAGTACAAAAAGCACAAGGTGGCCCAGCTTACTCACCACGGCACCAGGCCCCGAGAGCCCAGTAACACCAAATACTTTGTGCATAGCCATTGCTGCACTTGCTAGAAAACTATCCGGCAACCATTGCGACAATGCCAGGTTAATACCAGATATTATTGCCTCCGGCATCAGGACTCCAACTAGCGATACCCCAACCAGCCCCAATAACGCGACTAACTTGCCACTACTCAACAACGAAAGACTTAAAAACATAAGTCCAGCTGCAACTAACAACCACGTCATTGCAATGCCATATTTAATTTTTGTGTATAACGGGAATTCCTGCATAACTGATAATCGCGGAGCGTGCACAAGAAGTGAACCCCCGGCTCGCAACAGTCTGAACGCAATGTCAACGCTACCGATTTCCTTCGTCAGATACTCAATACGGGAATAGGTTTTATAAGAACTGTCAGCTTTTAACAGAATTACGTTACGGCTTCCCAAACGCTCACCTGCTTTACTCCAGTAAATTATCGCACCACTACCTCCTGCCCACGACTTATCGGTAGGGATAATGTCCTCAGCAGCAGCCTCAAAAGTGAATCGGAAATAGCCAGGTGTACTAACAAATACTTTCTGAAAAACTGAATGACTGGCTTTGTCATTGTTTTCTATCCTTAATATATTCCCAGTATGAGTGGCAGCGCCAGAGCCCCTCTGCTTCCAATAATGGTCCCCCGCAAGAAAGGCGGGGTCACTTAGTTGTTGCTCGTGAGATACATAGAACCTGTCAATATGGGTCAACAAAAATCTTGTGGTAACAGCAAGAAGCAATATCCCAAAAAGCAAAAACCACTTCAAAGACACTCTAGCGACTATCAACTAGCGATCTCAACTCAGCCTCACTAGGCCGCATTACGAAGCGGTTCCCACCAATGAGGGTTCTCAAGGTACCAGTCAATAGTTTTTGCGATACCTGTTTCAAAAGACTCAAACGGCTTATAGCCCAGTTCATTATAGGCCTTATCAGGATTTATTGCGTAACGGCGATCATGGCCACGACGATCTTCCACATACTGTATTAAAGATGTACTAGCACTACCGTTGACCAATGGTGCCTTCGAATAACGTTGCCGCAACTCATCACTAGAATCAAGACGCTTATCTATTTCTGCACAGAGCAGATTTACAATATCAATATTTGCCCATTCATTAATGCCACCAATATTATAGGTCTCACCTACTAAGCCCTGTTTAATAACTTGGTCAATGCCACGAGCATGATCTTCAACATACAACCAATCTCTTATTTGCATGCCGTCACCGTAGACCGGCAGCGGGTCACCATTGAGTATATTCGTGATAATAAGTGGAATCAGCTTTTCTGGAAAATGGTATGGACCATAGTTGTTCGAACAATTGCTAGTAGTAACCTGGAGACCGAAGGTGTGCAGATAGGCTCGCACCAAATGGTCTGAAGCTGCCTTGCTAGCAGAATACGGCGAATTGGGGGCGTACTGAGTGGTTTCACTAAACGCCGGATCATCAGGACCTAAATCACCATAGACTTCATCGGTGGATACATGATGAAACCGATGACTATCAACAGTATTGTCATCCAACCATACCTTTCGAGCAGCCTTGAGCAAACTATGAGTGCCAATAATATTGGTATCAATAAAAACGTCAGGCCCACTGATCGATCTATCCACATGACTTTCTGCTGCAAAGTGAACCACTGTGTCTATCGTGTGTTCACGCATAAGACGCTCAACCAATGGTTGATCCAGAATATCACCGTGCGCAAAGATGAAATTCTTATTTTCGGCCAAAGAATCCAGGCTCCTGACATTGCCCGCATAAGTCAATGCATCCAACACCACGACGTTGTCATTTGGGTAGGTCTGCAACCAATAATGCACAAAATTGGCACCTATAAAGCCTGCTCCACCTGTGACCAACAGTTTACTCATAAGTTGTCATCCGACTGATTTCACTCAAACAGCCAGTAACTCAGCATGATTTAAACCAAAAATGAGTTCAGTGGCTGTACAAGCCTTATACAGAGCAACTTTAATGTGACAATTTACTGACTCGAAAATATCAATCTGGATGAACAGGTGAGGAATTACAGACCAGTCTAACGAACAGCGCTGGCCATTACCCTATTTATGACGGAGGTAACTTCCTCGATATGCTGCCCTGTAATACCGGGATGAACGTTCAACATCATACTGGTTTCACCCAGAACTCTGGCATTCTCCAATCTTGAATGCTCGCCATAGAGATCAGTAAATGCACGCTCACGATATATCTCCGGGCAAGAGCCAGTAAAACAAGGGACACCAGACTCATTTATTTCTGACAATATTCGTCCCCGCGAATAACCGGCAGAGAGCGCATCAACCTCTATAAAAAAATAGTATTTGTAATACGCATGTTCCAGAAACTCCGGGGCAGTCGTTATTCTTACACCCGGAACATCAACCAGTCGATTGTTCAGCGCCAGCGCATTCTGGCGGCGGCATTTTTTCCATTCAGCAAGCTGAGCCAATTGATAGCGCCCAATAGCTGCCTGTATTTCTGTCATCCGCCAATTTGTACCAATTGAATCATGTATGTAGCGAAACTCTGAGCTATTTGATGGTGACTGCACTTTGTCCCACGATTTGCCGTGATCTTTAAACGACCACATAGCCCGATGCAACTCTTCGTTGTCAGTTGTAACCATGCCGCCCTCGCCAGCTGTGGTCATTATCTTGTCTTGGCAGAACGACCAAGCTCCGATATCTCCAAAACAACCGACCGATTTTCCATGAATTGTTGCACCGTGCGCTTGCGCACAATCCTCAATAACAGCCATGCCACGACTTTGAGCCAACTCCAGTATTGGTCCCATTTCACAAGGCCAACCTGCGAGATGAACACATATTATGGCTTTGGTTTTTTGAGTTATGACGGCGGCAATTGTTTCAGCAGTTATATTCTGACTGTCGAGATCAACATCTGCGAATATCGGGCGTGCACCGCAATTGATCACTGCAGATGCTGATGCAACAAAAGATCTGGGGGTAACCACTACCTCGTCACCCACACCAATACCTAGGGCAATCAAAGCTAAATCAATCGCCACGGTTCCGTTCGCTAAAGCAATTGCATGATTAGATTGAAATTTCTGAGAGAAGGCCGTTTCAAACTGGCGCGCCTCATCACCGGTCCAATAGTTGACCCTATTAGACAAAAGCACCTGCTTCGCTAATTCGGCTTCGTTTTCTGAATAGTTCGGCCACGGGGGTGCTTGGATCATCTACTAATTGCAACCTTGTCAAGAAATGTCGAGGTGAGTTTACCTCAATCGGAGGGTACTAGATCTTCCAGCTTCTCAGGTGATCTGTTCGGCGAATACCCTTTTACTGCAGATTGCAATTGCCGGATCATTTGATCCTTTGGATTTGAAGCCATATCCGCGGCCAATAAATCCAGAACCTTCTTAAGCTCAGGCCACTCCATAAAATCCTCTATTCCACGCGATATTTTGGGGTGCTGAGTCGCAACCGCATCATCGTCAATGAGTAGCTCTTCGAACAACTTTTCCCCTTCTCTCAAGCCCGTATATTGAATTTCAATCTCACCCTTCGGGTTATTCTCATCTTTAAGCGTTTTACCGTGCAGGTAGATAAGAGACTTTGCTAAGTCAGCAATTTGAACAGGTTTTCCCATATCCAATAAAAACACATCGCCACCTTTAGCAAGAGCGCTAGCCTGTATAACTAGCTGCGCTGCCTCCGGGATCGACATGAAATACCTAACAATGTCTTTATGAGTGACGGTCAAAGGGCCACCACTTTCAATTTGCTCTGAAAACTTCGGCACCACCGAACCAGAAGACCCTATTACATTCCCGAATCGAACCATACACAATGCTGTCCTTGAGGTACCTTGAGCCGCCTTTGCTTGCACAACCATTTCTGCCAATCGCTTAGTGGCTCCCATAACATTGGTTGGGCGCACCGCTTTATCGGTAGAAATTAGTAAGAAATTTTCCACCCCATATTCAATAGATGCCTCGAGAGTCGCAAGACTACCGAAAACGTTGGTACGAATAGCCGGCTGCGGGTTACTTTCTACCATCGGCACATGCTTATATGCCGCAGCATGAAACAGCGTTTGGATACCATAGGTATTTAGTACATGTGCCACGTCATTCTTGAAAACTACATTTCCAAGGACACAAACCACTGGAGTGGTATTTCCGTTAAGCTCCTGCAACACATTCAAATCACTTTGGACTGTATATAACGCCGCCTCAGACACGTCAAACAATATCAACACAGAAGGATTAAGAGGTAGTATCTGACGGCATAACTCACCGCCGACAGATCCTCCCGCACCGGTTACCATCACCGCCTTATCAGTAATATTTTTAGTCATTAACGCTGCATCAGGGTTAACTTGCTTGCGGCCAATGAGCTCCTCAAGTGGGAGTGTTTTCGCATCGCGCGATGTCACACGATTGGCCATAATGTCGTCAATCGACGGTAGGGTTTGAACGCGGCAATCAAAATTCCTTAAGGACTCCAGCAACTCCTTCATCGAACCGCCAACGGACGGAATTGCCATTAAAATAGTATCAACGTGGTGTTCCTTCAACAACGCAGGCGTCCGTGGATCTTTAGGATCGAGAACAGGAGCCCCAGCAACCGTACGGCCGTGAAGCTTTGCATCATCGTCAAGCCACAGCACTGGCCGAAACTCCGAGCCATTATTACAAATCTGCACCACCTGGCGACCCAGCGCGCCCGCTCCGTAAATGGCTATAGGCTCGCCGATACTATTTAACTTGTCTGCAGCAATACCCTTCCAGAGATGGCGTGAACCAACACAGAAAACCAGCAACAGAAGCCCGTAAATAACAAATAAAGATCGGGGATTAGGATCAGGGTCAAGTAGAAATAACGTAACCAGCAACAACAGAGATGACAACACAACCCCTTTCGCCAAAGCTGTTTCATCTATTCCGCTGAAACGGATAACAGCATTATAAACACCCACCCGATTGAAAATAAAAATAGTCGCAAAAGGCAGAAGCAGGTAGGCAGGCCACATTTGACCAAAATTAACGGTAGACAAACGCAGCACGTTCGCAGCGGCCAGCGCAAGAAATACAAAAGAAGCATCGAAACTGTGAGCCACAGTTCGCTTCTTATTTTTCTCTAAATTGCCGAGCCCTTCGGCTAGCTGATTGAAACACTGCTTCAAATACACTCGTTTAGTCCTTAGTCGCAAAGCGAAAGCATTTCTACTACCGGAGATGCTACGCCTACCTACAAGTGCCGATTCTTCCATTTTACCTAACATTCTCACTTGAAATTCCCGCCCGATCTTACGTAAGCACCACTCGCTTTCAAGTTCTCAGACCAATCTGCTATAGACTACCTACACCTAGAAAATTAAAGTGAATATGCATCTCACTTTCATACAATACGCACGATGATAGTAGCTGTATCAAGAAGAGTCAATGTCATGACATATAAAGCCATATAAACTTCGATAAAATCTAGTGAAAATCTATTAATTCAACCAGACCTTCGTTCGAGGTTAAGTGAGCTGCCGCATTGTATTATCACAGGCTATCTACTCAGACTGAGAATCAGAGGTAATTTTGTCGACTCTTTACAAAAAATAAGGACTGCTACTTGACAAGGTGGCTCTAGGGTTTTGTTTCTATAGGTACGGATTGTCGGTGGCAATCGATTGCTTCCAGCGATACACCGCATAAATGTCACTGACATTTGGGTGTTGCGCAAAACGAATATTCGTAAACAATTTGCAATGCCCAACACGCGATGAGGCGATATTGGTAGTATCTCTCAAAACTCTGATGTTCTCCACGAACCTCTCACAGTTATTGGAATGCAGAGACAAATCGTTTTAGCATCCGGTCTCGAAACACGCGGCAAGTAACAGTTTGTATAGCAACTTCTCATGCAACTCACGCTAACCACACCAGCCGCTCCTCATGTAGCTGTAATGAACCCCAAAATTTCGCTTCAACAGGCCAGCCGACCGCAATGCTAATCAGTAAAAAGTGGAATTCACATATAAAAGCGCTGGTTAGCGGCGCTACTGTGAATATCCTAGCAAAAATTACAGCAGCAGGTTTAGGGTTCATCAGTAGTATGATCATTACCCGTACTTACGGCTCTGACACAATGGGCAGTATAGCGACCATCATCAGTGTTGTTAGCATAGGTACAATCATCGCGCTTTGTGGCTTTGGGACATTGACCTTAAAAGTCATCTCAACCACCTTTGAAAAAAGCGGAGCAGCAACTACAAAAAAGCTGTTCAAAAAACTAATTTCAATTGTCACTCTAAACGCATTTCTCGTCGCCACGATACTAACTGCCTTCCTATTCTATACACCTTTAGGTGAAAAACTCGGACTGTCTTCGTCTTTGCTCCTACCAGGATTTCTAATTTTCACCGCCACTATTACCATGGTTTCGAGAAATACCTTAAGGGGCCTTGGCGACTACATCAAATATTCAGCTCTAGAACTCTCCGCATCAATATTCATTTTGTTAATACTGACAATTTGCGTCTTGTTTGAACTATCAGCGCAAACCAGTACCCATCTATATTTTCTAGCATATATCGCAGCATCAATCCTTGCCCTTTCAATGGCAGTTTCGCATTTTCGTAAAAATGCAGAGAGCATAAAAAACTTTAACGATATTACTCACTCGACACTTCCCTCAAACCTAAGACTATATCAACAAGCATTGCCAATGTTTGGGGTAGCAGCGAGCCAGGTATTGATACAAAATACCGATATTCTTACTATTGGCTACTTTCGGAACCAATCTGACGTAGGCATTTATTCAATATATGTCAGACTTGCTACCTTTACAGCATTTGCATCTTCAGCGATAAATGTAATGTTTGCTCCAAAGGTTGCCGTTCTCTATGAAAACAAAGAGACAGCTTCTTTAAAATCCTTTGTGAAACAAACAACGCTAATTGCCAGTCTGCTAATCATTTTCCTCTGTGCAGTTTTGTTAGTTAGCCACAAATACATTTTGAATATATACGGTCAAGAATTCCTAGAACACTTACCAACACTATATATACTCTTAGCTTCTACCATTGTTCACACATGCTTTGGCGCAGTTGGATTTTTTTTAAACATGACTGGAAAACAGAAAATATTTTTCTACATCATGATTTTTTCAAGCAGTTTAAATCTCCTCATGAATGTACTTTTTGTTCCTGCTTATGGAATGATTGGAGCAGCAACATCAACACTAATTACTACACTGATTTGGAACACAATGGCCACAGTAGTGATTTATACACAGCACAAATACACCCTATTGCCTGTCCGGATACTGAGATGAACATTCCCAACACATTCGTAGTAGGAGCCCCAAAGTGTGGGACCACAGCACTATGTAGCTATTTGGAATCCCATCCGAATGTTTTTATGTCTGAGCCAAAGGAACCACACTATTTTGCTCATGAAGAAATGCCGGGACGAAAACAATATTTCAATAATTTAGACGAATACATAGCACTATTCCGGCAGGCAAAACCGGAACATCAAATAATTATGGAGGGTTCAGTTTGGTATCTTTTCTGCCAGCATTCGATAAATAAGATTTACGATTTCAACCCTGATTCTCGCCTAATTGTTCTTTTGCGTAGACCAGACGAAATGGTGCATTCGTACCATAGCCAAGCATTAATTTCTTATAACGAAGACATACATGATTTTGAAACGGCGTGGTACGCCTGCAATAGTGAAGTTTCTCGCCCTATTCCTAAACTTTGCGATGAACCGAAAGTACTGGAATACGACAAGATCGCAAACTACGGCACCCAACTTACAAGATTACTTAGCAAGTTTCCAAAAGAACAGGTCTTAATCATTCTATTTGAGGATCTGACGATGCGTACAGAAGAAACATATACAGATGTACTGAGATTTCTTGAATTACCCAATATTCACCCCACAAACTTCAAAAAAATTAACGAAAGCAAAATAATCACAAACAAAGCAATCGGTAGGCTCTTAACAAAACCACCGGCCAAGTTAATCTCTGCGATAAATATATTTAAAGCGATATTTCAAATTAAGAGACTAAATATCAAACATAGGTTACTAGGAAGCTTGTCAAAAAAACAAATTCGAGCCCCATTAAGCAACGATTTGAAAACGAAGATTATACGAAATTATGAAAACGAAATTAAGAAAACACAAACTATTTTACAGCGTGACTTAAGCGATTGGTTGCAATAATATTTGCTATATGGCCCATCAAACTACTATGAAAGATAAAAAATTACTTCTTGTTATTCCAACGCTCGGGCACGGCGGAGCGCAAAAGGTAATTACTGAACTCGCTCAGTACCTATGTGAAAACAACACTTATAACGAATACAAGATAACCTTACTGACCTTCAGGAAGGAGAATGCTCCGATACACCCAGTAAACGATCACATTAACCTAATACACATTCCGGTGATCACTGGTGAATCCTTCTCAATACCAAAACTGATAGCGTGTCCTTGGTCATTTAGAAGCATTGTAAAGGAGCATCAACCGGATGCAATCATCGTATTTCAAGATATTGCCAACTTCATATCGATCTTAGCGACACTTGGACTGAAAATACCTTTGATCGTCTCCGAACGTAACGATCCAGATTTTTATAACGGCGCCTCCCTGAGAAAAGCACTTAGAACAATACTTTATCCTGCCGTTGATAAAGTGATTGTACAAACCAGCAAAATCGCCGCAAAAATGCCAAAGATGCTTCAAGGGCGCACGATTGTAATCCCTAATGTAGTACCCAAAACAATAATGCGAGCCCAAACTGCTATCCCTAACGCCCAGGGTAAATACGTAATCCTTTGTGCTGGTCGATTAGTGCCCCAGAAAAACCACTTATTGTTGATCGATGCATATTCGAAACTAAATATCAGTGATAGCTGGACCCTTAGGATTTACGGAGAAGGGAGGTTACGTGAACAGCTTGAACAAAAAATTGCTGAGCTCGGACTGGAAAATTGTGTCTCAATAGAACCAGCAACGAAAGACATTCATAGTGTTATGTCCTCCGCACATTTATTTGTACTTAGTTCAAAATTTGAAGGCTTTCCGAACATTCTCGCCGAAGCTGTTGCATCAGACTTACCTTGTATTGGATACCGATTTGTAAGCGGAGTTCCTGAGTTAATAGAACATCAATTTAATGGCATTCTTTTAAACCAAGACCAATACAACGACGAGAAACTAGCCGAGGCAATTTTTTCACTCACCATAGCCCCGGAAAAAAGAATTGAAATGAGCAAAAACTGCGAAAGTGTTGCTAGAAAATATAACTATCAATCTATCTATCATGCTTGGGAAAGCGCAATAAATAGCTTACTTCAGACTAAATAATCGATTGATCTTCAAGACATAGATTATTTTTATTCAACATTAATTATAGATTTCTGATACCTATGAGAATTGCAGTAATTGGCGGACACCCACAATCATTGACCTCTTTTAGAGGTGAACTCATTAGAGAAATAGCATCCAGAGGACACCAAGTCTACGCGCTGGCTGGCGAAGAAAGTAAGCCCACTGAAGAATTCCTCAAAGAATATGGAGTCGAGTACGTTAGCTATCCTATTCAAAGAACACAGCTCAACCCATTCACAGATTTGACAACACTTTTCTTT
This sequence comes from uncultured Granulosicoccaceae bacterium, assembly GCA_938041955.1. Classification (GTDB taxonomy): domain Bacteria; phylum Pseudomonadota; class Gammaproteobacteria; order Granulosicoccales; family Granulosicoccaceae. The sequence goes on along the minus strand of CALISD010000001.1, from coordinate 12,075 downwards.
CTTTACAGATTTCTTAAAAAAAATAAAATCGATCTTGTGTTTGCATATACTGCGAAGCCGATAATTTGGGGAGGAATGGCAGCAAGATTAACAGGAGTTGAACATTTTCACGCCATGATCACCGGCTTAGGAAGGCAGTTCATATATAAAACCCAGAAAGACTCTCTAGTGTCCTATTTGATAGCCAAACTATATAAGCTTTCACTAAGTAGAGCATCAAGTGTCATTTTTCAGAATGAGGACGATAGGCAATTTTTCTCAGATAGAAAAATTGTAGATCCCGACATTATGCATGTGGTGAATGGATCTGGGGTCGATCTTCAAAAATATCGTCACGTCCCACTTCCAGCCGGGCCAATAACATTTTTGTCGATCGGACGGCTGATTGCCGAGAAGGGATTTAGAGATTATGTCGAAGCTGCCAAGCTTGTACTAGCAATACATCCAAACGTTCGATTTCAGATTGTTGGAATGATCGAGCATGGCAACAGCGTAATCTCCAAAATAGAACTCGACAATTGGGTATCTAGCGGATATATAGAATTTCTAGGACAAAAAGACAACGCTATCGATGTTCTTAAAAACTGTCATTTTTTCGTTCTTGCAAGCTATTTGCGAGAAGGCGTACCTCGAACAATCTTAGAAGCTCTAGCAACCGGGCGACCAGTGATCACAACAAATACAGTTGGATGCAGGGATGCCGTTACCAACGGCGAAAATGGTTTAATAACCAAAGCACAAAACCCTTCCTCACTTGCGGAAGCGATGTTACGCCTAATTGACGATCCCAACCTTGCCAAGCAAATGGCTGCCAACGCGCGATTAACCGCTGAAGAAAAATACGATGTGAAAAAAGTCAACAATCACATGTTAAAATACATGGGCCTGCTCTAGTTACATCAGATATTCAACTAATGCATCAATCGTCACCCAAGAGCACATCCAAATAACGATCCACTACATTTCGATCTAAAAACCTATCACATGCATTCGGATCGGGCTTAAAATCTTTATTACCCAAAGCGGCTAACATAGCGGCGGTTAATGCTTTTTTATCACCAGGCGGAACTAAAGTGCCGTACTTCCCGTCGGCCAATATTTCTCGTGGACCACTAGGACAATCCGATGCAACCAATTGCGTTCCACAATACATTGCTTCAATTAGCACTGCAGGCAGCGCCTCGTGTCTTGACGATAGAACGAACATCGCAGAATTTTTCATATAACAGTACGGATTTTCAACGAATCCAGGTAAAGACACAATATCATCAAGCTTCAGACGCGTTACCAACCTCTCTAGCTCCTCGCGATCCTTTCCGTTTCCTAGAATAAGAAGTTTCGCATCCTGCTGCCGCCGCACATCATCGAAAGCTTCGATTAGCAATGGAAAATTCTTTTGATGAGCAAGTCGTCCAACCGCAAGGATTACAGGAGGAGCCCCGGACAGAAACCAAGGATGACTGAGGGATTCGTTTGCCAGAGTCGAAATATCGTCAGTGACTGCTGGATTGTATATGTAAGTCATATTGTGACCATCCAACCCTGTCACTTGTAAAAAATCTTCACCACAACCCACTGACGTGGCTACGATTACACTGGCCCACGGATGGGTAATCTTGACTAATGGAACAACAAAACGACCTCGAAAAACTTGAAGATTCTTCTGCTGTGCGCTCATGGTATTGTGTATACACACAACAGTCCTAGTATTTGTACCCGCAATTTTCACAGCCATCAAGGCAACAACATTGACATAATCCATTCCTGACAACAACACATCAGGACGATTCTGCCGCAAATAGCGTATCAATCCAATTAAACTTGAAACCGTCCGGCTGGCACCAAGATCGACAACTCGGACGTTGTCTGGAACTTGCTCCATAAACGCTCCTTTTGCTTTCACCAAAACCAAATCAATTTGGTGGTCATAATGCAGGGCAAGATATCTAATTAAATTTAGTGTGACCCTTTGCGCGCCACCATCCGACATATTGGGGTAAAAAATGGAAATTCTTTTATTCATCGTAATCTATTTGCTGACCTAACTATCTGTGGTCGAAGTGGATCGATCGACGTGGATCTTCTTTAGTAGACACCACAACTATAACTAAATGTAAATCTTGGGGAACATGTGTTCAACAATCGCTGAATTTTGCCGTTATCTTTGCCAACAAGCACACAAAAAAATTCCAGATGTTAAGGACCGCCATGACTCTCCGTAAGAATCTAACACATATCATCATTTCCAGTTTTGTGATTTCAGGCATCGCGATCGCAGCAACTGATCTTACAAAGCCTCAAGCACCCTCCATTGAATTGTTGTCCGAACTGCCAGAGCCAGCTTCAAAAACAACTGAGCTTCCAAAAGCAGCTGAAAGTGAAAATCAATCATTCGAGGTGAGTGCAGCATCAGACGATTTGAGGACCAGACTTCTTAATAGTAAAGATCGGATTGGGTTCGGAGCAGCTGCTACAGGGGGAACAAATTATGTGTATGTAACCAATTTCGAAGAACTGAAATCTGCGTTAGAGACAGATGGAAATTACGTAGTCCTCGATCCAAGCCTGGCTGGTGGAGAATTGGGATTTAAGGATTATATTAGCCCTGCTAACAACATAACACTAGACGGTAGCCTAGCGCCCGGCCTTGTTATGTATCCAGACCACGATGCAGGATTCACTCCTAGCAGACCGATGATCAATAACGCCGGCAATCAGGGAGGCGAAGGAAACAAGATCTTTCATAGCTTCAAACTTGAAGGAAGAAGAGAATACCCATACGACAAAAAAAGCCGCACGGGGAATGTTGGAGGCCTATTTATTAGAGAAGGCAAACACTACTGGGTCGACCATGTCGAGGTAACTGATTTCTGGGACGACGCATTTATCAGCGGTTTCCGAACTGAGCGAAGTGGAGAATACATTACTCTCTCCAATGTCAAAATTCACAACACTGATAAAGCCTATCAGGCGTTCAATATGGAAGAAATCCAAGAGGGGAAAGGCCATATAACAATTTTCAACAGCTGGTTTGGAGCAAAAGGGAGAAATCCAAACAACAGAGGCGCTGAAAACTTTCATTTTTTTAACAACTATGTAAACGACTGGTCTTGGGCTGCCATCATGTCTGGCGGCTTGGGCCTTATTGGAACAGGTCACGCGACAGGCTCCCGTACAAGAGACTCCGTAATGCTATCAGAGAGCAACGTTTTCGAATCTCCGACAGCAAAAAACAATTGCGCTGAAATAGCAGATCCAACGACTAACTACGGTGGGTGGGTATATACAGATGGAAGGTCTATTTATAACGGTCACGATAAGTGCGGAAATCCAAACCATGTGGAACCACATGAGAGCGCCGGTCCTGGCCACCCAGAAATACCCTACAAATACACACTAATGCCTGCCGAAGATGTCAAAGCCTACGTGGAGTTAAACGCTGGACCACTTAAATACTAGACCTAGGGGTTAAGACTGTTCGTACAATGGGAATTTTTTGTTAGCACAATCACGAACATAAAGAATCCAAGAACACCACGCTCCGTAAATATCTACAAATGAGCGCACCCAAGAACGCGCCACAGGTAAGTGGCGCCGCTAACCGATGAAACATTGTGTCATTGCGTCCGAACTTCTTTGACAAAGGATTAAAATAGACCTGCAGTGCCTGTGAACCTCACTAATTTGTCCGCATAACCTTCGCCAATAACGGGACGGGTTTTAGTGCTCGTTTCTTCGTCTGCGGCGGCGACGGACTCGGCGAGTTCTGTTACCACGGGTCATATTTGGAACAAATATAAGTGCTATCGGTATCAAAGCACTAAAGGCCGGGTACGCAAACATACTGTGACTACTAAGCGAAATAGTAAAGAACAACAAAACAAAAATAACAGCTGACACCGAGCGTGAATAAAAGGCAACTACCATTAAAGCCATAAATACCAATAGACCTAGCCCCCCCTGTTCACCTGCTATTTTTAAGAATTGATTATGCGAGCCTAGGTGATCAATCAGATTCTCTGTGGCACCCAGACCAGCACCAAAAACGGGATTAGCGAGGAATAAATCCAACGAGAGCTTTCCCAGCTCTTTTCTAATATTGGTTGAACCATCAGACTGATCAAAAAAACTGGAAGACAACCTTTCCATCATTCCTGAAGTCATCGATTGCTCCAAGTTCAACAGAGACAATATCTCCGGAATCTTTCCAGTTACAAGTACCGCAGACAATCCTACAACACTAGCAACCCCCAAGAACCTAGATAAGTAGTTCTTTTTCTCATAACCAAGACCCAAACCGAGCGACAGCACTACCGCTACCCCCCATACAACAAGGGAAGTTCGACTAACCGTGCAAAAGACTCCAGCCCCGACCAAAGCAAACAAAACCAGCCTCAACCTTTGAGGCAAGAAAAATTGACTCACAAACATGCCCAAAACCATTGCATGACCGTTATTGTTAGGATTTTCAAACAACGCACCTGATCGGTTCAAAGCACCAACAGTCGCATCGTCTTCGAAGTACTTATCCACGATAACCTGGAACGATGGGTCAAGAAACTCCAATACCGTGAGAATCGCAAGCAATACGGTTGCGCACAATACAGCATAACCCGCCGAATATATGCTTGCTTTGTCTTTCATAGCAGAAGCAATTGAAGCCCCGATGATAGTCATCCACGCATACTGAATAAACTGCTGCAGCGAGCCACCATCTCGGTACACCACAAGCAAGGAAATCGATGCTGCACCTAAAAACGACATCGCCCAAATTAAATATGGTATTGATATTTTTTTAAACTCTATACCAGCCTTATTAAACAAAAAAACAAACGCCAGAAGACCAACACACATCAACCATATATGCCACGGCACTACACCCACTCTCAACGAAAGCACATACCTCGGAATATTTGATACAAATATAAACACGACCACGAATATGATGACATGTGTAAAGATATTCGTGGAATTTTTGTTCATGGATTCAATACTTTATTCAATTTTAAGAGAGAAAGACTTGCATGCGTAATTAGCAGTTTTTAAATTCTTGCACTTACAACACTTATTTATCTCAACAACACAATGCAATGCGACATAGACAAACGCGAACTCAGTATTTACTAGATCCAATCAATCATTAGTCAATTTTTTCCGCGAGCAACGCCTCTAGACGCGCCACCCTGTTTCTCAATTCCCATAGCTCACTGTCAGCATAATATCCAAGCAAAGCACCAACACGAGGCTTCCAGCTCTCCTCTGCCAAATATTGAATCACATGCAAAACAGACTCGCCGCACTGAACATAAAATCCATCCTGGCAATCTACAGTCAATATTCGACCGATGACACCTCTAGTGCTATGTTCATGTGAAGCAGAAGCTCGCTCTATAGAAATTTTCTTACTCCCCGAGTATGTGAATGCGCACGGGTACGGGCTCGTAGTAGCTCGAACCAACCTGCTAATGTCATCCGCTGATGCGGCCCATTGTATTAACCCGTCTTCCGGTGCTCGTTTTCCATAGTAACTAGAAAGCTCCTCTGGCTGTGGCTTCATTTTCTCAACCCCACTTATGAGCTGAGGTAACAACTCATCCAGTGCGTCATCCAGCGCGAGCAGAGTTTTATCTATTAGGCACTGCACGTCATCTGAGTCCAATATTTGGAACTCTTTTTGTACGAGAATCGGGCCATCATCAACCCCCCTATGTAACTTAAAAAATGTCGCTGCCCCTAAGCTCACTCGATCAAGAATCATCCAGGCAAGCGGTGCTCTGCCTCTTCCTTGAGGCAATTTCGTCGGATGAAATCCAATGCAATATTTAGTGGGTATTTCCAGTATTTGCTGAGATACAATTTGAGAAAGCCCGATCACGAATACCACATCAGGGGCAAGCATTTCAATTTCTTTCGCCTTGTCATTTATACTTTCAAACGGAAAAAACTTACAACCGGCCTTATCTGCGATCACTTCCAAGTCTGTGAAACCACTAACATGGGCAGAGCTTTGCGCCCGATATCCAAATACACCAACAACATTCAACTTATGCTGTACAAGCTTTATCAGGGCTCTCTCTGTACTTTGAACCGCACCTATAATAACTACGTTCACCGGCTTTTCCTCCGCTTTACAAATCTTCCCTCTCCAAAGATAACGATAAGAACTGTTTTAAGCAGAATGCGAATATCCAAACTTAGAGATCGCGTGCGCACGTACTCTAGATCATATTGAAATCGCTCTGGCCAACTCAAGTGTATATTTCCATTTACTTGGGCCAACCCGGTAAGTCCAGGAACAACGTCGAACCTTACCTTGTCTTTCTCAGACATTTCACTCAACAAAAGCGGCAAAGGCGGTCTAGGCCCAACGAGGCTCATTTCGCCGGCCAATACGTTAAGTAATTGAGGAAGCTCATCAACCTTAAACCTTCGTAGGTACCGCCCCCCTACTGTGATTTCAGGATCAATAGAATCCAGATCTTTACCGAAATCCCTTTGATCATTAACAACCATAGTTCTGAACTTTAGCAGCTCAAATTCTCTTTGTTTCAGCCCAACCCTGGTTTGTGTGAAAAATATCGGGCCATCAGACTCAAGCTTCACAAATACCATTGCCACAACACCAATTGGCAGCATAAAAAGCAAAGCCACCGAAGCAATCAAAAGATCAAAAAAGCGCTTTGCTCGATTATAAATTACAACTGACATCAAAGAAACTCACGAGCAATCACAAACGATTCCGCCGCATTAACTCCCACATGCATACCCCTGAAATGAGCAAGTGTGCGAAGTCCGTGAGAACTGCGCGGTTGCGTAGCCGATTGCAGTTGACTCCTATAACTTTCCATCGCTTCAATCTTGCGATCTAGATGCTCGGAAATATCAACAAACATATTTGGCTGAAACGCAGGATCGAGATATGGCGCAGATAAATGAGTTTCTGTCAACGTCTCATAGAAACACACCCTCTTTATTGATTTTCCAAGTGAAAGGTAGGGCCTAGCCGCTACAACACCAGCATAAGCAACTGCCCCATGATCTTTATGTAGGTCATAGGGAAACGGGAGGTACAGTTGATCAGGTGCGGCCGCTTCTATAATTTCGTAGATTTTTTTATTAATCTTCCAGACTGGTTGGTGATCCAAACACACAGTCGGCAGATCCCCGAAATACACATTTGATACTCCAAGGATCTTGCTTGCAATTTTGCATTCCGCCTGAACTCTCTCCCACGCATCGATTGATACAAACGGGTGCGGCTCTTCACCAAGCCCAGTTACAATAGCTAACTGAACATCCTCTCCTGCAGCTGCCATTTTGCTCATGGTGCCACCGACTCCTAACACCTCATCATCGGGATGTGGCGCTAAAACTAGTATCGTCATCTATTCTAAAAACCTCTGCTAGAGCCGATCCAAATCGTATCATAGGACACATTCCCAAAAACGGAAACCACCTTTACTTTTTTACGAAAATTGCCTAGCAGACAATACCTTTTACACAAAACCACCATTGTAATCAATGCGACTTGATCCACAATTTCCGTCGGACTCATCGCACCGATCGCGCTATAATTTCAGCCTCCCCGCTCACCATCCGGATTGTATCTACAGCGTCCAATGAAGATTACATTTTTCATCTACTCACTAAGCGGCGGCGGGGCAGAAAGAGTTACGGCGCACTTAGCTTCCCATTGGAGCGATGAGCACGAGATCTCAATCGCCACATGCTCCAGCCCACAAGAAGGTGCATACGAGGTTTCACGCGATGTAAACGTTGTGTCTTTAAATATGGCATCAGAGAGTCAAAACGTACTTTCCGGATTACTCAACAATGCAAAGAGAATAAGAAAACTCAGAAAACATCTGAAATCCACAAAACCGGATGTTCTCATCTCGATGATGACGACTTCCAATATAATCTCCGCCTTGGCCTGCAAGGGACTGCCAATAAAATCCATTGGATCAGAAAGAAACTTCCCTACGCATCCGCCAATCAGCCCTATTTGGAATACCATCCGAAAGTACACATATGCGGAGCTTGACGTATTAGTCTCTCAAACAGAGGCGACACGCGTGTGGCTCCAACGCAATACTAAAGCTAAAAATGTAGTTACAATTAAAAACCCACTGGTTCTCCCGCTCCCAGTTCAAGAGCCAATCATCACCCCACCGACACGTGGTGATGACGATGTGGTTATCCTCGGCGTCGGTCGTCTAGTGCCGCAAAAGCAGTTTGATCATCTAATAAGCGTATTCGCTAAAATAAAAACTAGCTTTCCGAAGTGCAGATTGTTGATAGTCGGACAAGGACCAATGCACGATCAGTTACAACAACAAATACATGAACTTGGGTTAATATCCAGCGCAAACATACAACCCAGAGTCGGCAACATCGGAGACTGGTATCGACACTGCGATATTCTAGCAATGACTTCATTCTCCGAAGGTTTCCCAAATACTCTCATAGAAGCAATGGCGGCAGGAAAAGCAGTAATTAGCTACGACTGCGAAGCAGGACCAGCTGAGATTATAAATCATGATGTGACAGGAATACTTGTAAAGCCCAATGACACCGCCATTTTTCATCAAGAACTACTTAGCCTAGTCAGAAGCAAATCACTGCGGCTAAAACTGGGGGAGAATGCAAGACGTATTGCACTCGAGTTAAATATCGAGAAAATTGCTGATCAGTGGGCATCGTATTTCCCAAACTATCGTTGACTTCGGAAACAACAGCCGTCACGAATATCTCAGCATTGCCAACCATTAAAGTGAACATGGAAAAAAAAAATCATCTGACATGGGAGATAGCAATTCTGCTTACATCTCTTTTGCTGTCCGTAGCATTACTTTCCTACTCAACAAACGGCATACGAGGATCAGATCAGTATTGGTACATTGCAGACGTAAGCTCTCTAGCTGACGGACAATCATCGACAACGAACTTATACTATCCAGGAAAATTACTTAGGGAACTAGAAACGGGAAACACAGCTAATCACTTTATGCACAACGGGCCAGTACTGACAATATCAGCCTATCTTTCTACCTACATGTCTCCTTACCGAGCATGGACTTTAGTAAATTTTATATGCCATCTCTTAGTAGCACTTTCAATTCACACCGTGAGTTCTAGATTTACAAGCAGAAATCTTGCCCACATAGCAACGGCCCTCTACCTAATATCCCCTATTGCCATATGGCAGGCCACCAATATATTGCAGGAACAATTCCTAAGTGGAATCACCGCACTTTGCCTAATTGGTTTCATTTTCAGACACGTCACCGCTATCCATTTCCTGCTAGTTTTTACACTATGTTTAGGTATTTTATCGCACCCTATTTATCTACTTTTGGCTATTTTCTATATCCTGTTTTTAATATATGAGTCTGTACATAAATCGAACCGATTATCCTTTATTCTAGCTTGCGGTCTCGCGGTTTTATTCGGATCAATAAAACTTTCATCACCCTATTTATATCCAAGTTCCTTTCAACCAAATCTCACTGCGATAATTGCCGGAGCCATACCGGGCGAAACCAACATGCTTTGGCACTACTCCGACCGACTTCCAGCCGTCAATGCTTCTCTGCTCTATGACAAACTCCTATACGCAATACAGAACCATATATTCAGACCCGACCACTTGCCACTCTACTTTTACACAAATATCGCTTTAATCACTTCCTTAATGTTATTCGCGTTCAGACTAAAAAAGCTGGCGTTTGTCCTTTTGCCATGCGTAGCTGCACTAGGGGCATACGTTGGCGTTATAGTCCTGATGCAATTACAACCTCGCTATCAACAGATAGTTGCACCCGCTACGTTCGTTGTGATTGCAATCGGCTTGCATGAAATTAGAGACAAGCTGCCCATTTCTATTGTAAGAACACTTAGCATTCTCCTGCTTATTTTTACCGCACTTACAAGTGGCTACCTGGCAAATCGGGCGCACCAAGAGGCAAAGCTTGAAAAAACCATGCAATTGAACCTAACCAGTGAATTTCTTACCGTTGCTACAGACAGCAGAGTTTTACTTCTAGACAGTGATCACGAACTTCAACTCAACTTTGCTTTGAACCCACGAAGTGTCATCGCAATACGCTCAAATTATCTAAAAGATCCTGAGTTAAGCAAAGCAATAAATGCATTTAAGCCGAATTATTTCGTGTCAACATCTAAGCCACCGCCTAATATAAAATTAGCTAAGCTTTTCACAAGCTCGATACGAGGGTTAGGCAAGATTCACCATGGAAAAATACTTTCACACTGATTTTTTTAAATGAAAATAAAATTCAGGTGGAGGGAGGTAACGCCTTCAACGGGTTACCTATATACACACCAGGGCTCTCAATATTTTTTACAACCACACCACCCATTCCAATTGTCACATCACTGCAAATTTTGACACCTTGCCGAACAGATGAAGCAGTGCCGAAATATACACAGTCTCCGAACTCACAAATGCCACTTATTTTAGCGCCAGGGGCGGTAGTAAAAAAATCACCGATGACGCAATCGTGCCCCACTGTGGTATGAAGATTCAATTGCGCATGTTTACCAATGCTAATATTGCACGTAACTATGGTTCCGGCCGTAACAATTGCTCCTTCACCAAGTTCTACCCACTCAGACATTACAACAGTTGGATGAATCAATGTTGCATATGCGGTGTCCGCTGGAAATTGCTCTGCCACTCGCTTGCGACTTGCGGGCTCCCCTATTGCGATTACCAGAAAATGCTTTGAAGCGTCATATTCAGACTGTCGAATGACCGGTATACCCATGATCTCGGCTGAATCATAAGCGTCATCGTTCTCCATGAAAACTACTTGATCTCGGTACTCTTGTCCCGAGCCTGTCAAAGAATCAATAAATACCAGAAGTGTTTCTCTAGCAAAGCCCCCAGTACCGAAAATACATAATTTTCTTTTACCAAGGTTGGATAGATCGGCTGTTACTGCATTTTTCATAATACTGAATTATTTCGTCGTACTATCTAAAATGCCACGAATTTCACGTAGCTTAGAAGAGCGGCATTGAAGAAAGATCTCATCACGAGCCTCGGTAAGAAAACTACCATTCCAGCCGCCTTCGCCGGCGACCGTTTCAATAGTGCTGGGATCTGTGGACGGCTGATAAATAAAGTCGGTCATCACCCTCTCATTACCTTCATGGAATGGCCCGGATCCGTGCCATACCAGCGAGTTCATCAACATGAAATCCCCCGGTTCGAGAGTTGGAGTAATCACCGGCCAGTCTTCTGGTAGCACTTCCCTGTTGATAGCCCCGGCGTCACCAAGATATCCAAACCGATGGGTTCCTGGAAGCAGATACATTGCACCATTTGCTTCATTCACGGGTTTCAATGCTAAAAATACGGACGCTTTTTCGAAGGAGCCGACATGATATCCACTATCTTGATGCAAAATAACAGCACCTTTCGAATTAGAATCTTTCACTACAAAGCGCTTGTGGAAAAGCCCTATGTTTTCTCCAAACACCGGCTTTATATGATTGATGATATGTTCACTACTACTGATATTTAATAATTCATCAGGTAGTTTTTTTATTTCAACCGGGTTATGCACATTTTCCAGCGTTCGGCTGGCACCCAGAGTCTGCCGTCGGTGCTCATCCCACAATTCGTTCCATTCAGACATTTTACCTGTCGGCACGGCACCACGCACAATCGCCACACCAGTTGCTTTAAAGTTTTCCACATCAATCTTGTCAGCATCCATTGCGCCTGCTGCAGCGAGCACTTCGTTACGTAGTGTCTCAATATTCATTTTATTTTGGGGCTCCAATTCTTCTGCGGATAGTTAAACCCACACTTGTTACTACAACTACATCTTGTGCTATCGAGTAATCATATCTGGTGCTGGTTTATATGCAATGACATAAAAACTGAACATGTACAGCAACGCCCTATTATGAACTCGAATCCATGCCGATTAGTTGAAAGAACGCGCATTGCGGCTTGTTGGATTTGAATAGCACTCAAGTGCCGCTCAAAGCATTACAGAGGAGGCTAAAACACAGACCGTTTCTCATAAACTCAGCGTCTTA